>NZ_CALROB020000040.1:0-48457 GCF_943369675.1 Polaromonas sp. YR568 | reverse complement strand
GCCAGCATCCAGGGCGTGCGCGACAACCCGCTGATCGGCTACGGCCTGATGGTGGGCCTGGACGGCAGCGGCGACCAGACCATGCAGACGCCTTTCACCACGCAAAGCCTGAACAACATGCTGGGCCAGCTCGGCGTGACGGTGCCGCCCGGCACCAACATGCAGCTCAAAAACGTGGCCGCCGTGATGGTGACCGCCGTGCTGCCGCCCTTTGTGCGGCCGGGCCAGGCCATCGACATCACGGTGTCTTCGCTGGGCAATGCCAAGAGCCTGCGCGGCGGCACCTTGCTGATGACGCCGCTCAAGGGCGCGGACGGCCAGGTCTATGCGCTGGCGCAGGGCAATATGGTGGTGGGCGGCGCCGGCGCGTCGGCCAGCGGCAGCCAGGTCAAGGTCAACCAGCTCAGTTCGGGCCGCATCCCGGCCGGCGCCATCGTCGAGCGCGCGGTGGAGTCCCCGCTGGGCGGCGACGGCACGCTGGTGATTGAACTCAACAAAAGCGATTTCGGCACCGCGCAAAAAGCCGTGGACGCGATCAACCGCAGCTTCGGCCCCGGCACGGCGCAGGCGCTGGACGCCCGCATGATCCAGGTCAGCGCGCCGGCCCGCCCCGAAGAGCGCGTCGGTTTCCTGGCCCGCATCGAGGACATCGACGTGAACCCGGCGCAGGCCGTGGCCAAGGTGGTGATCAACGCGCGCACCGGCTCGGTCGTGATGAACCAGACGGTGCGCATCAACGACTGCGCCGTCGCGCACGGCAGCCTGTCGGTGGTCATCAACACCGACCCCGTCATCAGCCAGCCCGGCCCCTTGTCGGGCGGCAACACCGTGGCCACCCAGCGCTCGCAGATCGAACTGAGCCAGGGCGGCGGCGCGCTGCAGGTCGTCAAGGGCGGCGCATCGCTGGCCGACGTGATCAAGGGCCTGAACGCCCTGGGCGCGAACCCGCAGGACCTGGTGTCCATCCTGCAGGCCATGAAGGCCGCGGGCGCGCTGCGCGCCGAACTCGAAATCATCTAAGCAGCATGAGCAATACCTCCATCGCCGGCACCAGCGGCCTGAACACACCGGCCTCCGGCGTCCTCGACCAGCGCCTGTCGCTGGACATCCAGGGCGTCGACGAACTCCGGCGCACGGCGCGCAGCTCGCCGCAGGAGGGCATGAAGCAGGCCTCCAAGCAGTTCGAGGTCATGTTCATGAACATGGTGCTCAAAAGCATGCGCGACGCCACGCCCCAGGACGGCATGTTCAGCAGCCAGTCGGAAAAAATGTACACCTCGATGCTGGACCAGCAGCTGTCGCAAAACCTCTCGGGCCGCGGCCTGGGCCTGGCCGATGCGATGTATGCGCAGTTGAGCCGCATGACGGGCGGGGACGCCGCGCCGCAAGCCGGCGGCCTTCCCATGCAGCCCATGTTCCCCGGCGGGGCCGGCGCGGTGGCGCCCAGGTCACTCCCCATGCCGCAGGCCTATGCGCCCGCCGCCGGCCGGGTGGACCTCTCGGTGTATGAGGAAGCCACCGCGCAGGCGACGCTGAGCCGCAGCGCGCTGCCGCAGGCGCACGTCGAGGCCTTTGTCTCGCGCATGCTGCCGGCCGCGCAGCGCGCCAGCGAAGCCAGCGGCGTGCCGGCGCAACTGATCATGGCGCAGGCCGCGCTGGAGTCCGGCTGGGGCAAGCGCGAAATCCGCATGGAAGACGGCAGCACCAGCTTCAACGTCTTCGGCATCAAGGCCGACCGCAGCTGGAAAGGCCCGGTGGCCGAAAGCGCCACCACCGAATTTGTCAACGGCGCGCCGCAGAAGACCCGCGCCGCTTTCCGCGCCTACGGCTCGTACGACGAGGCCTTTGCCGACTACGCGAAATTCCTGTCGAACAACCCGCGCTATTCCGGCGTGGTCGCCACGCGCGACCCGGCCGAGGCGGCGCACGGCCTGCAGCGCGCCGGTTATGCGACGGATCCCGAGTACGGCGGAAAACTGGTCCGCATCATGAAGCAGATGACCTGACGCGTTGCGCCGGCTATGCACACACACGTCACCTTCTACAAAGAGTTTCATGCTTATCCGTAATTTCAAGATCGGCACCCGCCTGGGCCTGGGCTTCGCGCTGGTGCTGGTGTTCCTCACGGCCATCGCGGTGCTGGGCATCTGGCGCCTGCAGGGCGTGGGCCATGCCACCAGCGACATGGCCAGCCAGGCGCTGGTCAAGGAGCGGCTCGCGGCCGACTGGCTGGTCGCGACCAGCACCAACAGCGTGCGCACCTTCGCGCTGGTGAAAACCGACGACCCGCACGACCAGGAATATTTCCAGAAGAACATCGCCAAAACCAGCCTGGCCATCACCGAGACCTCGGGAAAGCTGCTGGCCATGCTGGACACGCCGGAAGAAAAAAGCCTGTACGAAGACAGCATGAAAAAACGCACGGCCTACATCGGCTTGCGCACGGCGGCCCTCAAGCTCAAGGCCGAAGGCCAGTCCGCGCAGGCGGTGGAACTGGTGGACACCAAGCTGGTGCCGGCGCTGGAAGCCTACGACGCCAGCATCAAGGCCATGCTGTCTTTCCAGAAAAACCACATCGACCAGACGGTGAGCGCCATCGACGTGCTCTACCGCTCCAGCCGCATGAGCCTGGGCGCCATGGCGCTGGCGGCGCTGGCGCTGGGCGGCCTGCTGTCGTGGTGGCTCACGCTGGGCATCACGCGCCCGCTGAGCCGCGCCCTGCAGGTGGCCGAGACCGTGGCCGCCGGCGACCTGACCAGCCGCATCGTGGTCGGCAGCCAGGACGAGACCGGCCAGCTGATGCAGGCCCTGAAGAACATGAACGACAACCTGGTGGGCATCGTCGGCAACGTGCGCAGCGGCACCGACACCATCGCCACCGCTTCCAGCCAGATCGCCGCCGGCAACCATGACCTGTCGTCGCGCACCGAACAGCAGGCCAGCGCGCTGGAAGAGACGGCCGCTTCGATGGAGCAGATCACCTCCACCGTCAAGCAGAACGCCGACAACGCGAAGCAGGCCAACCAGCTCGCGGTCTCGGCCTCCAGCATTGCCGTCAAGGGCGGCAGCGTGGTGGCCGACGTGGTCGGCACCATGGGCGCCATCAATGCCTCCTCGAAAAAAATCGTCGACATCATCAGCGTGATCGACGGCATTGCCTTCCAGACCAACATCCTGGCCTTGAATGCCGCGGTGGAAGCCGCGCGTGCCGGTGAGCAGGGCCGGGGCTTTGCGGTGGTTGCCGCCGAGGTTCGAAGCCTGGCCCAACGCAGCGCCGCCGCCGCGAAAGAAATCAAGGCCCTGATCGGCGACTCGGTCGGCAAGGTCGAGGAAGGCAGCAAGCAGGTCGCCGAGGCCGGCCGCACCATGGACGAGATCGTCAGCAGCGTAAAACGCGTCACCGACATCATGGCCGAGATCACGGCTGCCAGCCACGAACAGACGGCCGGCATCGAACAGGTCAACCAGGCGATTACACAAATGGACCAGGTCACGCAGCAGAATGCCGCGCTGGTCGAAGAGGCTGCCGCAGCTGCATCTTCCATGCAGGAACAGGCCGGGAACCTCTCGCAGGTGGTCAGTGTGTTCAAGCTGGAAGGCGGCCATGACCGCGACATCCAGTATGCGGTCCCGGCCTACGCCAGCAGGCCGGCGCCCCGCCAACCGCCCCGCGCGCGGCAGGCCATCGCGGCGCCGATCAAGGAGGCCGTTGTAGCGGCCGAAAGCCGGGAGCGCCAGGCCTTGGGCCTTTGACGCAGACATGATGCTCAGCCAGCTCAACATCAAAACCCGTTTTGTCGTCTTGATGGGATGTTTCGCGTGCGGTTTTATCGCCTGCGGCGCCTGGTCTTTCAAGACGCTTCACGAGGTCAAGGTGAACGGGCCGCTGTATGAGCGCATCGTCCAGAGCAAGGACCTGATTGCCGACATCCTGCCGCCGCCGGAATACATCATCGAGTCCTACCTGGTCTGCATGCAGATCCAGGATGCGCCCGATGCGGGCGTGCGCAAACAGCTGGTGGCGCGCCTGGCAGCCCTGAAGGGCGAGTACGACACGCGCCATGCCTTCTGGCAAACGCAGCCGCTGGAAAAAGACCTGCGCCAGGTCTTCCTCGAACAGGGCCACACACCCGCCCTGGCGTTTTACGCGGTCGCCGCCAATGAATTCATCCCCGCGATGGACAGGCAGGACCCTGCCGCCGCCGCGGCCGCCATGGCCCGTTTGACGCAGCACTATGAAGCGCACCGCAAGGCCGTCGACCAGGTTGTGGACATGGCGACCCGGCGGTTTTCGGCGGATGAAGCCGCCGCGAAAGGCGACATTGCCTCGGCGAACTGGCTGATGCTGGCGGTGCTGCTCGCGGGCCTGGCCTCCAGCATCGCCGTGGCCGCCGCCATCATCCGCAGCCTGCTGCGCCAGCTGGGCGGCGAGCCCGCGCTGGCGACCCGCATCGCCCACCAGATCGCGGCGGGCGACCTGACGGTTGCCATTTCGCTGAAGGACGGGGACCAGGCCAGCCTGCTGCATGCGATGCGCGGCATGCGCGACAGGTTGCTCAAGGTGGTGGGCGAGGTCCGCGCCGGCACCGACACCATCGCGACCGCCTCCAGCCAGATCGCGGCCGGCAACCATGATTTGTCCGCGCGCACCGGGCAGCAGGCCAGCTCGCTCGAAGAAACCGCGGCCTCGATGGAAGAGTTGACGGGCACCGTCAAGCAGAATGCCGACAACGCCCGGCAGGCCAATCAGCTGGCCGTGACGGCCTCCAGCGTGGCCGTCAAGGGCGGCAGCGTGGTGGCCGAGGTCGTCGGCACCATGGATGCCATCAATGCCTCGTCCAGAAAGATCGTCGACATCATCGGCGTGATCGACGGCATTGCCTTCCAGACCAACATCCTGGCCTTGAATGCCGCCGTGGAAGCCGCGCGCGCCGGTGAGCAGGGCCGGGGCTTTGCGGTCGTGGCCGCCGAGGTGCGGACCCTGGCCCAGCGCAGCGCCGCCGCCGCGAAAGAAATCAAGACCCTGATCGGCGACTCTGTCGACAAAGTCGAAGAGGGCAGCCAACAAGTCGCCGAGGCCGGAAAGACCATGGACGAAATCGTCGCCAGCGTCAAGCGCGTGACCGACATCATGGCCGAGATCACCGCCGCCAGCCAGGAGCAGACGGCCGGCATCGAGCAAGTCAACCGGGCCATCACGCAGATGGACCAGGTCACACAGCAGAACGCCGCGCTGGTCGAGCAAGCCGCCGCCGCGGCGTCGTCGCTGCAGGAGCAGGCCGCCGGGCTGTCGCAGGTGGTCGGCGTGTTCCGGCTTGAAGAGGCCCACCCCGCATCGCGGCGCCTGGCGCGCATCCCCCCATCGGGCACGTCATCGGCGACCGCCGGGCATTGGGAGCCTGTCTAGTTTTTGTGTTTGTTATCTGTTGAGTTCAACGTTCGCATCCGCGGCCATCCAAGGAATAAAAATATGCAGTGGTTTCATCAACTTCGCGTCATGACCAAGCTGGTCGGCAGTTTCCTCGTCGTCGCGGCCATAGGCGCCGTCATTGGCGGCCTGGGCATTTTTCACATGGGCCGCATCAGCGCCGCCACCGAGACCCTCTACAACGAGGAGGTGCGCGGCCTCAAGGGCGTGCAGGAGGCGAACATCCACCTGCTGTACGCCAGCCGGGCGCAGATGACGCTGTTGTCGGCCTCGTCCATCGGCGAGCGCAACACCGGCAAAAAAGACATCACGGCGGCCTTGAAGGAGGTTGACGAGCTGATGGCCGAGGTCAAGCCCTTGCTGGAAGACGAGGCCTCGGGCGCGGCGCTGTACCAGCAGTACGCCGCCAAAATGCCGGCGCTCAAGCAGCAGATGACGGATTTTGTGGCGCTGCTCATGAAGCAGTCGCTGGACTCCTCGCAGTACGACGGCAAGGTGTTCGACGACAGCGCGGTGCTGGTGAAGGACTCGCGCGTGGTCGAGGAAATCCTGCAGAAAATGGTCGCCTACAGCGACGAGCAGGCCAAGGCCAGCATGGAGAACGTGGCCGGCACCTACAAGGCCTCGCGTTTGATGATGCTGGTGCTGGTGCTGGCCGGCATCGCCGCCAGCATAGGCCTGGGCGTGGCGATGGCGCGCATGCTGGGCCTGCAGATCGGCGGCGAGCCGGCCTATGCCGCGGGCATCGTCGACCGTGTGGCCGCGGGCGACCTGACGGTGCACGTGGACCTGCGCAAGGGCGACAGCCGCAGCCTGCTGTATGCCATCCACAAGATGCAGCAGGAACTGACCCGCGTGATCAGCCAGATCCGCCAGGCCAGCGGCACCATCGCCACGGCCAGCAGCGAAATTGCCGCCGGCAACCATGACCTGTCGTCACGCACTGAAGAGCAGGCGAGTTCGCTGGAAGAAACCGCCGCTTCGATGGAAGAACTCACGTCGACCGTGAAACAGAATGCCGACAATGCGCGCCAGGCCAACCAGCTGGCCGTGTCGGCCTCCAGCGTCGCCGTCAAGGGCGGCAGCGTGGTCGCTGAAGTGGTCGGCACCATGGGCGCGATCAATGCGTCCTCGCGCAAGATCGTCGACATCATCGGTGTCATCGACGGCATTGCCTTCCAGACCAACATCCTGGCTTTGAATGCGGCTGTGGAAGCGGCGCGTGCCGGTGAACAAGGCCGTGGCTTTGCCGTGGTGGCCGCTGAAGTTCGCAACCTCGCGCAACGCAGCGCCGCAGCCGCCAAGGAAATCAAGACCCTGATCGGTGACTCGGTCGACAAGGTCGAAGAGGGCAGCAAGCAGGTCGCCGAAGCCGGCCGCACCATGGACGAGATCGTCGACAGCGTCAAGCGCGTGACCGACATCATGGCCGAGATCACGGCCGCGAGCCAGGAGCAGACGGCCGGCATCGAACAGGTCAACCAGGCCATCACGCAGATGGACCAGGTCACGCAGCAGAACGCCGCGCTGGTGGAGGAAGCGGCCGCTGCCGCATCGTCGCTGCAGGAGCAGGCCGGTGAGCTCTCACAGGTCGTCAGTGTGTTCCAGCTGGAGGACGGCCATGAACTGCCGCCCACGGCGCAGCGCCCCAAGGCCGCCGCGCGCCCGGCCGCCAAGCCCAAACAACCACCCCAGGCGCAGCAGGCCATCGCCGCGCCGCGCGAGCTGGCGGCAGCCGGCGGCGATTGGGAAACCTTCTAAAAAACGGATGAAAAAAAGCCCGGAACGAACGCAGTTCCGGCTCAAGTTTCCACCGCAACCAGCCGATAAACAAAAGCAAGGCGTGCCAGGATATCCCTTGCAGGCCGCAGCAATGATTTCCAAGGAATGCGCATGAACGCGACAACCCGTTACCCCGTACCGAACGCCGCCGACCTGGCGCTGGCCTCCACGCTGGGCCAAGCGGCGCAGCCCGCGCCCCCGGCCGGCGGCGAGGCCGGTTATGTTCCTTCCCACAAGATCGTCGACATCATCGGCGTGATCGACGAGATCGCGCTGCAGACCCGCAGCGTGGCGCAGAGCGCGGCCGCCGAGGCAGCGCGCGCCGGCGAGCAGGGCCGTGGTTTTGCGCTGGTGGCCGCCGAGGTGAAAAGCCTGGCGCAACGCAGCGCGGCGGCCGTCAAGGAAATCAAGGGAATGATCGGCGACTCGGTCTACAAAGCCGGCATGGCCGATGAAGACCGGCAGCGTGAATTTGAAGAGCGGGCAAAAAGATGGCAGAAATCTCTGGCCGCGTAAGCAGCGTATTTCTGTCTTGCTCCCTCTCCCCCCTGGGAGAGGGCGGGGGGTGAGGGCCGACGGCCTGTCAAACACAACCCATCCAAATCGGGGGAGGCCTCACCCTAACCCTCTCCCGGAGGGAGAGGGAATGAAGAAGGAATGGGAGCCGGAAGTAATTTGATCAGGAATACACCTCAAGTTTTCCCAGGCCCCGGCCGTTATGTATGTATCTATCCCGTGAGCGTCATCAGCACTCCCAGGCGCGAACCGTCGCCGTGAAAGACCCGATTTATGTCCAATAGCATGTTTTACACGGGCCTGAGCGGCCTGAACGCCGCACAGGCCGCGCTGGTCACCACCGGCCACAACACCGCCAACGTCAACACCGTCGGCTACAACCGCCAGTCCGCGCAGATCGCGACCGCCGGCGGCAGCTACCGCGCCAGCGTCGGTTTCTTCGGCAACGGCGCCAAGGTGGTGGACGTGACCCGCAGCTACGACGCCTACCTGGTCTCGCAGCTCAACAGCGCGGTGTCGCTGAACCAGTCGCTGTCGACCTACTACACGCAGATCAGCCAGATCGACAACCTGCTGGCCAACCAGAAAGCCGGCCTGGCGCCCCAGCTGCAGTCGCTGTTCACCAACATCCAGGCCGTGGCCAACACACCGGCCGACACGGCGGCGCGCCAGCAGATGATCAGCTCCGCGCAAGCCACGGCCAACCAGTTCCGCTCCATGGACCAGTACCTGACCGGCCTGAACAGCACCACCAACGACCAGATATCCGGCACCGTCGACCAGATCAACACCTACGCCGAGCAGATCGCCAACCTGAACAAGCAGGTCGCCGTGTACAGCAACGGCACGGGCGGGCAAGCGCCCAACGACCTGCTGGACCAGCGCGACCTGCTGGTCAGCCAGCTGGGCCTGCTGGTCGGCACCAAGCTTGTGGTGCAGGACGGCGGCCAGTACAACATCACCATCGGCAGCGGCCAGACCCTGGTGCTGGGCGACAGCGCCACCAAGCTCTCGGCCGTGCGTTCCGCGGCCGACCCCAGCCGCATCGCCGTTGCGGCCGTGAACGCCGCCGGCCGTGCCGTGGAACTGCCCGACAGCATGCTCAGCGGCGGCGGCATGATGGGCGGCTTGCTGCAGTTCCGCAACGAGACCTTGATCCCCGCGCAAAACTCGCTGGGCCGCATGGCGATCGCCATGTCGGATGCCTTCAACGACCAGCACAAGCTCGGTATCGACCTGAACGGCGCGCTGGGCACCGACTTCTTCTCGCAGTCCACCCCCAACCTGCTGGCGAACAGCCGCAACACCGGCAACCTGGTGATGACGCCGTCGTTCTCCGACAGCAACCAGCTGACCATCAGCGACTACCGCCTGGACGTGGGCGCAGGCCCCTCCTACACGCTGACCCGGCTGTCCGACAACAAGTCCATTCCGCTGGCCGCCGGCTTCCCCGGCGCCGCGCCCGCCAACACCACGACGTTTGACGGCGTCACCCTGACGCTGGCCAGCGGCGCCGGCGCGCCGGGCGATTCCTTTTTGATCCAGCCCACGCGCAGCGGCGCGCGCGACCTGGCGGTGCTGGTGACCGACCCGGCCAAGATCGCGGCGGCCTCGCCCATCGTGACCGGCAACACGGCCGCCAACCAGGGCAGCGGCAAGATCAGCGCCGGCACGGTCGACGCGGCCTACCCCGGCGCGCCGCTGGCCGCGAAGGTGACGCTCACTTACGACGCCGCCACCAGCCAGCTTTCGGGCTTCCCGGCCGGCGCCGCCGTCACCGTGACGCGCGCCGACGGCACGCCCGACCCCGCCAGCCCCTACGCGCCCGGCGCATCCGTCAACTACACGCCCGGCGCGACCATGAGCTTCAACGGCATCAGCGTCACCCTGAGCGGCGCGCCCGCCAACGGCGACACCTTCACCATCGCGAAGAACAGCGGCGGCGTCTCCGACGGCAGCAATGCCCTGTTGCTGGGCGGCTTGCAGAACAAGAAAACCATCGGCAACGGCACCGCCAGCTTCAACGACGCCTATGCCCAGCTGGTGAGCACCGTCGGCAACAAGGCACGCCAGATCCAGATCGCCGGCAGCGCGCAGACCAGCCTGGCCGTGCAGATCAGCGCCGCGCAGCAGTCGGTGTCGGGCGTGAACAAGGACGAGGAAGCCATGAACCTGCTGATGTACCAGCAGATGTACCAGGCCAATGCCAAGGTGATCCAGACGGCGTCGGAGATGTTCGACGCGGTCCTGGCCATCAACTAAGCGCTCACTTACGAGCACAAGCAAATACACAAGCAGCCAGCAAGGCCACCAGGAGTTCACCATGCGCGTCAGCACCCAGTCTTTTTACGATCAGAGCCGCGCCGGCATGGCCTCGCAGCAAAGCAGCCTGCTGCGCGTGCAGCAGCAAATCGGCGCCATGACCAGAATCCTCGCGCCCTCGGACGACCCGCTGGGCGCCACGCGCGCGCTGGCGGTCTCGCAGTCGATCGCGCTGAATTCGCAGTACGCGACCAGCCGCGCCCAGGCCACGCAGACTTTGTCGCTTGAGGAGAACAACCTGCAAAGCGCGACCACCGTGCTGCAGGGCATCAAAAGCCTGCTGGTCGAGGCCGGCAACGGCACCCTGACCGACGCCGACCGCGCCACCCTGGCCACCACGCTGCAAAGCGCTTACGACCAGCTGCAGGGCATCGCCAACGCCGACGACGGCAACGGCCAGTACCTGTTCGCCGGCTTCAAGAGCGGCAGCCCGCCGTTCGTGAAGCAGCCCGACGGCAGCATTTTGTATGCCGGCGACCAGGGCCAGCGCCTGATGCAGGTCGACGTGTCGCGGCAGATGGCCGGCACCGACGACGGCCGCAGCATCTTCCAGAGTGTGCAGGGCGGCGCGGGTTACGTCAGCCAGCAGCAGGCCGGCAACACCGGCAGCGGCGTGTTCGGCACGACCTCGGTGGTCGATATGGGTGATGCCAACTACGGCAAAGACTTCGTCATCACCTTCACCACGCCCACGACCTACCAGGTCGACACCAACACGGTGCCGCCGGTGGCCATCGTGCCGTCCACCACCTTCACCGCCGGCAGCCCCATCCAGTTCGGCGGCCTGCAGCTCAACATCACCGGCGCCCCCGCGGCCGGCGACAGCTTTCACGTCGCCACCGCCAAAAACGCCGGCACCGACGTCTTCGCCACCATAAGCGACGCCATCAAGGCGCTGCGCACCCCCGTCGACAACGCCGGCCAGCCCGGCCGCGCCGCCCTGCTCAACGCCCTGAGCACCGCCAACCGCAAGATCACCAACGCCCACGACAACGTGATCACCGTGCGCGCCTCCGTCGGCACCCGGTTGCAGGAACTCGACGCCCTGGGCGACACCGGCGACAGCCGCACCCTGTACGACAAGAGCTACCTGTCGGACCTGCAAGACCTGGACTACGCCAGCGCCATCTCCGAGTTCTACCAGCGCGAGACGGCGCTGAAGGCGAGCCAGCAGACCTTTGTACAGATCCAGCAGATTTCGTTGTTTAACTATCTGTAAGTGGGGTGGCCGGGCGGCTTCGCCCGGCCGGAAAGAGATGGCTTAGTGCCAGTTGGCGGCCAGCACAGGCGCGAGCGCTGTTTGCTGCGCGGCTGTCAACGTCGTCTGGCCCATGCTCGGCGGCACAAAGCCGGCCATCGCTTGCACGAGGGCCTCGACCTGGGTGTCGAGCAGTACCTTGTTGTCGCTGGTCTTGATCTGTTCGACGTGGTACTGGTTGCCCAAGTACCAGTTCTGCACCGTCATCCTGTCGGCCGTGCCGATGATGTTGATCGCCAGGTCGTTGCCCGTGTGGCTGAACCACAGCTGGTTATTCGACACGCCGGTGATGAAAGACAGTACGTCGGTGTTGCCGACCGTGGCGTCGTTCTCGACGATGCGGTCCTGGGCCATGCCTCGATAGGCTTGGTAGGTGTCGCTGCCGGCGCCGCCTGCCAGGGTGTTGTTACTCGCATTGCCGGTCAACTCGTTGTCCAGCGCATTGCCTGTTCCGTTGGCGTTCAGGCTTCCCACCAGTGTGAGGTTTTCGACATTGGCCGCCAGGGTGTAATTGCCCAGGTAGCTTTGCACCGTGTCCGTGCCTTCGCCGGCCAGCTCGGTCACCACGTCGCCCGCGTCGTCGACCATAAAGGTATCGTTACCCATGCCGCCCGCCATACTGTCCGCGCCTTCGCTAAATACCGCCGGGGCGATGGAAGCATCCGTGCGCCGGCTGCCATCCAGCATCGCAGCCGTGCCTGCTTTGATGGCATTGGACAGCGCATAGTTCTGGATAAAACCGTCGCTGAAATACACATTGTCGAGTTGCACTGCAGTACCGCCGCTGAACTTGACCACTTCCACTTGTCCGGCGGGCAATCCGCTTTGGCGTGTCAGCGTGATCGTGTTTCCCGCGTGCGCGGCCGCATAATCGCCCAGGCGGCCCGTTAGGTAGATTTCATCAATGCCTCCACCCAGGCCCGAAGCATCCACGCTGCTGCCGGCTGTCACGTAGACTTTGTCCACAGCAGATGATCCCAAAATCTGCAGGGTCTGGCCCACGTGGCCCGAAGGCGCCCAGCTGCCCGACATGGCGATTTCATTGATCACCTGGTCACCGGTAACGAGCTTGGCCGTCAAGCTGCCCGTGAGGATTGCCAACTTGATCGGCTGTGGCGTCGCCGTGTCCATCACATCGTCGCCCGCGCCGCCTGAGAGCATGTCGTTACCCCAGCCGCCTTGCAAAACATTGTTGCCGCTGTTGCCTGTGATGATGTTGTTCAGTGCATTGCCGGTGCCGCCGGCATTCAAGCTGCTCATCAGTGTGAGGTTTTCGACATTGGCCGCCAGGGTGTAATTGCCCAGGTAGCTTTGCACCGTGTCCGTGCCTTCGCCCGCCAGTTCGGTCACCACGTCGCCCGCGTCGTCGACCATAAAGGTGTCGTTACCCAGGCCGCCGGCCATGCTGTCCGCGCCTTCGCTGAATACCGGCGGGGCGATGGACGCATCCGTGCGCTGGCTAGGGTCCAGCACCACCGCAGTACCCGCTTTCAAGGAATTGAGCAAGGCATTGGTTTTGATATAGCCGTCGCTGAAATACACGTTGTCCGTCAAGACTGCTGATCCACCGGATATCTTCACCACCTCCGCTTGACCGGCGGGCAAGCCGGTTTGACGTGTCAGCGTGATCGTGTTGCCTGCGTAAGCCGTCGCATAGTCGCCCAGGCGGCCCGTCAGGTAGATGTCGTCAACGCCTCCACCCATATTCGTGGCATCCACGCTGCTGCCGGCCGTCACATAGACCTTGTCCACCGTGGATAAGCCAAAAATCTGCAAAGTCTGGCCTACATGGGCCGAAGGCATCCAGCCGCCTGAGATGGCCACATCCACCATAGACTGGTCGCCGACAAAGGGCCGCGCGCTCGCTGCATAAGCGAATAGCCGGATCGGCTCCAAGGTGGCCTGGTCCATCACATCGTCGCCAGCGCCTCCGCCCAAGGTGTCGTTGCCCCAACCGCCACGGAGTGTGTTGATGCCGCCGTTACCCGTGACCATGTTGTCAAACGCATTGCCAAAGCCACTGATGGCCGCCATCCCCGTCAGGCTAAGGTTCTCCACATTGGTCGTGAGGGTGTAGTCGATGGACGTGGTGACGTTGTCGATACCCTCGTTGGAGTTCTCCAACACCACGTCACCTGCGTTGTTGATCGTATAGCTGTCATTGCCGGCCAGGCCTTCGAGCCGGTCCACACCTGCGGTACCTGCAAGTGTGTCGGCGCCGGACGTGCCAACCATTCGGTTGACTGCTGCGGTGGCCGCCGTGGTCACCCTCTCTACGGTTCCGAAGCCGTCGGTATAGCTGACGGCCACCCGCAGCGTTTGACCGGCCAGAGTAAGGGCCAGGGCCAAGCTGCTGGCGGTTGCGCCGCTGATGGCATTCCAGTTGCTGCCATCCACCGAGCTTTGCCATTGGTAGCTGAAGGCTCCCAAGCCATCGACATCGGCCAAGGTACTGGAGACGTTCAGCACATCGCCTTGCTGGACGGTGGTAGCAGAGGTCACAGCCATACCTGATCGCAGCAAACTGATCGCGCCGGTGGGCGCGTCATTGATTGCCGTGACGTTGAAGGTCAAGGTGTTGGGCGCGGTATCAAACGCACCGTACTGGTCCTTGACCGAGAACGACAGGCCGGCATAGCTATTGCCGTTGGCGTTGGCTGCTGGAGTGAACACGAGGCGGCCGGCAGCCAGGTCGGCGGCGCTGATGACTTGCGCGGCGGTGACGGCTGCGCCGTTCAGTTTCAGGCTGCCGGCCGCCGGCAAGCTGTCGATGCGCACGGCGCTCAGGCTGTCGCCGGGATTGGCGTCGGCAAAACCCAGATCGGCGGCGGTGATCGCATAGCTGCCGTCTTCATTGAGCGTGAGGGTTTTGTTTGCCCCGGTGGGGGCAATGTTCAGCAGGGCGTTAAGCCATGCAGCATCCTTCATGCTGCCAGCGGCAAACTCGAATTTTTCAACCGCATAGTTGTTGATGGCCGGCGCGGCAAAGCTCACGCTGTCGCCGGATGCCACAGACAATGTGACCTGTCCGTTGGCCATGCTGGCGGTGATCTGCGCCGCGCTGATGCCCGCGCCGAACACGATGCGGTCGTTTCCGCCGGTGTCAATGATGGTGTCCCGGCCTCCACCCAAGCCGAAGCGATAGCGGTCGTCGCCAGTGCCGCCATTGAGTGTGTCCGCGCCGGCGCCACCGTCCAGCGTGTCGTCACCCTGGCCGCCGTCCAATACATTGGCCGCGCCGTTGCCGGTCATTACGTTGCTCAGTGCGTTGCCGGCGCCATTGATCGCCGCCGCACCGGTCAGGGTCAGGTTTTCCACATTGGCGCCGAGTGCGTAGCTGACGCTGGCCAACACGGTGTCAATTTCACTGGCCAGGGAGGACGTCTCGGTCACCACGTCCCCCGTGCTTTCTATCACATAGGTGTCGTTGCCCGCGCCACCCTGCATCACGTCGCTGCCCTGGCCGCCGTCCAGCGTGTCGTCGCCCAGCCCTCCGTCGAGTACGTTGTTGCCCGCGTTGCCGCTGAGGGTGTTATTCAAGGCGTTACCGGTGCCGTTGACTGAGGCCGCGCCGGTGAGAGCCAGGTTCTCGACATTGGCGCCCAGGCTGTAGCTGACGCTTGAAAGCACCGTGTCCGTGCCCTCATTGGTGTTCTCCACAACGCTGTCGCCAGTGCTGTCGACCACGTAGACGTCATTACCTGCGCCGCCGCGCATCGCATCGGCCCCGGTGCCGCCGCTGATGACATTGGCCGCCGCAGTCCCCGCCAGCACATCCGCGCCTGTGGTGCCAAAGACCAGATCTTCCATGGCGTACTTTTGCCCATCGGCGAACTCCACAAACTCGATGCGTGCCTTGCTGTTGGTTTGCTTTCTCAGCGTGATCCGATCGCTGATTGCTACCCCGTTGTGGGCGACGCTGAACATCCAGTCGGCGCCGTTGACCGTCAATACCAGGTCTTCCCGGCCAATGTCCACGCCAAAGCGCAGGGTGTCCTGGCCTGCGTCGACCTCAACTTCCGTCGTGCTTGTTGAATCTATGCTCCGGCTGGCTGTGGTGTATTGCCAATACCTGCTCGAGCCCATAGCCATGGTGAGAAGTTGGGAGTAGCCCGGATGGCCGGCAGGCGTATTTGTTTCCTTCAACGAGTTGGCAACGATGTCAAGAGTCCGCTGGTAGAGTGCATTACCAATCGCCGGTCCTGCCAATACGGCCACCAGGTAATACTCAACCCGTGTGGTGATCGTTGTGGCTATTGCCGTGGCCGCATCGCTAATGTCGTCGGTGCCATCGTCCCGGTTGAAAACATAGACGTCGTTGCCGCGTCCGCCTTGCAGCGTGTCGTCGCCCGTGCCGCCATACAGCAGGTCGCCGGCAGCGCTGCCGGCCAGCACGTCGTTACCTGCGCCGCCGGCCAGAATCACCCGGCTTGTGCCGCTGGTGCGCAGGTTGTCATTGCGGACGCCGCCTACCGCAGCCTCAATGCCCGCCGCCCCAAGGTCCAGCGATACGGCCGCATTGCCGGTCACTACCGCCATGTCAAAGCCCGCCCCTCCATCGAGGTTGCCTTGCCCATCCTGCGCATCGATCACCAGGGTATCGTCGCCGTCGCCACCCAACAGCATGTCTGAACCGGCGTCGCCCGCCAGCCAGTCGTCGCCGGCACCACCTACGAGTCTGTCGTCGCCCGCGCCGCCTTCGAGCAGCACGGCCTTTTTGCTTCCGGCCGCCAGCAAGTCGCGGCCGGCGCCGCCTATGGCCCCATCCAGGCCCTGCGCGCCCAGGTCCAGGTTCAGCGCGCTGGTGCGTGCAATCCCGTAGACGAGACCGCCGCTTTCGGTCATGCGTACCAGGTTGCTCTCCACGCTGGCCTTCCACCCCTGGGTGTCGTAGCCCAAGCCTACGTCGGCGGCCCAGCCTCGCGTGCCGTTGGTTTTTTCATACGTGGCAAAGCCGGCCACATGGTTGCCGCCGTTGCTCCAGTCGGTTTGGGCCACGCTGAGGCTTATGCTTTTGATACCGGCTTCGGCCAGGGTTTTGAGCTCTCCTGCGTCACTCACGCCATCGCCGTTTTTGTCCTGCCACACCCTCAGGTCGGCAAAGCGGGAATCCTGGGCATCGAATTTCTGGTCATGGTTGGTGTCGAAGGCGGTTTGAAGGGCCTGTAAATCGGTGTCGCCAGTGTCAGCCGTCCACATCGCAAAAGACAGTTCCCGGGCATCGGTGATCTTGCCGTCGTGGTTTTCATCAATCGCCAGGAATGCATCGTCACTCCCTAACCAGCCGATATTGCGCCGGTAGCCGTCGCCCTGGATGTCGTACCAGGCATGGCTGTCTTCCTGGGCCACCAGTTCAATACCATCGTTGTCCATGTCCAGCGCGACGGGCCACCAACTGCTCCAGCCATAGTCGTAGCTGTCATAGTCATAGCTGTCATAGTTGTTGTAGCCGCCATAGTCGTAGCTGCCGTAGTGATAGGCGCTGTAGTCATAACTGTCGTAGGTATAGGTGTTGTAGCTATAGGTGTTGGCGTCGTAGCTGTAGCCGGCATAGTCGACCACACTGCTGTCATAGCCCCAGTCAAAGTAATCCAGGCCCCCGGCGGCGGGGGCCTGGTAGTTCCATAGGGTGGAGGTGTCATTGCCGCTGTCCAGCACGCTGGCACCATTGCCAAGGTCAAACCCATCCAGCAAGCCCAGGCCCTGGGTTTCCGGGTCGTCGAGCTGCAGGGGAATCGCGGCGCCGGTCTGGAGATCGTGGTGATGGCGGTAGTAGTCGCCCAGCGCGCTGTCACCCAGCATCAGCAGGCGGGCGCCGCCCCAGGCTTCGCCTTCGGCCTGGGAACCGCTCAGTGTGCGCAGCTCCGCGGCATCCAACACCAGGTCATCCATGTCGCCCGTGGCATTGCGCAGGCTTTGCAGCATGTTGGCCAGGGTGTCGCTGGTGGGGGCGCCGTCTGCGTTATCCAGTGTCTTGCTGCGTCCTGTGAGGGTTCCGTCGCTTCCATAGAAGCTGCTGGTCTCTACGCCGTTCAGTTGTTCTATCACCGAGACGGGAGAGATTTCGGCCGTCGGACTGAGTTGCCGGCCCGTGAAGGCATAGGTAGTGTTTCCCTGGCCATCAGTGTTGCTTTGCTTGACTGTGTAGCCTTCGCCACCCAGGGCATTGCCGTCGGAGGTTCGGCTATACACAGTGTTCCCCCCTTCAGCATTGGGGACGACTATGTGGTACTCGCCCGTAGCGGCGTTGCTGTTGATGGCTGTGCCACCTTCATAGTTGTACGTAATGGACCCGTCGGCCATTTTTTGCGGGATGTAGATAACTTGGCCTGGGATAACGCCATTGAGATCGGTGATGCCGGGGTTGCTGGCCTGCAGATCTGTCAGCGAAATGTTGTTGCCGGCATTCTTCTGGGCCATAACGATGCGGTCGAGTGTGGCTCCCTCTTTCAGCGTGACGCTGTGACTATTGGCACCGTTGTCGATGAAATAGTTTTGCAGTGCTTTGACATTGGGTGCTGCTGTGCCTGACGGGGCGTTGGTCCATGACTGACCGTTGGACGTAGGTACCAGGGGCTGGCTGTTCTGCAGGTTACCGTTATTGTCGTACCGATAGCTGTTGGCGCTGAGGGGAGTTCCGTCGCTGTTGTACTTGTACTGCGTCGCAGTAATGCCGGTGATTTGACGATCGCTGTCTCGTATCGTGATGCTTTCATTCTTGACGTAGTTTCCGCTACTGTCCTTGACCCAGTAGACGTCGGTCTGGGTGTTTCCCGTCTGGCTGCTGATTGGGGTATTGAGTGGGGCGAAGCCGGTAGTCTGGGATTGGATAAGGTCGTAGGACTTTTTGGCGACGGCCTGCGTTACCGAATTCACGGCAACGGGTGGGATTCCAATATGAATACCCTGCGAGAGGTAATCAAAGAAACGCTCGCCCTCGCGGATATTGGCGTCATTAGGGGGGTTATTGCCGAGCTCTCCGTTGATATTGATGGTGGAGCTGCCTTTCTTTACAAGATCAATTCCATATTGGATGGTGTTGTAGGCACCGCCACCAAGAACCGGGGCTAAGTCTGGTAATCCAGCCGCTTTGCTGGCAACCCCCAGAATGAATGACGCCGCCGGCCTGAAATCGTCAACAAAAGGCATGCCAATATGCCCGTTATAGGAACGCTGCAGGTCATCAGGCCGCCCCGCCTGAAAATTATCAACGAAAGCGGACAGTGTTTGTGCCGTAGCCAGCGGGTTTTTCACGACATTCATCGCCGCATATTTATTGATGAATGAACCAAGGTCAAACGTATAGGGAACGACGTATGGCTTCATCGTTGCAGGATTGAGTATGTAGTTTCCAAGGTCATCCTGAAGCCATTTTGCGGAGACAGTGTTTCCATTTCTGTCAGTGGCCGGTGGTGTGATACCAAATGTTGTAGAAGTAGGCATTGTTTTAGAAAAATGTTGTGTGAAAGATCGAATCCAATTACGCAAGACGCGAAAGTGGTCACCGTGCTGTGTCGAGAAACCGAAAAGATGTTGATGTACCTAGAGCAGCGGGATAGAACTTCCAGAGTAGGGATATTCGCAGTTAAAGCTCACTCTGTAAAAATGCTCCGCGACCTTCATACTCGACCAATCGCAAACGGCGAGCCTGTACTGTTGTTCTTTAGCGCGCAACCACCAATCTCTGGACTTAACACCATCTCCGTTGTCAAGGCCATCACTTTCATCAAAGATTAGAAACTCTTCATGGAAGCTATCCCACCTAAACGTGATGAATCGTGGGGCCTCTGCTCGCTCTACCATGGCGACCTTCTGCAAATAAGCATCTTTAACAAAATAGAAATTGGCATAAGTCAATGCGTGCTGAATTCCTTGCGTGAAGAAAATCGGTGCCATCGTCAGCGCCCCAATGCTTAAGACAATTGAGGCGAAAACAAGCTGGCGCTTTTTTTGAGTTTTTACAAACCCACGCCTTACTGTCACGATGCCTAACGCAAGCGTTGCCAAAGCCAATCCGAAAGAAGGCCAAAATCTAGAGAAAAGAATGCCATTGAGAAGAAAATTAACAAATAGAAGTACCGTGATAAAAACGACAAGTGCAAGGCATCCTCCAGACACCAGCTGTGGCCTGATTACAAAAAAACTTGGTATTAATTTGACGGGTTCATTCATGCTGCGATTCTCCATTTACTATTTGTCCAATCACCGGCACCGCCAGCGGCGTTGCTGTTGAGGGCGACGTCATTGGCATAGTGGTCGGTGATGGAGCCATCGGTGAGTCTCTCGGGCATGTAAAGCGGAGTGCCCGCCGCGACTTGATTCAGGTCGGTTAGCGGACAGAGCGCTTCAAGAAAACACACTGTTGCTAGAAATGCCGTAAAAAATGGCAGTAAAAATGGTTTCATTCTTTGAGCCTGAAAAGTTGGTTTTGACATTGCCGTCTTACCTTTCAAAATAGGCGTGAACAAAATTTCGTCTGTGTCCAGACGCAAGGCCTGCAAGACATAAATAATAATTTTTGGCGTGATATCGCTTAATGCCTCGCATGGGCGTCCTCCTTGTATAGGTTAAAAACTACGAATGGCCATCACGGTTTATTCTTGGCACCCGACTTGAACCCCTTGGGATGCGAGCCCGGCCCCCGGTCATTGGCAACAATGCGGTCGGCCATCGATTGGGGCAGTTCGATCGTCAAGGCGAAATCGCTCAATAGCATCCCAAGGGGTTCGTGCGTGGTACCGGGCTTGCGCACAGTAATTGCCATCTTGCGTGTCCCCGATCCAGCCCAGCTCACCGTGCGGGAGAAGCCGGGATCCCCTTCCAGAGCAAGGTAGTCGATGCCTTGGAAGAGTTCCTCGCCGTAAATCCAGGGAATCAGTGTTGCCAGAGGCCAGGTAATCTTGTCGCCCTTGATGCTCTGCAAGCCAAACTGGTCGCGGAAAAATGGATCCAACGCGCCGTACTTTGGTTTGGCCTGACGGGCCTTGATGGAGTGCTCCAAATCCTTTCTTGTACTGCTAATAAAAATGGCGGAAGGCAGATAAGGCAAGTGGTAATAAGAGAGTTCCAACTCTTTGGGAATCATTCCATTGCGGTAATAAATTTCGAATCGGTGCTCGGTACGCGTCTCGCAAATTTTGGGATTGCCTTGTTCGCCGCAGTTTTCCTCGTCTTGGGGTTTTAATAACTTGTAGGCAACTGCTTCGGCGCCTTTCAATTCCGTGCTCACATATTCAGGAGGCATGCAGAACTTGGTGGCGAATTCTGGTGTCACTGCCCATACCCAGCTTTCCTTGATGTAGTGGGTTTTTCCAGGTTGGGGGCCGTTGTAGTGGCCATTCGAGCAGTTCTGGTATCTGGCTTTGATTTCGGCTTCGCTGAGTGCTCCGGAGACTGCGGCGGATGGCGGCGCCGGTTGCGCCTGTGCCGTACAGGTGCCGGCCAGCCAGCACAGGCCCATGAGGGCCAGGATCAGTTTTGGGGTGGAGGTTTTCATGGTTTTGTTCATCCAAAAATAAAAGTTGATTCAGCAGCGAGTCGATTGGAGAAGGCCCGTTCAGTGCTGCCAGCTTTGACGGGGAGGTAAGGAAAGACGTGGTTTGGGCCTTCGCCGGAGCCAATGCCCGTCACTCGAATGGGACTTTTAGGCCCGGGCTTTGGTTTGGGTGCAGCCGGCGGATAAACCCTGAGCCGCACCAGGTGGTTGTTGCTGGGATAAACGTACTCAAACACCTCCACCCGGCTGTTCTGGAAAATCACCTGGAGGCCGCTGGTGGGGTAAATCCCGTTGAGCCTGGACTTGATGGGTATGGCCGTTTCGTACCGGCGGCCGGCCAGGGCCCATTTGAGTGCCATGGCTTCAGGCAGCGCCTGCATGGTGGTGACTGAGTAGCCGCCCAGGCAACGCTCATCGCCGTCTTTGGGGCGGGCAGGGAGTGTCGGTAATTCCCACAGGGTGCCGCCGTAGTTGGCGCGGATCTCCGAAACCGGCGTGGCCTCCATGTTGCAGAAGGAGACCTTGTACTGGGTTTGCGGTTTCATCGCGCAGGCTTGCAGCAAGGCGATGCAGCCGGCGGGCAGCAAAAGGAGAAGCGCGCGGCGCCAGTTCATGGCAATGGCGTTCACGGCTTCTCTTCGCAAGGGGTTTTGGTCGGCGCTCGGCTGCACTGACCGGGCACCACACTGAGCCAGCCGTTGGCGTCCAGCTGCAGGCAGTCGTCCCGCGGCACCAGCAGGCTGACGTCGATGTCAAAGCGCTTGATGGGGCCTTCGAAACCCCTCGTCGAAAGGCGGCGTTCTTCGTAGTGCAGCACGAATTTTTCCAGGCGATGTCCGGGCGGCACCGAAAGCGTGCTTTCGGCTGTTTGACAGTTGGGCGGGCCGGCCTGGTCGTTGGATGGCGCAGGTGCGGGTGGGGCGGTGGCGCACCCGGCCAAGACCACCGTCATGCAAACCTGCGCGGCGGCGCGCACCGTGCGGCTTGCCTGGGTGTTGCGCAGCTTCATCAGGCGCGCTCCCCGTGGATACGCATCGGACTGGCCGCCGGGCAGCCGGCCAGCGAAGGGTCCAGCTGCGTCACCAGCTTGCTGACGGGCGTGAAGTCGGGGTATTTCGCGGTGATGTCGCGCAGGACGCGGTTCAGGACTTCTTCGGCGCTGTTGCCGGGCAGCCAGCCGTTGACGAGCAGGGTGTCGAGGTCGTTGCTGGTGTTGCCGAGCACGGCGGAGACGGCGTAAAAAGTCTTCTCAGGCCTTCTGGGGGCGGTGGCCTTGTTGGTGGCGCATATGTCCGGCGGCCAGGTGATGTCGGTGACCGTGGTTTGTGCGATTGCGTAGCCCGGGTATTTTTCCATCACCAGGCGGGTGAAGATGCCGATGGCTTCGTCCACGCTGCCGGCCGCTTGCGCGGAATGGACCAGCCTGAAGGTGAAGTCCTTGACGCCCTCACGCAGGATGGCGGAGACCAGGTAGTGGGTTTTGGGTGCGGCCTTGGGGGCGATTTTTTTCCTGTTCGGCTCTACCGCGTGGCTGATGTGTGGCTGGGTGAGTGCGATGCCGAAGCAGGCGGCGTTTGCCAGCCATGTTCGCCGTGTGGCCATGGCTTTTGTTCCGGCCGTGATTCTTTGCATGGTTTCCGCCTCCTCGAATAGCGTCGTTGATGGCCTGCGGAGAAGGGCTCCCGGCGGTGACGCCCGGCGTCATGTGCGTTGCCGGGCTGTTTTTTAGACGCTGAACGGTATTCGAGTTCGAGGGATAGAGGCGGGTGGATTGTCCGGGCGCGGTCAATCTTTGTCGGGCTTATTGAAATTTTTCAGCGGGGTGCTGTTTCAGGCCTGGGCTTGTGGGCGCCTTCACACCTTGATGGGCGAGGGGCATGCGCCGTTCGTGCAGGAAGTCCTTCGGCAAGCTCAGGACAGGCCCTTCGACAGGCTCAGGGTGAACGGGTGGGGCGGCTCAGGGCGAACGGGGAGAGCGAACGGGCGGAGACGCCCTATTGCCGCAAACCCTGCAAGAACCCCAACGTGCCCGTGAAGCCCGCCGCGAAGCGCGGCTCCAGGAAAGGCGCCAGGTATTGCATCAGCAGCTGCAGCATGGCCATGCCGGCGAGCAGCGTGATCGGGAAGCCGACGGCAAAGATGCTGAACTGTGGTGACACGCGGTTCAGGATGCCCATGGCGAGGTTGAGGGTGAGCAGGGTGGCGATCAGGGGCAGGGCCAGCATGAGGCCGCTGGCGAAGATGTCACCGCCGGCGTTGGCGAGCAGGAACCAGCCGCCGGCCGTCAGCGGCGCATCGGAAATCGGCAGGACGTGAAAACTGTCGGCCAGAGTCATGACCAGCATCAGGTGGCCGTCGACGGCGAGAAACACCAGCATGGCCATGGTGTTGAGCAGGCGGGCGATGACCATGGTGTTGCCGCCGCTGGTGGGGTCGAAGAAGGACGCGAAGGACAGGCCCATCTGCAGGCCGGCGTATTCACCGGCGGCTTGCACGGCCGCGAAGACCAGGCGCATGGAAAAGCCCATGGCCGCGCCTATCAGGACCTGCTGGATCAATATCCAGAAGCCGGCGGCGGACGCCACGGGCACGTTGGGCATGGGGCCCAGCGTGGGCGCGACCACGATGGCCAGCAGCATGGCCAGGCCGACTTTTGTCCTGCGCGGAACGGCGGCTTCGCTGAAGATGGGCGCGGTGATGAGCAGGGACAGCATGCGCACGAAAGGCCACAGAAAGGCCACCATCCAGACGTTGAGCTGGTCGGAGGTGACCGAAAAAACCGGGGGCATCAGCTGCCTGTATCAGGCGGCATCAGCCGACGATTTGCGGGATGGAGGAAAACAGGGTGCGCATGTAGTCCAGCACGGTGTTGAGCATCCACGGCCCGGCGATCACCAGCGTGGCAAAGACGGCCAGCAGCTTGGGGATGAAGGACAGCGTCATTTCATTGATCTGCGTGGCGGCCTGGAACAGGCTGATGAGCAAACCGGTGACCAGGGCCACCAGCAGCAGCGGGGCGCCCAGCAGCAATGAGAGCTTCATGGCTTCATAGCCCATGGCCATGACGGATTCGGGTGTCATGTGGTGTCTTTGCGTTCGCTAGATGTAAAAGCTCTGCGCCAGCGCGCCTATCAGCAGCTGCCAGCCGTCGACCAGCACAAAGAGCATGAGCTTGAAGGGCAGCGAGATGGTCGCGGGCGGCACCATCATCATGCCCATGGACATCAGTACGCTGGCCACCACCAGGTCGACGATGAGGAAGGGGATGAAGATGGTGAAGCCGATCTGGAAGGCGGTCTTGAGTTCGCTGATGACAAAGGAGGGCAGCAGGATGCGCAGGCTGACGTCTTCGGGGCCGTCGAGTTTTTCGACGTTGGCCAGCCTGGCGAACAGGGCCAGGTCGGCTTCGCGGGTCTGCTTGAGCATGAACTGCTTGAAGGGCTCGACGCCGCGTTCCAGCGCCTGCTCGGCGCTGATCTTGTTTTCAGAGAAGGGTTTGTAGGCGGTGGCGTGCACCTTGTCGAAGACCGGCGACATGACGAAGAAGGTCAGGAACAGCGACAGCCCGACCAGCACCTGGTTGGGCGGTGACGACTGGGTGCCGATGGCGGTGCGCAGCAGGCCCAGCACGATGAGGATGCGCGTGAAGCTGGTCATGGACAGCAGCAGCGCGGGCAAAAAAGACAGCGAGGTCAGCAGCACCAGCGTCTGCACGCTGAGCGACCAGGTCTGGCTGCCGCCCGGCCCTTTGCTGCTGGTGATGCCGGGCAGGCCCTGGGCCGAGGCGGCCCCGGGCAGCAGCATCAGCACGGCCACGATGAAGGCGGGCACCAGCAGCAGGGCCACGCTGGCGCGCAGGCCGGGAAGCTTGATCTTCATCAGGCGCTCTTCTTGAGCTTGTTGAGCTTGTTCAGCGATTCGAGCAGCTTGTTCGAGAAAGCGCTGCCGGGGCCGGTGAAGCGCTGGGGCGCGGGCGCCGCGTCGCTGTCGGGAAGGTTGCCGGGCAGGCTTTGCGCGGGCATGGTGTGCAGCGCGCGCACCTGGCCGGCGGCCACGCCGACCACCAGCCACTGGCCGCCGATCTCGACGACCACGACGCGTTCGCGCTGGCCGACCATGGCGCTGGAGACGACCTTGAGCAGGCGGCCGCTGCCGGTCTGCTGCAGGCCGAAGCGCCGCGCCACCCACGCGCAGCCGAAAATCATCGCGACGACAAAGGCCAGGCCCAGGCCGGCCTGCAGCAGGCCGGCGGCGCCGAAAGAGGAGGCGCGCGCCGGTTCGGCCGCGGCCGTGGGCACGGTGGGCAGCACCGCGGCGGCCGACAGGCACACGCCGGCGAGCAGCAGGGCGCCCAGCCCGCGAAACAAGGCACGGCTCATCGGTTCAGTTTCTGCATGCGCTCGGACGGCGTGATGATGTCGGTCAGGCGTATGCCGAACTTGTCGTTGACGACGACGACCTCGCCCTGTGCGATCAGGTAGCCGTTGATGAAGACGTCCATGGGCTGGCCGGCCAGGCCGTCGAGTTCAACGACGGAGCCCTGGGACAGCTGCAGCAGGCTTTTGATGGTGATGCGGGTGCGGCCGAGCTCGGTGGTCAGCTGCACGGGCACGTCGAGCACGCGGTCTATGTCGCCGCGGGCGATTTCAAAAGCGGCGTTGCCTTGCAGCGGCTGGAACACACGCTCGCCGGCGACGGTGGAGGCAGGGGCGGGAGGCGCTGCCACAGGCGGTGGCGCGGGCGCGGCGGCGGGCGCGGTGGACTGCGCCTGTTCGGCGAGCGCGCTGCCCCAGTCGTCGGTGTCGGCCGCCGGCTGGTCTTTGTTGTCTTCACTCATGGTCTTTTCCCTTGCTGGAGTCGCTGTCCTGGTGGTGGATCATTTTTTCCACGCGCAGGGCATAGTGGTTGTTGGAGGTGCCGTAGCCGCATTCCATGACGGGCACGCCGTTGACCTTGCCGATGATGGTTTCGGGGATGTCGACGGGCAGCACGTCGCCGGCCTGCAGCCGCAGCAGCTGGCCTATGCTCGACTGCAGGGTCAGGAAATGCGCGCGCAGCTCGACTTCGGCGCTTTGCACCTGTTGCGACAGCTGCTTGACCCAGCGCTTGTCGACCTCGATCTCGTCCTGCAGCGGGTTCGACAGCAGGTCGCGGATGGGCTCGATCATGGAATAGGGGATGCAGACGTTGAGCGCCCCGCCTATGGGGCCGAACTCGATCTGGAAGGTGGTGTTGATCACCACCTCGTTGGGCGCGACGATGTTGGCCAGCTTGGCATGCATCTCGGAGCGCACGTATTCGAACTCGATGGGGTAGACCGGCTGCCAGGCGCTGCCGTAGCTGTCCAGCGTCAGGCTCAGCAGGCGCTTGATGATGCGCTGCTCGGTCTGCGTGAAGTCGCGGCCCTCGATGCGCACGTGGTAGCGGCCGTCGCTGCCGAACAGGTTGTCGACGACCAGGAACACCAGCTTGGGGTCGAACACGAACAGCGCCGTGCCGCGCAGGGGCTTGAGGTGCATCAGGTTGATGTTGGCCGGCACCGGCAGGTGGCGTATGAAGTCGCCGTATTTCTGGATCTGCACCGAGCCGACCGAGATGTCGGCGCTGCGGCGCATGAAGGTCAGCAGGGCGCCGCGCAGGTGGCGCGCGAAACGCTCGTTGATGACCTCCAGCGTGTGCATGCGGCCGCGCACGATGCGCTCGTCCGTGCCGAGGTTGTAGGCCGGCGGGCCTTGGGGGACGGGCGGCGCTGCGCTCTCCGCGCCGGCGTCACCGGTGACGCCCTGCAGCAGTGCATCTACCTCGTCCTGCGAGAGCTGCTGTTCATAAGCCATGGGCGAATTTCATTGAGGGCGGCTTTTATCGGGGCGGTTGGGGGCGGCGCGGATGTGTTGCGGCGTGCTGCTTGTTGCGGCTTTACTGCAGCATGAAGGTGGTGAACATCACGCTGGAAATCTTCAGCGAGGGCAGGTTGGCCACCAGCGGCTGGTTCAGTGATTCCATGATCTCGGCGGCCAGCTTGGCCTTGTCTTCGGGTGTGATCAGCGCGTCCGACGAGCGGTTGGACAGCACCGTGAGCACGCGGCTGCGCACTTCGGGCAGGTATTCGGTGACCAGGGCCTGGGCCTTGGCGTCGGGCAGCTTCAGCGTGACGCCGGCATGCAGGAAGCGGGCGCGGCCGTTGGGCTGCAGGTTGACCGTCACCGGCTCCACCGCCACAAAAATCGGCGCGGCCGGCAGCACGGGCGCCGGCGCCGCATCGGCGTTGTGCTGGTTGCTGAGGTACCAGGTCGCCCCCGCGGCAGCCCCGACGGCCAGCGCCACCAGGAGGACCAGCAACAGGATGACTTTGAGCGTGGGCTTGCGTGACGTGGTGGGTGTCTTCGCGGGGAGTGTGATGGTAGCCATGGCTTTTACGCTTTTACGGATTGGGTTGGTCAATGGATTGTTGGTGAAAACAGGGGCTGGGCATCGCCCGAGCAGCAAGGGGAAAACGCTTCAACTTCGGCATTTGCCGTGCCGCGCGCCTGCCCCTGCCGCGTCAGGCGTAGGTGTCCACGCCGCTGGCGCTGCCGCGGCGGGCCGGCAGCGCCGGGGCCGGCGCGGCCAGGGAGGCCGTGTCAGCACCCGGGTAGCCCGGCCGGCCGCGCGCGCCGGGCTGCCCCGGCAGGCCGTCCTGGCCGTTCAGGTTCTGGGCAAAGG
Source organism: Polaromonas sp. YR568 (assembly GCF_943369675.1). GTDB lineage: Bacteria > Pseudomonadota > Gammaproteobacteria > Burkholderiales > Burkholderiaceae_C > Polaromonas. The sequence goes on along the minus strand of NZ_CALROB020000040.1, from coordinate 20,953 downwards.
CCGCCTGCTGCTGGTTGCCGGAAATGACCGAGGCTTCGCCCAGGTGGATGCCGCTGTCGGCCAGCGTGCTGCGCAGCTGCGGCAAGGCCGCTTCCACGGCGGCGCGCACCGAGGAGTGCGCCGACACAAACAGCGCCTGCACCTGGTTGTCGTTCAGGCTCAGCGTGACCTTGAGCGGGCCCAGGCCTGGCGGGTTGAGCTGCAGCTCGGCCACATGCTCGCCGGCCTTGCCCATGTGCACCATATGCTGGCCCAGGGCCTTGCCCCATTCGCCGCTGCCGACTTCGGGGGTGAGCGCTGCCTGACTGGAGGCGGCCGCTGCCGCGGGGCTGGAAGCCGGGGCGTTGGCATGCGCGGGGGCGGCCGCCGCGTTGACGGCGAGCGACGGGCCGGTGGCTGTGGCTTCGGCGCCGGCGCGCTGGCCGGCGGCGGCCGGGGCGGCATCGACGGCGGCGCTGAGGGCTGTTTTGTCGGCGGCCTTGTCGCCCGCGTCGTTTGCCGCCGTGGCGAAGGATTTGGCGGAACCGGTTTTTTGTTCCACGCGGGTGTCGGTGCCCAGGATCTCGCGCGCTTCGCCGCCGGCCTGTCCGTCACGGCCTGCAAATTGTTGAGTCTGGCCACCGGTGGAAGCGCTGGCCGGAATGGCTGATGTGTCCGCGGGCAGGGCGGCGGCGAGGTCGTCGCCGGCGGCAGCGGGCGCGGTGCTTGTCGATGCAAGGGCGCGGTCCTTGCCGGGCGCGGCGGGCAGGCCCGATGCGAGCAGGGCTTGCGGCGCCTGCGCTTCGGTGTCTACCGTGAAGCCCGCATCGTTTGCGGCGCCTGATGCGGCTGCAGCGGCGTCTTTCGCTGCCGGTGCGGTGGCGTCCGCGGGCAGGTCCGATGACGGCGCGGCGGCGATGGGCGAAGCGCTGTTGCCACCCGCTGCGGCTGCGGTGCCACCGGCTGTTGTTGCAGCCGTTTTGGCGATGCGGGTTTCCAGCGGGATGAACAGCAGCGCGGCGGTGTTGACGGGCTCGGGTGCGTCGGCTTTTTTCTCGTCCGCGCCGCGCTTGACGGGCACGGCCGCGCCGGGCTTGCCGCCGGCTTTGGCGGAGGATGCCGTGGAGGCTTCGCCGGAAGCGGCGAGCGAGCGCGACAGCACGTCGCCGAAACTTGGCGCGTCGCCGTTGCCGGATTCATCGCCCCGGCTGGATGCCGCGGAAGATGCCGAAGACGTTGTGCCGCTTGGCGCCGGGGCTGGGGCGGAGAGGGACGGAGGGAGGAGTGACATGGCTTTTTCTCGATGAACTTAATTGCCCAGCACGCTGGCGCGCATGTAAAACTGCCGCGCGCTGCGCTCGTCGTTGTCGCGCTGCTCGCGCTTGTGCAGCACCAGCATTTCCTGCTGGCGCACGCGGCCGGCCAGGGTGTCGAAGGAATTGAGGCGGCGCTGGCTGCTCTGCCAGTCGCCGCGGCCGGTCGCCAGCCGCGTGTCGGCCTGCGCCGTCACGGCGCGCTGCTGCTCGATGGCGGCGTCCAGCGTGGCGATGAAGTTGCGGTAGTTGCGCAGCTGCGCCGAGGGCACGCCGGCGCCCATCTGCACCTGCAGCTGGTCCAGGTATTCCTGGCGGTACTGCAGCAGCATTTCCAGTTTGTCGGCCGCGCTGGTGCGCGCGGTCTGCAGCTGGCCGAGGCGGCGCGTAGCCTCGTCGGTCTTGTTCTGGGCCAGTTCAATCAGCGTGGCGAGCGGAAGCTTGTTGGGCATGACGGGATTCCTGGGGTTGGTGTGGCGGTTGGAAAAATCGGGTTACGGCTCAGGCCTGGAAGATGGCGTTCAGCTGTTCGGTGGCGGCGCCGTGGCTGACGCGCTCTTCCATGGCCTGCTGTAAAAAGGCTTCTATGCGCGGGTACAGGGCGATGGCGTGGTCCAGCTGCGCGTCGTGGCCGGGCGCGTAGGCGCCCACGCTGATCAGGTCGCGGTTGCGCTGGTAGCGCGAGAGGGCCTGCTTGAAGCCGCGCACGGCCTGGAACTGTTCGGGCGTGATGAGGGCGGTCATGGCGCGGCTGATGGAGGCCTCGATGTCGATGGCCGGGTAGTGGCCGGACTCGGCCAGGCTGCGCGACAGCACCACGTGGCCGTCCAGGATGGCGCGCGCCGAGTCGGCGATCGGGTCCTGCTGGTCGTCGCCTTCGGTCAGCACGGTGTAAAAGGCGGTGATGGAGCCGCCGCGCCCTTCGGCGTCGCGCGCGCCGTTGCCCGCGCGCTCGACCAGCGCCGGCAGCTTGGCGAACACCGAGGGCGGGTAGCCTTTGGTGGCGGGCGGCTCGCCCACGGCCAGCGCGATCTCGCGCTGCGCCATCGCATAGCGCGTCAGCGAGTCCATGATCAGCAGCACGTTCTTGCCTTCGTCGCGAAAGTATTCGGCCAGACAGGTGGCGTAGGCCGCGCCCTGCAGGCGCAGCAGCGGCGAGGTGTCGGCGGGCGCGGCGACCAGCACGGCGCGCGCCATGCCTTCCTCGCCCAGGGTGTTTTCGATGAAGTCCTTGACCTCGCGGCCGCGCTCGCCGATCAGGCCGACGACGATGACGTCGGCGCTGGTGTAGCGCGCCATCATGCCCAGCAGCACGCTCTTGCCGACGCCGGAGCCGGCGAACAGGCCCATGCGCTGGCCGCGACCGACGGTCAGCAGCGCATTGATGGCGCGCACGCCGACGTCCAGCACGCTGTCGATGGGGGCGCGCGTCAGCGGGTTGATGGGCGCGGCGGCCAGCGGCACTTCGCGCGAAAAATCCAGCGGGCCGCGGCCGTCCAGCGGGCGGCCGGCGGCGTCGACCACGCGGCCCAGCATGCCGGCGCCCACCGGCAGGCGCTTGGTGCGCGGGCCCAGGCCGCCGGCGTGGCCGGCAGGTGAGTCGAGCGCATAGACGCGCGCGCCGGGCAGCAGGCCGTCGACCTCGCTTTGCGGCATCAGGAAAATGCGGTCGCCGGCGAAGCCGACGACTTCGGCCTCGGCGGTTTTTTGCGGGTAGCCGGGCGGCAGTTCAATCAGGCAGTCGCTGCCGACCGGCAGGCGCAGCCCGACGGCTTCGAGCACCAGGCCGACGGCGCGCGTGAGCCGGCCGTAGCTGCGCACCGGCACGCTCTGGGCCACCGAGGAGCGCGCGTCGTCCAGCACGCCGCGCCAGGCGCGCAGCGGCGCGGCGGCGGGTGGGGCGGGGACGGCGGTGGCGCCGGGCAGTTCAGACATGGCTTGCCGCCGGCTCAACAGGCGTCAGTGGCGTCAGCGGCGTCAGCGGCGCGAGGGGATTGAAGGGGGCCGGGGTGTGCATGGCGGTTTTCACCAGCGCCGCGGTGACGCGTTCCCAGCGGCTGGGCAGGCTCGCGTCCTGCTCGCCGTTGGCGGCCAGCACACGGCAGCCGCCGCGCTGGCAGGCGGCGTCGGTGCGGATGCGCCAGCCGGCGGCCTGCAGGTCTTCGGCCAGGTGCTGGCGCACCAGCGCCGCATCGTCGGGGTGCAGCACCAGCTGCGGCGCGCCGCTGAGGGCCGGCTCGGCCTGCAGCAGTTCGCGCACCACGGGCAGGATGGCGCCGGCGTCCAGCGCCAGGGCCTGGCCCAGCACCTGGCGCGCGATGTCCAGCGCCAGGGCCAGCAGGCTTTCGGAAATTTCGTGTTCGGCGCCGCGCAGCGCCTCCGGCAGCGCCAGCGCCAGCGCGCGCAGCTGTTCGGCTTCGGCGTGGACTTCGGCCATGGCGTCGTCGCGGCCCCGCGTGTGCCCCTGCGCATAACCCTGGCGGAAACCTTCGGCCTCGCCGGCCTGCAGCGCCTGCAGGCGCAGCTGGGCCAGCTCGACGTCGTTGATCAGCACCTCGGGCTTGAGCGGCGCCACCACGGGCGCCGGCTTGGGTTCGGGCGCAAGCGCGAGGGGGCCGGCATCCTCGGCGATGGCCGTCATCTCCCAGCGCTCCCAGGCGGTGAGCGCTTCCTTCGTTCCGTTGGCGCGGCGCGGGTAGGGCGGCGAACCGGCCGGACCCGGCGCGGATGCCGGCCTGTCCGCGCCGGTGCGCGGCGTGAGTACGGGCTTGCTATACATAAGAGTCGTTCCCCTGGCCGCCGAGCACGATCTCGCCGGCGTCCGCCAGGCGGCGCACGATCTGCAGGATGCCCTTCTGTTCGGTCTCGACCTGCGAGACGCGCACCGGGCCGCGCATCTCGATGTCCTCGCGCAGCATCTCGGCGGCGCGCTGCGACATGTTCTTGAGGAACTTCTCGCGCAGCTCCACCGGCGCGCCCTTGAGCGCGATGATGAGCGACTCGGACTCCACTTCCTTGAGCAGCAGCTGCACGCTGCGGTCTTCGAGGTCCAGCAGGTTCTCGAACAGGAACATCTCGTCGATCATCTTCTGCGCCAGCGTTTCGTCGTGTTCGCGCACGTGCTTGATGACGCTTTCTTCCTGCGCGCTGCCCATCATGTTGACGATCTCGGCGGCCGCGCGTATGCCGCCCAGGCGGCTGCGCTTGACGCCTTCGCCCGACAGCATGTCGGTCAGCACCTCAGTCAGTTCCTTGAGGGCGGCCGGCTGCACGCCGCCGAAGGTGGCCACGCGCAGCACGGCGTCGTGGCGCACGCGCTCGGGCAATTGCTCGAGCACGTCGGCGGCCTTGTTGCGGTCCAGGTGCACCAGTAGGGTGGCGATGATCTGCGGGTGTTCGTCGCGGATCAGCTCGACGACTTCGGTCGCCTCGAGCTGGTTCAGGCGCTCCATGCCGGTGGTTTCGCTGTCGGGCAGGAAGATGCTTTCGAGCAGGTCGGCCGCGCGGGTGTTGCCCAGCGCCTTGTTGAGCACGGCGCGCAGGTAGGCGCCGGAATCCACGTGGTTGGCCGAGTACTGCTCGGTCTCATGGCGGAATTCCTCCAGCACGCCGTCGACCTCGTCGCGCTTGACCTGCGTCAGCGCGGCCATGGCCCTGCCGAGCGCATGCACGATGTTCTGCGGAAGGTGTTGCAGCACGTTGCCGGCGCCGGCTTCACCGAGCGACATCAACAAAATCGCGCTTTTGCGGGTGCCTTCATCCAGCATTTTTTTCCGTCCAGTGTTTGATCAGCATGGCCACCATGGCAGGCTCTTTGGCCGCCAGTTCCTGCGCATACTGGATGTTGGCCTGGTGTCTTTGGTCGCGTTCGGCCTGGGTGCGGGCCGGCGGCACCTGTTCGGCCGCTTCGGCGCTGGCTCCCGCGCCGCCCGCTTCCACGGCCGAGGCGGGCTGCAGGTGTTTGCGCAGCAGCGGCCGCAGCACGGCCAGCCACAGGTAGAGGGCGAGCAGGCCCAGCAGCAGGTACTTGCCGGAAGACTTGGCGATCTCGATGTTTTCCGGCTGGCGCCACACCGGCAGTTCGGGCGTTTCGGCGTCCGAGGCGAAGAGGCTGTTGACCACGTTGAGCGAGTCGCCGCGCTCGGCGCTGAAGCCCATGGCCTGGCGCGCCAGGTTGCGGATCTGCTCGAGTTCGGCGGCCGTCAGGGCCGCGCGCTTGCCGGCGGCGCCCGCGCTGCCGCGGTAGTTGACGACCACGGCGACCGACAGGCGCTTGATGCCGCCCGCGCCCTGCTGCGTGTGGCGTATGGAACGGTCCACTTCGTAGTTGGTGGTGACGTCCTTGCGCGAGTTGCCGGTGGCCGACGCGCTGCGCGGCGAGGCGCCGGCGGAGCCGAGCTCGGCGCTCATCTTGAGCTGGCCCGGGGCGGTCGCGCCGGGTGCGCCTGGCCGCGCGGCTGCGGGTGCCGGCGTGGTGATGGGCGCCACCGGGTCGGGCGGCGGCTGGTTGGTCAGCGCGCCGGGCACGCCGCTGGCGGGCCCGCCGGACTGGCCGGACTCGCTGGACTGCTGGCTGCGGATGGCCGCGCTGCCGGGTTCCTGGTTGGGGCGGTATTTCTCGTCGGTGTTTTCGACGACTGAAAAATCAATGTCGGCCGCGACCTGGGCGTGCACGTTGCCGGCGCCGAGTATGGGCTGCAGGATGGCTTCGATCCGGCGGATGTAGCCCTGCTCTATTTCCTGGGTGTACTTGAGCTGGGTGACGTCCAGGCCGCGCGTGCCGGCGTTGGCCGCCGACAGCAGGTTTCCGGCCTGGTCGACCACGGTGATGCTTTTGGCCGAAAGCTCGGGCACGCTGCTGGAGATCAGGTGCACGATGGCGCTGACCTGGCCTTCGTCGATGCTGCGGCCGCGGTGCAGGCTCAGCACCACGGAGGCGCTGGGCTTTTTCTGGTCGCGCACGAAGAGCGAGGGCTTGGGCAGCGCCAGGTGCACGCGCGCCGATTCGACGGCGGAAATGGAATTGATGGAGCGCGCGAGTTCGCCTTCGAGCGCGCGCTGGTAGTTGACCTGCTCGGCGAACTGGCTGGTGCCGAACTTCTGGGCGTCCATCAGCTCGAAGCCGACGGTGCCGCCCTTGGGCAGGCCCTGGGCGGCCAGCCGCAGCCGCGCCTCGGGAACCTTGTTGGACGCGACCAGCAGCGCGCCGCCGCCTTCGGTGAACTTGTAGGGGATGTTCATCTGCTGCAGCGACGCGATGATGGCGCCGCCGTCGCGGTCGGACAGGTTGCTGTAGAGGACGCCGTAGTCGGGCGCGCGGCTCCACAGCCACAGCGCCGCGATGGCGGCGACCGCGGCGGACGCGCCTATCATCAGCGGCAGGCGCGGGTTGGCGCGCAACTGCTCCAGCCAGGGCGGCATCTTGGGCAGGGCCGCCTCGGCGCCCAGTGCGGCGGTGCTCACGCGCTCACCCGGCTACCGCCATGGTGCCGAAGGAATCTGCGGCAGCGGCGTGGTGGAGGTGGGGGAGCCGGCATGCGAAGCCCGGCGTGGGGACTGAAACAACAGTTGGCATACAACAGGTCTTATTCAAAGGCTCAAAGGCGAAGGGGTCGACTGGCATGTGGACAGGGGAGGGTGCCTGGGCCTGTCCCCGTGAATAATTGTCAGAGCCCGCCCCGCTTCCCGATCCGCCGAATAGCCGTGGGTTTTGCCGTCTTTTGGCCTGATGCGCCTGACGGCCCGCTTGGTACGCTTCAACCCGTTCATCTAGCAACGGGCGCCCATGCGCCGGGAAACCACCATGTCGATCTCTTCCATTGAATCCGTGCTCCAGCAAATGCGCGTGCTTGCGCAGTCTTCCGGCATGTCGGCGCCGGCCGGCCCCGAGGCCGCCTCCGGCGGCTTCGCCGGCGAGCTGAAGAAGTCGCTGGACCGCATCAGCGATGCGCAGCAGAACGCCTCCAGCCAGGCCGAGGCCTTTGAGCTCGGCAAGCCCGGCGTGGCATTGAACGATGTGATGGTCGACATGCAGAAGGCCAACATCGGTTTCCAGATGGGCCTGCAGGTGCGCAACCGCGTGGTTTCCGCCTACCAGGAAATCATGAACATGCCGGCCTGACGGGCCCTTGGCCACCATACGCCGCCCCGCACCGCCGCCTCTGAATCCATTGCCTGACCGCCTTTTCCGATACTTTCCCCGCGCACCATGACTGTCTCGCTCGCACCGCAACAAGCTGCCGCCCCGATGCCGGAGCCGGTGCGGGGCGCCCTCGAGCAGGCCCTGGAGAAATCCCTTGAGCTGGCCCTGAAGTACCACCAGTGCGGCCAGGTCGAAAATGCCGAAACCCTCTATCGGGGAATCCTGGACGTCCAGCCGGAGCACCCGGAGGCGAACTTCCAGCTGGGCCGGATGGCTGCGGGGATGAACCTGGCGAAAGAGGGCTTGCCTCACTTTGCCGTGGCGCTGCAAGGCCGTCCGGAGCAGGAGCGTTATTGGCTGGCTTATACCGATGCGCTGATCCAGGCCGATGAGATCGAGACGGCGCGGCACCTGCTGGCGCTGGGCCGGGAGCACGGCTTGCAGGGCGCGGCTGTGGACGCGCAGACGGAGCGGCTGGAAGAACGACTGCAAGAACGCGCTCGCGTGGTGCCGCCGCAGCAAGCTGCCGCGCGCGAAGGCGCAAAAGCCGTCAAAACCCGGCCCGCCTCGTCGGGAAACCCTCTGAGGAAAGCGCTGCCTGCTCGCCCGGAGGTCGAAAAACTGGTGAGCCGCTACAAACAAAAGCGTTTTGCCGAAGCGGAGGCGCTGGCGCGTTCGCTGACCCAGCGCTTTCCTTCGTATGGGTTCGGCTGGAAAATGCTGGGCGCCATGCTTCAGGTGCAGCGGGGCCCCCAGGATGCGGTGCTGCCCATGCGCAAAGCCGTGGACCTGTTGCCCAACGATGCCGAAGCGCATCTCAACCTGGGCGCGGTCCTGAAAGCCCTGGATCAGCCGGCGGAGGCCGAGGTGAGCTTTCAGCGGGTGCTGGAGATCACGCCGGAACACGCCGATGCGCACAACGAGCTGGGCGCCCTCTGCAAGAAGCAGGACCGGCTTGTTGAAGCGGAAGATCACTTCCGGCAGGCGCTGAAGGCCAGGCCGGAATTCGTCGCGGCCCACTTCAACCTGGGCATGGTCATCGCCGCCCTGGGACGCCCGGCGCAAGCGGAGCCATGCCTTTTGCGGGCACTGGAACTCGCGCCGGCCTACGCGCAGGCGCATCTTGTCCTGGCCGGCATACTCAAGGGACAGGAAAAGAACGCTGAAGCCGAAATCCACTGCCGGCAGGCCCTGGAGATCAAGCCGGAATTCATCGATGCCCACAACGAACTGGGCATCGTCCTCGCCAAACTGGGGCGGCCTGCGGATGCCGAGGCAAGCTATCGCCGGGCGCTGGAGATCAACCCGGCGTATTTCAGCGGGCACAACAACCTGGGCATCTTGCTGGGCGAACAAAACCGGCTGATCGAGGCGGAGGAGAGTTTCAGGCGGGCGCTGGAAATCAGGCCCGACGATGTCTCGCTGTACAGCGGCCTGCTGTTTTCCATGAGCCAGAACGACGCCGTGGATGCGGCGGTGCTGTTTGCCGAGCACCGCCGTTTCGGCGCGCATTTTGAAGCGCCCTTGCGGGCGCAGCGGCTGCAGCACGGCAACTCGCGCGAGCCGGAGCGCCGCCTGCAGGTCGGCTTTGTCTCCGGCGATCTGTACCACCATGCGGTGGCCTCCTTTATCGAGCCGGTATGGGCGAACCTGGCCGCCAGCGCCGGTTTGTCGCTGCACGCCTACTCCAATCACACCACGCACGATGGCGTTTCGCAGCGCCTGCGCAGCCATGTCAAGCGCTGGAATCCGGTGACCGGCCTCAGCGACGCCGCCCTGGCGGAAAAAATCCGCGCCGACGGCATAGACATCCTGATCGACCTGTCGGGCCACACCGCCAGGCATCGCCTGCTGAGCTTTGCCCGCAAGCCCGCGCCGGTGCAGGTCAGCTGGATGGGCTATCCCGGCACCACCGGGATGAGCAGCATGGACTACTACCTGAGCGACCGCTTTTTGCTGCCGCCCGGGCAGTTCGACGATCAGTTCACGGAAAAGCTGGTGCATTTGCCGGCCAATGCGCCGTTTCTGCCGACCGCGGGCGCGCCTGCGGTGAACGAACTGCCGGCGCTCGGCAAGGGCTACCTGACGTTTGGCAGCTTCAACCGCCCGAGCAAAATCAGCCGCGCCGTGATCGCGCTGTGGTCGCAAGTGCTGCGTGCCATGCCGACCTCGCGCATGGTGCTGGGCGCGATGCCGCCGGACGGCCAGTACGACGCGCTCATAGCCTGGTTTGCCGAGGAAGGCATCGCGCGCGAGCGCCTCGACTTTCATCCGCGCACCAGCATGACGGACTACCTGGCGCTGCACCACCAGGTGGACATGTGCCTGGATACCTTTCCCTACAACGGGGGAACGACCACCCTGCATGCGCTGTGGATGGGCGTGCCGACGCTGACGCTGGCCGGGAGCACGGTGGCGGGACGCAGCGGCGCCGGGGTGCTCGGCCATGTCGGCCTGAACGAATTTGTGGCGCAGGCCCCGGCGGAGTTCGTGCGGGAGGGCTTGTCGCTGGCGGCCGACCTCCCGATGCTGGCGGGCTTGCGCGCCGGGCTGCGCGAACGGTTTGCGCAGTCGGTGCCGGGCCAGCCGGCCCTGATTGCCGCCGGCCTGGAGCGCGCCTTGCGCGCCATGTGGCGGCGCTGGTGCCTGGATTTGCCGCCTGAATCCTTCGACGTGACCCAGGCATGACCTGACGCAGAGGTGAAACCATGACCGCACCCCACGAAATACCGCCCATCTATGTGACGCGGCCCTACCTGCCGCCGCTGGCGGAGTTCATCCCCTATCTGGAGAAGATCTGGGAAAACAGGTGGCTGACCAACAACGGCCCGTTTCACCAGCAACTGGAAAGCGCCTTGTGCGAGTACCTGGGCGTCAAGCACATCTGCCTGTTTACCAACGCCACACTGGCCCTGATCACCGCCCTGCAGGCCTTGCGCATCTCGGGTGAAGTGATCACCACGCCGTATTCCTTCGTCGCCACCAGCCATTCCCTGCTGTGGAACGGGATACGGCCGGTGTTCGCCGATATCGACCCGGTCACGCTGAACCTGGACCCGGCCAGGATAGAGGCCGCGATCACCCCGCAAACCACCGCGATCATGCCGGTGCATTGTTATGGCCACCCGTGCGACGTGGCGCGTATCCAGAAAATCGCCGACGACCATAACCTGAAGGTGATCTATGACGCGGCGCATGCCTTCGGCGTGCAGTCGGGCGGCGTCAGCGTGCTCAACCACGGCGACCTGTCCGTGCTGAGTTTCCACGCGACCAAGGTATTCAACACTTTTGAGGGCGGCGCGATCATCTGCCACGATCTCAAGACCAAACAGCGCATCGACAACCTGAAGAATTTCGGCATCGTGGATGAAGTCACCGTCGTGGCGTCCGGCATCAACGGCAAGATGAGCGAAATCAATGCCGCCTTCGGCCTGCTGCAGCTCAAGGGCATCGACGGCGCGCGGCAACAACGCAAGGACATCGATGCGCGCTATCGCGCGGGCCTGCAGGCGGTGGCCGGTATCCATTGCCTGCCGGACGCGGGCGAGCAGGTTCCCAACTACGCCTATTTCCCCATCCTGGTACGGCCCGACTACCCGCTCAGCCGCGATGCGCTGGTGCTGAAACTGCGCGACTGCGGCGTGTATGCGCGGCGCTACTTCCACCCGCTGATCACCGAGTTCCCCATGTACCGGGGCCTGCCGTCGGCGGCGCAGTCGAATCTTCCGGTGGCGACCAAGGCCGCGAGCGAGGTGATATGCCTGCCGATCTATCCGACGCTTGCGCCGGAGCAGGTCGATTTTGTCCTGCGCATCATTGCGGGTCGGCCTGCGGCATGAGCAGGCTGGCGGTCATGCAGCCCTACTTTTTCCCCTACATCGGCTACTTCCAGCTGATCGCGGCGGTGGACCTGTTCGTCGTCTACGACAACATCAAGTACACAAAAAAGGGCTGGATCAACCGCAACCGCCTGCTGCAAAACGGCCGGGACGTGATGTTCTCCTTGCCGCTGAAAAGCGATTCGGATTTTCTGGACGTGCGTGAAAGAACGCTGGCGCCCGATTTCAGCCGCGGCAAACTGCTGGCCCAGTTCCAGGGTGCGTACCGCAAGGCGCCGTATTTCGCGCAGACCTACCCGCTGCTCGAGCAGATCGTGCGGCACGAAGACGACAACCTGTTCGGCTTCCTGCACCACTCCATCGCCAGGACCTGCGCGCACCTGGGCATTGCCACGGAGATCAGGAAGTCTTCGGACCTCGCCATCGACCATGGCCTGAAGAACCAGGACAAGGTGCTGGCCCTGTGTAAAGCGGCCGGCGCGAGCACTTATGTCAATGCGATCGGTGGAATGGCGCTGTATTCCAACGCGCGTTTTGAGGAGAGGGGCGTCCAGCTGAAATACCTCAAATCGCGGGCGTTTGAGTACCCCCAGTTTGGCGACCCCTTCCTGCCCTGGCTGTCCATCGTCGACGTGATGATGTTCAACTCCGCGAAAGAAACGCGGGCGGCCGTCACGGGCAATTTTGACTGTATTGAAAATATTCCCAGAGATGAAGTGACGGAGAAATGATGGAAAACACCCTCGACAACCATGTGCAAGCCTATCAAGGCCTGAGCATCTACGACTTCGACAACACCATCCAGCTCGAGTGGTATCCGAAAAGAATCGTGCAATTTTCAGGAGGCGCGGGTTCCCTGCTTGAGCTGGGGCTTGGGCATGGAATCACCACGGGCGTTTTTGAACAGCACTTCAAACGCCATGTGGTGGTGGACGCATCGCCCGCCGTGATTGAAAATTTCCGCCGGAAATTCCCGCGCTCGAAAGTCGAAATCGCCGAGTCGTATTTTGAGACATTCGATACACCGGAGCGCTTCGACGTGGTCGTCTTCGGCTACATCCTGGAGCATGTCGATGACCCGGTGGCGATCATGAAGCACTTCCGGCGTTTTCTGGCTCCCGGCGGGCGGATGTTCCTCACCGTTCCCAATGCCGAAGTGCTGAACCGCAAGCTGGGCCACCTGGCCGGGCTGCTGCCGGACATGCAGCTGCTGTCGGAGCACGACCTGTTGCTGGGGCACAAGCGTTACTACACCGTGGAGTCGCTGCAGCAGGATATCCGGGAGGCCGGTTATGAGGTCCGGCGCCTGGAGGGCATCTACCTCAAGCCGTTCACCACCAGCCAGATGATGTCGCTCAAGCTGGACGAGAAAGTGATCCAGGCGCTTTGCCTGGCGGGGATCGATTATCCGGAGCTGTCCTGCGGCATCCTGGCGGAGCTGGCATTGCCCGGTCATTGATCGCCATGAATGCAAAACGCCGCGTGCTGATTTTTCCGGCCGGCTCCGAGATAGGGCTGGAAATCCACTCATCCCTGAAATACAGCCACCATGTGGAGCTGTTCGGCGCTTCAGGCAAGAGCGACCACGCCTCTTTCATCTATGACGAAGACCACTACACGGAAGACGACTTCTACGTGGACCAGCCCGGCTTCATCGCGCGCTTCAACGGTTTGCTGCGCAAGCTGAAAATCGAATTCGTCTATCCGACGCACGACACCATCGCCTGCTTTCTGGCGGAGCATCAGCATGAAATCGACGCCAAGGTGCTGACCTCATGCGCTGATACAAACCGTATCGCCCGGTCGAAAAGACAGACCTACGAAGCATTCGGGAAGTTTGATTTCTGCCCGGAGGTTTTTGACTGTCCACGCGATGAGCCGGCCTTCCCCGTGTTCCTGAAGCCGGACGCCGGCCAGGGCGGGAAGGGTACGTATGTGGCCGAATCGGCGGAAGACCTGGCGTTTTACCTGGCCAAGGACCCGGAGCTGCTGGCGACGGAATTCCTGCCGGGCGAAGAGCTCAGCGTGGATTGTTTTACCGATCTTCATGGCGCACTGCGATTCATAGGCCCCAGGACGCGGGAACGGATCCAGATGGGCATCTCCTTCCGTTCGACCACGGTGGAGGTGACGGAGGAGATACGGCATATCGCGCAGAGCATCAATGACACGGTGTCATTGAACGGATCCTGGTTTTTCCAGGTGAAGAAGGATGGCCAGGGCCGGTTCAAGCTCATGGAGTTTGCCCCGCGCCAGTCCAGCACCATGGGCCTGTACCGGCACGCCGGCGTGAACTTCGCCTTGCTGACGCTTTTCAACGCCATGGGGACACCGGTCGATATTTTGCAGAATGGCTACGCCGTCCAGCTCGATCGATGCCTGCGCAACCGCTTCAAGGCGGATCTCACATTCAGCCGCGTGTACATCGACTTCGACGAAACCCTGGTGACCGGCCGCCAGGTGCATGAGCTGGCCATGGCCTTTGTGTACCAATGCCGCAACCGGGGCGTATCGCTGGTGCTGCTGACCAAACACCGCTACACCCTTGCGGACACCTTGCGCGGCTGCGGCATATCGGAGCATCTCTTCGAGGAAATCATCCAGATCCCGGACTCCGTGGACAAGTGGACGCGGATCAATCCGGACGGGGCGATTTTTATCGACAACTACTGGTTTGACCGGCGCGCCGTGAAAGACAAGCTGGGTATTCCGGTGTTCGATGTCGACGGCATTGAATGCCTGCTTCATTAGGGTGGCGGAAATGTTCAAGTGGGAAAAACTGGGAAAGCTGTTCAGTCCGGCGGATTTGCAGGGCGAAAGCTGGATGAAGGCGTTTGCGCAATCTCCGTCGGTGCTGGTCTATGACACGCACGTCAGGGTGTATTTCTGTTCCCGGCCCGCGCCGTCCCCGGACGGCCAGTTCCAGAGTTACCTGTCCTACATCGACCTGGACAGGAAAAACCTGCTGCAGGTCCTGAAGGTGTGCAGCCGGCCCGTCCTGGCTTTGGGCGGGTATGGAACCTTCGACGAATTTGGCACCAACCCGATCTCGGTGATCCGCGACGGCGATGAAGTGAGGGTCTACTACGCCGGCTGGACGCGCTGCGAGTCGGTTCCATTCAACGGCGCCATCGGGATGGCCGTCAGCCATGACGACGGCGAATCCTTTGTCCGGCTGGGCGAAGGGCCGGTGCTTTCCTACAGCCCGGACGAACCCTTTCTCTTGGGAAGCCCGCGCATCCGGAAATTCGGCGCGAAATGGCATCTCTGGTATGTCTCCGGGAAGGAGTGGCTGGCAGGCGAAGGCAAGCCCGAACCCGTGTACAAGATTCGCATGGCCTCGTCGGACGACGGCATCAACTGGGTCAAGCAGGGGCGGGACTTGATCGCCGACACCCTGGGGGAACATGAGTGCCAGGCCTGCGCGGACGTGATGTTTCGGGACGGCCAGTACCACATGTTCTTTTCCTATCGCCACAGCCACAACTACAAGGGCAAAGAGGGCGGCTACCGGATCGGCTACGCGAGTTCGCCCGACATGCTCCACTGGAGCCGGCGCGACGAAATGGCGGGAATGCGCGTTTCTGAAAGTGGATGGGATTCGGAGATGGTCAACTATCCGCATGTGTTCACGCTCGACGGCGAGACCTACATGCTCTACCAGGGCAACGAAATGGGACGCTCGGGGATGGGGCTGGCAAAGCTGCTCGGTCCCCAGCGCTGGAGCGGCGTATGAAGTGGACAAAACTGGGGAAGGTCTTCGACCCGACCAACCATGCCTTGCCGAACGACTGCCTTGAGTTTGCACAGTCTCCGCAGACCCTGGTCATGGCCGACCGGGTGCGTGTGTATTTTTCGACCCGGCAGAGGGACAGCGTCGGCAAATATTTGAGCCACGTCGCCTTTGTCGATTTCGACAGGAACATGCAGGACATCATCGGCGTTTCGAACCACACCGTCATTGAGCTGGGCGGCCTGGGCTGCTTTGACGAGCACGGGATATTTCCGGTCAACGTGGTGAGGGACGGGGACAGGGTGCTTGCCTACACGACCGGGTGGAACCGGAAAGTGTCCGTTTCCGCCGATGCGTCCATCGGCCTGGCCATCAGCCACGACGACGGCCTCACCTTCCAGAAACACGGCAAGGGGCCGGTGCTTTCGGCCTCGCTCCATGAGCCCTTCCTGATCGGTGACGCCTTCGTTGCCTTGCTGGAGGGGCGGTATCACATGTGGTACATCCACGGCACGAAATGGAAGAAATTCTCGGAGGCCGATCCGCCGGACCGCGTCTACAAGATTGCGCACGCCACGTCTGATGACGGAATCAACTGGCAGCGGGAAGGCCGGCTCATCATCGCCGACAAATTGAACGCGGATGAATGCCAGGCGCTGCCGACGATTTTCCAGCGCGACGGCGCTTGGCACATGTATTTCTGCTACCGGCAAGCGCATGGCTTCCGGCAGCGCAGCGACAGCGCCTACAGGCTGGGCTACGCCTGTTCCCATGACCTGGTCAATTGGGAGCGGGACGACGGCAAGGCCGGGATCGATGTTTCCGGCGAAGGCTGGGACTCGCAGATGCAGTGTTATCCGCACACCTTCGAGTTGGACTGCCGGATTTACATGCTCTACAACGGCAATGAATTTGGACGCGCGGGATTCGGCCTGGCGGTGCTGGACGAATCGTGAATGCCATCGGATTGGCGATACAAGGAAAGATGAAAAATGGCTACGGGACGCAATTACAACCATGAGCTGGACGACGCGAAGAATTCGGGCAACGAGAAATATGCCTACAGCTTCGATTTCGACGTGCTGCATCCCTGCATGCTCAAGTCCTTCGAGCCTTTCTTCAACAAGGGAAGCCTGCTGGAACTGGGAAGCTACAAGGGAAATTTCACCAAAAGATTTCTGCCGTATTTCGATGACGTGACCTGTGTGGAAGCGTCGGACGTCGCCATCGGCGAAGCCCGGAAAGACCTGGGCGGCAGGGTGCAGTTCGTCCATGCGCTGTTCGAGGAAGCGAAGCTGCCCAGGCGCTATGACAACATCGTGCTGACCCATGTGCTGGAGCACCTGGACGATCCCGTGCTGGTGCTCAAGCGCATCAATGACGAGTGGCTGTCGGAAGGCGGACGGTTTTTCCTGGTGTGTCCCAACGCCAACGCGCCTTCCCGGCAGATCGCGGTCAAGATGGGCCTGATCTCCCACAACACCGCCGTCACACCGGCCGAAGCCGAGCACGGGCACCGCTGCACCTACACCCTGGATACCCTGGAGCGGGATGCCGTGGCCGCCGGGCTGAAGGTGGTCCATCGTTCGGGAATCTTCTTCAAGGCCCTGGCCAATTTCCAGTGGGACCGGTTGCTGCAGACGGACATCATCTCCCCGGAATACCTGGAGGGCTGCTACCAGCTGGGGCAGCAATACCCGGACTTGTGTGCGAGCATTTTCCTGATGTGTGAACGGGGCGGCGTCTCCAGAAAAGCACCCTGAATGAAACCCGCTGAATACGCCGTTGAGGCACCCCCCTTGAATCACGTCGATCAAAAAAGCGGCGGCGGAAAATCCGTCCTGATTTTTCCGGGCGGCATGCCGCGTTCGCTGGAATACCTGGAGAACAGCCTGCGCGACGGGCGATCCGTGATCGGCGCCTCGTCGCTCGTTCATGATGTTTCGCGTGAAAAGTATCCGGCGTGGCTGTTCCTCCCGTTTGTCACGGAGCCCGAATTTGGCGAGGCCTTGAAACAAGCCATTTCGCAAGCCGATATCGGGGGGATTTATTCGCCCAACCCCGTGATCTGGGATTACCTGAACCGCAGCCTGAAAGAGCTTGCCCCGGGCGTTGCGCTGGTCAACGCCTCACCGGTCAGTGTGGAGTTGAGCGGCTATCGCGCCGCGCTCGGCCAGGCCCGCGGCTGGCTTGACAGCCCGCTGGAGCTGGCTTCGAATGTGGCGGCCAAACCCGTGATGCCGGCGATGGAGATGGCGGCCCTGTTCCGGCACGCCGACATCATCCCCGGCATGTGCGACCACGAAAAATTCCGCGTCCTGTGTGAAATCGCCCGCCGCAGTCCGGCCGGCGACATCGTCGAGATCGGCAGCTGGTGGGGAAAGTCGGCCTTTATCCTGGCCAGGCTGGCGCGCTGTTATGGCATCGGCAAGCTGCTCTGCGTCGATCCCTGGTCGAACGCCCACCTGGTGCAGAACGATGGAACCAGCATGGTGGACAAGGTCTCCGCGCAGGTCGATGCCGAGGAGGCGCTGGCGATTTTTGAAATGAACCTGCTGCCTTACAACGCCAACCACGTCAACTACCTGCGCATGCCCTCCACCGACGGCGCGCGGCACTACCAGTCCTGGGGGGATGTCACGACGGCATCGTTCGGCACCACGCGGTATGACGGCCGTATCGCCATCCTGCACATTGACGGCAACCACAGCTATGCCGCGGCAAAGGCCGACATCGCCGCCTGGAGCTGCTTTGTGCCCGCGGGCGGCTGGATTGTCGTGGACGACTATATCTGGCCCTACGGCGACGGCCCGCAACGGGCCGGCGATGAATTCATGGCCGAACACCAGAACAGGATCGATGCCGCTTTTGTGATGGGCAGCGCCTTGTTCCTGCAATTGTCGGCGCCGCTGGCCGGGAAGCTGGCGCGGGCTTGAACGGCGACCGCCGATGACCCGCGCCTTGCCGCGGCAAGGCGCTTGATGGGCTGAATAGCCGGGGGTTTTGCCGTCTTTTGGCCTGATGCGCCTGACGGCCCGCTTGGTACGCTCAATCCGTTCATCAAGCAAGGGGCGCGCATGCGCCGGGAAAACACCATGTCGATTACTTCCATTGAATCCGTGCTCCAGCAAATGCGCGTGCTTGCGCAGTCTTCCGGCATGTCGGCACCGGCCGGCCCCGAGGCCGCATCCGGGGGCTTCGCCGGCGAGCTGAAGAAGTCGCTGGACCGCATCAGCGATGCGCAGCAGAACGCCTCCAGCCAGGCCGAGGCCTTTGAACTCGGCAAACCCGGTGTGGCGCTGAACGACGTGATGGTCGACATCCAGAAGGCCGGCATCGGCTTCCAGATGGGCCTGCAGGTGCGAAACCGCGTGGTTTCCGCCTACCAGGAAATCATGAACATGCCGGCCTGACGAGGTATGGGCGCGGCCGGCGGGATTTATTTTCCGCACCGCGCTAAAGGTTTGAACGGGCCCGGCCGATAACCTGAACAACGGTGGCTTGCAAACTGTCCAGGCAGGCAAGGCCAGCGTGACGGCAAGTTAGCCGGAGTCCACAACCTCATGTAATTCAGGAGTCCCTCATGGCCCAAGTCATCAATACCAACTCACTCTCGCTGCTCACGCAGAACAACCTCAGCAAATCGCAAGGTGCGCTGAATACGGCTATCGAACGCCTGTCTTCCGGCCTGCGCATCAACAGCGCCAAAGACGACGCCGCCGGCCAGGCAATTGCCAACCGCTTCACCGCCAACATCAAGGGTCTGACGCAAGCCCAGCGCAATGCCAACGACGCCATCTCGATCGCCCAGACGACTGAAGGCGCATTGACCGAAATCAACAACAATCTGCAGCGCGTTCGTGAACTGTCCGTGCAAGCCGCCAACGGCAGCAACTCCACCAGCGACCTGGCCTCGATCCAGGCTGAAGTTACCCAGCGCCTGGACGAAATCAACCGCGTCTCGCAACAAACCCAGTTCAACGGCGTGAAGGTTCTGTCCGCAGAAGCCGGCAAGCTGTCGATCCAGGTCGGCGCCAACGACGGCCAGACCATCGACATCAACCTGGAAGAAATCAGCGCCAAGACGCTGGGCCTGGGCAACCTGGACCTCACGAACAAGACCCTGGACCTGTCCAAAGTCACTTCCGGCGCCACGACCACTGTGGTTCCCGCTTCCAGCGGCACCACCACGTCCATCGCCCTGACGGCTGTGGACAGCGCGGCTACCAGCTCCTACACGGTCTATGTCGACAACGCCGATGCCGACGTGCTGTACGTGTCCGACGACGGCGGCACCACGCTGTATGACGTGACCGGCTACAACAGCGCCACCGGCAAGCTCGAGTTCAGCACGGCTACCGCTTCCGCTGTCTCGGCGGCTGGCGCTACGCTGGCTACCGCCGGCCAGGAAATCTCCGTTGAAGGCGAAGGCGGCGCTACCGGCGCAACCGTGAACGTCGACAACTTCCAGTTCTCGGATACCAACGCCGCTGCCGGCATCGATATCTATGTGGACGAAGCCGGCGCGTTCTTCGTGTCGAAAGACGGCGGTGCGAACGTCATTTCCGCTACTTTTGACGACACCACGGGCGAAGTCACGTACGACAGCGCCGACTTTGCCACCGCAACCGCACCGGCCGGCGCCCTGTCCAGCTCGCTGACCAAGTACGAAATTCCACCGGTCGCGGTTCCCGCGGTCACGGCTGACCTGTCCGGTCTGGACACGGCCAAGGTCGGAAGCTCGGCAACCCTGCACAAGATGACGAACAGCGCCGACTACGTGGTCAAGGGCCAGGCGAATGGCAGCGACGTGTACTACAAAGCGGTTGTCGACTCGGCCGGTGTTGTGACCCTGGGCGACGAACTCACCCCGGACCCGCTGGCATCGATCGACGCTGCTTTGTCCAAGGTGGACAACCTGCGCGGTTCGCTGGGTGCGGTGCAAAACCGTTTTGACTCCGCGATCGCCAACCTGGGCACCACCATCACCAACCTGTCTTCTTCGCGCTCGCGCATTGAAGATGCGGATTACGCGGTTGAAGTGTCCAACATGACGCGCGCGAACATTCTGCAACAAGCTGGTACCTCCGTGTTGGCCCAGGCCAACCAGACGACCCAGAACGTGTTGTCGCTGCTGCGTTAAACGGGAAAAAGCGCGCTCCCCCGGGGGCGCGCTTTCGGTATTTCACTCAGGCGCTTCCGGCGCCTGCGTTAAGCACTCCCGCCTGGAAGCCTTCAGGCGGGAGTCCTTAGCGATTCTTCGGAGGTATAGCCATGACGATTTCCATCGGCAGCCTGTCGGCCAGTCCGCAGCTTGCGCCCGTGTTGCCCGCACCATCGGCAGAGAAAAATACCGCTCCGGCGCGTGAGGCCCCGGTCGGGCTTGACGGTGCCCGGGAGGCCGCCGGAACTTCGACGGCCGAAGAGAGCGAAGCACTGACTGAGATCAACGAGAGCCTGAAGATCGCGTTTATCGGCGTGCGTTTTGAGTTCGACAAGGAAGCCAACACCATGATCACCAAAGTGGTGGACGTGGAAAGCGGCGAAATGATCCGGCAGATGCCCAACGAAGAGGTGGTGCGGATTTCCAGGGCGCTCGGCAAATTGCAGGGCTTGCTGGTCAGTCAGAAGATATAGCCCAGAATTTAAGGAATCACTTTCATGGCATCAATTTCAAGCCTAGGCGTAGGCTCCAAGCTCGATCTGACCGGCCTGCTCGACCAGTTGGCCACCGCGGAAAAGCAGCCGCTGTTGGCGCTGAACGCCAGGGCTGCCAGCTACACGACCAAGCTCTCCGCTTACGGCAAGTTGCAAAGCTCGGTCGGCGCCGTCCAGACGGCCGCCGCCAAGTTGTCCAGCCTGGACTTTTTCCAGGGGGTGAAGGTCTCATCGAGTTTCACGACGGTGGTGACCGCCAGCGCCGCCGCCAACGCGGTGGTCGGCAGCC
>NZ_CALROB020000039.1:0-49430 GCF_943369675.1 Polaromonas sp. YR568 | reverse complement strand
CTCCTCGAAGGTTGTGGACCGGCCCAGGCGGGCCGGCGTTGGTGAGACGACCGGCCTTTGTTGTGAGCGGTATGGCGGCGCGTCCTGATGGAGATACGCGGCGGAAACGGGAGTGGATTCAAAAAAAATTCCCCCTCGAGGGGGCGGCGCCTGGGGCCGGCAAAGCCGGACCCTCGGCCCCCGCTGATGAATATCCCTGGCCATGACGCCGCTTTTTTTGAATCCATCCTCAATTCCGCCGCGTATCCCCATCAGGACGCGCCGCCATACCGCTCACAACAAAGGCCGGTCGTCTCACCAACGCCGGCCCGCCTGGGCCGGTCCACAACCTTCGAGGAGTTCAAAAATGATGCTGCGTCCCTTCACAATTTCCGCTTCCCTGCTCGCCGTCTCCCTGCTCGCCGCCTGCGGCAGCATGTCGCCCATGAAACCCATGTACTCGCAGGCCAGCCTGCCCGCCGCCGTCCAGGTGCCCGCCGGCAACAAGGTCGCCATGGAAACCGTGGGCGTGGGCGAGATCACCTACCAGTGCAGCCCCAAGAAAGACATGGCCGGCCAGTTTGAGTGGGTCTTCGTCGGCCCCGACGCCAAACTGAACGACCGCGCCGGCAAACAGGTCGGCAAGTACTACGGCCCGCCCGCCACCTGGGAAAGCATGGACGGCTCCAAACTGACCGCCACGCAAATCGCCGTCGCACCCAACGGCACAGGCAACATCCCGTCCCAGCTCGTCAAGGCCAACCCGGCCATGGGCAGCGGCGCCATGAGCGGCGTCAGCTACATCCAGCGCGTGGACACCCGGGGCGGCGTCGCCCCCGCCATGGCCTGCGCCGCCGGCAATGCGGGCGCCAAACAGGTCGTGCAATACCAGGCCGACTACATCTTCTACAAGGCGATGTAAGCCACGCTTCGTTTTCTCTTAAGGGTGAGCGGCCAGTCCCGGTCAGGCGGGCTGGCTTTCAGGCCCACAGGCTGCCGCAAGGCGGCCTGTGGGCTTTTTTGCGTCTGGCCCCAGCGAGTTGTTTTAAGGCCGCAGGCCCCCATCCCAAACTTCCCCCAGCGGGGGAAGGCGTACATCCGGCGCTCATCTTCGAACCGCTTTTGCTCCCTCCCCCGCTGGGGGAGGGCAGGGGTGGGGGCCAGCGGCGGTTGATCCGAGGCCGCGCATAGAGAAGCACTGGCAGCAAGCCTGCGCGGCGTCCTACAGCAGTTCCACACCACCCGGGGTTTACTGGTTAGCGACAAACAACGACACCAACAAGCCACCGAGGAAACCCAATCATGAAAAGCACGCACAACACCCTGTGGGCCTATACCAAGAGCGCGGCGGTCACCATCGCCATGGTCACCGGCACCGCCACCCTGATGGTCGCCTGCTCGGGCGTCGCCCCGCTGCCCAAGGAATACACCCAGGACCAGCTCGACGCCACCATCACCGTGCCGCCCGGCAACGTTGTCGCGCTTGAAACCACCGCCAGCGGCCTGCTGCACTACGAGTGCAAGGCGAATGCCACCACCGCCGGCACCATAGGCTGGGTGCTGGTGCGCCCCGAAGCCGAACTGCTGGACCGCACCGGCAAGACGGTTGCGCGCTATTCCGGCCCACCCGCCACCTGGACGCACATCGACGGCTCCAGCGTAGTCGGCACCCAGGTCGCCCTGGCCCCGCGTGTGGGTGCCACCAACCTGCCGCAGCAACTCTCCACCGGCGCATCGGGTGCTACGCCCGGCGTGCTGCAAAACGTCACCTACATCCAGCGCATCAAGACCAAGGGCGGCCAGGACCTGAGCAAGGCCTGCACCCAGGCCGACCTCGGCGACAAGCTGACCACCTCTTACCAGGCTGATTACATTTTCTGGAAAGCTGCTTAAGGCAGCCGATCCGGCGCGCCCCTAGAGCCTGTTCAATGCCTAAACGGGGCCGCGTTGGGGTGCAATCGGGATGAGTGGGCCGACCAGGAACGCCGCATGGGCTAATGCCCATGCAAGGGCTTGGGCGGCTCAATCGCCCGATTTCACCCCAACCCGGAGGGCAAGCCCCTTCTCGGGCGGTCTGCGGCGTTGCGGCGCTAACCCATAGCGGTGCTATGGGCGGCGCACCGCGCCTAGCATCCCATCCCGAGAAGGGGCTTGCGCGGCCCCGTTTAGACATTGAACAGGCTCTTAAGCGCGTCTCTCCATGGTTGCCGGAGCAGCCATGGAACCAAAGCCCGCGGGACTCGTTCCGCGGGCTTTTCTCTTGGCTTTACGCGTTGCGCTTAAGCTGTGCCAGCCGCGTTACCGGTATTTCCCCGCATCCTGTCCCTCCGGCCGCCTACAGGCCGGCCCCCACGGCGCTGTTGTACTGGGCAATTGCCCCTTGCCTTCCATCCTTTGAAAGCCGCCGTGAACACCCCACAAGCCAACGCCTTTCGCCCTTCCCGTTCAGCCCTGCTGCGAAACGCCGTGCTGCTGGCCGGCGCCGTGGCCGCGCTCAGCGCCTGCGGCCTGCGCCAGCCCAGCCTCCAGCAAGCCCACCAGGCCCAGCAAACCCTGCCTGGCTCCCTGCATGTGCCCGCGGGCTACACGCCGCTGCTCGAAGCGCAAGGCCGGGGCGACCTGCTTTATGAATGCCAGGCCGTCAAACGCGCGCCTTATGAATACGCCTGGCTACTGCTGTCCCCCGGCATACGGCTCACAGACGGCGCCGGCAACCCCCTCACCTACTTCCCCGGCGCCCGCGCGCGCTGGGTGCACAGCGACGGCTCCCGCGTCAGCGCCCAGGAACTGGTCGAAGCAACCGACGCCCCGCAAAACCTGCCCCTGCTGCGCGCCATGGTCGGCCCCTCCGACACACCGGGCGCCCTCGCCAACGTCCGCTACATCCAGGCCCGCCGCACCGTGGGCGGCGTGGTCGCCAACCCGCCCTGCACCGCCTCCACCCTGGGCATGCGCGTCTCCGTGCCCTATGAGGCCGAATACGTCTTCTGGGGCGCCGCTCCCCAGTAATACATGACCAATCCTCACTACCGTTCGCCCTGAGCTTGTCGAAGGGCTTCGACAAGCTCAGCCCGAACGGTGTATGGACTGAAGTTACCCAAACATCAATAGCTTGCGCCATCAAAAAAGCCCGCATGAAGCGGGCTTTTTGCTGGCTGGGCCGGTTGGCTTAGCGCTGGTAGTACACCGGCGCTGCGCGGTAGCCGGGGCCATAACCGTTGCCGGGGCGCGGCGCCTGCACATAGTGACCGTGCGGCCTGTGGCCATGGCGAGGCGGGGCGTAGTACACAGGACGCGGCGCGTAATACACGGGCGCTGGCCTCACATACACAGGGCGCGGGTAGTACACCGGCGCAGGCTGGTAATACACGGGCGCGGGTTGCACATAGACAGGTTGCTGGTACACAGGCTGCTGGTACACGGGGTAGGCATTCGTCACGCCCACCGCCACGCCCGGAACGCCTATGCCCACGGAAAACGACACGTTGTCGCGGGCCTGGGCGGCGCCCGCAAAGCCCATGGCGGCCACGGCCAGCGTGGCGGCGGCGCCTGCCAGTGCGAGGGAGCGGTTTGCTTTGATGGCTGTCTTCATAAGATTTCTCCTTGGGAGTGAAGGGCGCGAAATGCCCATGTGTTGATTAAACGCAGCACTCTGGTAACCGCGTACCGTATGCCCCGTGAAGAGCGTAGCCAAACGTAAGTGCTTCGGGTAAGCCCTAAAATCGGTCAATGACCTCTCCCGCCTCCCCCAAAGCTGCCCCATCCCCCGCCTCCACGCCCGCCGACAAAGAAATCCACAAGCCCAGCAACTTCCTGCGCCAGATCATTGAAAAAGACCTGGCCGAGGGCACTTACGCCGAGCGCCGCTGGGGCGGCAGCCCCGGGGACGCCGCCCACCACGCGGCCGGCCAGCCCGACCCCGCCAGGGTGCGCCTGCGCTTTCCGCCCGAACCGAACGGCTATTTACATGTGGGCCACGCCAAAAGCATCTGCCTGAATTTCGGCCTGGCGCGCGACTACGGCGGCGTCTGCCACCTGCGCTTTGACGACACCAACCCCGAAAAAGAAGACACCGAATACGTCGACAGCATCATCGACGCCGTCAAATGGCTGGGTTACGACTGGGCACAGATTGGCAATGGCAAGGGCGACGACAAGCCCTACCAGGCCAGCGACTACTTCGACTTCATGTACCGCGCCGCCGAATACCTGGTTGAAAGCGGCAACGCCTACGTCGACGAACAAAGCGCCGAAGAAATGCGCCTGAACCGCGGCGACTTCGGCAAGCCCGGCACCGACAGCCCCTTCCGCGGCCGCACACCGGCAGAGAACCTGGCGCGCTTTCGCGAAATGCGCGACGGCCAACTGGCCGACGGCGCCGCCGTGCTGCGCGCCAAAATCGACATGGCCTCGCCCAACATCAACATGCGCGACCCGGCCATCTACCGCATACGCCGCGCCCACCACCACAACACCGGCGACAAATGGTGCATCTACCCCATGTACACCTTCGCCCACCCGGTCGAGGACGCGCTCGAGCAGATCACCCACAGCATCTGCACCCTGGAGTTTGAAGACCAGCGCCCCTTCTACGACTGGCTGCTGGACCGCCTCGCGGAAGGCAAACTCATCGCCACGCCCCACCCGCGCCAGTACGAGTTCGCCCGCCTGAACCTGAGCTACGTGCTCACCAGCAAACGCAAGCTCGCCCAGCTCGTCAATGAAAAGCGCGTCAGCGGCTGGGACGACCCCCGCATGCCCACCATCGTCGGCCTGCGCCGCCGCGGCTACACGCCCGAGGCCCTGCAACTGTTCGCCGAACGCATAGGCGTCACCAAAAGCGACAGCTGGATCGACTACAGCACCCTCGAAGGCGCGCTGCGCGACACCCTGGACCCCATCGCCCCGCGCGCCATGGCGGTGCTGGACCCCGTCAAGCTCGTGCTCACCAACTGGGAGGAAGTGATGGGAAAACCGGAGGACAGCAGTCAAGCTGCTGTCGGCAAGCTCGACGATTGCAGCGCCCCCGTGCACCCGCACCACGAAGAAATGGGCAAACGCCACTTCAAGATCGGCAAGGAAGTCTGGATCGAACGCACCGACTACGAAGAAACCCCACCCAAAGGTTTCTTCCGCCTCTTCCCGCCGCACGTCAACGCCAGCAAACAGGCGATAGCCGGCAGCAAGGTCCGCCTCAAATACGGCCACGTCATTGAATGCACAGGCGCTGTCAAAGACGCAGACGGCAAAGTGACGGAAGTGCACGCCACCCTGATCCCCGACACCAAGAGCGGCACCCCCGGCTCGGACAACATCAAGGTCAAGGGCGTCATCACCTGGGTAGGCGTCAACGATGCGGTCGAAGCTGAAGTGCGCCTCTACGACCGCCTGTTCACCGCCGAACACCCCGGCACCGGCGACAAGGACTTCCTCGATGAGCTGAACCCCAACAGCCTCAAGACCGTGACGGCCTATGTCGAGCCCTCACTGGCAAAGGTGCCCGCCGGCACGCGCTTCCAGTTTGAGCGGCATGGGTACTTTGTCACAGACATTGTTGACCACAAGGACGGCAAAGTCGTGTTCAATCGGGTGACGGGGATGAAAGACTCGTTCAGCAAATAAAAGCGCACAAACCTCACACATGCATCAGTTCTTTAGCCCCAAGGGTTTTAACAAGGTTCTGGTGACGTGGGGCTTGGCGTCAGCCCTGTTCGCACCGGCCGCCGGCCACGCCCGGTTCGGCCGCGCCGAATTCAGCGACGCCGGTGATTTTTCAGAATCGACCGTCATGCGCGGCGTCAAGGCCACACAGGCCCAATGCGCAACCGCCGCCAACACCGTCTGGGCCGCCACGGCCAGTTCCGCTGAATGCATCAAATACTGGAAGGCAGGCTTCCATTACGCATTGTGGCCGGGTGGTGCGCGAAAGATGTGGGACTGAGGAGATGGTGAGGCGGGCGGGTAAGGGGCTTAAGGGGTAACCATAGGTGCAGCCGTGCAAGGACAGGCTAGGCTGACACTCTTAAATCAGCGTGTGATTGCCAGCAATGGAGACGGGCTCCTCAGCACTACATACATGACGTGTCGTAAACCAGTAAAGCTGATTCCGATCAAGTCATAGTGAGAAAACCTTTTCGTGCAAGCTAGAGCCATGTCCCGTTTTTCAATAACAAGGGTGCGCAATGAGTTCGATTCAGAAGAATAGCAACAGCAATGGCACGTCTCCCATACGTGAAGTCAAAGTTTCCATTCCAAGAATTGTTCTTGAGCAACCAGATGCGCACCCATTAGGCAAGGCAATAGAAACGTTTGTATCTCGGTCAATGGACATCGCCTGGGCATGCTCAATTGCGGTTCCTAACGCTCAGACGGCTCAACTGCGTCTCCTCCGGAAAATTGCGCGCCAGCAGAAAAATCTACTAGAGCAAATAACCTCCTCGTCCGGAACTAAGCAGGCTGAAGCTACGGCTGCAATGCTCGACAACGACCGCAATATCGATTTGATTGCAAACTCCAAAATGCCATCTACGATTGTGGCGGGTCTGTTTATAGGACTTTTCTGCGAGTTCGATAATTTTGTGGGAGAGTTCATCCGCGGCGTCGCGCACTTAGATGAAACTCGGTTCTATCACTTAAAGCGCGAGGTAACTATTGGGGAGCTTAAGGGGCTAGCGACTATTGATGAACTTCGTGACGACCTGCTTGAAAAGGATATCGAATCTCTGCGAAGAGAAAGTTATCCAAAACAGTTCCAGCAACTTGAGAAAGATTACGACCTTCAACTAACCAAGTTCGACGAATGGCCAAGCTTTGTTGAAGCTAGTCAACGAAGAAATCTCTTCACTCACGCAGGAGGAGTGACAAGTGATCAGTATCGACAGGTTTGTCTTGCAAATGGCAATTTGGAAAAAGACATTCCACCCAAAGGAACGCTACTACCGCTTGATCCAACATATTTTTTTGCCGCTCACAAAGCCGTGGAACGTACTGGGGTCATGCTTGGATACACGCTCTGGCGAAAAATATTTCCTCGTGACCCAGACATCGCAGATCGGCATCTAAACGAGCTTATCTACAACAGACTAAGGCTTGAAGACTTCGCTACCGCTCTAAGGTTTTCCAACTTTGGACTTTCTCAACCCTTCGTAAAGCCAACGTCTGGGGTGATGCGGCGAATGCGAATAGTAAACAAAGCTATCGCACTTAAACGTCTGAATCGAGGAGCAGAAGCAATAAGTACGTTAGACGGAGAGGATTGGTCTGGAACTGTTCGAGATTTCAGCCTAGCTCAAGCGGTGCTTCGCGACAATTACGCTGAAGCAGCAGCGCTCATGAGAAAAATAGGAAAAGAGGGAGAGTTTGTGACCGATGGCGGGTATAGAAATTGGCCGTTGTTTTGGCATTTCAGAAAGTCAGAGGAATTCTTAAAAGCCTATAAAGACGTTTTTGGCTATTCCTTTAGCGAAACGGTGACATCTGAAGTGCGCGACAGCGAAGCTGGCACTACATCACCAAAACCAGCGGCAAAGAAAGCCCAAGGCAAGCATCAACCCGTAGCAAGAACAGGCAAAAAGGAGCCTGGCGTTACTAAAACGACAACGCGAAAAAAGACAACCGTGAGGAAGGACGCGATAGTAGAGAAGAAGAAATCACATGAGACCAAGGGGCGAACCGCAACTCCCGACAAGAAGCGGATTCATCGCCCCGTACGCGACAAGCGCTCCCGAAGTACTAGCTAACGCTTGTGCCAATAAACCGAAGAAAAAGAACGCAATTTTCTAGCTGCTTCGACAACAGGACAACCAATGCGATGGAACTCGCCTGATGACTATTCGTCTCGGCCGCAGCCGCTTGCGTCATGTCTCGCCCCATGAAAACCCCAACTTCAGCCCCGCAGCAGACCGCAACAAGCAGCCCATCCTCTATGTCCTGCTGAA
Organism: Polaromonas sp. YR568; assembly: GCF_943369675.1. Classification (GTDB taxonomy): domain Bacteria; phylum Pseudomonadota; class Gammaproteobacteria; order Burkholderiales; family Burkholderiaceae_C; genus Polaromonas. The sequence goes on along the minus strand of NZ_CALROB020000039.1, from coordinate 41,514 downwards.
GGTATTACCCAAGCAACAAGGCAGCGCACTCGAAATCGCCTCAGGCAAAGGCCTGCACGTCGCCTGGTTTGCCGCGGGCCTGCCGCAATGGGAATGGCAACCCACGGATTGCAGACCGGGCGCGCTGTCCTCGATTGCCGCCTGGGTAGCTGAGCAGGGATTACTGAATGTGCGCCCCGCCTTGGTGCTCGACGTCATGGCGCCCAGGTGGCTGCCGGGCGAGCGTGCGATCTGATCACCCCATGCCAAGCCCGAACTCCAGCGCAGCAACACCTCGCCTCATCTGCCTCAACAAGCCCTACGGCGTGCCGAGCCAGTTCACGCCCGAAGGCCTATGGCGCGGTACCAAGGGTTTCATTGACCTGCCCGGCGTCTATGTGGCGGGGCGGCTGGATGCCGACAGTGAAGGCCTGTTGCTGATCAGCGACCCGCGCTGCAAGACGCTCAAGACCTACTGGGGCTTAGCTCAATGCACGGCCACAAAGCGCCGCTATCATGGATCGATTCAATCCACAGGACCTTTCACATGGCCTCTGCACGCACGATCCACGCCGACCTCTGGCGGGTCTTTCTGCTGACCCTGGCGTCGCTCTTTCTCATTCCGGCGGCCACGCTGGTTTTCACGCACTATGTGCTGCAGACGGAGGACCGCGATTTCATCCAGCGCGTCGATGAACGCATCAACGCCGCGCGGGAGCTGACACCGGCGCAAAAGGCCGAGGAAATCGCGTTTTACGACACGCACAAGCTCTCGATGGCGTGCGGCGCGACTTCCCCCGAAGACCGGGTCTTCCACGACAAGGTGTGCAGCCCTTATTCCATGCATTGGTGGTTCCACTGGGCCGATCGTGCCGCTTTCTGGACATTGATCCTGGGCGCGGCGCTGCTGGCGGCAGCAGGCGTGCTGGGGGCGTTGGCGTTTGCCAACCGCGGCCTGCGTTATGCCAGCTTTGTGGCGGGCTGGCGGCTGATGACGGTTTCCAGCGCGGTGGAGGTCACGCTGCAAAGCGCCATGCTGGTGTTCCTCTCGTTCTGGCTCACGGCCTACTTCTGGCACAACTATTACATCAAGCTGGTGGGCCTGGCCGGCATTATGGCGGCCCTGGCGGTCTTCTATGCGATCTACACCCTGTTCAAGAAGCTGCCTTCGGGTTATGCCATTGAAGGCGAGCTGCTGAGCCAAGCCGATGCGCCCCGCCTGTGGGACCGCATTCGCCAGCTGGCCGCCCGCGTCGACACGGCGCCGCCGGACCAGATCATTGCCGGCATCGACACCAACTTCTTTGTGACCGAGGCGCCCTGCTCCGTCGCCGGACAGGCGCTGACGGGCCGCACGCTGTTTGTGAGCATTCCGCTGCTGCGCGTGCTGGACACCGCCGAGGCGGACGCCGTGCTGGCGCATGAGCTGGCCCACCTGGGCGGCGGCGACACGCGCAGCAGCGCCGCGCTGGGCCCCAAGCTCAACCAGTTCGACCTCTACACCTGGCAGATGCGCAGCGGCGGGCTGACCATCGTGGCGCACTACCTGCTGCGCCTGTACCGCATGGTGTTTGAGTTCGCGCTGGCGCGCGACAGCCGTGAGCGCGAATACACCGCGGACCGCGTGGCCGCCAAGCTCACGGCGCCGCAGTCCATCGTGCAGTCGCTGATCAAGATCTCGGCCTATTCCAGCTACCGCAACACGGTGGAACGCAAGCTGTTCGAGCAGGAGCACCAGCACAGCGGCGCCCTGGGCATTGCGGGTTTTGTGGCTGACGGCCTGCATCCCTATGCCAGCTCGGGCGAGTTTGTGACGGCCATGAAGACGGCCGCCGTGCCCCACCCCTACGACACGCACCCGCCCCTGCTGGAGCGCATGCGCAACGTGGGCCACCACCTGCAAGAGAGCAGCTACGGCGCCATCGTCACCACCGTGCCGTCGTCCACCTGGGCCGACGAGATCGCCACGGCCGGTGCCATCGAGCAACGCCTGTGGAGCGAGTACGAGCAACGCTTCGCGGCCGCGCATGAGCAAAGCCTGGCCTACCGCTATGAGCCGGCCAACGATGAAGAGCGCGAGATTGTGCTGCGCTACTTTCCGCCGGTGTCGTTTGACCTGGGCAAAGACAAGCGCATCGACATCAGCTACGAAGGCGTGCACGCCACGGCGGATGGCGGCGAGCTGACCTCATGGGACGCGGTGAAGGGCATGACTTTCAACAACAGCAGTTTCGGCAACACCCTGACCATCACCCATTTCGACAAGGGCATGCTGGGAGCGCGCACCAGCACGGTCAAGCTCAAGGGCCTGGGCAAGCAGGAGGCGCACTTCAAGGCGGTGCTGGGCAGCTACTGGCAGCGCCACCAGATCATGCGGGCGCAGCAAAAAGCCCGGGCTGAAGAAGCCGCTGCAGCCTGAGGCCTGCGCTTACCACTCCCGGCCCCTGCCGCCCTTCTGAACCGGGTTGGCCAACAACCAGTTGGCCGGATAGGCCCGCACGAACTCGCGCGCTTTCTCCGGCCTTGCGCCTAGCCAGGCGTCAAAGCCCCCCTCGTTCAAGATCGCGGGCATGCGCTTCTCATTGCCAGGTTGCTGGTATCGGCTGATCAGGGCGTGGGTGTTGGCGTTGAGTGTGAGCAGGCAAAAGCTGGTGATGACTTCACCGTCTGCGCCTGTCCAGCGCTCCCACAAACCCGCAATACCCATCGGCTTGCCATCGACCCGCGCAATGCGCGTGGGCACGGCCTTGCCACTGCGCCAGTCTTCTTCGATGAATGCCATCACTGGCACGATGCAGCGCTGGCCGGCTAGCCAGGCCTGGCGGAAGTTGGTGGACGTGGTGACGCTTTCGGATGGCGCGTTGACCAGCTTGGTTGAACGCAGCCTGGCGTCTGACGCGGACTTGACCCAGCGCGGCACCAGGCCGAACTGGCCCGTGACCAGCTCATGGGGCGGTTTGCCGGCTTCGCCGGCTTCTTCGGTGGGGTTGTCGCCCAGGCCTTCACTTTCTGCACCCGCCGGCGCCGCGGCGTGACGAATGAAGACGCCGGGTTGACGCGGCCACACCTGCAGGCCAATGGGTTGTTCGGGTGCGGCCACGCGGAACGCCTCAGGGTAAACCGTGGCGGGCCGGATGCTTTCGTATTGGGTACTCATGCGGCGATGCTATAGCAGTGGCACCGCACCAGGGCCGCGAAGGCCATTGCTGCCGTGCGCGGTGCGGGCCCGCTGGGCCTGCCACTAGAATTCCCAGCTTCTCCCTCCAGGCGGCACGCGTGCTGCGCATCTTGCGCGGGGCAAGCTGCGTTGCGTTGATGCACGCCAGACTCCATTACGATCACCAGCTTCATGCCCACCACCAACTCCACTTTGTGCGCCATGGGGGCAACGCCCCGGCTGATCTGCTTCAACAAGCCTTATGGCGTGTTGAGCCAGTTCACGGCCGAAGGCCGCTGGCGCGGGCTCAAGGACTTCATAGCCCTGCCCGGTGTCTATGTGGCCGGGCGGCTGGATGCCGACAGTGAGGGCCTGTTACTGCTGACCAGCGACGGGCAATTACAGGCGCGCATCAGCGACCCGCGCTTCAAGATGCTCAAGACTTACTGGGTGCAGGTGGAGGGCGAGCCTGGCGAGGCGGCGATGGCCGCGCTGCGCGGCGGTGTGCAGCTCAACGACGGCCCCACGCGGCCCGCCATCGCCGAGCGCATGGACGCGCCGCCCGGCCTGTGGGAGCGTGAGCCGCCGGTGCGGGTGCGCAAGGCCATCCCGACCTTCTGGATATCACTGGGCATACGCGAGGGCCGCAACCGCCAGGTGCGGCGCATGACGGCGGCCGTGGGCCACCCGACCTTGCGGCTGATTCGCGCGGCGATCGGCCCTTATGCGCTGGACGGCCTGGCGCAGGGCAGCTGGCGTGAAATTGAAGAGCGGGTGGAAGCCGGCTAAGGCTTTCAGCGCTTCCCGTTTTTTTTCAAGGGCCCGGCCTTGTTGGCCATCAGCAAGGCCACGGCCTCCACATCCGCCGGCGTCACCGGCGTGAACACAATCATGCTGAGCCCGGCCGCGCTGTCGACGGGGAAGGACTGGTATTCGAGCGTGATGGCGCCGGCCAGGGGGCGCTCGATTTGTTTGACGCCCCCGTAGTGGCTGCTGGTTTCGTTGTCGGCCCAGAGCCGGCGAAAGTCCTTGCTGGCGGCCTGCAGTTCTTCGGCCAGCGCGGCCGCTTCCGGGCTGTCGCCGGCGCGCGCCGCATCGACGCGAAAGGCGGCAAGGGCAAAGCGCGCATTGGCCTCCCAGTCGGGCAGGCTGCGCATGGCCGGGTCGGTGAACAGGCGCCTGAGCAGGTTGCGCGCGCCGGGCGGCTGCGCGGCGTAGTCGCTGAGCACCGCCGCTGCGGCGGCATTCCAGGCCACGATGTCCCAGCATTGGGTCTTGACGATGGCGGGGCTGGCCGTCAGGCCGTCCAGCACACGCTGCAGGGCGGGCGTGACGGCGGCTGATGATGTGGCGCCCCTGAGCGGCGGCGGCCGCTGCCGGGCCAGTAAAAACATGTACTCGCGGTCGGCGCCGTCCAGCGCCAGCGCGCCGGCCAGCCGCTCCAGCACCTCGTCGGACGGCGGGCCGCCGCGGCCTTGTTCGAGCCAGGTGTACCAGGTGACGCTCACATGGGCGCGCGTGGCCACTTCTTCGCGCCGCAGGCCGGGTGTCCGGCGGCGCCCGTCGGCGCCCGGCGCGGGCGGCAGGCGCGCGCGGCGGTCGCGCAGGAAGCCGCCCAGCGTGAGGGGTGCGGCCTGCGCTGCTTGTGCAGCTTGTGCGATGGGGTTGTTCAGGGTGTTAGTGCTCATACCTGTATACGCTCACGGCTTTTGCGAATCGGGGTGGCGGCGCAAGATGCGGGCTCATTGATTTTTTCAGGAGTTCAGTATGCGTGTTTTCTTGACCGGGGCCACAGGCTTCATCGGCTCGGCCATTGTGCGGGAGTTGCTTTCCGCGGGCCACGAGGTGCTGGGCCTGGCGCGCAGCGATGCGGCGGCCGAGGCGCTGGCGGGGCTGGGTGCGCAGGCCCATCGCGGTGAACTGGCGGACACCGCCGGCCTGGCCGCCGCCGCCGGGGCCTGCGACGGTGTGATCCACACCGCGTTCATCCATGACTTTTCGGCACACGCCGCTGCCGCCGAGACGGACCGGCAGGCCGTCACGGCCATGCTGGGCGCGCTGGAAGGCACGGGCAAACCATTGGTGGCGACATCCGTCACCGTGCTGCTGGCGGGCGCCCGCACGGCGACCGAAGACACGCCGGTGCCGGAAGCCTCGCCCAACCCGCGCGCAAAAGCGGAGGCCATGGTGCTGGCCGCGGCCGGCCGCGGTGTGCGCGCCAGCGTGGTGCGGCTGCCCCCCTCGGTGCACGGCGCGGGCGACTACGGTTTTGTGCCAATGCTGGCGCGCATTGCGCGGGCCAAAGGTGTGTCTGCCTTTATCGGCGAAGGCGCCAACCGCTGGCCGGCGGTGCACCGGCTGGACGCGGCAAGGCTCTTTCGCCTGGCGCTGGAGAGCGCCCTGCCCGGCGCGCGCCTGCATGCGGTGGCCGAAGAGGGACTGCCGTTTCGCGCGATTGCCGAAGCCATAGGCGCGCGGCTGGGCCTGCCGGTGCGCGGCATCGCGGCCGGCGAAGCGCCCGCCCACTTCGACTGGCTTGCGCGCTTTGTGGCGATTGACAACCCGACCTCGAGCGCGATTACGCGCAGTGCATTGGGCTGGCAACCGAGAGAGATGGAACTGCTGGCGGACATACGGGACAGCGGCTACTTTGCTTGAGAAGGGCTTCAGGGGATTCAGAGGAATAAGGCCTGGGGTCAACCATCCGACGCCGGCGCCTGGTCAGTTTCAATCTGGCAGGAAGTATGAGGCTATTGCCTGCGGCCTAAAATCCACACATGACCCGCCTCATCATCTGCTCCCTGCGTCGCCAGTTGACGCCAGCACTTTCCTAAGCCCGGCGGTCCGCTCCCTCCTTTTTCAGCGCAACCATCTACCGCCGGGCACCCGCCCCGCGCGTCCGCGAACGCCCTTCACAACCAGCGTTCGCATCGATGGAGTGCAGCCATGCATACAGTGGTTCACGGTGAGCGCACGCTTACCGATATTGATTACGCCCGTCTCAGCAAGCTGCTGAACCAGCAGCGCCCCGGCCACCCGGCCGGCCTGGTCGATTGGCTGGAAAGCGCGGAGGTGACGAGCTCCCGCGCCGCGCCCGGCGATCTGGTCACGATGAATTCCCGTGTGGAAGTCATGGATGTGCACACGCGTCACCGCCAGGTTCTCACCCTCTGCTACCCGGGCGATGCCGAGCCCGCCGCCGGCCTCATCTCCGTGCTGTCGCCCGTGGGCAGCAGCCTGCTGGGGTTGAGGGCCGGTGACGTCGCCAGGTGGCTCACGCCGCACGGCGAGGGCTGCGCCGCGCAGATCCTGGCCATCCAGTACCAGCCCGAAGCCACGGGCGACTACACCCGTTAACCCATCCGCCATTTCTGAAAAAGAAAGGAGTTCCCATGTCCCCTCGTTTCATTCTTGCCGTCACCGATTTCTCGAACCAGGGAACCCATGCGCTGGACCGGGCGGCGCTGCTAAGTGCCGAGCACGGCGCCGTGCTCACACTGGCTTGGCTGGGCTACCCCGGAGAAGCGCCACCGGCTGACGCGGCCAACCGGCTCGGCCAGCACGCATTGCAGCTTTCGCAGGTGCACGGCATCAAGGTCCGCGCAGCGGGCCGCCTTGCACACACCGCCAGAGAACTCCTGCCCGAGGTCGGCGCCGCCGACCTGGTGGTGTGGGGCGCCACGCGGGTGCGCAGCCTGCGGACATTCTTCCTGGGCCAGCCGGTCGATGAACTGCTGCGCAGCGCCCAGCGGCCGGTTCTGCTGGCGCGCCGCCGCGCCGAGCACCCCTACCGCAAGCTGCTGGTCGCGGTCGATTTCTCACCAGCCTCCCCGTCTTTGGTAGACCTTGGCTGCGCCATCAGCAAGACAGCACCGGTTGAGATCTTCCACGCGATCGACACGATCAACGAACGCAAGTTGCGGCAGGCCGAAGTCCCGGACCGCGACATCAAGGTCTACCGCGCGCAGTGCCTGCGCCACGCACAGGACCGCATGGTGCGGCTCACCGATTCCTGCGACACGAGGCGCAACCGCGTGCAGCCGGCCATCGGGCGCGGAGACCCGTCGCTGCAGGCACTGGTGCAACAACAACGCAGCGGCTCGGATTTGATCGTCGTGGGCAAGCACCCCGCCTCTGCCTTCTCAGACCTGATGTTCGAGAGCGTCTCAGCCCGGATCCTGAGCTTCCCGGCCGGCGATGACACGCGCAGCGATGTGTTGATCGTGCCGCACAACTGGCAACCCGCGCTGGGCACAGCGGCCGCCACCCAACCGGCGGCCGGGCAAACCGGCGCGCGGCGGATACGGGCCGGCGCACCGAAGGCGCCTGCCGGGCCCAATCCGGCGGCGCTGAACGCCGGTGCGTGAAGACCCGGTCAGGCGAACATCTCGCCGCCACCAGATCGGCGTAGCGATTCGAGTGCGCCTGCGGCTGCTGGGGGACATGCGGGAAAGCGGCTGTTTCGGCTGAACCGGGCATGTGTGCGGTCTAATCACCGCCATGCCAGCACCCAACTTGAGCCCCCACTTCAGCCCCGCCGCGGACCGCAACAAACAAGCCATCCTGGAGGTCCTGCTTCAGGTCTTGCCTGAACAGGGCAAGGCGCTGGAGATCGCCTCCGGCACGGGCCAGCACGTGGCCTGGTTTGCGGCGGGCCTGCCGCAGTGGACATGGCAGCCGACCGATGCGATGCAGGCCTCACTGGGATCGATTGCCGCCTGGGTGGCTGAGCAGGGTTTGCCCAATGTGCGCCCTGCCCTGGTGCTGGACGTGATGGCGCCGGAATGGCTGCCGGGCGATGCGCGCTTCGATTTGATTTATTGCGCCAACATGTTGCACATCTCCCCCTGGGCGACCTGCGCCGCGCTGATGCAGGGCGCTGCACGGTACCTGGCGCCGGACGGCGTGCTGGTGACGTATGGGCCTTATCTGGAAGATGGCGTGCCCACGTCGGAAGGCAACCTCAGCTTCAACCAGAGCCTGCGCGCGCAAGACCCGTCATGGGGCATCAGGCGCAGGGAAGATGTGGCGCAGGAAGCCGGGCGTGCCGGCCTGCGGCTGCTGGCGCGGCATGCGATGCCGGCGAACAATTTGCTGCTGGTGTGGGGCAAGGCCTAGGGTCCATACCCTTTTGATGTTTTCATAACCCAGGACATCACGCCGTTCAGGCTGAGCCTGGTTACACCGTTCGGGCTGAACTTGTCGAAGCCCTTCGATACCTCAAGGCGAACGGATTGAAAGCGCGCCGCCTTATTGCCGCAGGATTTTCTCCATCGCCTTCCCTTTGGCCAGCTCGTCCACCAGCTTGTCCAGCCAGCGGATTTTCTGCATCAGCGGGTCTTCGACCTCTTCCACGCGGATGCCGCAGACGACGCCCTTGATCAGCGAAACATTCGGGTGCATGCGCGGGGCCTGGGCAAAGAAGGTCTCGAAATCGTTTTCCTGTTTGATCTGCCGGCGCAGCCCGGCTTCGTCATAGCCCGTCAACCAGCGGATAACCTGGTCGACTTCTTCCTTTGTGCGGTTTTTGCGCTCCGCTTTCTGGACATACATCGGGTACACCTTGGCAAACGGCGTCGTGAAAATCTTGTGCGCTGGCATGGTCGTTCCTCCTGTGCTTCCAGCGAAGCGGTGTGCAACAGCTGGTCGCACGATTGTGGCCAAGACGGCAAACCCTTGGCAAGCGATTCCAGCGCGCATAGGACCGTGCCCCAAAGTGGCTGTTCGCCTACACAGGATGACCGCGAACCCGGCTTAAATGGGAGGGCACGGGCTTGTTGCCCATTTTTCCCAATCCATCCAGGAGACAGCCATGCCCCAGTTCGCCATGATTACCGGTGACGTGACCTTCACACCGGGTGACGGTGCGCCGATTGAAATCCCGCGCGTGCGCGTTGAAGTCGCGCTGGAACCCGACAGCGCCACGCTGAGCTGGGACGCCGGCGACGGCGTGGCCGCGGTGACGGCCATCCCGCGCATCCAGTTCGACGACTATGTGCGCGAGGGAAAAATCACCATGACGCCGCAATAATGGCGCCATGCATTCACGCTTTCCACACGCCACAATTTCTTCGCCCCTGACCCGCCGCTCGGCCTTGCTGGCCGCCGCGGGCTGGCTGGCTTTGCCGGCCTCGGGCATTGCCGCCACACCGTCACCCTCCACGCCCTGGCCCAATGCCTCGCAGGTGCCGGGCGGGGTGGCGCGCTTGCCCCTGGGCCCGGCCGCGCAGCGGCCTGCCGCTTATGCAGGCGAAATTCCCCTGCTGGTGCTGGGCGACGCAAACGCCTGGACGGCCCTGGTGGGCATCGCGCTTTCGGCCCCGCCTGGAGACGCCAGCATCACGGTGCAAACCCCTGACGGCGCACGGCGCGACATCCCCTACGTGGTGGCGCCCAAACGCTACCGCGAGCAGCAGCTCAAGGTAGAGCCGCGCACGGTGGACTTGTCGCCCGAAGACCTGGCGCGCTACGAACGCGAACGCGCGCACCAGGAAGGCGTGATGGCCACCTTCAGCCAGCCTTTGCCGCAGGGTTCACTGCGCATGCAGGTGCCAGTGCCGGGCCGGCGCTCCAGTTCCTTCGGACTGCGCCGCGTCTTCAACGGCCAGCCACGCAACCCGCACAGCGGCATGGACATCGCCGCCGGCACCGGCACGCCGGTGGTGTCACCGCTGCCGGCGCGGGTCATAGACACCGGCGATTATTTTTTCAACGGCAACACGGTGTGGCTGGACCATGGTGGCGGCTTGCTGAGCATGGTGTGCCATTTGAGTGCTGTCGACGTGAAGGTGGGCGATACGCTTAAAACCGGGGAGCGTGTTGGGGCTGTGGGGGCGACCGGCCGGGTCACGGGGCCGCATCTGCATTGGGGGGTGATGCTCAACCGGTGCATGGTTGATCCGGCGTTGTTCTTTGCTGGCTGATGTTCCGGCGGTGCGCTCTCCTCTGAGTCCTGCTGGCCGGGGTCGCCCGGCATGCGACTCACTTTTTTGCTTCGCCAAAAAAGTAAGCAAAAAAGGCGACCCTGGTTGCTGCGTCCCTCCGCTTCGCTACGGGCAACCTGCGGTGCTCGGTCCAGACGGGGTCAAAAACAACTCGCCTGCGGCTCAAACAAGTTTTTGCCCTGATCCGTCTGGACCTCCGCTCCTCGGCGCATCCACAAGGGGGTGGGGAACAAGGAATACCGAACAGCCGAATACCAGACAGCCGAAGACAGAAACCCTTCTTGTCCCCTCTCCCTCTGGGAGAGGGTTAGGGTGAGGGCCAGCAGCCTTCGCACCTGCAGCGACACATCAACCGCCAACGGCCCTCACCCCTGCCCTCTCCCAGGGGGAGAGGGAGTGAATTTATGGCCACCACATCGCGGGCGGCTCTTGCTCTGCCCTTTTTTTGTCCCCGCTCCCGATCCCGCTTGCCCCTTGTGGATGCGCCGAGGAGCGCAGGTTCAGGCGGATCAGGGATCGCGATTGTCTGAGCGAAGCGCAGCGTAGCGAGTTCGAGCGAGACCCCGCTTGACTCGAGCACCGCAGGTTGCCCGAAGCGAAGCGTAGGGACCCAGACTGCGGGTCGCCTTTTCTTTGGTGACTTTGGTGTTCGCGTAACTTCGCTACGCGAAGTGAGCGAACCCCGCGCGCGCAGCGCGCCTTTTGGCGAACAAAAGAAAACCCGCTTTGCGGGTTTCGCCAAAGTTACTGGCCGCCGGGCCACTCCCGGCCAGCCGCCCTCAGCAAAGAACACAGAAAAGAGCGCGCCCGCCGGCGCAAGACCCGGCCAAATCTGGACACCCCTCTCTAACCCGTTAGGTCGCCCTCACTAAGCAAAAAAGGCAAGATGACCCCATCACCAAAGCCCATTGAAGGAATCACCATGAGCGCCAAAAACCTCTCCACCGTTGCCACCGACCTGATCGGGTCTTACGGCAATACCGTCCTCAACGTCATCCATGCCTACCGCGCAGGCGGCGAGCGTGTGGTCAGCCTGCTGGAGCAGCGCTGGAACAAGGCGCTGAAACAGTCGCGCACCGAACTGACGGCTGAAACGGCCAAGAACGCTTCGGCCGCGCAAGCCGCCTTCAGCGCCTACTACACCAAGGGCCTGCTGCTGACGACCAGCGGCGCCGAGCAGGTCGTGAGCCAGCTCGTGAAAGTGGCTGAAGCCGGCGTGGAACGCGCTGCCGCGAACGCCGCCCTGTTTGAAGAAAAAACCGGCGTGACCACGCTGAACACCCTGGCCCAGGCCACCGCGCCCGGCGCCCTGGCTTTGAGCAAGCTGGCCGCGCAGATCGAGCAAAAGAGCGCCACGCTGGCCGGCAAGATCGCCGGGGACCACAAGGCAGCGACCAAGCGCAGCACGGCATTCAGCCAGCGCCGCGCCAAAGCGGCCTGATCCTTTTCCCGCACCCAAAATAAAAACCCCGGCCGGCGCCATGCGCCGACCGGGGTTTTTTCATGCCCAAGGCCTTGACGGGCCCTGGCGAACCTGGATGCTTAACCGCGCGGGTTGATGAGGCGTTCGACCTCATCGCGCAAGGCGGTCAGCTGCGCGCGCAGGTTGCTGCGCTCCTGCGGCGTCACCACGCCGTCGGACCGGTAGGCGGCCTCCTGGCGTTCGATGGCCTGCTCACGGGCCTGCAAGCGGCCGGCTTCCTGCGGGCTCAGGCGGTGGCTGCGCACGCCTTCGTCAATGCGCCGGCTGATGTTGAACTGCTGGCTGTCGATGGCGCCCAGCCTGTCGGGCTGTGCGACGGCGACGGTGCGGTTGTTGGCGATGGCGCGTTCAACTTCGGCGCTCAGCTGGGCCATGTCGTTGCGCAGTTGCTGGCGCTCCTGCGGCGTGACGCGGCCGTCGGATTTGTAGGCGGCTTCACGGTTCTGGATGTCGCTGTCGCGGCGGTAGAGCAAACGGGCTTCCGAGGGCGTGATGCGGCCGGACTGCAGGCCCTGGCGAATGCGGTCGCTGACGGCCTGCTGGGCGTTGTCGATGCCCGGCGTCTGGACCGTGGCGGGTGCGTACACCACATGCGGCGGATACGCGGGGCCGGGCTGCGCCATGGCCGGTGCGGCGGCCAGGCCAGCGGCCACTGCGGTGGCCAGGAGGGATGCGGTCAAGAGTTTCGATTTCATGGGGGCTCCTTTGCTCGATGAATGAACCTGCAAGCCCGTAAGCCTGCTTTCCGAAGCGCCGGGCCGGGATGGCCTTGTTGCTCCAGTGCTTTCATCGTGGCGCCGCAAAGTCAACGCTGTGTAAGGCACAGGTAGGGCGGGTGTAATGCAGGCCGCGTTTTACGCCCGGTTTACCGCGTGGCATCACGGGGTATCAGGATGTACAGGCGGCCTGACAGCACGCACAGGAAACGGCTTACCTGGCGCCCGGCGGCAAGTCGTCGACGGTGGCGAGGTAGCGGCTCACCAGGTCGAAGAAGCCTTCGTAAAACTCGTCCGACGAAATCGTGACGCTGCCGACTTTCACCATGGAGTCATTGCCCGAGGTGAAGGGCAAGGACACCGAGCCTATGGCGCCCACGCCCAGGCTGGCGGAGTTGTTGCTCTTTTTGAGCTGGTAGCTGTCTTGCAGCGCGGTGACAAACCCGAGGCTGATCTTGCCGTCGGGGCTTTCGGGCGCGCACACCACACGTATCACCATCTGCAGGTGCGACTCGGCCTCGGGCTGGAAACTCTTCTGGCCTTCGACGAGGTCGGTGCTGGCGGTGTTGATGATGTAGCCCTGGCTCAGCAGCGCGCGGCGCGAGGCCTCGCAGGTCTGTGCGGGCGTGGCGTCGAACAGGCGCGAATAGGTGGCGGTGGAGCCGAATTTTTCCTGCAGCGGAAACGACTTCACGCCGCTGGCGCAGGCCGTGAGCACAAAGGCCAGGCCCACGGCGCCCGCAAGGAGGGCCGTTCGCGGAACGGCCCGGTGGTGCTTCTGTGGCGGTTTCAAATTCAGTACGCTCCTTGCAACTTGAAACAGGGGCCGGTGTGGCCCCTCTCATCCTAGTTTACTGGCCCAGGTTGATCTGGAAAATGACGCCGGTATTGTTCTGCACCAACACATAGTCTGCGCCGGTTTGCACCCAGTGGTAACCGGCCGGCGGCGCGCTCAGGCGATGGCCGCGCCAGTCTTCCACCCAATAGCCTTTGGTGCGGTACTGGGCGGGCAAATGGCCGCCCTTGTAGAAGTTGTGGTCGGGGCCCGCGCCGCGCCCACCGGCCTGCGCATGCGGTGGCGGGCCATGGCGGTGGTGCTTGTCGGCTTTTTTGTAGCCGTGCTTGTTCCCGTGGCCGTTATCGTGTTTGTCATTGTCCTTGGCCATCGCCAGCCCGCTGAAGGCGAGTGATGCGGCAGCCAGGACGGCCATCAAGGTCTTGTTGTGGTTCATGGAAATCTTTCGTGGTGGGAAACCTGATTGTTCCCCCGCGAGGAGCCGGCACGCGTAGGCTAAGGGCGCGTTTGTAAGCCTTTACCCTGCGTTTGCAGTGAGTTTGCCGCGACGCCGCGCTTGAAATACCCCGCCCCGGCCCCCAGTTGCGGCGGATGTCCGACCCACTCCACATCGTCTGCCCCCACTGCCACACCACCAACCGCGTGCGCGCCGACCAGCTGGCCAGCGAACCGACCTGCGGCAGCTGCAAAAAAGCGCTGTTCGTCGCCCACTCCACCGCGCTTGACGAAGCGGCGTTTGACAAACACATCAGCCGCAACCAGATCCCGGTGCTGGTCGATTTCTGGGCACCGTGGTGCGGCCCCTGCCGGCAGATGGCACCGGCCTATGAACAGGCCGCCGCGCAGCTCGAGCCGCAAGTGCGCGTGGCCAAGGTCGACACCGAGGCCGTGCCCAATCTCGGCGCGCGCTTCAACATCCGCAGCATCCCGACACTGGCGCTGTTCAAAAACGGCCGCGAGGTGGCGCGCCAGGCAGGCGCGATGGGCACGGCGGATATCTTGCGCTGGGTGCGCGCGAATTCGGCTTAAACGCCCACGGGCGCGGCCCTCTGCGGCAGCGGGATGGCCGCGGTGGGCAGCTGGTAATGCCTGTCGTCGAACAGGTCTATGCCGCACATCAGCGATTCGGCCCAGTCGAAAAACTGGCTTATGGCCTCCCCTTCGAGCGGCGCGCCGTGCTGCGGCACCAGCATGCGGATGTCGAGCTGGCGCGCCATGCGGACCCACAGGCGCATGACCTTGTTGGATACCATATAGCGGCGGTGAAAACCTTCCATCAGGCGCAGGTGGCCTGAGTTCAGGTCTGTCACCGGCACCTGCGCACCCTGGCCCGAGGTGATGGAGACGCCCAGGTCGCCGGTGAAAAGAATGCGGCTGACCGGGTCGTAAAAATGGAAGTTGCCTTCGGAGTGCAGGAAGTGGGCGGGCAGCAGCCACAGCTCGTTGCGGCCCAGCGGCAGGCGCCCGCCGGCATCGGCCACGCCGATCACGCGCCTGTCTGTCTTGCCCACCTTGGTGAAGTGCGGCACGAAACGCTCCCACACGCGCGAGATCACAAGCTGCGCCGGGGTGGAGGTGAGCCAGCGGTCCAGCGAGGCGATGATGTCGGGGTCGGCATGCGAGGCGATGATGTAGGACAGCTTTTGCGGGCTGAAGTGGCGCGACATGCCCAGGAAGAGTTCATTGAAGGCCAGGTTGCCGCCCGGGTCGATCACGGCGCCGGTGCCGTTGTCCACGATGAGGAACTGGTTGGCCTGCACGGCCTGGTTGTCCTCCTCGACGAGGTCGGTAAACATCAGGCAGGCATGCTGCCCGTCGCGGTAGAGTTCGATTGGCATGAAAGGGGCGGCACGCGCCGGGGTGGGGAAACCCCGGACTTTAGAAGGCCTGCCCGCCGGCACGCTTGATGCAGGTCAAGCGCTGGCAAAATCCGCCCATCCCCTCCCCCATCAACACCGCCTCACCGGAGCCCGCCCCATGCCCGCATCTTCCGATCACAGCTTTCAACGCCGGCTGCTGCTGGCCGGCATGGCCTCGGCGCTTGTGCTGGCCGCCGGCTGCTCAAAGAAGGCCAAGCCGCAAGGCAAGACCTTGCCCAAGGAGGCCGTGCTGCTGTGCCTGGGCGATTCGCTGACCTATGGCTATGGCGCCACGGCCGGCGCGGGCTACCCGCAGCAGCTGGAGCAGCTGACGGGCTACGTCACCAAAAATGCCGGCATCAACGGCGATACGGCCGAAGGCGCGCTGGCCCGGCTGCCCGGCCTGCTGCAGGAGAACACGCCGGGCCTGGTGTTGATCTCGATAGGCGGCAACGATTTTTTGCGCAACATGCCGCTGGACCGCACACGCGCGGCGCTCAAAAGCCTGGTGCAGACGGCGGCCGCGAGCGCGCAGGTGGTGCTGGTCGCACAGCCCAAGCCGGTATTCTTGTCGGCGGCTGCCGGCTCGCTGAACGACCATGAGGTGTATGCCGAGGTCGCGAAGGAAACCGGCACACCGCTGTTCAGCGACGGCTGGTCTTATGTGCTGTCGCGCAGCGAGCTGCGGTCGGACCAGATCCATGCGAATGCCGAAGGCTACAAGGTGTTCGCTGAACGCCTTGCCGCCTGGCTTCGGGATATGAAGTTTTTGGCCTGAATGTGCCGTGCGACAGGATTGTCGGGCCTGCTTTACGTCACGCACGACGCCTGCATCGCGGCCGGGCAAGACAGCGGCCACATGATCGAAACTTGTTTAAAAACCCCAATAAGGGTACGATCAACCCCAATATGGGTTTTACTTCTTCGACGACCATGGCCGCCACAAGTCCGGCAAACGCCCTCTTCCCGCTGGGGCGGCAACGCGTGCTGGCGGTGCTTTTCGGCAACCCCGGCCGCAGCTTCTATTCCAATGAAGTGATTGCGCTCGCGCAGTCAGGCACCGGTGCCGTGCAACGCGAGCTTGCGGCGCTTTCCGCCGCGGGGTTGCTGACGGTCAGCAAACAAGGCAACCAGAAGCACTACCAGGCGAACACGCAGTCACCGGTGTTTGAGGAACTGCGCAGCCTGGTGCTTAAAACCATGGGCCTCGCTGACGTGCTGCGCGCGGCGCTGGCTCCGCTGGCCTCGCAAATTGAATTCGCGTTCGTCTATGGCTCGGTGGCCAGACAGCAAGACACAGCCCAGAGCGACGTCGACGTGATGATCGTGAGTTCGAGCCTGGGCTATGCCGATGTCTACAGCGCCCTTGAAAATGCCGCCGCCACGCTGGGGCGCAAGGTCAACCCGACGCTCTATACCCGCGCTGAGATCGCCAGGAGAATCAAACAGGACAACGCGTTTGTCACACGCGTATTGCAAGGCCAAAAAATATGGCTGATGGGAGCGGAGGATGACCTCAGTGCCAACTCCGCTTGAGAACCTGAGCGGCCCAGGCAAGGCGCTGCAAAAAGAGGCGCCCGATGCGAATGAACTCGCCGGATTGCTGCGCAGCGGCATTGCGAGGCTGAAAGATGCTCGCAATGAAACGCTGGCGCTGGAGAGTCGCTTTGACCTGGCCTACAACGCCGCGCATGCCTTATGCCTGGCAGCGCTGCGCCGCACAGGGTTCAGGGCGGGCAATCGCTACATCGTGTTCCAGGTATTGCCCCACACGCTGGGCCTGGGTCCGCAGGTATGGCGCATCCTGGACAAATGCCACAACACACGCAACCTCGGCGAATACGAAGGGTTGCTTGAGGTGGATGAGCGTCTGGTGGCCGACCTCATTGCGGCCACCCAGGCTGTGGCAGACGCGATGCGCGCGTGATGAAGCAGAGCCCCTTAGAAGGCTTTTAGCTACGGGACGGTAAGGCCGCCTTCACGCGTCGCCCAGCCCGATGGGCGCGGGCGCCTGCATGACGATGCGCGTGAACAGCCGGTCATACACCGGGTCGGCGGCGTGTTTGCCGGTGAGGGGGTCGCGGTTTTGCTGGAAGGCCGCATCCAGCGCCTGCCAGTCGGCATCGGTCAACACCCTTTCGGCTTCGGGCAGGATGACGGTTTCTTCCAGCCGCATGTGCTCCAGGTAGAACTGGACATAGCGCTGGCACTGCGCCTCGAACTCGGGCTTGCGCTGCTCGCCCAGGAGTTCCCAGGCCAGCAGCAGGTGCTGCAGTTCGCGCACGGCTTTCTCGCCGCTCATGTGGTCGCGCTCGAGCTGCTCCACCGTGGCCATGACGGACGGCGCGGAGCGCACCACGCGCGGAAACAGCAGGTCCGACTCCTTGGGGTGGTGCAGGCGCTCGGGGAATTCGTCGATGTAAAACAGCATGGCCCGCAGGACGTCGAAGAACTGCTGCGCGCGGTCGCCCGGGCCGCGGGCCACCATCATCTGCATGGAGCGCAGCATCGCGGAAAGGGAGGCGTGTTCATCAAGGATGATTTGCACGCTGGCATGTTTGTGAATGGCGGTCTCCGGTGGGTGAGCTACCGCCCAGAATGCCAGCCAGCACCGCTGACGGCCTTGACGAAGATCAAGCTTCCCGTTGATTCAAAAATCGCCTCGCCAGCATTCGGGTTCCTGTCTTCGGCTGTTGGCTGTTCGGTATTTCTTATCCCCGCTCCCACCCCTTGTGGATGCGCCGAGGAGCGCAGGGCCAGACGGATCAGGGCAAAAACTTGTTTGAGCCGCAGGCGAGTTGTTTTTGACCCCGTCTGGACCGAGCACCGCAGGTTGCCCGCAGCGAAGCGGAGGGACGCAGCAACCAGGGTCGCCTTTTCTTTGCCTACGTTCTTTTGGCGAAGCAAAAGAAAGTAGGTCGCCTGCCGGGGCCAGACCCGGCCAGCAGGTCTCAGCAGAGGGCAGGCGCGCAAGCCGGAGCAAGACCCGGCCCCCTCCTTACCCCTCTTCAGGCTCCGAAAATTCCGAACCCCTGGCCGGCCGCGGAATCTTCTTGAACTTGATCAACCGGTTGGTCTCGATCTTGTCTTTCTTGACCTGGCGCTCGGCGTCCAGCAGTTGCCCCGCGGCCAGCCAGCCGGCGAACTCTTCGGGGGTTTCCAGCGTGATGCGGCCCAGCGTGGCGCCGCGAAATTCGTAGATCACGATCTCGGCGGCCTTTTGCAGGTTGACGCGGCCTTTGGTGAGCACGGCGCCGCGCTTGCGGCCAATTTCTTCGAGGAGCTGCTCGTCGGTGATGCCGGGCGTGACGTCGACCTTGTAGCGCGCCTCCAGCATGGCCGGGTAGTGCTGGATCAGGTAATTGAGCAGTTCCAGCGCGACTTCTTCCTCGTCGAAGGCATTGCGGCCTATCGCGCCGCTCGCGGCGAGGTTGTAGCCGCTTTTGGCGACGATGATGCGCGGCCACAGCATGCCGGGCGTGTCCCACAAATAAAAGCCGTCGGCCAGGACCAGGCGCTGCTCGACCTTGGTGATGCCGGCCTCGTCGCCGGTCTTGGTGGCGCGCTTGCCGGTCAGGGTGTTGATGAGCGTGGACTTGCCGACGTTGGGAATGCCGCAGATCAGCACGCGCATGGGCTTGACCATGGTGCCGCGCGTGGGCGCCAGCGCGTGGCAGGCGTCGATGAGGCGGCGCGCGGGCATGGCCTCGCTGGCGTCCAGCTCGATGGCGCGGGTGTTGGGCAGGCTGTTGTAGTGGTCCAGCCAGAGCGGCGTGCGCGTGGCGTCGGCCAGGTCGCGCTTGTTGAGCACCTTGAGCGCGGGCTTGCCGCTGGTGAGTTCGGCCAGCATGGGGTTGGCGCTGGAGCCGGGCAGGCGCGCGTCCAGCAGCTCTATGACGACATCAATTTCCTTGATGCGCTCGCTGATGGCTTTTTTGGTCAGGTGCATGTGACCGGGAAACCACTGGATGGCCATCTGGATATTTTCTTTCTTGGGGTTCGGGGGTGGGCGGCATGAGCGCCGCGGCAATGGCCCTATTGTCGCCGCTGCCGCCCCCGTGCCGCCATGCCGCAAAATACCTCCTGCCCGTTTAAGACTTCGGCTGGCAAAATCAGTGGGGGCCACGGAACCGGCTTTGCCGGGCCGCAGGCGCCGCCCCCTGAAGGGGGGAACAGGCTACACGCAGTGAGCCTGGACGGGGGTGTATCTTGCTTGTTAATAAGTGATTAATCAGTTCCCGGCACGATCAGTGCATAGGCGCCCGCCGTTTCCCCCGCGACCCGACAGAGGATTTCCCGTGCATTTGCTGCTGGTAGAAGACGACGCGATGCTGGCCGAGGCGGTGTGCGATGCCGCGCGCCAGGTCGCCTGGACGGTGGACCACGTCGGCGATGCGGCGGCCGCCAAGCTGGCGCTGGTCGACCATGTGTACGAAGCGGTGCTGCTGGACCTGGGCCTGCCGGGCGATTCGGGCCTGGCGGTGCTGCGGACTTTGCGCAGCCGCTACGACGTGACGCCGGTGCTGATCCTGACCGCGCGCGGCCAGCTCAGCGAACGCATCCTGGGACTGGACGCGGGCGCCGACGACTACCTCGTCAAACCCTTCCAGCTCGATGAACTCTGGGCGCGGGTGCGCGCCGTGATACGCCGCAGCCAGGGCAAGGTGGTGCCGGTGCACACCTACGGCGACATCAGCCTGGACCGCAGCAAACGCGCGGTGACTCGCGCCGGCGCGCGCGTGGCCCTGAGCGCGCACGAGTACCGCACGCTGCTGGCCCTGCTGGAGCGGCCCGGCCACGTGGTGACGCGCGACCACCTGGAAGACGTGGTCTACGGCAGCACATCGGCGATTGAAAGCAACACGATCGCCGTCTTCATCCACCAGCTGCGCCGCAAGCTGGGCGAGCACCTGATCACCACCGTGCACGGCCAGGGCTACATGATCGGCGAGGCCAAGCCGTGAAGTGCCGCTTCGTGAGGTCGCTCAAGGGCCGCGTGCTGGCGGTGCTGGGCGCGACCATCCTGCTGTGCTGGGCCGGCGCGCTCACGGTGCTGGTGGTGTACACCCTGCGCGGGCAGAGCAGCCATTGGGACAGCAAGCTGCAGGCCATAGGCACCAAGATTTTGATGTCGATACCGAGCGGCAGGCACCTGAAACCCTCTTTCGGCCACAGCCTGCAACTGCGCGACGATTCGATTCCGCGCGACGTCAACCTGACCTTCCAGGTGTGGACGGAGCGCAAGAACCTGATCGTGCGGGCGCCCGATTCGCCGCCCACACCGCTGCTGCCGGCTTTCAACGACGGTTTTACCAGTGCCACCATAGGCGGCGAGCGCTGGCGTGTCTTCGCTGTGTCCGACAGCACCGGCGAGGTCAGCGTTCAGGTGGCCATGCGCCACAGCGTGATCGACGAGGAAATACGGCACAAGACTTTTGGCGCACTGGGCTTTGTGACGGCCTTGCTGGGTGTTGCCGGCCTGCTGATGTGGTTTGCGATGGGCAAGTCGCTGCAGCCCCTGACGGCCATCCAGGCCGCGGTGCGCAGGCGGCGCAAGTTCGACCTCACGCCGCTGCCGGTGGCGCAGTTGCCCAGCGAGATCCGGCCGCTGGTCGAGTCCTTCAACCACCTGCTGGACCAGCTCGACCAGGCCATGCAGGGCGAAAGGCGCTTCATCGGCGACGCGGCGCACGAGCTGCGCACGCCGCTGTCGGCGCTGCAGGCGCAGGCCCAGGTGGCCTTGCGCGCCACAACGCTGGAGGGCAAGGACGCCGCACTCGTCAAGCTGCTGGCGGTAGCCGAACGCAGCACGCGGCTGTCGGACCAGTTGCTGGACCTGGCTCGCATGGATGCAGGCGTGCACGCGCCGCAAAAAAGCGCGACCGATCTCAGCGAACTCATCATGCACGTGAGCCAGGAGTTCGACATGCAGGCGCAGCAGCAGCGCCGCAGCATCATCCTGGCGCTCACGCCCTGCCCGATTGAATGCGACGTCGACGAGATCGGTATCCTCTTGCGCAACCTGCTGGACAACGCGCTGCGCTACACGCCCGAGGGCGGGCGCGTGAAGATCAGCTGCGGCTACCGGGAAGAAGCAGGCCAGCGCAAGGTCTGCCTGGAAGTGGCCGACGACGGCCCGGGCGTGCCCGAGGCCGAGCAGCAGGCCATCTTCCGCCGCTTTCACCGCATCGCGGGCAACGGCGGGCGCGGCAGCGGCATAGGCCTGTCGCTGGTGGCCGGCATCGCACAACTGCACGAGGCCGCCATCCAGACCGGAACCGGGCTGGACGGCAGGGGCTTCAGCGTGCGTATCCTGTTTCCGCTGCCGGCGGGGCCCGGCTCAGCTGTGCAGGGCCTGGCGCCTGCGCAACCAGCTTAAAGAACGTATCCAGCTGCGCCAGAGGGTTTTCTTCACAAGATAGATCGTGTCAGCCAGCATGGTTCATGACTCCTTGGTGTTGCGGACCGCCGGGACTGAAATGCAGGGCCGCGGCCCGATAAGGCCCTGCAAATTTGGAGCTGCTCTCAGAAGCGGTACAGATAACCCACTCGTACACCGGTCTGGCTGGAACGGTCGACCAGCGGGCTGTCCTTGATGCTGGAGCCCAGGCTGGTGGTGCTCACATCGAGGAAAAGGCTTTGGCGCGGCGCCAGCGCATAGCCCACACGCACGCCGGCTTCCAGGTTGACGGCCGAGCCGCCCTGGTAGAAGGGCCTGCCGGCGCGCACTTCGGAGGCGTTCACGCCGTAGTAGTAGGAGACGTATTTGTCGTCCAGCCGCGTGGCGGCCAGGCGCGGTGTGATGTCGAAGCTGCCGGCCTGGAAGCGGCGGTCCAGCGTCAGCCTGAACTTCGAACCCTTGCTGTTGCCCGAGGCGTCGCCCAGCAGTTCGGCCGACAGGTTGGCGATGTCGTTGCGCCAGACCACCGCGCCGCCCAGCCAGAGGCCGTCCTTGCGCTCGTCCATGCCGGTCAGGAAGTCCGAGTCGGAAGCCTCATAGCCTTCCAGCGAATAGCGGGCGCGCAGACGGAAAGACACCGGGCCGGCCGAGGGCAGCTTCAGGTCGGCGGAAAGGCCGGCGATGCTGAACCACTGGTTTTCATAGCTGAGCAGCGGGATGCCCGTCGTCTTGTTCTTGATGCCGCGGTAAGGCTGGTGCTCGACACCGACGGCCACGCCCAGGCCCCAGGGGGTGGCGGTTTCACCTTGCGCGGGCTGCTGCTGCGCGGCCGCCGGCTGCGCGAATGCCGCCAGCAGGAACAGCGAGAACAGCGGCATCGAGGCTTTGGCCGAGGTGGTGCCTGGGCGGCCGGCAGCCTTGGGGGTGGCGGACTTGGGGATGCGCGAGGCCGGCTTGGCGGCGGGTTGCGAGGGGCGGGTGGTCATCTTCAGGTTCTCCAGGTTAAAAAAAGAAAATCAGTCAAAGAAACAGGTGAAAGGTATGGCATTGATCGACGGCGCGGTGCGGTCAAAGCCCGAAAAATTCGCAGGCCGCCTTCGGGGCGTCCAGCGCGGTGGTTTTGCGCCCCAGCAGCCGCGCGCTGCGGCCGTGGGGCTGGGGGATGACGTGGCCGCCGCGGCGCACCGAATACAGGACCACGCGAGCCTGGCGGCCCGCGGTCCAGGTCTGCTTGACCACACGGGTGCGGTCGGCGGGGTCCCCTGGCGGGAGTTCCACGGTCTGCGCCAGGTGGGCGCCGTTGAGCCGGGCGAAGTAGTCGGCCGAAGCGCGCGAGGACTGCACTTCGCCGCGGTCGCCGAAACCGAACAGCGTGACGCGACCGCCGTCATAGGGGTTGATCGGGTCGTCGGTGCCGTTCACGATCATGGCGGGCACGGCCTGGCCCAGGGGCTCGGTGATGGAGTTGCCCAGCGTGGGGATGTTGGCGGCGACCACGGCGATGGCCGCAATGCGCCCGGGCATCTCCTGCGCCAGCCGGAACGCCATGTGGCCGCCGCCGGAATAGCCGAAGACAAAGACGCGCGAGGTATCGATGCCGCGCTCGGCCGCCACGCCGGCTATGAGGGCGGCGATGAAGGCCTTGTCGTCAATGCCTTGCGCGCGGGCCGGGTGCGAAGCCGTCTTGCGCCCGTCGTTCCAGTGTTTGCCGAAGGCATTGGCGTAGACCAGCGTGAAGCGCCGCTGGCCCGCCAGGCGCTCGAAAGCGTAGCCCGTGCTCTTTTGCAGGGCCGCGGCCGTCTGCCCCGAGCCGTGCAGCACGATCACCAGCGGTGAATGCGGTTGCAGGTATTGCGGCGCATGGACCAGGTAAGAGCGTTCATGCCCATCGACCTGCAAGCTTCGCGTGCCGGTGTCGAACACCGCGTCGAGGGGCGCACCCGCAGGCGCATACAGCCAGAAAAAAGCCAGGCTGCCGGCCAGCAGGAAAAGCAGCGCCACCGACAGGACGGCCAGCGTCTGGAACCCCGGCGCCATCAGCACACGGGCACCGGCGGCAAGCCCGGCACAAGAACCTGTTCACGATCCAGCATCAACGCCCTCCAGCGGATTACCGACGGCGAAGACGTTTCGCCGTTGACTGCAGCGAATGGTGACGATGTGAATTTAAGGACTTGTTAGCGGTATTAAGGAATCGTTAAACCCGCTCCCGGCGCGATGGAGGACAATCGGGGTATCGCGGCGCCAGCCCAGCCGGAACGCCAACAGGGCCCGCTCACCAGCCGCCCGCAACCCCTACACATCGAGTCCCCATGCCCCTTCCCGCCGCCCCCGACCAAAAACCCGTGATTCCCGCCCGCCGCCTGGCCGCCTCGGCCCTCAAGGCCAACAACGAACTGATGATCAAAGGCATCCTCTGCGTGCTGATCGGCTTGGGCGTGCTGGTCTCGCCCTACTTCATCAATTCGCCGGGCATGCAGGGCATCGTCGCCAAATCGGCGCTGGTGGGCTGGTTCGCGCTGGTGCTGGGCGCAGCCTTCATCGGCCTGTACGCGCGCCGGCGCATGGCGGCCGCCGTCAAGGCCTGACATCTATCCGGGCGCATGCCGGACAACACCGACCGCGACGCCGCACTGGCGATGTTTGCCGCACTGCAGCGGCGCGCGGCAGCCGCCGCCATCACACTGCGGCACCCGCCTTCCGAGCCCGACACTTGTTGCGGCCGCGGCTGCAACGGCTGCGTGTGGGAGGGCTGGTATGAGGCGGTGGACTACTGGCGCGAAGAGGCCTTGCTGAAGCTGGGCGACTAAACAGCCTGCCCGAGCAAGGCATTCTTCAAGGCCCCATCGGCGGGCTGTTTGCCCAGCCACATCCGCAGCATCGCGTTGAACAATTCGGGCTGGCTGAAGCGTTCACCCTGCGGCCGGCCGTTGACGCTGATGGCCGTGCCCAGGCCGGGCTGCCAGTCGATCTGGAAGCTGTCGCCGGCCGCCAGCTTTTTTTGTTCGCCGAACATCTCGCCCAGGCGGAACAGCACGGGCGCCAGTTGCACAAGCTCCTCATCGCTCGCATTGGCCACCATGGCGCCGGCCAGCAGCTCGCCCATTTCGGAGGCACTGGCCTCGCGCAGCATGACGACCTTCAGTTGCCTGGCGCCGGTGTCGCCCAGCACCGCTTCGGATGTGCCCTGCTTGTGTTCGAGATAAAGGCCCGCGGTGTAGAGACCGTTCGCGCCCTGCATGCGCAGGCCCGTGCCGTTGAGTTGCAGCATGCCCGAGGTGGTTTGCAGTGTGGGCTGCCAGGCGCCAACCAGGTCTACCGCATGGGCGGGCCCGAAAGCGAACAAGGCGCATGACAGGACCAGCGTGGTGAGAGTGAAATTTTTCATACGGGCCTTTGACGTGCAGAGCAGGAGCGCTCTGAACAAAGGCTAACCGCAGGGGCGCACCTGAATTAGGGTGTGCACTCTGTCATCACGGTTTCATCCGGCGTTCTGCTTTTCAGTGCGTAAGACCGGCGTCAGACCTTGCACCAATGAGGCCCGGCGAAGGCCCGCGATGCCGGTGAAAGCGGGGCCCGCGCACCAGCGGTGCGCGGTTTGGCGCCGCGGCGCACCGAAAAGAATCAGATGACGACGGCTTCGCGGCCCGGCATGCCCAGGCGCTCGGCCGAGACGTACTGTTGCCGGTAGACCTCAAACGGCATGGTGTCCGTGGCCTCGATCTTTTTTTGCTCCTGGATGGAGGTTTCCGTCTGCGCGGCAAAGTGCGCGAGTTCTTCGGCAGTCAAAGGCTGGGCCTGCAAAGCCGCCTGGGTTTTCAGGGACTGCGCGCGGGCAAATTTGACGAAGGAATTGCCGTGCTCGCCGGCCATGGCGGCCAGCACACGGGCAGAAGGCAAGGTTGACGGATCGAGCAAGGCGGCGCTGGCGGCCGTCAGCGTATCGGCGTACTGCGTGCCGCCGTGGGCTGCGTCCAGTGCGGCGGCGATGGGCGCGCACTGGGCCAGCACCTCGGCGCCCCAGCCGGTCAACGTGACTTCGTGCCCGCCGCGCTTGAGCTTCAGGCCCGGTTCGCGGCCGCGCGCGGCGGTCTGGTGCTGGTTGTGCTTGAGCTCGGCGATTTCCTGCGGCGTGTCGTTCGGGCTGTCGCTGAGCAGGCAGTGCAGCAAAAACACGTCGAGGAAACGCATGGTCTGCGCGTTGATGCCGACCGGCTCGAAAGGGTCCAGGTCCATCAGGCGCACTTCGATGTATTCGACGCCGCGCTCGCGCAGCGCATGCAGCGGGCGCTCGCCGGGGTAGATCACGCGCTTGGGGCGTATGGTGCCGTAGAACTCGTTTTCAATCTGCAGCAGCGTGGTGGCCAGCTGGTTGTAGTCGCCGCCCGGGTTGCGGATGCCGACCGCCTCGTAGGCCGGGTAAGGCCGGGTCAGCGCGTCCTGCAGCGAGGCGCCGTAACCGTCCAGGCTGTTGTAGCTGACGGCCAGCGAAGCCTGCGCATCGCTCTGGTAACCCAGCCGCCCCATGCGCAGCGAGGTGCCGTGGGGCATGTACATGGTGCTGTCGCTCAGCGTCTGCAGCTCATGCTGGCGGCCGGCGACAAAGGTTGAACACACGGCGGGCGAGGCGCCGAACAGGTAGAGCAGCAAAAACGCCTGGCGGCGGAAGTTGCGGATCAGCGCGAAATACTGCTCGCTGGTGACCTCGGGCAGCGACCAGTTGTAGTGGATGCCGGAAATCGTCTGCATGCGCCGCCCGTAGCGGTGCGACAGGCCCATGCGGTAGACGCTTTTGGCGCGCCCGACGTTGGACGAGCCGAAACGCGCGATCGGGATGGTTTCGTCGGTCGGCAGGCCGCAGGGCATGCTGGACACCCAGAGCATCTCGTCGCCCAGCGCCTTCATGGTGCTGTAGGTGAACTGGTGCAGCTGCGTGAGTTCCTGCAGCGCGGCCTCGGGGCTTTTGTGCGCGCCCGTGACCAGTTCCACCTGCGACTCGCTGAAGTCGGTGGTGATGGTCGGGTGCGTCAGGGCCGAACCCATGGCGGCCGGATGCGGCGTGAGGGCCAGGCCGCCGCCGGGCTGGGCGCGCAGGCTTTCTTTCTCGATGCCGCGGCGCATGCCCTGGAGCCGGGCCGGGGTAAGCGCTGTCAGGCGGCCCTGTAGGGCGCCCGCGGGCGCCTGCAACTTGGTCATATCGTCATTCCCCCAGGTTCTTGATTGGCGTGGAAGTTATCACAGCCCGTCGCTTCACGCTGGCGCCGGCGGGCTTGCCAGCACAGTCCGGGTGGGGTCTGGCGCACCCGCCGGCACGGCGGCCGGATTTGGGCCATACGTTCTTCCGGCTACCCGGGATTGAGGACAAATACACACTTTAGCGATTTCGGTGTGGAAAGCGAACGACGTCCGCCGGCCAACAGGTGAAACTTCCTTGACTTGTCAGACAAGCTGAACGACTATAAAAAAACATTCAGTAACACCTCAGTTCACCCTCGCCAACCCCCTGAAACCGTAAGCCAGACCGGGGCTTGAGCCGGAGGTGGCGACAAGCCCGCACCAAAATGAAAAAATTGATAAGCAGCCTGTTTGGCCGGTCGCATGCCGCGGCGCCCAGGCGCGCGCCCGCTTCCTCCCGGGACAACCCGCTCACCATTGAAGACGGCTCGGACAACGCCACGCGCCGCCAGCTGGTGCAGGTGCTGCTGCGCGATGCGCTGCGCAAATACGGCATCCCGCCGCGCTGGATCGACTGCCAGATGCTGCTGGTGGACAGCCGCAGCAAGGGCCCGGGCATGTATGTGCGGCTGGTCGTGCGGCAATGGGACGACCGCCTGATGAACTACGCCTTCGCATTCCAGAATGCGCTGATGGTGGAAATCACCCGTTTTGAGCCCCAGGCCACCCAGTGGCTGCACGGCATCTCCTGGCAGCTGGACGTGGCCGAGACCTGCCCGCACCGCGACATGCCCGATAAATCTTTCTGGGCCGAGCCCGCCAAGCCCGCTGCCGCCGCAGGCCGGCCGGCGCCGCCGGTCCGCGCCAGCCGGCCCGCCGCCCCTTCAGCGGCGCCATCCGCCGCGCAGCCTCCGGCCCCGCCCCTGGCGCCGGCCGCGAACGCCCCCATGAGCGCAGCCACCGCCGGCGCCCTTGCCGCCCCCATACTTGCCTCGCTGGACAAGCTCCAGCAGCCACAGCCCGAGCAGAACACACCCGCCGCGGCGGACGCACCCGCACCCCGCCGCGCCTCCACCGGCCCGGACAGCGAGGCGATGAAAGACCTGGAGCGCCTCTTTCGCATCCGCGACCAGGAACTCGGCGCGCAGACCGACAGCAGCCCGGTGCCGGTCGGCTACGAGCCCACCCGGCCGTCGCCGCTCTAGGCACCGGCCTTCGGGGCCTGCTGAAAATCGCCCTGGCCGCGGCTGAAAACGCCCGGCACGCCGCACTGGCAAGCGCGCAAGACCGAACACACGCCACTGCCGCAGCCCCGCCAACGCCACCTGTCTCGCGAAAAGGCTACCTCTCGCATGCCACTCCCGTACCCATCGGCATGACACCGGGCGCGGCGCGCGCGTATGGCCGGGCTTGAAAAGCGCCCGCGCAAATTCATCGCCGCTACGCACCCAAACCCGGCGTCACCTCCAAGGCATTGTTCGCAACCACTGTGCCGCGCGTGCAAAAAGCTGTGCTCATAAACACAGAGCATCGTTCTCAACCCCTCATTTCACTATTTTCAGCAATCAAAGTTCGGCTGCGGACAATTGACTCCCGCAAGCGTGGCTGCCTCAAGTACGGTCCAAGTGTTCAAAAAACACTCGATAAACCAGCCATGAATATGCAACATCAGGCAGCCATCGCGACTCCTGCAGCAAGTAGGCCAGACGCCCCGAACAGCCGGCACGTCACGCCCTTACCAGGCGCCGCCCGCACCATTCACCGCATGCCACCGCGCGGATTCACGCTCATCGAACTCCTGGTGGTCATGGCCATCATCGCGATTTTTGCCAGCTTCGCGATTCCCTCCTTCCGCGGCCTGATCGCCAGCGCTTCCGTATCCAGCGCCGTCAATGCCTTTATCGCCGACACCCGTTATGCGCGCGGCGAAGCCATGCGGCGCGGGAAGAGCGTCACGATTTGCAGAAGCGCCAATGCAGCGGCAACGGCACCAGCCTGTTCCAGCGGCGACGGCAAGGCCGTAGGCGGCTGGATGGAAGGCTGGGTCGTTTTTGTGGACGACAACGACGACAACTCGTTCGACACAGGCGAAACCGTGCTTCGCATTCAGGAGCCTCTCACAGGGCTCAGCGATTTCCTGGCGGTCGGCAAAACATCCGTTCCCCCGGCTCCGGTCAACAGCCGCAATTACATCGCCTACGACGCCACGGGCCGCGCGGTAGGCCTGGCAGGCCGGTGGTTGGTGCATGCGTCGGGCACCTTGAGCACCGACCACACTTACACCCGGACCTTGTGCATGAACTTTGTGGGGCGCGTCCGCACGCAGCCAGGCGAGGTCATATGCCCTTGAACCCAGAACCTCTGCCTTCGGAGTCGCGCCACGCGCAGCGCGGCGCCTCCCTGCTCGAAGTGCTGGTCGCCATGCTACTTCTATCGTTCGGCATGCTGGCGCTGGCCGGCATGCAGGCCTATTCGGTCGCGGCGCAAAAAAACGCGGCCAACCGCGCTATTGCCAGCGCCCTGGCCGGTGAACTCGCGGAACTCATCAGGCTCAACCCCGACGGCCTCGCAACAAAAAAATATGACGGAATCAACATACTTCCCAATGCCGTCCTGCCCGTCATCACGAGCGCACTGTGCACGTTCCCCAATTGCACAACGGATTCCCTGGCTGCCAGGGACATCGCGACCTTCCGCAGCCGTGTACGCGAAGCACTGCCCGGGGGCGGCGTCGAACTGGTCCGCCCCGCAGGCAGCACAACACAGGCAGACATCTGGATTCTCTGGGAAGAGGCCGCGGTTTTTGACAACACCCGAACGGCGGGCGGCACCACCCAGTCGGCGGAACTCCAGTCCGACAACTGCCCCGCCGATGCCAAGGCATTGACCCCGCTGCCCCGCTGCTTTTACATGAGGGTGCAGTTATGAAGGCGGCCTCCAGGAACAATCCACGGCAGCAGGCCGGTGTCGGCCTGATTGAGCTGCTGATCTCCATGATGCTGGGGCTGGTCATCATCAGCGCGCTGGTGATCATGTATGTGGGCGGGGGCCAGGCCCTGCGCAACGTCCAGGCGCAGGGCCAGATGAACGAAGACGCCCAGATCGCGCTGTCCGTCATTACCCACGAACTGCGCCAGGCCGGCTACAACCCGCGGCGAGACGCCGCCGGCTCGAAAAATGACCTCGGCCAAGGCAACTGGAGCTTGCGCGCTTGCGATACAGGCTTCACCACTACAACGGTTAATCAACCCAGCGTCAGCGGCCTCGTGTGCAATGCCAGCGGCGGCAGCTTTGCGCTGGCCGTGGTCTATGAGGGCGACCTCAGCAGCGGCAAGAAGACGACTGCCGGCCTGCCCATGGACTGCATAGGAAACGGCGTGGCCGTGGTCCCCCTGAGCAATTTCTACGTCATGCAGGCTCGCCTTTATGTGGAGAACAATGCGCTGATGTGCCGAGGCAGCGGCAGCCTGACGGGAACTCAAGCCCTCGCCGAAAACATAGAAAGCATGACGGCGACCTTTGCGGTCGCCGATCCGGCGGTCGCCAATAACCTGGGCGCCAAAGGCTATCTCTCGGCCTCTGAAATCAACAACGTTGCGACACCCGGCCTGGCGGCGCTGACCCTGCCCGAAGATCGCTGGAACAAGGTGGTCGCCGCGCAGATCTGCATCGTGGTCATCAGTGAAAACATCGTGCTGTCGGACCTGGGCAGCTCAAGCGCAAAACCCGGCTACCAGGACTGTGGTGGCGTCAAGGTCACCATCACCGACGGCAAGTTGCGCCGCGCCTACCGCAGCACGGTGCTGCTGCGCAACCACGGCGTGGGCTATTCATGACACGTCTGAATCCAACTCCCTTCGTGAAGCGCCGGGCGCAACAAGGCGTCGTGCTGGTCATTGCGCTCATCATGCTGGCGCTGCTCTCCATCCTGGCCACCATGTCGATACGCGGCGCCTCGTCCACCGAGCAGGTTGCCAACCAGAGCCGACTGAAGGAGCTTGCCCAGCAAACCGCGGAAGCCGCGCTGTATTTTTGCGAACAGCAGGTGCGGATCAATGCGGTCGACGCCACCAAAGGCATCGTTCCCGACGATGCGCCTGTCGGTACGGGTACTCCGTATATGTGGGAAAACATGGCCACTTGGGACGCCGTATCGCCCCCGCCCAGCCTCAACACGGTTCCCGTCTCGGCGGCCGGGGACACAGGCAGCGCGGTCTATTTCGCCCGCGCGCCTGAGTGCATGTCGCAATACATGAGTCTCGACAAAAAGGTCTTCGTGACCACGGCGCGTGGATTCGGGCCCGATGTCAGCGCAAAACTTCCCAAGACTCCCACAACCCCCGCTAGCGCTTCAAATGCACCGAAAGGCACCGAAATATGGCTTCAATCTGTCGTCACCATGGAATGACTTTTCGCTTGAACTCCGTGCCGGCTCTTTTGTGCCGAATGCTTGCGGGCTGCGCCACCGCATTTCTTGCAACGAATTACACGCTGGCCGAAGTGGCGCAGGAACCGCTGCTGAGCAAGACCATCAATGTCAAACCCAATATTGCGCTATTGCTCGATACCTCCGGCTCCATGGGCCGTGACTGCGTGTACGCGCCACCTCTGGCCCGCGCCATGGACAGAGAGAACGTTGACAACTTTCCGTGCATTCTTTTCCCCAATCTCACGTATACATCTCCGCTCAGCAAACCTTTTGAAGCCGCATTTCTGCAATCCCCGTTCAACAATCCTCTGTACTACGATCCCAGGAAAACCTACACGCCGGGATACAAAAAGGGGAAACCCGTAACGTCGAAAGACGTGCCAGTTGATGCCACCTCCGTTGTGACGCTTTATCAACCAAAGGATGAAGCAACAAAAAAACTGCTCGAATCCGAAGACCCAAACAAACTCCCCACCATTCTCCAGTTCCAGACCGAATCCAATTATTCCCGCCGCGAAATCACTACGGTGCCGTTCTCAAAGAACCCGTTTGGCCCGCACAACGGCAAGCGCCGCGATTGCGCTGGCGACACCTGCACATACGAGGAAGAACGCCGCAACATTGCGAACTGGCGTGCCGCCCACCGATTCCGGCTCTTCGCGGCCAAAAACGGCTTGTCGGCGGCCTTCGCGCGCCAGGCTGACAATTTCCGTTTGACCTATACGACCATTTACCAATCTCTTTTAAGTCCGCTGACTCCCCGGATGAAAGACTTTGGCTTGGCGAAAAAAGATTTTTTTGAGTGGCTGGACGCCCTTCCGAACGACGGAGCCACCCCGCTACGCTCGTCGCTGAAGAACGCTGGAACCTATTTTTTGGACATAGACAAAAGCAAAACGGGGCCGTGGGCAAGCACGCCATGGCTCACCTCCACAGAGGACCCCAAAAATCACCTGTCCTGCCGACGCTCCCACACCATCTTGATCACGGATGGCTACTGGACAGATACAGACCCGGCTAACGGCGACTCTGATAGCGTCCCGGGGCCGGTCTACACCCATGCGCGAGACGCGACCATCACTTACCAGTACAAACCCGGCGACAAGCATCCGCTAAGTTTGGGTAAATCAGACAACAAGGACGGCACCAGCGGCGCCACATGCAGCCCCGGCCCTGGCGTCTATTGCGCCAAAGACACCCTTGCGGACATCGCCTTCTTATACTGGGCCGCCGACCTTCGGCCCGACCTGGCCAACGACGCGAGCAAAGGCGGCCAGAATGATCCGCCGTTCTGGCAAAACATGACCACCCACGCCGTCAGCTTCGGCGCACAGGGCTCACTGTCTGATGCGGATACCGAGGCGGCCAAAAAAGGTGAACGGGATTGGCCCGCTCCCAGCTTCAACACGCGTTCGACGATTGACGACCTGCGCCATGCGGCCCACAACGGCGGCGGCAAGTTTTTGATGGTCACGGATGCCGCCCAATTCAGCAAAGACCTTGGCGACATCATCGGTCAAATCGCCGGCCAGCGGCTCTCCGAATCCGGGGTGGCGGCATTGGGTACTGCGCTCGATACAAACGCCGGAAAGTTTGTACCGTCCTATAACAACGGCAACTGGTGGGGCAACCTGCAGAAAGTAAAGCCTGGCGGACCGGACGGCGGGAAGGACGTTGTCGAATGGCAGGTGATTAAAACCGATGCCGGCGGCCAACCCACCGGTGAAACCACCCTGCCCTCGCCTGCGGCGCGCAAGATTTTTGTGTGGGTGGATGCGGGCAAGCAGGCGATTGAGTTCATTTACGCCAACATCAACCTGCCTGGCAACAAGCTGAAAGGCGGCAACGACAAGCTGCAGATGAGCAACGCGGTAGACGCCGACCTTGTGAACTTCCTGCGCGGAGACCGGGCCCAAGAAGGCTCGGTTTTTAGAAGTCGCGCGGCAGTGCTGGGCGACATCGTCAATTCAACACCGGTGTTCATCAAAAACAACACCAACCCGAAGTATGAAATGCTTCCGGGTGGCACACCGGGGCTCGACCTCTACGCAAGCTATATGAAAGACAAGCGCGACCGCAGCGAAGGCGTGCTATTTGTGGGGGCCAACGACGGCATGCTGCATGCGTTCGCCGGAGGAAGTGACACCACGACGGGCGGCCGTGAACTGTTTGCTTATGTTCCCCGCTCGGTACTGGGGAAAATGGAGTCGCTGGCCAGCATCACCTACGCCCACACCTACCTGGTGGATGGCCCTTTGAATGAGGTCGATGCCTATGTGGCCGCAGGCCCCACCCCCGGATGGAAAAACCTGGTGGTGGGTACGACCGGCGCGGGCGCCAAAGCAGTCTTTGCCCTGGACGTTACAAAGCCACTGACAATGGATGGCAAGTCGGTATTGTGGGAAATCAACCCCGACCCGGCATTCCCGGTGCTACCCGGAAACGGGGCGAACTCGTTCCAGGAACTGGGCCATGTGTTGAGCGCCGTGCAAAGCGGCATCACCCAAAGCGGCAACTGGGTCACCATCTTCGGCAACGGTTATGACAGCAAGTCCGGCCAGGCCAGCCTGTTCATTGTCGAAACAGGCTCCGGCAAACTTTTAAAAGAAATCAAAACGGATAACACCTCGGGAAATGGCCTCGGCGGCGTTCGCCTGGTGCTCAACAGCATGCGGCAAATCATAGGAGCCTATGCGGGCGACCTTCAGGGTCGGCTGTGGAAGTTCGACCTCAGCGGCGCAACGCCCGACAAATGGGCGCTGGGTTATGGTGGCCGCGCAATGTTCACCGCACAGAACGAAGGTAAGGCCTTGCCGATCACGGCACAACCGGCGGTGGTGGAACGAAGCGACCAACCCAACTACAGGCCAAGCTACCTGGTGACCGTGGGGACGGGCAAGCTGTTCGAAACAGGCGATTTGGCAAGCACCACGCCGGTTCAGGCCGTCTATGGCCTGTGGGACACAGAGCTTTTCGGAGCCTCTGGCGGCAAAACCATCACGGATGATCAACTCGAGGGCATCAGGCTCGTACCAGTCACCAAAGATATTGTCGCAACCGCCGGCAGCACCCTGACCGGGGGCCCCACAACCTTCTACACGCTGGAATTTATCAATTCGTCCGTCACCAGCATTGACTGGATCCAGAAGCGCGGCTGGAAAATGAATATGAATGTTTTCCCCGGCCAGCGAAACGTCTCTCCGCTTCAAGCAATCGGCGAGGTTGTCCAGATCAACCCGATCACCCCCCCAGCCAGTGGAGAAAGCTGTCAGGCGTCATCAAGCACGTCCATCAGCATCTTTGTCAACCCACTGACAGGCGCCTGCCGCCGTGGCGGGACGCTGGACACGAATGCGGACGGAAACATCGATAACAGCGATGCGAATGTGTGCGCCCTGACCGCAGCTGCCGATGGCAGCGACGTCTTCTTTACCATTCCGAACGAGGATGGCATCGTGCGTGTCGACAATGCGTTTGGTCACGGAAAGGTTCGCATCTTCGACAAAAAACAACAAACCTGCAGCGACCCAACTTACGCCGCGGCCAATACCGATAAGTGCTCAAAACAAAACCTGGACTGCAAGGATCCTGTCTTCAGGCAAAAAAATCCTGCACTCTGCCCGGCCTCCATCATCAACCGATCCTGGCGCCAGATCTTCCCTCGCGCCAACTGACCCGGCACGCCCCGACGCTGCGAAAGTTCACTCATGTCGCCCACACCCCCAACCACACCCCGCGCTGGCGCGGGCTTCACACTCATCGAACTCATGATCGTGGTCGCCATCATCGGCATACTCGCAGCGATCGCGCTGCCGGCCTATTCCACTTACGTTGCGCGCGGGCACCGCGCCGCTGCGCGCGCGCAGATCTTGCAGGCCGCGCAGTACATGCAGCGCTTCTACTCGGCCAACGACCGCTATAACCAAGACCGTAATGGCGCCTCGGTCTGGTCGGTCATGCCGCCGGGATTGCTGCGCTCTCCAGCCGAGGGGACGCAGTTGTATGAATTGGTGACCAGCGGCACCAACCCCAGCACGGCTACAACAAGCACCTTCGAACTGATCATGGCTCCCCTGGCAGGCCAGGCCATGGAAGGGGACAAGTGCGGCGGCTTCACGATCACGCAGGCAGGCGCGAAGGGCCTGACCGGCCAGGCGAGCAATGCACCGCTCGCGGAGTGTTGGCGTTAGGCCGCAAGATTTCTTTTTTTGATAGCGGCCGACGCCTGAGCAGAGAGGCCGACGGAGGCGGCTGCAACGCCTGGCGTACTGGTGTACGCTAGCGCCGATGAGCCCCCTCCCCTACCCCACAACCAATAGATCCCAGGACCCCTCGTCACTCGTCGATTCGCGCTATGCCGTGATGCGCCTCATGGTCACGCTGGCCCTCATGACGGTGGGCGCCTGCGGCATGTATGTGGTGGCCGTGGTGCTGCCGGCGGTGCAAGCCGAGTTCGGCGTTTCGCGGGCCGATGCGTCCATTCCCTACACCTTCCTGATGATCGGCTTCGGCGTGGGCGGGATCATGATGGGCCGGCTGGCCGACCGCTTCGGGGTGATGGTGCCGCTGCTCATAGGCGCAGTCGGCCTGGGCCTGGGTTTCGCGCTTGCCGCCATGGCCAGCAATGTGTGGATGTTCTCGCTGGCGCACGGGCTGCTGATCGGTTTCCTCGGTTCTGCCGCCACCTTCGCGCCGCTGCTGGCCGACACTTCCTTGTGGTTCATGCGCCGGCGCGGCTTCGCGGTGGCGGTGTGCGCCAGCGGCAACTACCTGGGCGGCGCGATCTGGCCGCCCATCGTGCAGCACTTTGTCGAGGCCGTGGGCTGGCGGCAGACTTACCTGGGCCTGGGCCTCTTCAGTTTTGTGGCGATGACGGCGCTGGCGCTGTTGATGCGCAAGCGCCCGCCGGTGGCTGTTGCTTCCACGGTGGGCAGTAGCGGCGTAGCCGCCACGGCCAGCAACCGGCCTTTCGGCCTGACGCCCGGCGCGGCGCAGACATTGCTGTGCGTGGCGAGCGTCGCCTGCTGCGTGGCCATGGCCATGCCGCAGGTGCACATCGTGTCTTACTGCACCGACCTGGGTTACGGCGCGGCGCGCGGCGCCGAAATGCTGTCGCTGATGCTGGCTTGCGGCGTGGTGAGCCGCCTGGTGTCGGGCGTTATTTGCGACCGCATAGGCGGGCTGCGCACGCTGATGCTGGGCTCGGTGCTGCAAGGCATCGCGCTGCTGCTGTTCCTGCCCTTTGACGGGCTGGTGTCGCTCTACGTGATTGCAGCGCTGTTCGGCCTGTTCCAGGGCGGCCTGGTGCCGGCTTACGCCATCATCGTGCGCGAATACTTCGAGCCCGCCGAGGCCGGCGCGCGCGTGGGTACGGTGATCATGGCGAGCCTGCTGGGCATGGCGCTGGGCGGCTGGATGTCAGGCAAGGTGTTCGACCTGACGGGCTCCTACCACGCGGCTTTCCTCAACGGCGTGGCCTGGAACCTGCTGAACTTCAGCATCGCGTTCTTCCTGCTGTGGCGCGTGCGGCGCATGGCGCGGGATGCGCGAAGCGCGCAACCGGCCTGAACGCTCTCCCGCCTTACGCCAGGACCTTCAACAGCCACTTCTCCAGGTCGACGATTTCCTGCGGGCACACCGAGTGCTCCATGGCGTACTCATGCCACTCCACCGGGTAGCCCATGGCCGTGAGCGCATCGCGCGTGGCGGTGGCGCGCGGCAGCACGACCACGCCGTCGCGCGTGCCGTGGGCCAGGAAGATGGGCACGTCCTGATTGGCGGCGCTGCGCTCGGCGGCGGTCTTGTCGGCCAGCGGCAGGTAGCCTGAGAGCCCGGCGATGCCGGCCAGGCGCTCGCCGTGGCGCAGGCCGGTCATCAGCGCCATCGCGCAGCCCTGCGAGAAGCCCGCGATAACGATGCGATGGGCGGGAATGCCGCGTGATATTTCGTGCGCGATCAGCGCATCGATGTCGGCCTGCGACTTGCGCAGCCCGGCCTCGTCCTGCCGGCTCACCAGGTCGGCGCCCAGCAGGTCGTACCAGGCCGGCATGACATAACCGCCGTTGATGGTGACGGGAATCGACGGCGCGCTCGGGAACAGGTAGCGCACCGGTCCCACGCTGGAAAGGTCGAGCTGCTCGGCGATCGGCACGAAGTCGCGTCCGTCCGCCCCCAGGCCGTGCATGATGAGGATGGTGGCGGTGGGGTTGTCGCCCGTCTGGGCTTCAAGGACTTCTAGGGACATGCGTGGACCTGATGACGATGGATTGAAAGAGGGAAGTGACCCGGGATTCTAGGCCGCCCGGGGAGCGGGGGTGCTCTGGCCCTAGCGGCGCAAGGCGGACAAGCGCCCTGACAGATCCGCCTGCGCATTGAGTTCGTCGTACCAGAGCCGGTAACCCGCATCGCTGGGGTGCAGCCCGTCTTTGGCATTGAGCTCGTCGGGCCGCTGTGCGAAGGGGTCCTCGGCCTTGTCCTTGTAGAGGTTCACGTACAGGGCGCTGTTGTCCTTCGCCGCCTCGCGCACAAAGCCGTGCAGGACCTGCGAGCGTTTTGTCATCAGCCAAGACACCGGCGCGAAGAAAAACGGCGCACTGCCCACATTGCCGCTGGGCATGATCACCACCAGGTTGGCGTGGGTGCGCGCCAGCGCGGCGGTGTGCGCGACGTCCTGCTCCAGCACCGGGTAGCGCGTGAGCCGGATCACGTCGTTGCCGCCGCCCAGAACCAGGATGGCGTCAAAGCGCTGCTCACCCACGGCTTCAAGCTGGCGGGCGATGTCGGAGAACTTGGCGCCGTCTTTGGCGCGGTTGATGATTTTCAAACGCGGGTGGTCCCTCGCAATAAGCCCGGCCACGCTGTGCGCGGGTGAGGACGCGCCCGTGCCGACGGCGGTGCTGTCGCCCACCACCAGCAGGGTGGCCACGGCGTTTGCGGGCGAGGCCTCGAACGGCTCGCTCTGCCGGGCCAGTTCCGCCGACTGCCGGATTCGCCACGCGGCGCAACCGGAGGTCGCGAGTACAGCCGCGGCAGCGAGCAGCGATACGGCCAGCAGCATGGGAGGTCGACGCATGGTGATCTACCCGCCCTGCTACCGGTTCAGCCAGGTGATGCTGAGCTGCAGCACGGTGGCAAACGCGACCCACAGCAGATAGGGAATATTCGCCAGCGCCACCCAGCGCGCGCGGGGCCAGACAGCCAGCAAGGCCCAGACCAGTGTGCCCAGCACCAGCAGGATGTCGATGCTGGCCAGCGCATTGTTCTTCAGGCCGAACTGGATGGGCGTGTAGGCCAGGTTGAACACCAGGTTCAGGACAAAGGGCAGCAGGACGGAAAAGGGGTAACGGCGCTTGAGGGCCTGCAGCAGCACATAGCCGAAGCTGACGGCGATCACGAGGTAAAGCACCGTCCACACCGGCGCAAAGACCGACGCCGGCGGGGCAAAAAAAGGCTTGACGAGTTGCGCGTACCAGGCGGCGCTGCCGGTGCTGTCCATGGGGTCGATCATTCCGGAAAGTGGATTTATTTTTACCACCGGTTGCGCATCCCGCGCGGCCTGAAGCGCCGATACGCGGGTAGGACGCCGCCGCGATAATCTCCGGCAGGAGCCCACTTCATGACAAGCAGCCCTTCTTCATCCGGACTTGCGTATTACCAGGTCGACGTCTTCACCCACGAAGCGTTGGCCGGAAACGGCCTGTCGGTTTTCCTGCCCGAAAGCCCGCTGCCGGCGCGCCTGATGCAGCGCCTGGCGGTGGAGATGCGGCAGTTCGAAAGCATTTTCCTGACACCCGCCGGCCCCGGCAATCGCTATGAAGCGCGCATCTTCACGATGGAGGAAGAACTCGATTTCGCCGGCCACCCGCTGCTGGGCGCGGCGGGCCTGCTGCACCACCTGCATGCCGCGAAGCAGCCCGATGCCGACTGGACCTTGATGCTGGGCACGCGCGCGGTGGCGCTGGGCACCTCCCGCCTGGAAGGCTCACCCGCCACGTATGACGCCCGCATGAACCAGGGCCAGGCCACGTTAAAACCGCCGCTGGGCCGTGCCGAGAGCCAACCCTTTCTGGCCGCGCTCAACCTGGATGCGGCGCAACTGGACATCCGCTTTCCGCTGCAGGTGGTGTCGACCGGCCTGCCCTACCTGCTGGTGCCGGCCGCGGGCGGCCTGGACCGCGCGCGCATCGTGCACCCGGCTTTCGAGGCGCTGCTGGCCACCGTGGGCGCCAGGTTCGCCTATGTGCTGGACGTCGCGGCGCGCGAAGGCCGCACCTGGGACAACGCCGGGCTGGTGGAAGACATCGCCACCGGCAGCGCCGCCGGGCCTGTGGGCGCCTACCTGTTGCAGCATGGCGCGGCCGCCGCCGGCGACGTCATCACGCTGAAGCAGGGCCGCTTTGTCGGCCGCCCCAGCAAGATCACCGTGCAGGCCAATGCGGCGGGCGAGACCATGGTCAGCGGCGGCGTCGTGATGCTCGCGCGCGGCCAGTTCCTGTAGCCCAAGGCAACATCCACCGCGCCGCCGGCTGCGTACTTCCAGGCCAGGGCAAGCTGCGGCATGATGGCCATGCCGGCCCACGACAACACCTCAGGAGGACACCATGAACCCACGCGCGCACCCTGTCTCCACGCATCTGCGCAGGCTCTTCGCCGCGGCAGCCGCAATGCTCGCACTGCTGATGGCGGCCGCCCCGGCGCAGGCCGCGCCCTTCACCGCGTCGGACGAAAAAAGCGTGCGCGGCGTGATTGAGCACCAGCTGGCCGCGTTCGCCAAAGACGACGCGGCGAAAGCGTTTTCATTCGCCGCGCCCAATGTGCGCGAAGCCGTGGGCAACGCAGCCGGCTTTATGGCGATGGTGCGCAAGGACTACCCGGTGGTGTACCGGCCGGGCTCGGTGGCGTTTTTAAAAGCCGAAGGCAAGGACGACCGGGCCATCCAGCGCGTGCAAATGACGGATGCCGGCGGCGCGTCCTGGCTGGCGGTCTACAGCCTGGAGCGGCAACGCAACAAAGCGTGGCGCATCACGGGCTGCGCGGTGGTGGAAAACAAGGGGCGCATGGCCTGAGGCGCGGGTAAGCGGGGCGGCATCAACGATACGTGGCTTACACAGGGTTACCCCAGGCGAGCCCTTAGGGGACTAAGGTGTTTGTGTACTGCCGCACCCGCGGCGTCCAGGACCCACGCCATGAACATGCCAGCCCGATCCTTTGAATTCCCGCGCCTGCCCGAGGCGCTCGTGCCCAGCGCGAAGAAGCCCGCGCCCGCGCGGCCCGTGCAGCGGCCCCACAGCCCGCTGGCGCAAGAGTCGGCCATGAAAGTGCGCACACAGTGCCCCGCCTGCCTGGGCGCTTCGCTGTCCGTGCTATATGAAGAGCCCTACCGCGGCGCGGGCCTGCAGGCCTACCTGACACGCCACTACGAAGGCCACGCCACCGATGCCGCCGACGCGGGCACCTACGCGCTCGCCCGCTGCGAGGGCTGCGGCCTGGTGTTCCAGCAACAGGTGCCGGGCGATGCCCTGCTGGGCGAAATCTACAACGGCTGGGTGCCCGGCACGGACCTGGAACGCGAGCACCGCGACTACAGCCTGGACGAGTACCGCTACCTGGCCGAGCAGGTGCAGTTCATCATCCAGCACTTCGGGCTGCCGCCGGGCGAACTCGACATCCTGGACTTCGGCTTCGGCTGGGCGCACTGGTCGCGCATGGCCATGGCCTACGGCTGCAACGTCTGGGGTGTGGAGCTGTCCGAGGAGCGCGCGCAGCACGGGAAATCCGTGGGCCTGCGTGTCGTCGGCCTGGCCGACCTTCCGGCCAGGCGCTTTCGTTTCATCAATACCGAGCAGGTCTTTGAGCACCTGACCGAGCCCCGCGCCGTGCTGGCGCAATTGCGCGACGCGCTGTCCTGCGACGGCGTCATCAAGATCAGCGTGCCCGATGCGGCGGCTTCACTGAAAAAAATCGGGCAGGCCGGAGATTTCGGCGCGCTGTCGGCCCAGCAGCAGATGCCCATCGCGCCGCTGGAGCACATCAATTCCTTCAGCCACGATTCGCTGATCGCCTTCGGCAAGGAGTTTGGCCTGAAGCCGCTGCACCCGAGCTTCTACCGGCTCTACAACAGCGCCTCCGGGCTGCTGCAATTGAAGAACCTGGCGCGGGCGCTGGCCCGCCCGGTGTACCGGCACATCTTTCCGCGCAGCACTTTTGTCTATTTCGTGCGCGCCTGAAATCCGCCGTTCAAGGCTCGCGCAGGCCCAGGCGCCTGGCCAGGCGCACCAGGTTGGCGCGGTGCAAGCCGAGTTCGCGCGCGGCCGACGCCCAGTTGTTGCGGTGCCGCGCCAGGCTGGCGGTTATGCGCAGGCGCTGGTGGGCTTCGATGGAGCTGCGCAGGTCGGTACCGGTATTGGCCTCGGGCATGGCGGCGTCCGGGCTTTCAGGCTGCGCGGCGTTCACGGGCGCGGTCCCGCCCGCCAGGTCAAGGTGTGCGGTGGTCAGGCTCACGATGCGCGGCCGCCTGGCGAGACCTGTGAGCGCCTTGAGCGCGCTGCGGCCTATCAGGTGCTCGAGCTCGCGCACA
>NZ_CALROB020000038.1:0-50881 GCF_943369675.1 Polaromonas sp. YR568 | reverse complement strand
AGGCGACCCTGGCTCCTGCGTCCCCTGCGCTTCGCTCCGGGGCAACCTGCGGTGCTCGGTTCAGGCGGGGTCTCGCTAAACTCGCTTCGCTCAAACAACGCGATCCCTGATCCGCCTGAACCTGCGCTCCTCGGCGCATCCACAAGGGGCAAGCGGGATCGGGAGCGGGAACCGGAGACTGGAAGAAAAAAGGACACGCAGCGTGTCCTTTTTTTGTTTAGAGCAGGCCCTGTGTTCGGGCCAGGTGACTCGCCTGGGATCGGCTCTTGACGTTCAGGCGGCGGAACAGGCGCCACAGGTGAACCTTGACCGTGTGCTCGCTGATCTGCAACTCTTCTGCAATGTCGCGGTTGCTCATGCCCTTGTCGAGCATCACCAGCAGCTGCTTTTGCCGCTTGGACAATTTTTCGGTCGGGGTGCTGGGTTCCGGGTCCAGTTCTTCGCTCAGGAAGACGCGCAGGACGTTGGAGATCTCGGTGGCGCCTGCTGACTTCTGGATGTAGGCGTCCGCACCCGCCTCGATGGAAAGGTCTTCGTAGTCCTGGGCCGGGGCGGCCGACAGAACCACCAGGGGCACGTTGGGGAATTGGTGCTTGAGTTCGCGCACGCCGGAGACACCGTTGGTGTCGGGCAGGCGCAAATCCAGGCAAATAAGCTCGGGAACGCCCAATTCCTGCACGGCGGGCATGACGGCGGCAAGCCGGTCAAGCTCGGTGACGGTGGCCTTGCTGCTCAGGCGGCGAATCAACATGACAACGGCTTCCCGCATGAGCGGATGGTCATCTATTACAAAAATACTCATTAATTGACGTCTGAAGTATTGTTCCGATTAGCTATTGAGCATAACTGCTGTGTGTCAACTTTGGGGCATAAATAAACTGGAAGAACCGGTATTTTTTCAGAACGCTGATCCAAAAAAACAACAACACATGAACTTATGTTCAGGAAGCGGACACTTCAGCGAAAA
Organism: Polaromonas sp. YR568; assembly: GCF_943369675.1. Taxonomy (GTDB): domain Bacteria; phylum Pseudomonadota; class Gammaproteobacteria; order Burkholderiales; family Burkholderiaceae_C; genus Polaromonas. The sequence continues at coordinate 49,914 of NZ_CALROB020000038.1, read as the reverse complement.
ACTTCAGGGCCGCCGCGACGTCGCCGGGCTCAACGCCGGGCAGGGGTTGGACCTGGCCTTGGGCCTGCAGCGCCGCCAGGGCCGGCGGGCCGTCTTTTTGCAGCGCCGCAATCATCTGCGCGGCTTCCCGGGGCGACTCGAAACCCTGGCTTTGCAGCAGCACGCGGGCCTCGGCGTCCTGCAGCTTGAAGTAAAAGAGGCCGTCCTTTTCGCGGTATTGCTTGAAGGCCGGCGCGGCGGTTTTGGCCGTCTTGGCCTTGGCCGGCGCGGCCGGGCGGGCGCCCAGGTTGCGCAGGCCCACGGCCTGCCGCAGCTCGCCCATGAAAGGCGTGGCCTCGGCGCGGGCCTTCAGCGCGCCGGCCTGCAGGATGGCCTCGATGGTGCCGGGGTCGGCCATCAGCGCGTGGTAGCGCTCGCGCATGGGCGCGACTTCGCGGTCCACGCGTTCGAACAGCATCTGCTTGGCGTCGCCCCAGGCGATGCCATCGGCGTAAGCCTTGCGCAACGCCTCGGTTTCTTCGGCGCTGGCAAAGGCCTGGTAGATCTGGAACAGGGCCGAGCCTTCGGTGTCCTTGGGCTCGCCGGGCGCGCGCGAGTCGGTGACGATGCCGGCGATCAGCTTGCGCATCTGCTCGCGCGGCGTGAACAGCGGGATGGTGTTGTCGTAGCTCTTGCTCATCTTGCGCCCGTCCAGGCCGGGCAGCAGCGCGACCGATTCCTCGATCACCGCCTCGGGCAGCACCAGGTGCTCACCGTAGAGGTGGTTGTAGCGCTGCGCCATGTCGCGCGCCATCTCGATGTGCTGGATCTGGTCGCGCCCCACCGGCACCTTGTGGGTCTTGAACAGCAGGATGTCCGCGCCCATCAGCACCGGGTACATGAAGAGCCCGGCGGTCACGTCGGCGTCCGGGTCGCTGCCGGCGGCCTCGTTCTTGTCGACCGAGGCCTTGTAGGCATGGGCTCGGTTGAGCACGCCTTTGCCCGTCACACAGGTCAGCAGCCAGGTCAGCTCGGGAATCTCGGGGATGTCGGACTGGCGGTAGAAGGTGACGCGCTCCGGGTCCAGGCCGGCGGCCAGCCAGCTGGCGGCGATCTCCAGTGTGGACTGCTGGATGCGCGCCGGCTCGTCGCACTTGATCAGCGCGTGATAGTCGGCCAGGAAATAAAAGCTGCGCACGTCGGCGCGAAAGCTGGCCTGTACCGAGGGCCGGATCGAGCCTACATAGTTGCCGAGGTGGGGCGTGCCGGTGGTGGTGATGCCGGTGAGGAAGCGGGTGGGGGACGGTGCGGCAGCGCCGGCTTTGGGTTCTTGGGTCATCATTTCACCAGCATCGCCAGCGGCGTCAAAACGGTTTGGATCACGGAGTAGGTTACGTCCATCAGGGGGCGCATCCAGAGGTTGCTGATGACACCTGAAATCACCAGCGCCATCACGATAAAAAAGCCCCAGGGCTCGATGCGCGAGACCAGCACGGCCTGCTTGTACGGCAGCAGGCCGACCAGCACGCGGCCGCCGTCCAGCGGCGGCAACGGGAACAGGTTGAAGACGAACATCACCACGTTGACCAGGATGCCGGCCTGGCACATCTTGATGAAGAAGGGCTCGCTCACACCGGCGCCCGCGAGAAAGTAAAACAGCACGCCCCACAGCAAGGCCTGGATCAGGTTGGCGCCCGGGCCGGCCAGGGCCACCCAGATCATGTCGCGCTTGGGGTTGCGCAGGTTGCCGAACTGCACAGGCACCGGCTTGGCATAACCGAAGAGGAAGGTCCCCGCAGTGGCAAAGTACAGCAGCAAGGGCATCAGGATGGTGCCTATGGGGTCTATGTGCTTGATCGGGTTGAGCGTCACGCGGCCCATCATCCAGGCCGTGTTGTCTCCGAAATAACGGGCGACGTAGCCGTGCGCGGCCTCGTGCACGGTGATGGCGAACAGCACCGGCAGCGCGTAGATGGCGACGGTTTGAATCAGGTTGGCGATATCCATAGAGAGATTATCGCCCCCACGCTTTTCACTTCGCCTTCGGCTCCGTGTAATGCGCGAGGCCCTGCAGGCCGCGGCTTGCGAGACGCTTCGCCTCTGTCGCCCGTCCAAGCCTGCGCAGGCAGGCCTGGAGCCGCGGGCTCCAGCCCCTCGGGGGCGCTGCGCCTGCGGCCCGGCAAAGCCGGTTCCGCGGCCCCTGCTTGAAGGGGAGGGAGAGGCGCCTGACCGGATTCCGTTCGGCCCGCTAAAGGCCCAGTGCAGCCAGGTCACCCCGGCCCTGACGCACCACGACGGGTTCGCCACCGGTACCCATGGCCGTCAGGTCTATCACCGTGGTGGCTTCCTGCGGGCAGGCGCCGGCATCGATCACGGCGGCCAGTTCATGCTCCATCCGTTCGCGGATTTCCTGGGCGTCGTTGAGCGGCTGCGTTTCGTTAGGCGGAATGAGCGTGGTGGCCAGCAGCGGCGCGCCGTGCAATTCGAGCAGCGCCTGCAGCACCTTGTGCTCGGGCACGCGCAGGCCTATGGTCTTGCGCGACGGGTGGCTCACGCGGCGCGGCACTTCCTTGCTGGCTTCCAGGATGAAGGTGTAGGGCCCGGGCGTGGCGGCCTTGAGCAGGCGGAACTGCCTGTTGTCGACGCGCGCGTAATTGGCCAGCTCGCTGAGGTCGCGGCACAGCAGGGTCAGGTGGTGCTTGTCGTCCACGCCGCGTATGCGGCGCAGGCTGTCGGCGGCCGCCTTGTCGTCGAGGTGGCAGACCAGCGCGTAGCTCGAATCGGTCGGCACGGCCGCGATGCCGCCGCGCGCCAGCAGCGCCACCGCCTGCTTGAGCAGCCGGGTGTGCGGGTTTTCGGGGTGGACTTCAAAAAACTGGGCCATGCGTCTTAGATGCTTCTTGATCCGCCAGATTCAAGACTCGACCGGCTCGATGGCGACCCGGCTTTGCCGCACGGCCAGCCAGGCGCCGGCCGCGCCGCAGATGGCGATCATCACGATGCCCAGCATGGACCACTGGTCGGGCACGTGCGAAAACGCGATCCAGCCGCCCAGCATGGCAAAGCCGATCTGCGCATAGAGGAAGGGCGTGAGCGTGGAGACCGGCGCGCGGCCGTAGGCCAGGATCATCATGAAATGGCCGACCGTGCCCATGAAACCCATCAGCGCCAGGCCGGCCCACAGCGTCCAGGAGTCCAGCCAGGCCCAGGCAAAAGGCAGCGCCAGCGAGGCGGCCAGCGTGCCCACCCAGCCGGTGTAGAAATGCATGGTGAAGGGGTCTTCGGTGCGCGCCAGCCGGCTCGTCAAAATCTGGAACCAGGCATTGCAGATCACCAGCCCCAGCGGCAGCAGCATGGTCCAGTTGAAGTCGTCGCGGCTGGGCCGGATGATGATCAGCGTGCCGATGAAGCCGCCCACCACCAGCGTCCAGCGCAGCCAGGACACCCGCTCGCCCAGCGACAGCGAGGCCAGCATCGTGATCACCAGCGGCGTGATCATCACGATGGCGGTGAATTCGCCCACCGGCATGTACTTGAGGCTGAAGAAGGCGAACAGGCTGGTGCACAACAGCAGCAGGCCGCGCAAAAACTGGAATTTGGGGTGCGCGGTCTTGAACAGCGACATGCCGCGCGAAGGCAGCACGGCAATCGTGGTGGCGACGGCCTGGAAGGCATAACGGAACCACAGCGCCATCAGCACCGGCACGCTGGTGGAAATGAACTTGGTGGTGGTGTCCAGCACCGCGAAGCAGGCGACGGCGGCCACCAGGAGCGCGATGCCGGTCGGGGCGTGGGCGGTGTTTCTGGCGGGGCCGGCCATCACTGGATGCGGTCCGCCAGCAGTTCCCACACGGGGGTCAGCTCGCCGGGCAGGAAGGGCAAAGTGCCCAGGTCGGTGTGGCTCTCGTCGGGGCTGTGGAAGTCGCTGCCGCGCGAGGCGGCCAGGCCGAATTCTTTCGCCGTTTCGGCGTACTTGAGGTATTCCTGCGGCGTGTGGCTGCCTGTCACGACCTCCACACCGCGCCCGCCGTGGGACTTGAACTCGGTGAACAAGGCGTATTCCTCGTTGGGGGTGAACTTGTAGCGGCCCGGGTGGGCGATCACCGCGATGCCCTGGGCCTCGGTGATCCAGGTCACGGCGTCGCGCAGGTTGGCCCAGCGGTGCGGCACGTAGCCGGGCTTGCCTTCGGTCAGATATTTGCGGAAGACTTCGGGCGTTTCGCGGCACACGCCGGTCTCGACCAGGAAGCGCGCGAAGTGCGTGCGCGAAATCAGTTCGGGGTTGCCGACGAACTTCAGCGCGCCTTCATATGCGCCCTTGATGCCCACCTTGGCCAGCGAGTCCGACATTTCCATGGCGCGCTGCTCGCGCCCGCCGCGCGTGTTGCGCAGGCCCTGCTGCATGGCCGGGTCGTCGGCGTCAAAGCCCAGCCCCACGATGTGAACGGTCTGCCCGGCAAAGGTGACGGAGACTTCAGTGCCGGTGAGGTAATGCATGCCCTGGGCCTTGGCGGCCGCCGCGGCGCGGTGCTGGCCGCCGATTTCGTCATGGTCGGTCAGGGCCCAGAGTTCCACCCCGTTGGCCTTGGCCCGTTCGGCCAGCGCCTCGGGTGTCAGCGTGCCGTCCGAGACCACAGAGTGGCAATGCAAGTCGGCATTCAGGATGTTATGGGCAGTCACAAGGCCATTTTAGGCTTTATGCCTTTGCGCTGCAGTGCGCGCTCACATATCCCTGCGAAGCTGCTCGGGCTACAGGCCCAGGGCGGTCAGCTCCGGCGACAGGTTTTCCCAGGGCACGTCAAAGCCCGGCTTGGCGCGCTGCGGCGGCGGCGCGTGGCTGCGCAGGGCCCAGTGGGCGCCGGCGAGCACGCTGTCGATGAGCGGCACGCCCACCCCGGGCTGCAGGGCCGCGGCCATGCCCGCCAGGCCCGCGCCGCCCAATATCACCGCCTGCGCGCCCAGCTGGCGCACCGCGTCGCGGCAGGCCTGGGCCAGCAGGGTGCGCGCGGCGGCCGGGTCGGCGGCCAGCTGCGCGCCCGTCGGCGCGACGGTGTGGATGCCGGCCAGCGAAGGCGCATGGCCCAGCGCCTGCGCCAGCCGCTGCAGCATCGGCCCCCAGCGCTCACCCCCGGTGACGATGGCAAAACGGCCGTGGCGCGCCGCCTCGATGAAGGCCGCCTCGGCCAGCCCGGTGACCGGCACCGGGCTGCTCTCGCGCAGCGCCAGCAGGCCGGGGTCGCCGAAACAGCCTATCAGCACCGCGTCGGGCGCTTCCTGCGCGCCGGCCAGCGCTGCCGCCCAGGCATCCAGCGTGGCATGCGAAGCCACCGCGTAACCGGCTTCGTCCGAAATATAGGGCGCGCCGAAACGCGCGGTGACGGTGCTGACCTGCACATGCAGCCCGGCGGCGGCTTGCACATGGGTTTGCAGCAGCGCGCTGACCGAGGCCGAAGTATTGGGATTTATGACGAGAAGCCTTCGCATGTCTCGCCGCGCCCTACATAGAGCCTGAAAACAGGCTCGACAAATCCGGCGCCTCGCCCGCGGGCGGCGTGAACTGCAGCTGCGACTCCAGCCGCGTCAGGTGCTCGCGCATGTGGCGCGCCGCTTCCCGCGGGTCGCGCAGGCGTATCGCATCCAGCAGCACGCGGTGTTCGCGGCAGCCGCAGGCGGCGGCTTCGTCGCGGCTGTCCTTGCGGGCCGTGCTGTAAGTCATCAGGATCAGCGAGGTGCGCGAGGTCAGTTCGCGCAGGATGCGGCCCAGCGTCTGGTGGCCGGCGCACTCGGCGATCTGCAGGTGGAAGTCGCCCGACAGCCGGATCGCGCGGTGCATGTCGCCGGCCAGGCGCGCCGCTTCCTCGTCGTCGATGCAGCGCTTGAGCTGCTGCATGTCGGCCTCGTTGGCCTTGGCGATGAAGAGCTCCACCAGCGTGGGCTCGATGAGCCGGCGCACCTCGAAGACCTCGCGCGCTTCCTGCTCGGTCGGCTGGGCGACGGTGGCGCCGCGATTCGGGATGAGCGTGACCACCTGCTCATTGGCCAGCCGCATCAGCACCGGGCGTATGCGCGTGCGCGAAACGCCGAAGGCGCCGGCCAGCTTGTCTTCGCCCAGCCGGGTGCCGGGCGGTAGGCGGTGGTCGAGGATGGCCGAGACCACGCGCTCGTACATCTCGCCGTCGCTCGGGGGCGCCGAGGGCGCCGCGTTCACCGGATTCGGCGGAATCATCGTTTTCCTTTTTTCTGCCGCTTGCCCAGCCACCAGGCCAGGCCCATGGCCAGGGCCATCACCCCCAGCGACACCACGGTGGTGACGGTGCCCAGCGCATAGATAGACGGCGTGGTCACGGTGGTCGTCAGGCCCTGCAGTTCCAGCGGCAATGTGTTGACGTCGCCTATGGCCTGCGAGGTGCGGGCGATCTCGTCCCAGCTCAGCGTAAAACCAAACATGCCTATGCCGATCACCGAGGGCGCGATCAGCGGCAGCACCACGTGGCGAAAGCCCTGCCACGGCGTGGCGCCCAGGTCGCGCGCGGCTTCTTCGTAAGCCGGGTTGAAGCGGTTGAACACGGCGAACATGATGAGCAGGCCGAAGGGCAGCGTCCAGGTCAGGTGCGCGCCCAGCGCCGAGGTGAACAGGCCCAGCGCCGTGCCGTATTCCTCCAGCGCGCCGGACATGCCCAGCAGCTCCAGCACTTTCTTGATGCCGCTGTCCAGCAGCCGGAATTCCAGGCCTATGCCCAGCGAGACGATGATGGACGGCATGATCAGGCTGGCCACCACCACAAAAAACAGGGTGTTGCCGCCCGCGAGTTTTTTGCGGAAGGCCAGCCCGGCCAGCACCGACAGCAGCACCGTGAACACGGTCACCGCCAGGCCCAGCGCCAGCGAGCGTTTCAGCGCCGCGCCGATATCGACCACACCCAGCCCCTCGGCCAGCTTGTGGAACCAGTGCAGCGAGACGCCGCGCAGCGGAAAGGTCAGCCCGCCTTCCGGGCCCTGGAAGCTCAGCAGCACGATGATGAACATCGGCCCGTAGAGGAAGAGCACGAACAGCGTGAAGAACGCGGCGAGAAACCAGAAGCCCGTGCTGTGTCGGTCGCTGCGCATTCAGAGTTCCTTCCGGATGTCGACCAGCCGCGTCAGCGCCCAGATGATCATCAGCACCAGCGCCAGCAGGATCACCGCATTGGCCGCCGCCAGCGGGAACTGCAGGTAGGACGTCTGCACCTGGATGACCTTGCCGATGGAGGCGATCTGCTGGCCGCCCATCACGCCTATGGTCACGAAGTCGCCCATCACGATGGTGATGACGAAGATGGAGCCGATGATGATGCCCGTGCGCGACAGCGGCACGATGACGTTCCACAGCGTCTGCCAGGCCGAGGCGCCGCTGTCGTTGGCGGCCTCGATCAGGCTGCGGTCTATGCGCATCATTGAGTTGAAAATGGGCACGATCATGAACATCGTGTAGAGGTGCACAAAGGCCAGCACCACCGAAAAGTCCGAGAACAGCAGCCACTCCACCGGCTGGTTCACCACGCCCATGCCCACCAGGCTCTGATTGACCAAGCCGTTGCGCCCCAGCAGCGGCACCCACGAGATCATGCGGATCACGTTGGACGTCCAGAACGGGATGGTGCACAGCACGAAGAGCAGGGTCTGCACGCCTTGCGAACGCACGTGGAAGGCCAGGAAATAAGAGACCGTAAAGCCCGTCACCAGCGTGATCAGCCAGACCAGGAAGCTGAACTTGAAAGTCGACAGGTAGGTCTTGAAGGTGACGCAGAGTTCCGACGTCTTGCCGCAGCCGTCGAAGATGGCAAAGTAGTTCTTCAGCGTGAAGCCCGGCAGCAGCTCATATTCATTGAAGTCCCAGAAGCTCACCGTCAACACCAGCGCCAGCGGGACCAGGAAGAACAGCACAAACACCGCCGTCAGCGGCAGCGCCTGCCACCAGGCGGCCAGCGCCCGCCCAGGCGCCTTGGCCGGGGCGGAATGTGCAGCGACAGCAGGAGCACTCATGAATATCCAAAGTTAAAAATGAACCGCTCAGGGCAGACAAAGCAAAGCCCGTTCCAGTGACGGCGCGGAACTGGCTTTGCCAGGCCGCAGCGGTCGTCCCCTGCAGGGGAGAGGCCGCTACACGAAGTGAGCGACCACAGGGGGGTACTTATTTATGCCGCTACGAACTCATTCCATTTTTGAACCATGTAATTGTTCTCATCCATCACCGCATTCCAGCAGGCAATCCCGCCCATGCGCGCCTCGTAGCTGCCGCCGTCGCGCACCGCGCCGGCCTTGGCCAGCACGTCGCCGGTGGGGCTCTTGATGTCTTGCGACGCCGGTTTGCCCTCCATCCAGTAGGCCCACTCGTAGGCTTCCATCTTGGCCTTGGCGGTTTCCAGCACGGCGCTGTAGTAACCCTGGCGGTTCAGGTAGGCGCCGGCCCAGCCGTCGAGGAACCAGTTGATGAATTCATAAGCGCCGTCCAGCTTCTTGCCCGACAGCGTGGCCGGCAGGCCGAAGCCGGCGGCCCAGGCGCGGTAGCCTTCTTTCAGCGGCTGGAAGTTGCAGGCGATGCCCTTGGTGCGCACGGCCGTCACGGCCGGGCTCCACATGGACTGGATAACCACCTCGCCCGAGGCCATCAGATTGACCGACTCGTTGAAGTCCTTCCACAGCGCGCGGAACTGGCCGGCCTTCTTGGCCTCGATCAGCGTGGCGATCGTCAGGTCGATCTCCTTCTTCGTCATGTTGCCCTTGTCCGGGTATTTGTAGATGCCCTTGGCCTCCACCACCATGGCCGCGTCCATGATGCCGATGGACGGGATGTTCAGGATCGCGGCCTTGCCCTTGAACTCGGGGTTCAGCAGCTCGGCCCAGGAGTTGATGGGGCGCTTGATCAGGTCGGGGCGTATGCCCAGCGTGTCGGCGTTGTAGACCGTGGGGATCAGCGACATGAACTGCGTCGGGCTCCTGGCGAAGACCTTGCTCTTTTCGCCTTCGAGGTAAATCACCTTCTTGGGCGCCGTGCCCTGGTCGCCCACGGCCTTGCCGGCCACGGTGCCGGTGGTGAACAGCGTGGTGATCTTGTCGGCGTTCTTGATCTTCTTCGTGTCTATGCCCTTGAGGTTGCCGGTGGGCACGATCTTCTTGAGCGAGAAGTACTCGGTGTCTATCAGGTCGAAGCTGTTGGGCGCGGTCACCGCGCGTTTGGTCACGTCGTCGGTGGTGACGGCCACGTACTGGATGGTGATGCCGGTGTCGGCCTTGAATTTCTCGGCAATCGCCTTGTCCTGGTTCACCGCGGTGCCCAGGTAGCGCAGCACGATTTTTTCCTGCGCATGCACGGCGGGAAACATGCCCGTGGCCAGGATGCCGGCCGTGCCTTTGAGCAGCGAACGGCGGGCCACGCCGCCTGCCGGTGTGTCGGCGGCGATGCCGTGGGGAGCTTGTGGATCAGGAAGAGCGTCGGACATGGTGAAAACTCCTGGTGAAGCGGTTGAGGAAAAGTGATCTTGGGTATTGCCCCTCTCCCTTTGGGAGAGGGGGCAAGAAATGAAGGCTGGTCGCAGTCATTTGTCAGGCCTGCAGCGAGTGCGCCGCCTCGGGCGCCCACGACAGCTGCACGCTGTCGCCGGGTGCATAGGGCCGCGCCGCGAATGCCGCTTCCGACACCATCACCGACAGCTCGGCCGTGGTGCTGGCGCTCAGCGAAACGCCGGGGTTCTGCAGGCCCAGCAGCACGTAGGTGCCCTGGTATTCGACGTCGGTGACCACTGCGCGACGGTTGTGCGCCGCGTCGGGCGCGGCCTGGCCGGCCGGGGTGATGTTCATGTGGTCGGTGCGCACGCCGATACGGCCGGCCGGCGTGTCCAGCACGTTGTGCCCGCCCATGAAGCGCGCGACGAACTCACTCGCGGGCCGGTTGTAGATTTCGTGCGGCGAGCCCACTTGCTCTATGAGCCCGTGGTTCATCACCACCATGGTGTCGGCCAGCGCCATCGCTTCTTCCTGCGAATGCGTGACGTGGATAAAGGTCAGGCCCAGCTCCTTCTGCCAGCGCCGCAGTTCGGCGCGCATCTGGATGCGCAAAAACGGGTCCAGCGCCGACAGCGGCTCGTCCAGCAGCAGCACGCGCGGCTGCGTGATCAGCGCGCGCGCCAGCGCCACGCGTTGCTGCTGCCCGCCCGACAGTTCCGCCGGCTTGCGTTCGGCCAGGTGGCCCATGGCGACGCGCTCCAGCAGGTCGCCGGCCTGCTTGCGGCGCGCGGCCTTGTCCACGCCTTTCATCTTGAGGCTGAAGGCCACGTTGTCCAGCGCCGACAGGTGCGGGAACAGCGCGAAGCTCTGGAACATCATGGCCGTGCCGCGGCCCGCGGCCGGCAGGTCGGTGATGTTGCGGTTTTCCAGCAGGATGTCGCCGCTGGTGACGGACTCGTGGCCCGCCATCATGCGCAGCGTCGTGCTTTTGCCGCAGCCCGAGGGCCCCAGCAGGCAGCAGTAACTGCCGCTGGCAATGCGCAGGTTGATGCCGTCCACCGCCGGCTTGTCTTGCGGCCCATAGCGTTTGGTCAGCGCAACGGCTTCAATGGCGGCGGGTTCGGTACTGGCAAGGGCGTTCATGCCTGCCTTGAGTGCAAGGCCTGTGCCAGCTTTTGTATGCGATGGTTGGGCAGATTGTGTACAAAACGCCTGTTTGTGGTGCCTGGGCCGCCCCTGCGGGGTGCAGGGCCCCCGGCGGCGGTGCGCGCCGCGGCTGTCGCGGCGGCGGCTTCAGGCCGGCGCGGGATGGCCTACCATGGCCTCACCATGATCACCCTGCACCACCTCAACAACTCCCGCTCGCAACGCATACTCTGGCTCATGGAGGAGTTGGGCCTGCCCTATGAGATCCAGCGCTACCAGCGCGACCCCAAAACCATGCTGGCGCCGCCCTCGCTGCGCGCCGTGCACCCGCTGGGCAAGTCGCCGGTCATCACCGACGGCGAACTCACGCTGGCCGAATCGGGCGCCATCATTGAATACCTCGTAGCCCGCTACGGCGCCGGCCGCTTGGCGCCCGCGGCCGGCACGGGCGACCACCTGCGCTACACCTACTGGATGCATTACGCCGAAGGCTCGGCCATGCCGCCGCTGCTGCTCAAGCTGGTGTTCGACAAGGTCGAGAACTCGCCCATGCCCTTCTTCGCCAAGCCGATTGCCCGCGCGATTGCCGGCAAGGTCAAAAAAACCTTCATCGAGCCGCAGCTCAGGCAGCACCTGGATTTCCTCGAGATGTCGCTGCCCCAGGGCGGCTGGTTTGCCGGCAGCGATTTCAGCGGCGCCGACATCCAGATGAGCTTCCCGCTCGAAGCCGCCGCCGCGCGCGGCGGGCTCAACGAAAGCCGGCCGCGGCTGATGGATTTCCTGGCGCGCATCCACGCGCGGCCCGCCTACCAGCGCGCGATCGAGCGCGGCGGTGAGTTCGGGCTGCAGTAAGTCAGACCTTCGTGGCTTCCCGGCTTCGCACAAACTGCAGCGCCTGCGGCTGCTCGACCAGCACACACTGTTTGCCGGTGCGCCGGCAGTGGTCCTGCACACGCCAGTAGGCGTCGTGGCTCACGCAGCCGGTCTGGCAGATCACCAGGTCGGCGGCGACGAGGCTGGCTTCCAGGGCCGGGCCGTCCTGTTCGTCCTCGCCGCCGTGGTGCATAAAGCGGCCGCCCGCCATTTCAATCACGCGCTGCGTGGCGCTGGTGCCGGGGCCGTCCTCGCCGACGCAGAGCACGGATTTTTCGCGCAGGTCGCCGAGTGCGTCGGGGGCGCTTTCCGGCGCCGGCGGCAAGGCCGCGCCGTGTTTGTTCCAGCCCAGGCGTTCACGCATCAGCTCGCGCATCAGGTCCTGCACCCGCCGCGCCAGCGATTCAACCCGCCGCGCCAGCGTCAGCCGCTTGGGCAAACCGGGGATGGCCGCCTCGACCGCCTGCCTGTCCTCGCGCTCCCAGGCCAAGGCGGTCTCGCGCAGCAGGGCCGCCGCGCGCAGGCGCACCGCCTGGGCTTTCAGGCGCGTGATTTCCGCGGCCTGCGCGGCAATCACCGCGCTGCAGCGGGTCTGGATTTCCCCGTACTGGGCAAGCAGGGCGCGGTGCTCGCGGTCCAGGCCGGGCAGGGGATGGCGTACTTTCATCTCGGGCTCCGGAAGTTGGAAAAAGCCCCGAAACACAGGGCGAAGCCCATCTTAAATGAGAATGGCTCTCATTTGTCGTAAAGATGTGTACCCCGAAAAAGCTCAGATTTCCGCGCCTTCGACCAGAAAACGCACCCGCTTCACGCCCTGCCACTCGTCCGCGTCCAGCCGGAAGGCCAGCTTGACGCGCGCCGGCAGCGCCTCGGTGTGGCCGAACCAGATGCCGTCCACCGGCTGGCCCTGGTGCTTGAGTTTGAGCGCCAGGTGTTTTTCGCCGACCAGGCGCTGCGACACCACTTCCACGATTTCGCTGAAGGTCGGCGCCGCAAAACCCTGGCCCCAGACTTCCTTGTGCAGCGTGTCGACCAGGTCGGCGCGCCGGTATTCGGGCGCCAGCGGGCCGTCGGTGTCCATGCGGCGCGTCAGCGTCGCGGCGTCCAGCCATTCATGCGCCACCTGCTGCAGCGCCTGCTCGAAGAGCTCGAAGTTCTCCTCGGCGATGGTGCAGCCCGCTGCCATCGCGTGGCCGCCGAAGCGCAGCATCACGCCCGGGTGGCGCTTGGTCATCAGGTCCAGCGCATCGCGCAAATGAAAACCCGGAATCGACCGGCCCGAGCCCTTGAGCTCATGCTCCTTGCCCGGCGCCTGGCTGGCGGCAAACACAAAGGTCGGCCGGTGCAGCTTGTCTTTCACGCGCGAGGCCACGATGCCGACCACGCCCTCGTGGAATTCCGGGTCAAAGATCGCGATCGCCGGCGGCGGCTCCTCGTCCTCGTCGATCATCGCGTCGGCCGCCAACTGCGCCTGCTCGCGCATGCCGGCCTCGATGTCGCGGCGCTCGCGGTTGATGCCGTCCAGTGTTTTGGCCAGTTCCTCGCCGCGCGCCGCGTCGTCGGTCAGCAGGCATTCAATGCCCAGCGTCATGTCGCTGAGCCGGCCCGCGGCGTTGATGCGCGGGCCCAGCGCAAACGCAAAGTCAAAGGTGGTGGCCGCGGGCGCCTGCCGGCCCGCCGCCGTGAACAGGCCGGCCACGCCCGCCGGCAAATGCCCCGCGCGTATGCGCTTCAAGCCCTGCGCCACCAGGCGGCGGTTGTTCGCGTCCAGCTTCACCACGTCGGCGACGGTGCCCAGGGCGACCAGCGGTAATAGAGAATCCAGTCTTGGTTCCGTTCGGGCTGAGCTTGGCCTGTCCTGAGCTTGTCGAAGGGTCGAAGCCTGCCCTTCGACAAGCTCAGGGCGAACGGTGTAGTGCCCGCGCGCGCGCAGCTCTGCCCGCAGCGCCAGCAGCACATAAAACATCACGCCCACGCCGGCAATCGATTTGCTCTCAAAGCTGCAGCCGGGCTGGTTCGGGTTCACGATCACGTCGGCCTCGGGCAGCACCACCAGGCCGTCCTTGAGTGCCGGCAAATGATGGTCGGTCACCAGCACCTGCATGCCCAGCGCGCGGGCACGCGCCACGCCGTCCATGCTGGCGATGCCGTTGTCCACCGTCACCAGCAGGTCGGCGCCGCCGGCCTTCACGCGCTCGGCAATCGGCGGCGTCAGGCCGTAGCCATCGGTCACGCGGTCCGGCACCAGGTAAGTCACGTGTTGCGCGCCCAGCAGTTTCAGGCCGCGCAGCGCCACGGCGCAGGCGGTGGCGCCGTCGCAGTCGTAATCGGCCACCACGCAGATCTTTTTGCCGGCGGCCATCACGTCGGCCAGCAGCTTCGCCGCTTCCAGCGCGCCGCGCAGCGACGAAGGCGGCAGCAGCCGGCCCAGGCCGTCGTCGAGTTCGTCGACGGAATGCACGCCCCGCGCCGCATACAGCTGCGCCAGCAGCGGGTGGATGCCGGCCTGCTGCAGCGCCCAGACGCTGCGCGGCGGGACTTCGCGTACCTGGATTTTCATGAAGGGGTCAAAACTCTCTATATATATGAGGGTGTGCCGGGCGCCGCGGGTTTTACAGCGGCTCCAGCACTTTCAGCAAAGGGGTAGGGGACAGCGCGCTGGCGATCCTGGCGAAGAAGCCATCATGGCCGGTTTCAAAAGTTGTTGCGCCGCGCTCGCCGCACAGCGTCAGCCGCACGGCCTCGCCCGCGCGCTGGCGCGCCAGCAGGGCGGCGACTTCGTTCGCATCCAGCGCGGCCCAGGCCTGGGCATAGGCCGCCCAGTCATCGGCAAACACGGCCTGCGCCAGGCTGCGCGGCGCGGCAGGCACCTCGCCGGCGGCGTAGCCGGCCGCCAGCGCACCCGTGCCGCTGAGCCAGAAGGAATTCACCGGCAACAGCCGCCGCGCCGCGCGCTCGTCGTTGAGCGCATGGGTGTACAGCAGCATCTGCATCTCGTTTTGCAGCAGCTTCATTTTGCGCGCCGTGCCCTTGGGGTCCTGCTTGTCCTGCTTGGGCAGCCAGGGGTCCACATTGCGGCCCAGCACCCGGTCCAGTGAGGCGGTCGGCAGGCCGCGGAACAGCTCGCCCTCGGCCAGCCAGCGCGCCGGCCCCAGCGCAGGTACGTAATTCAGGGTGATGCCGTCGTCGACAAAATAAGGCTGCATGGCCGACAGCAGGGCGCGTGATTCACCTTCCTGCAGGCCCAGCGCGGCCGGGTCCGTCAGCGTGGCGTGCTCGCGGCCCATGGCCCAGTGGCAGGGCGTGATCCAGGCCCAGGCCTTGCCGCCGGCGCCCGGCATGTGTTGCGCCGCATCGCGCGCCGCCCACGGAATCAGCCCGTCCGGCGTGGCGGAATCCGCGATGCCCAGCGCCCGGCCCAGGGCCCGCTCATGCGGGGGCGACAGCGTGTGGGCATCCGCTTCATCAGTGTGCACTGACTCCATGCCCTTGAGCAGCTGCGCCAGGTTGCGCGTGCCTTCAGCCGGCAAGGCCTTCATCGTGGGCTGCCAAGCCTCCGCGGCGCAGGCCGCGAAGGGAAGCAGCAGCTGCGGGCCGGTGAAAGGAGTGGGGGAATTGGCTGACATGGGGCTATTGTCCGGGATGCCACAATTGGGCGTCCAAATCGCGGGCGCCGCAGGCGGCCTCCCGCGGTCCAGTTTTGAAGGCGAGAAACATCCATGTACAAAAATCCGTTCGGGTTGGCCACAAGCGGCCAGCCACGGCTGCCAGGCTGACCATGCAAATCCCCTATGAACTGATCCTCGGCTGGCGCTACACGCGCGCCGGCCGCGCCACCCGGCGCAACGGCTTTATCTCCTTTATCTCGGGCGTGTCCATGCTGGGCATCGCCCTCGGCGTCGCGGCCCTCATCATCGTGCTCAGCGTGATGAACGGCTTCCAGAAGGAAGTGCGCGACCGCATGCTGGGCGTCATCTCCCACATCGAGGTCTTCGCGCCCAACGGCGTCGCGCTGCCCGACCCCGCCAAAACCCTGGCCGAAATCAAGGCCAACCCCGAAGTCACCGGCGCCGCCACCTTTATCGCCGCCCAGGCCCTGCTGGCGCGCGGTGAAGACATGAAGGGCACGCTGGTGCGCGGCATAGACCCGGCGCTCGAAGGCCAGGTCACCGACCTCGCTGTGACCTCGGCGCCCACGCTGGCCAAGCTGGTGCCCGGCGCCTTCGGCGTGGTGCTGGGCGGCGAGCTGGCCCGCGCCATGGGCGTGCGCGAAGGCGACACCGTCACCCTGATCGCACCCAGCGGCCAGGTCACTCCGGCTGGCGTGGTGCCGCGCCTGAAGCAGATGACGGTGGTCGGCACCTTCGACTCCGGCCACTTTGAATACGACTCGGCCCTGGTCATGATGCACCAGGACGATGCCGCGAAAATCTTCCGCCTCGAAGGCCCGACCGGCATACGCATACGCCTGAAGGATTTGCACGAGGCCCGCGAAGTGGCGCTGCAGCTGTCGCGCACGCTCAGCGGCGACCTGCTGATCCGCGACTGGACGCGCCAGAACAAGACCTGGTTCGCCGCCGTGCAGCTTGAAAAACGCATGATGTTCATCATCCTCACGCTCATCGTCGCCGTCGCCGCCTTCAACCTCGTCAGCACGCTGGTGATGACGGTCACCGACAAACGCGCCGACATCGCCATCCTGCGCACCCTGGGCGCCAGCCCGCAAAGCATCATGAAAATCTTCATGGTGCAGGGCGCCCTGGTCGGCGTCATCGGCACGCTCTCCGGCCTGCTGCTGGGCCTGGGCATCGCTTTCAACATCGACGTCATCGTGCCGGCCATAGAGCGCGCGCTCAACGCCAGCTTTTTGCCCAAAGACATCTACCTGATCAGCCGCATGCCCAGCGAACCGCAATACGCCGACATCATGCCCATCGCCGTCATCTCCCTGGTGCTCGCCTTCCTGGCCACCATCTACCCCAGCTGGCGCGCCAGCCGGGTGAACCCAGCCGAGGCCCTGCGTTATGAGTGAGCTTAAAAACGATATGACCGCAACGCTCCCCGCTTCCGGGTCTTCACTCCCTCAGGCTGTGCCTGAATCTTCACTCCCTCTCCCCCTGGGAGAGGGCAGGGGTGAGGGCCAGCGGCCGTCGAACAACACAGGCGAAGTCGTCCTGAAAGCCAGCGCCCTCACCAAACGCTTCCACGAAGGCATGATCGACCTCACGGTCCTGCACGGCGTGGACCTGCAAGTCCACGCCGGCGAAACCCTGGCCATCGTCGGCGCTTCCGGCTCCGGCAAAAGCACGCTGCTGCACCTGATGGGCGGCCTCGACGCGCCCACCAGCGGCGAAGTGGAATTGAAGGGCCAGACCATGTCGGCCCTGTCACCCCAGCAACAAGGCGACCTGCGCAACAAGCACCTCGGTTTTGTCTACCAGTTCCACCACCTGCTGCCCGAATTCAGCGCCCTCGACAACGTCGCCATGCCCTTGTGGATACGCCGCCAGGCCCCCGCCGAATCAGCCCGCATCGCCACCGACATGCTGGCGGCCGTCGGCCTCAAGGACCGCATCCACCACCGCCCCGCTGAACTCTCAGGCGGCGAACGCCAGCGTGTCGCGATCGCGCGTGCGCTGGTCACCCAGCCGGCCTGCGTGCTCGCTGATGAGCCGACCGGCAACCTGGACAGGTCGACCGCCGATGGCGTGTTTGAACTGATGCTGCAGCTGGCGCGCGACTTCGGCACGGCCTTTGTGCTAGTCACGCATGACGAAACGCTGGCCGCGCGCTGCGGGCGGCGGTTCAGGCTGGTGTCGGGGCGGTTGTCGGAGTGGGGTTGAGATGCTTTTCCCCATAAGTTTCCGTGCTGATCGAGCTTAGCGGCCATCAACGCGGCGAAACCAGGGCGCCTGGTGGGCGACGACGTTTATCCTGAGTGGCTCAATTATCAAACTGACGCCGGCGAACCTAGCTGGCGAGGTTAGCAGTTGATGCGCGATCGAGTTCTTTTTTCTGAGGAAATGCTGTTGTCCAGTCAGGATAGTTGTCCGCATTCGGCATTAGCCCTCGAGTGTGGGCAATCTCAAAGTCGACCTTGTTAATGTTTGGCGCATCAGTTCCGCCTTTTTTCCTATACATGACCAAAAGAGATTCGCCGTGGACTGCAAGGTCACTGCATAGCAGGTGACTAAAAAAAATGCCATCGTCGGTTTGATCGTAGATGGCCTTCAAGGTGTCTGCATACACGCGATCAACGCGGCGAGGCGTGATCTCTAGGCCTAGATACCGGTTTGCAAAATCAGGATCGGCTTCCGCGTTTGTTTGTCTATAGCCCGCCAGAATTTGATTGCGCTGCTCTGTCGAAAAACGAAGCGAATTGCACGCTGTTGCAACAGCTGCCACTAGGCTTGATGGTCGACCATTCAGGGTTATTTTTTCCGATGCATGCTTTTGTAACGTGTCGGCGGGTAGATCTAATGGCTGCAGAAACATTAGGTCAAACACCAGTTTTAAACGAGCGTCGGGGGGTAGCTCACCCGCCCTGAGTTGACGTTCATGCTCTTGTACCCGGCCTAGATTGGCATCAAAGTCATCTTTCAACCTTTTTGCGTGCTGCCCTTTGAATGCTAAGAGAGTGTTGCAGATGCCAAAGCTTTGCATGATCGCTGCGTTAGTCGCACGAATTTCTTTTAGCAATTCATCGCGAGCTTTGCTTCTTTCGGCAATCGTTTGTGCTGCATGAGCACCAAAATACGCACCTGCCATAGAGCCGAGAAGTGCAGTGGTGAAGTTTGAATTAGCGAATGCTTTAATGTCTTCCCACTTTAACCAACTGTATGCGTCGGAAAATGCTGTTAAGAGCGTTTCTATTGAGGACATTAAGGACCCCTAGGAAGCGAAAGCATCACGAAACGAAAGCCTTGACAGCGTTGGTGGTTTTGACAATTTTCACTTCCTCCTGATCCGCGTTAAGAGCGACCTCTTCAAGTTTTTCGAGATTTGTTTGAACTGTTTCAACTTCGGTGTTGCGAGTGAGGTGCTCAATATATCCCCGACGAGAGGTTTCAGCGTGTTGTATCCAGAACTGAGAATTTCCAGAAGCTACTCGCATCGCCTGGACGGCTGTATCAATGTGTTCCCCGATATGCAACTGATGGTAAAGCGTCGCAAACGCGACAGCAGTGTCAGACCAAGTTGGCGCGCCACCGCAGCCTATAAGAGCATAGTACGGAAGAGGTCCTTCGAGCTCGCACATAGCCATGCGAACCCCCATGTAACCCGAGCAGCTAGACATGCAGACTATAAGAGTTCCATTTAACGCTTGATTAATTGGGCGCAACAAAGATTGAAGGGCATTCCAATTAATGATGTGTCCATCAGAGAGTTGAATGCCATCTTCATCTCCATGTGCACTGATATGGAGCAAAGGAATGTACCCAGGAAATGCCCGCATTGCCTCTGATAGCCCCACCACAAGGCAAGCTTCCAGTATCTGCAACGATATTGCTGTTCGTACTTGGCAAGGAATTCTGTTCAGTTCAACCGCTCGTCGAATCAATTCGCCTTCGCTACGACGGTTATACAGATCAGCGGCAGACGGCGATTCAATCACGAAAACAAAGAATTTAGCTCGCTCCTCTATGGGTAGAACCATATGCGCCTCCTCTTTATAGTGACACCAACAATACGCTCCATTCGCGATTAAAAAGAGAATGGCGAAGGGGCATTTTTAACAACGTTTTATGTGCGGCACTGGGAACTCTTATAGAGCTAGGCGCCTCTTTGCCCATTCTCCAGCGGCAGCGCCCATCATTGCCTTCCAGTCGGGAAATGAAGAGATTGAGCGAATGAACGTATCCCATTGATCATCGGGTATAGCGGCAAAATCACCTTCTTTTTCGACCTTAAATCCGCTTGCATCAAACAGTTCCTGTGCATTCGAAAATTTGGTGTGACTAGACACAAATGCAGGGGTCAGTAACTCGCTGACGGGGATACGATGTTGCCCGTTCAGCTTTTTTGCATTGTTAGCTAGGCGATCAAGTTTTTTCGAAAGCTCATTGAGTCCGGTAATCTTTAACATGGCACTCTCCATTGCTTAATATGAGGGGAACCTATCCGCGAGGGGATAGGTTTTTTGCATGCGAAATAAGCGCGGCCATCAGAGGCCGTACCTTCGCTAAATCCGCAAGCCTGCAGCTAGTTGAGCAAGCACGTTTGCGGGCGCACCAGGAAAATCAGGGAGACTGAGCAGGTTGTCAGCGAAAATGCCGTCAGCAACTGTTTTGAGATACCAGTTCCCAGATGCGCTGATCTGTGGCTCAACCCATGCGGATGGGCTTCCCCCCGCCCCGGCGGCCCAGAAATGGTAGGTTCCATTTCGTGCGCCGTTTACCGCTTCCGGGAGGGTGAGGCTCCACACTCGGCCGTCGAGGTTAACGCCCCCCACTCTTTGGATAGCCAAATGCGGATCCATGCGTGGGTTTTTGGTGACATATTTGATTTCAACGTCGATTGTCATGACAGGCTCCTGGCCAATGGCCAAAAAGAGAAACTACGAACGGGATGTTTTTCGTTTCAAAAAGAGCAGCTGGCCAACCTCAAATCTGTCAGAATCACCATGCGTCAGCGATCTTCAATGATCTGACCCATCCCGAGCTGTTCAACGGTTTGGGCGCAAAAGCCAAGGTCTGAACCACCTTGGCTTTTGTCGTTTTGGTCACCCTAACTCTACAAAATCCAATTAGGGCTTAGACACTATACCTAGGGTGCGAGCGGAATACAACACACTATAGGTAGTGTATCGCCCCCTTGTGGATAGTTGACTGCTTTGATCATTTCAAAAGCCGCTTCGGCATTGCAAGTACGGCTGCGGGGCCTTTATTTATGCGGATCCCCATCGTTTTTAAGGCTGAGAAGCCCATGATTGCTGTGCCATCGTCGTTGTTCGTTACTTGTGGACAACCCGGTAAACAAGCCGGCAGCTTTAAAAGTAGTCCCCAAGAGGGCCTCTCAATAGCTTCGTCCTGTATGGCAAGCCGCGCCACCACCGGTAAGCTGATGCTGCTGATGTCCTGAAATACGGTACAAGGCCATTTACCGGCCGCCGGCCTGAATGGCACCAGACAGGCATAATCCTTGATCCCTCCGCCCCGCGCGCAGGCGTATCCCCTCACTTCGTGAGTCTTTCAACATGCCGTGCAGTTCCCTGCCTCCGGTCCAGGACACAGCACCCTCGCATGACTGACCATTACACCGCCCTCGGGCTGGACAGCGCCGCAACGCTGGCCGATGTCAAAAAAGCCTTTCGCCAGAAGGCTTCCTTCTGGCATCCGGACAAAAATGCCGACCCCGAGGCGCCCGGGCGTTTCAGGCTGGTGCAGCAGGCCTATGAGGTGCTGTCGGATGCGGACAAGCGCCAGGCCTATGACGACAACCGCCGGCGCAACCTGCTGG
Organism: Polaromonas sp. YR568; assembly: GCF_943369675.1. GTDB lineage: Bacteria > Pseudomonadota > Gammaproteobacteria > Burkholderiales > Burkholderiaceae_C > Polaromonas. The sequence goes on along the minus strand of NZ_CALROB020000038.1, from coordinate 28,974 downwards.
ACAGCCCGATAGACACGGCGCGTGCCATCTGGGCCGATTATTTCAACCCGCTCCTGTGACCCTTGCCGGCCCCAAGAAGAACACCCCATGAAAAACCTGTCAGCATGAGCATCTCCCCGTACTTCCTCGACCTGCGCTCGGCTTACCAGTCCGAGATGGATGACCTGCGATTCGACTCCGAGGGGTGCGACGTGCTGCACCAGCGCCTGGCCGGCAAGCGCCAGGAGATGGCCTTTCTGGTCCAGATGATGGACACCAGCCCCGAGATGGTGGCGGTGGTGTTTCACCAGGGTTTTGATTTCACGGAAAAAACCGTGATGGAACACCTGCTCAGTCACGACAGCCACGATGCCGATGGCTTTCCGGCCTGGAGCAGCCTGTCGGGCGGCTTTGCGTTGGCGCCCTGGGCCCAGGACCTGGCCCACATCGTTTTGCAGGCGCCCGGCGGGGAGAAGTTCCTCACGCTGACGGCGGGGCTGGAATACATGGCGGGCCTGCCGGTGGCCGCGTCCATCGTGAGCGCCGAAGATGACGACGGCGATGGCGACGAAGACGAAGACGGCGATGGGAACGGCGACGGCACCCTGGTGGTGTTTGAGGGCGATGACGAGCGTGAGCAAAGCGGCGATGCCCGGGCGCGCCACGAGGCGGGTTCCGACTGGTTGGTCCAGCAGGGCTTTGACGCCAAAGACTGACGCAAGCAAGCATGACCTGGAAGGTAAACCCCCGATGACGAAACATCTCGCCCTGATAGCAAAAACCCAAAGCCTGATTGCGGCCGGCGACATCGTCGGCGCCGAGGCTGCGCTGGTGGCGCTGGCCGACGACGAAGGTGATGCGGCGCTGATGGTGGTGCTGGAGCAGTTGCCGCCCAAGGACGTCCTGGCCGTCATTCGCGAGTACGACAACTCCAAAGAGTCGGTGGTCGGCCTGCTGGTCACGCCCGCGCAGTTTGCCCGCGCCGTGGTGATTGAAAAACTCTACAAGGACCTGACCCGCACGCACCTGCGCGGCATGGTCAACGCGGTGATCTTCCGCGAGGACGCGGACCCGCTGGAATTTCTCACCGCGATCGGCGACCTGGAAGGCGGCAGCGAAGCCCTCGCCGATTATTTTTCCGACCAGTGGAGCCGCCTCGAGGGCTTTGCGCGCAGCGGCGGCTTTGAGCCGGCCGACGAGTACGGCAAGATGCTGTCGCAGTCCGCCCTGCTGGCCTCGGCCTACGAAAAACCGCGTGTCCGGCAGGAGGAGATCGCCGACCAGGACTGGATGCAGCTGGCCTGGCTGCTGCGTTACGAACTGCCGGACCTGTTCATTGAAATGCTGATGGTGCTGCGCGCCAAGGCGAGTGCCCACAAGGCGGTTTCCGATGAAGAGGATGAGAACGACGACGATGTGCAGGACGACGGCAAGGTCGAGACCGGCGACACCGACCGCGGCAAGGCCACACCGACGGCGCGCGAGTCCGACGAGGAATCGGCGATCTGAACTTGCAAACGCCCATGACTTCGCCTTCCGCCCTCTCGCTCTACGATACGCGCGCCTTTTTTGAGAAGGCGCTGCAGTACGGCGTGCAGCACGGCATCATCGGTGCCGAAAAAATCGAAGCCATGCGGGTTGACGGCCCCAAGGGCATGGTGCAGATCGCGCGTTATTTCGGCAATGAGTTTTTGCGCCCGGACCTTGAAAAAGCCCGCGACCGCATGGTGAACCTGGTCAGCCTGTACCTCGAAAATTCCTGCCAGGGCGACCTCCGGCAGGCGGCTGAATCGCTGCGCGATTTCTCGCTGCTGTCGCGCTCCAAGGGCGGCTCGGACATGCTCAAGGCCCTGATCGCCATGCCGCAAAACAGCCACTTCGGCATGAATGAACGCGGCGGCTTCACCGACGCGCACATTCCGCAGCTGGCCAAATGGTCGCTGCGCAGCCTGGCCGACTACCAGGCCGAACTGGCCAGGCGCAGCCAGGTGGCGCAGGTGATGGATGCGGCCGTCTGGCTGGCCGGCGAGCTGGGCATGGACGCCGATGAACTCGAAGAAGCGGGCAAGGATGCCGAAGCGGTGATTCGCACCGCCTTGCTGGTGCCGGCGGCAGGCCGCACCGAGATGCCCGACTGGGTCACGTTCGAAAAAATGATCGCCGCCTTGCGCAAAAAACACGCGGCTGCCCCGGCCGCGCTGCCGCTCGCCGTTCCGCAAAAGCTGCCCGCCCACCTGCGGGATGTGGTGGAGGCGGTGCGGCAGTCCGTGATGGCCGACGCGCCGAAAATACTTGATCCGGCCTTGCCGCCGCGCCAGCTGTTTGACCGCAGCCCGGCCTTCATGGGCCGGTATTTCTGGGTGGAAGACGGCCTGAACGAGGTCGATCACCATGACCGCCAGGCATCCGCCGTGTGGAGCAAGGTGACCGGCGGCAATGCCGACGATGGTTCGCTGTTGACCCTGTTCCTGTGCGTGGCCGCCGGTTCCGCACCCAAGACCGTGCTGACCGAAAAAAGCGCCATGACCCTGCTGCGCAAGATCCGCAAATCCGGTTTCAAGCCCGCGCTGGCCCACCAGTACATCGTGGACCACGCACCGGTGCAGCACCAGGACGCCTACGCCAGCTTGTGGGACGACTTTGTGGAAGAGGCACAGGCCACGCTGCAAAGCGATGCCGTCCATGCGCTCCACGACGCGCTGGCCTTGCTGCGGCGGGAATGCCATGTGCAATAGGGGGGGCCTGCGGTGGCGGGAACGCGGGGTTGATGGGTTTTCTTCGATTTAGGCGGATTCTCACCCCGCTCCCCGGGACTTCGCTCCCTCTCCTCCTGGGAGAGGGCAGGGGTGAGGGCCAGCGGCCGTCAACCAAGCTTGACGCTGCGATTCGTGCGCGATTCAGCCCGGCGTTTGTGCGGGTTACGCATGACGAGACGCTGGGCGCGCGCTACGGGCGGCGGTTCGGGCTGGTGTCGGCGCGCTTGTCGGAGTGGGGTTGAGCGGCACTGAATGCATGCTTCAGAGGCGCTAAACCTTCGTCTGATTGACAGGCACCGCTTTTTCATCGCGGGCTTTTATATTCTCGACAACGGCTTTCCGCAATTTCCACCAGACACCAAGGACCAAAATAGTGATTAGCGGATGCCCTGCCAGCCACAGAGGATTGAGCAGGCTCAGGATCAGCGGGCGATTGCGCCATTTCTGCACCTTTTTGATAACGTACTCATCGTCGTAGCCCCAATCGGGCATTGACATGCCCAAGGTTGCGAGATTCAGCAGCGTATTGAGCGCGAACGCTCCGCATACAACTCCCAGAGCCTCCCCATCAAAGGCGTCCAGCTCATGTTCTGCAGCATCGATCACGGCGGCTAGTCCTGGATATTCGCTGGTATCCAGGCCAATTTCGGTCCATGCGTAGGACATGGCAAGCCAGATGGATTGGCGGTTCATGCTTCGCAAAACTCCAGCAGCCACAGCGCGTGGCTTCTGATTTCTCCTTCAGTGGTCTCGGCTAATTCGGCAATCACGCGCGCGGCCTCCGGGCCAAACAGCGCCGGGATTTCCAGCAAGGCCGCGGAGAAGCCGTCATTGTCATGGCCTTCATCGAAGCCTCTCTGGTACGCCTTAAGGAGTTGCGGCAGGGCGGCAGGCCCAGCGAGCGCCGCGAGGGGCCATGCCGCCGCTTCGCGCACAAAAAAATCATCGCTTTCCAGCAGTGGCAGCAGCTGTGGAATGTCTTCCGGCGCCGCGCGGGCATAAAGCTTTGAGGCCGCTTCCACGCAGGTGGGCACATCAGGGTTGCTGAGGCCTGACACGATTTCATTCCAGTCATTGAGGTTCATGGGGTACCTGACGTGGGAGCGGAACTGTTGGTCGGGGTTTTGCCGGAGTCGCCGGTTCAGCGACCGCTTGCGCTCATTCTGCCTTCACCCCAAGCCAGTTGTGGGCGCGCAGAATGCCGTTCGCTGTAGCCATGACTTCAAGCCAGACAGGTGATTCAAGCATCTCGGAGAGCTGATCGGGAAGCCGCGATACCCGCACATCGTAGAACTGGTTGAAGTCCGCCAACACCTCAAGCTCGTGCGGTGAAAATTCGGCGTCAAATTTTGCGTCACCCGGATGGTAGAAGTCGTCAAACCATTGGTTGACCAGTTCTGTCGCCACATTGATCAGTGCTGCCTTTTCTTGATACTCAAGTTGCTGCGACGGCGCTGCGATCAACTGCAGCGTATTGATGATGTTGGCGCGATGAGGTCCCATAAAGATCAAGTATTTCAGTTCGCCAGATTAAAGGTGACTGGCTGATTTTTTTGCGCTCGCGTGGATCAGCCCATTAAATTGTCGCCGGCGATCATTCATTCGCGCTCCCTGCGCAAAACCCCGCCCTGAAGAATTCAATCAATGGGAGGCCTGGCGATACGCCCGGCTCGAAACACTCACCGAATTCCCGTCCGGGTCCTTGGCATTGGCGAATGAATAGCCGTTGGCCTCATGGACGGCGCCGAACTTGAGGCCCCGCTCCGCTGCTTCGGCCACAAAGGCCACGACGTCTTTCACATGGAACACCAGCTTCACACCCGCCTGTCCAAGCTTCACGGATTTGGCGGCCTGGTGGATCAGTATCCCGGCGCCGCTTGCAGGGGCGCGCAGCTCGATCAGGCCCTCGCTGACTTCACCGGTCGTGGTGAAACCGAAATGGCGGGCGTAGAAGCCAGCGGACTTTTTCATGTCGCGTGCATAGAGGATGACGGTGCCCAGGGGTGTTTGCATATGAAGTGTTGCTTGCCCACGGTTTGGGTTTTGACGTGGAATGTTAGTCGAACCCCGGCGCACACCATGCGCAAGCGCCGGGATATCTTTGTCCCACGCGGTGTGCAGGCCGCTGATGGCGCGGGGCGTATGTGTCATGCTTTGAGCGCGGCCATGGCGTGACCTGTACGCAACAAAAGAGATTACAGGCCATTACGCCGCGGATTACACCGCCGGCACGGCGCATCGGCCTCCGCACGTTTGATCGCATGGCCCTCCAGGGATTTCCTGAAGCCGTCGCCACCCCGGCCAGGCCGGCGCGCGGGGTATGCCGATACATGAAGCGCCGCGCTAAACATTTCGTTTGCTTCACCTCTGCGCTGCGCCGCGCCTGTGCCGCGCTCCCCTGATCAGGGGGTGGCGCGGTGACGCACTTGGTGCAAGTGTGAGGCCATGCCGCCTCTCTCACGCCGACACCCTTCACCCAAGCCGCGTCACGGGACTTGCCCCGGGTTGCGCTTGCTTGCGTGATCAACTTCGAACCAGGTGCGATATGCCGGGACATGCGCCATTGCCGCAACTCACCGACAGGCAGCGGGCGATTTTTTTTGAACTCCTCAAAGGCCGTTCAAGCAAGGAGGTGGCCCGCGCGCTGCACATCAGCCCGGCCACGGTCGCCAAACACCGTGAACACATCTATGCCAGGCTGGACGTGAACCGCGTGAGCGAGCTCGCCCGCTATGCAGGCGGCGACAGCGAACGCGTCCTGACTTGCAGGGAGCAGGAGATCGTTCACCTGTTGCAGCGGGGCTGGACCAGCGCCCGGATCGCGCGGCACCTGGGCCTGAGCACCTATACCGTTCAAACGCACCGCCAGCACATACGCGGCAAACGGCCGCCTTGAACACGCGCCCAAAGATACGCTGTTTTAAGTATTTCTCCCGCGCGGTGCGCTGCCTAGCATTCATAGCGTTGCATCAATACCTGATGAAACCGGGCTTGCCGAAAAACGTTAAAGAGTAGGCATTCGGGGAGAAACCAAGATGATGAAAAAAGTTTTGCCGGTGCTGCTGGCCGCGCTGCTCTGCGGGCCGGCCATGGCGGCCCAGGAAGTGGTGTTCAAGCCGGGCTGGGACCAGGGCGACAACAACGACCTGAACTACCCCGGCGGCGCGCGCCCCTATACCAAAAAGCAGGTCGAGACGTTTCTGAAGGGCAGGAAGGATTCCGGCGTCACCGACACCGACACGGGCATCAATGTCCTGCGTGCCTGCAACCACATCGAGATCCAGAAAGGTTGCCACCTGGACCGCGACGGCAGGCATGTGACGATTTATGCCAAGGGCAGCCATCCCAAGAACCAGCTACTGGCCTGCGAGAAAGTCAACCAGGGCCACGCCGTCCACGTCTACGGGTGCTGATCCCCGCCGCGGCCGCTTTCATCCAGTTCAGTTTTTCACATCAACTTTCAGCACAAGGGGTAACCATCATGGGCCAGTCAACCGACATCAAGGACAAGGAAGCCAACGACGCCAAATTCCGCGAGTACATGAACGCGCGGCGCCAGGACGGCGACAAGATCCAGAAAGAGCTGGTCGTCAAGCTCAAGGAGCAGATCAACACCTACTACAAGGAGACCAAGTTCGACCACAGCCCCTACCTGGCCAACGAATACCAGGAGTTCCAGAACACCAGCAAATGGTCCCTGGAGAACATCAACAAAATCATAGGCGCCGTCGCCAAGGTGCTGCTCGGCGAGAGCAAGGACTCGAAAGACGTCAAGGGGGCCGAGCCCAAGGTGGTCGCCAAGATCGGCGAAGGCGCGGCGGCCCTGGTGGCCAACCAGCAACTGGTTGTCGCCAGGGTGTTTGACGCCGTCGCGTCCATCCTGGGCACCTTCGACGTGGTCTCTGAAACCAAGCGTGTGGCCAAGCAGGAGCACTTTCCCGTGCTGGCCGGCCTGCACCTGTTCCTGAGCGTTTCCAACGAAACCTTCAAGTCGACGGAGTTCTTCACCAGCGAGTACATCAACCAGCTCAACATCTGTTACGAGGTGCATTTTTCCGAAGGAGAGGCCGCGCGGGCCGGCCTCATCGACAGCGCCACGCAGTACTTCGACCAGATCGTGGTGTTCAACAACCGCCTGAAGGAGCTCAACGTGCAGCTGGCGGCCTCCAAAACCGCCGACGAGTTCACCAAGCTCGAGAGCTTCATCGCCAATTTCGAAAGAAGGCGCGACGCGGCCCAGGAGCAGCTCGACAAGATCAACAAGGCGCGCAGTTCGCTCAAGGCGATGGCCTTGAATACGGGTGTGGAAACGGCCGCGCCACGGCTGCGGGGCCCAGCGCCCGCGCTCCATGCGCCGAACGCGAACCTGCTGCGCGCGCAGGCAGGCAACTGGCCGGACGCACCGCTTCTGTAGCACTGAGCCCTTTAACGCAAAAAGCCGGGGCCGCGCTCGCGCAAGCGCCCGGCCCCGCTTTTGCGTACCAAATTCCCTCTGCGAAATCGGGCGGAGCGCTGACCTTTGTAGCGCCTTCGTCCTACAGGTAAAAGCAGGCAGCGCCCTAGCATGGACACACCAGCAAAGGAAAGCCATCGCCGTGATGTGTATCGCAAAAACGGTGGCGATTCGCTGATGTGACGAAGGCCTGATGGCGTGATCGCCCGTGTGATCAAGGCATTTGCTCTTCAAGCACTTTCATCCACTTACTGAAGGAGATCGAAATGATTGGAATCAAAAAAGGCGCAATCTGCGCAGCCGCCATCGCACTGGCCGCCCTCACGGGTTGCGCCGGCATGTCGACCCAGGACCGTAACACCGCCATCGGCGCGGGCGTGGGCGGTGTGGCCGGCGGCGTATTGACCGGCGGTAGCACCCTCGGTGTTGTGGGCGGCGCCGCTGTCGGCGGCGTGATCGGCAACCAGGTCAGCAAGCCAAAACAATAAGCCTTGACCAGCCCGCGCCCCGGCCCGTTCGCGCGCCGGGGCGCGGTGTTGTCAGGCAGTGGTTGATGCGGCTTTGCGTGCCGGTGCCAGCGGGCGCTGCATGAAGTGGCTGTCGGCGGCCAGTTGCACCGTGCGGCTCAGCAGTTCCATGTCGCCCAGTCGCGTCAGCACCTGGTAGGCCAGCGCCGCCAGCTCTGAAATATGGGTGGCCAGCCGCGCGTCTTCCGCGTCAAAGGTCTTGGCGCTTTGCGAAATGATCCACACCGTGCCCGCGACACGCCCGTCGACGTGGAAGGGCACCAGCAACACCTCCCGCATGGGCGGGTCGATTTGCGCGGCGGTTTTATAGGCCTTTGCCGGGTTGACCATCAGCGTGAGCGTGTCTGTCTCCAGCACAGATCCGCATGGGCTTTCGCTGTGCGGCACCACACTCCCCAGGTATTTTTCAAACAGTCCCACCGCCGCCTGCCACAGCAGTATCCGGTTGCCGTCGTCGCGCCCGGACAGGCTCACACCGGCCGAATCCGCGCCCGTCAGCCGTTGGACCGCATGCGACAGGGTGGTCAGCACGGAGGTGGGGCTTTCCCTTAGCGCCTTGATGACTTCGGTGGTGGCTTCTACCTCGGCTTTGTAGTCGGGCGCCCGCGAGGGCCGCTCGTTCAGCAAATGGTTGGCAATGACCTGCTGGATGGCCGGCGGGATGCCGGCCATGTCGATGGCGAAGGGTTGCGGTTGCATGGGGCGCCTCTTTGGGTGTCCAGCAGCCAGAACAACTCTGGAGCGACGGCGTCAATGGCGCAGCTGATGGGTGGAGCGATTATGCGCCCCACCGTGCGCCTTCAGCTCAGGCCGCCTGCGGCAGGTAGCTGGGCCGCGCCGCCGTCAGGCCGGCCTTGACCTGCTGGGTCAGCTCGTCGGCCAGTACTTCATCGGCGCCGGCTTCCAGCCCGTCCAGCGCGGGCTTGACGATGTCCTCGGGGCTGGTCTTGGGCACGTCGAAGTCGCGGATCAGGTCGGTATCGACATAACCCATGTGCAGGCCCAGCACCTGCGTCTTCTGCGCCGCCAGTTCATGGCGCAATGAATTCGTCAGCGACCAGGCCGCCGACTTGCTGGCCGCATAGGCCGCCAGTTCCCCGCCGTTCACCCACGACACGATGGACAGCACATTCAGCAGCCCGCCGCCGCCGTTGGCCTTGAGCACCGGCGCGAAGGCCTTGCTCATGCGCAGCACGCCGTAGAAGTTGGTCTCCAGCATGCGGCGGCTGGTGTCTTCGCTGTCGGCAGCCAGGAAACCGCCGGGCTGGCCGACGCCGGCATTGTTGATGACCAGCGTGACGTCCGAAGCCAGCGCCGCGGCGGCAGCCACTTCTTCCGGCTTGGTCACGTCCAGCTTCAGGGCCTGCACGCCCGGCAGCTTGACGCTGGCGGGATCGCGCGCGCCGGCATACACCTTGCGCGCGCCGCGGGCCAGCAGCTCACGCGCGAACGCCTGGCCAATGCCGCGATTGGCGCCGGTGACGAGGACAACAGCATCTTTGATCTTCATAAACACACTCCAGGTAAAAGTTAAGGGGTTAAGGGATTAGGGACACACAGGTTCAGCGGATTGCCGGGTTTTGCCTTTTCGCATGACGGTCATCATATTTAAGGACGAGCAAAAAACAAAGGAAATTCATGGCCAAAGGGGATTCAGGCGGCGAGTGTGGGCACAAGCTGCTTCACCGCAGCCTCGCACAGGCTGTCGGCCAGCGCGGCGTCATCCACCGCGCGCGCCAGCAGCAGGGTGCCCACCATGGTCGAGAGCGTCACCAGCGCCCGTTCATGCGCGCCGGGCTGGCCCCAGTCCGGCGACTGGCGGGCCACCAGGTCAATCATTTCCTTGACGTGGCGGGTGGTCGCGCGGCGCACCTCGGGCGCCTGGCGCGGCGTCTCGGAGCCCAGCGCCACCAGCGGGCAGCCCATCTCGGCGCTCTCCACATGCTCGCGCGAAAGGTAGCCGCCGATCAGGGCGGCCAAAGCCTGTTCCGGCGGCACGGCGGCCACACCGCCGGCCACCCGCGCGGCCGACTCGCTGCAGGCCCGCGTCGCCGCTTCCGCCAGCATGGCCTCGCGCGACTCAAAGTGGGCGTAGAAAGCGCCATGCGTCAGCCCGGCCTCTTTCATGATGTCGGCCACACCCGTGCCGCCATAGCCGCTGCGGCGTATCGCCCGCGCGGCGACAGACACGATGCGGTCGTGGGAGGCCTCTTTGGCGGCGGTTCTTGCGTTGGATTGTGGGTTTCGCATGACGATCATCATACATTTTTTGGCAAAAGCATGCATGGGCGGGGTTTTAGGGCGCGAAGCCCGTCTTCAATCTGCGCAAATCTGCGAAATCTGTGGATCAAGATTTCATCCGCAGATTACGCAGATGGACGCAGATTAAAAGCGGGGAGCGGTCCACTGAGGTCTTCGGAAACCCCAGTACTCACCAAAACTTCATGTGGCTAAATAATCGTTTTTGGGTAAAAATCAAAATTTGTAATCAAAATTAAACCTCCAAAACCCACTAAAGCCCACCGAACGCATTTCTAATCATTTTTGAGCATCTCTAGTAGCCGCAGCATGATGAACGATTTCGACCCATATCCCTTCCCCGACGACCCGATCGGGGCGGCCTGGCTGGCCGGTGAATTTGACGTCCGCCCGCTGGCGCGTCTTCCCGTCATGAGCCAGATCGGCCACAGGCGCGCAACCCGGGTAGATGGCGGCTTCCGCCTGGAAACCTTCCCCGAAAGAATGCGTCCCCCTGCGGAATTTGCAGGCCACTTGTATTTCCATCTGCGTCATGAAGTGCCGCACCTGGAATTCATGGCCAGGCTTTTTAAGGTGACCGGTCCAGCCCCGTTACAGACGTGGGTCTTGCGAGAGCCCACCGGGATGTATGCACGCCGTGCCGCTTTTTTCTATGAGTGGCTCACCGGCGAAGAGCTGCAGGTCCCGGAGAACCTGGGGGGCAACTATGTCGATGCGATCGACGACAAGAGTCTGCTGGCCGCATCCCCCGGCAAGGCGGTGAAAGTGGCCCGGTGGCGAGTCAATGACAACTTGCCGGGCACGCGGTTTTTTTGCCCCATCGTGGTCAAGACGGATGCGGTCAATACCGCCGCGGAATTGGACATCCCCGCACTCTTCGGGGCGCTCTCCGCGGAGTTCGGCGAAGAACTGCTGTTGCGCGCCGCAGCCTGGATGACCTTGCGTGAAAGCAAAGCCAGCTTCAGCATTGAAGGGGAGGCTGACCGGGCCACCCGGATCCAGCGCTTTGCCGATGTCATGGCCAGGCGCACCGGCCAGGGCCCGCTTCCGCTCAGCGATGCCGCCCTGGCGGAACTGCAGCAGGAAATCCTCGGCCCCATGACCACAGTGGCGCGGGCCGGCGTGCGCCAGTCACCCGTCTTTGTGGGCGAGACAGTCCGGTACCAGGAGGTGGTGCACTACGTGGCGCCGCCCGTGGTGGACCTGCAGGACATGCTGAACGGCCTGCAGACTTTTCTGAATCGCTCCCAGGGGCAATCGCCGGTCCTGCGCAGCGCGGTGGCGGCATTTGCCTTCGTCTACATCCACCCCATGGCCGACGGCAACGGCCGCGTCCATCGTTTTCTGGTCAACGATGTGTTGCGCCGTGACGGCGCCGTCCCGGACCCGGTGATCCTGCCCGTATCGGCGGTCATCACTTCGGATGCGGGCGAGCGGCGCGCCTATGACCAGATTCTCGACAGTGTGTCGCGCCCCTTGATGACGGCCATCCGCGACCAGGTGGAGTTTGCCAGGGTGCAGACGACCTATCCCGATGGCGTGACCTCCAACTTCGTTTTTGAAGCCCACGACCTGGCGCGGCCCACCTGGCGCTATCCCGACCTGGGGCCGCATGTGGTGTACCTGTCGAAAGTGATCGCCCGCACGCTCACAGAACAGATGCGCGAGGAGTCGAAATACCTGCGCAGCCACCAGCGTGCACGGGCCGCCATCAAGGAAGTCGTCGAGATGCCCGACCACCAGGCCGACCGGCTTCTGCGGTCGATGGAACAGAACCAGGACCAGCTGAGCCATGTATTGGCCAAGGAAATGCCGGTGCTGGCCCAGGCGGGCGTGTGGGAAGCCATTGTGGGCGCCGTCAGGCAGGCCTTCAATGCAGATGGGGCGGTGAAGAATGACGTGGTCGACCGGTACAGGCCGGCCGGCGGCTCTATGTAATGCCGTCCCGGCCGCACTCCGCCGAACGCCTGTCACCTACAAGCCGTGCGGCCTGCGACCGACAAAGCCCCGTGGGCGCACTCGAGCAGACTTTGGAACCAGCACACAAACCGGGGCCTTGTCGATGCCAGAGAACCACAAACAAATTCTGCAAAACGCCAACGCGGCCATCCTGCAAGGCGATTACGAAGGCTTCCTGGTGTTCTGCACCGAGGACACCGAGTGGACCTTCGTCGGCGACAGGACGCTCAAAGGCAAACAAGCCGTCCGCGACTGGATGGCGGCCGAATACCAGGAGCCGCCGAAGTTTGAGGTCCATCACCTGATCGCCGAGAACGACTTTGTCGCGGCGCTCGGCGAGATCACCTTGAAGGACGAAGCGGGCAAGGCCACCCGCCATGACTACTGCGACGTCTGGCGCTTTCGGGACGGGAAGATGGCCGGGCTGCAGGCTTTTGTCATTTAGGCTGGGCAGGACGGCTGACAGCCGCGGCAAGAACACCGACAGGCCTGCGCCAAAGGCTGTTTCCAGCCCATTACAAGGGCAAGCCCCTCTTTCGGCCAATGCAGTAGTATGGGCTTCCCCCATCCGCCAGGTGGTTCCTTTCCCGGGTTTCCCGCAACCACCGCACAGGCCAGTTCCATGCCCCCTCCCAACATCGTCGAACCGCAGGACGCGGGCGACGAGGTACGCGCGCTGTCCCTTGATAGCGGCCCGGCCCCCAAAATACTGGTGGTCGACGACAACCCCGACGCCGCCGACGCTTTGGGGGCGCTGGTGCAGGAGTTCGGCCACGAGGTGCTGGTCGCCTACGGCCCCGTCGAAGCCCTGGCCGCGGCGCCCGGCTTTGGGCCGGACATCGCGATCCTCGATATCGGCCTGCAGGTCATGGACGGTTATGAACTCGCCGGCGAACTGCGCAAGCGCATGGGGTCGCAAGCACCGGCCATGATTGCGCTTTCAGGGTATGGGCAGGAGAGTGACCGCAAGCGGTCTGCGGAAGCGGCGTTCTCCGCGCATCTGGTCAAGCCGGTGGATCTGGATGCGTTGTTTGCGAGTATTGCGGGGGCTCGGGTGGTGGGCCACTGATTGGCTTGGTGTTTGGGTACGGGCGATGTAGCCAGTTGTTGACCCAATACGCCCAAGTTACCCTGCCCGCCATGTACTGGCCAATGAGGTGCCGGCAATCTGATCGGCCAACGAAAGGATGGCGTGTTTGAACTCACGCTGCAGTCGACTCGGAGCAAGGACGCGGCGCTCATAATGATGCCGCCGCTAAGGCGGTAATTTGTACCCGTTATAACGTGCTAAATGGTATGACTACAAACTCATTTCGCATCGCATTTTCATTGGCCCAGAACGATTCCGCAGTTATTGAACTTCTGGAATCTGCGCTGCCTTATAAGTACGTGAGAAGCGGACAAGATCTCATCGCCACCCGAGTCGCGGATTCACCCCCTACTGCTTTTGTTGTCCGATCCCGTGAAGTATTAAATGTAGATTCACCCACTCTTGCACAAGACATTTTTTCCAATACAAAAGCTGTTTTACAAGACGAAGCGCGTGAGTATGTGGCTCTGCCAAGTCACATAACACTCTTCTCTGATTTCGGGTATTTAAGCGAGTTGTATGAGTTGCAGGTGCGATTTTTTCTTGAATCTGAATCGAAGCGTTTGGAATTTATTCGAACAAAACTGGTGCCTTGGTTGGAAGCCAATGGAGTCCAACGCGTATATGCATTGACGAGTAGTGTGGAAATCCAAAAGCGCATTTCTTTGGGTAAGGTGTTGTTCTATTTAAAGAAACTCTCACTATCGGAGGCTGCTAAACGCGTAAATGACACGGTCAGAGGTCCACTCCCCGATTTGCAAGCACCGCTCCAACTCGTGGATGCCTTATTGGTGCTAGGGTCGACTGCAGTCGCACTTCCTTTCTCTAGGTTCGACTCAAAACTGCTTGTGGTGAAGTCCCAGCATTGGTTTTTTCCTCACCAGATGAGAGAAAACGCTTTAGAAATCTGGTTTCCTTCTCATTCACCTCTGTCAAGCACCGGTGTTTCCATGCCTCCAAAGCTCGCGTGGCAAAAAAAGGTTGTGGATGCCTATATTGACTTCGCTATTGCATGCTCAAACAGGTTATGGGATTACGCGACTGATCCGGGGAATTTTCTAGAAGACGGCGAATTTGATGAGGAAGCGATGTTGATGTGTGCAGCCAACGTCAATTTGATCGTTGCGGACGTGCTTGCATTGGTGCAAACGAGTAACCCCTATGTAAGGCGGCACACATTCTTTGCATTCTTGGACAAGGTTGCGAATCTGAGCTTGCTTATGGACGGGGGTCAGCCGCAGAAAAATTTATCTCGAAGTGAGGCAGTAATTCGAAACTGGCTTTTTGGTGGGGGGCACTTTAACGCGGCGATTAACTTGATTAAAAAACAATCAAGCGTTCTTAGCCCCGCGCTTAGCAAGTACCTTGAGAAATGGGGAGGGGAGTTTTTTAAAGGCTGGATTACACATCTAACTGCTGCGGCGCTTAAGGGGGAGGGAACTGAGGCGATGTCAACAGACACAGTAAAAAGGCTGAGTGAGATGTGGCGAAATATCGGGCACGGTGTATATGGCGGAAAAGGACGGTTTGAAGATATGGTGCTTCGCTCAAGTCTGGATATGCCCATCGGTGTTGAGGTGTTTGCTGTCTTCACCCTGATGGCGATGTGTTGCTCTCCTAAAGATTTTTTCGCTGCGGTTAGTTCTCAGAAAAATCAAACTTGATCTACGCGATATATGTTGGTCGCTATGCCGCATATCTCAGGAGTGGTCGGGTGTCAAGAAATGGGGTGTTATTTTCTTCTCCACAGCGAACCGAACTGAAATTGGTCATAGGGATTGATCTTCTCTTGCAGAAGATGCGCTTCAAGACCTTGCAGGGCATGTTCGTAAAGAGTGGCGAAGAATATCCCAGGTAACACCAATTCCCAAGGTCCATAGATCGAAGAACCATAGAACGGCTCCTTACTTGTGCCTGACCAGTCGGTCCCATATCCTGGTTCACGGAACTCGTGTAGGAGATTGTTTCGGTATGTGTAGAGCAGGTGGACATACTGCGCTTCTTTTAGATGAATGTGTTCACTCGTGGTTGCAAAAGAGATTAACTCCGGGAGTTTTGGTGATTGAGACAGAGGGTTGGGCATTCCTCGATTCCATGTATCGAGGCGGCGCGAAGTTTCACGATAGAGTCGATATCGGTAACGCTTGGCCTCACGCAAGCGCAATTGCAGCTGCGGCAGGCTAACGTTATCTGCATCCGACCACTTTGCAAGTTCGCGTATTAGGCGGACAAAGCGGTCGCGATGACTGCCAACGGTGCCATACGCTGCTCGGGCCAGCGGATCGAATGCCGCCGCGTAAAGCACCTTCCGATGAAATGGCATTACTACTTTCGCGATGGAAGCTGCCTGTTCACGAAAGTGGGACAGGAAGAGCTCGATTTCAAAGCGATACGCAGCCATGCTGAAGCCTAACGGTTGGGCGCAAACGCTGAAAGTGACGCGCAAAAGATATTGTGTTGCGCGTCGCTTGACGGATATAAGTCCCGTTCATGTTTGGGGATGAGCCGGATCGTTATTACTCTCCCGCACTACAGACCACAGAGGTCCTGGTAATAGTCTTCGTACCTGGGCTGCGAAGTCGGATCGATATTCCGATGACGTGAATCGAAATGTGACTGTGTGTCCATCCCGATCCCAGTCTTGGTCTTTTGTGCCACCCCATGGAATCCGATTGTTGCCACTCCGTTGTGAATACTGCGACAGTGCGCGCAAGCAGTTAATCACAGCAAGATCTTCAGACTTAATGGTTATGCTGAATTTGTAAGTTGCGTGACTCATACGGATGTCTCTCGAAACCTCACGCTTGAGTTAGTCGATGTAACTCGTTGTGAAGCCTCGGCTTCATCTCAAAGAATCCGGTTAAACCAAAGCAGCGACAAACTCGCCGACACCAGCGCCAGCGCGGCCGCCACCAGCGCCAGCAGGCCGGAGATCTCGGTTTCTTTTTTCTCAATCGCCAGCCGCGAACTCAGCGTCTCATAAACCTTCTTCAAGTCCGCCGCAGTGCCCGCATAGAAGTACTCGGCCTGCGTGGTGCGGGCGATGCCTTTCAGGGTCTCTTCGTCGAGCTTGACGCGCATGGACCAGCCTTCAAAGCCTATCGTTTCGCCGTCCACCGTGCCGACGCCCACGGTGTAGACGCGCACGCCGCGGTCAGCGGCGGCTTTGGCGGCGTCCAGGGAATCGACGCCTGTGGTGCGCTGGCCGTCGGTCAGCAGGATGATGGCGCCTGAGGTGTAGGAGCCCGGGGCGACAGGCACGAACTCTTTCTTCGCGCCCTTGTCGGGGTTCAGGGCCTGGTCTATGGAGGTGCCGCGGGGTTTCTCGCGGCCGTATTGCATGGAGGCCAGGTCAATGCCGGCGTCGGGGAACAGTTCGGCCAGCGAGACGACGATGCCGTTGCCGATGGCGGTGCCGCGTTGCAGCTGGAACTTGTCGATGGCGACGACCAGGTCTTCGCGGCTCAGGGTGGGTTGCTGCACGACGGAAGCCGTGCCGGCGAAGGCGACGATGCCTACGCGCACATTGCGCGGCAGATCCGTGAGGAAAGCCTTGGCGGCGTTCTGGGCGGCGACCAGGCGATTCGGTAACACGTCGGCGGCGCGCATGCTGCCTGAGACGTCCATGGCCAGGATGATGGTTTCGCGTTGCGACGGCAGGCTGATGACGGCGAAGGGGCGGGAGGCCGCGATCAGCATGGCGGCGATGGACAGCAAAAACAATATGGGCGGCACATGGCGGCGGAAGCCCTGGCCGCGGCCCATGGCTTCGCGCACGATGGACAGGCTGGCGTAACGCAGCGCCATTTTTTTCTTGCGGCGCAGCAGCCAGATGTAGATGAGCACCAGCAGCGGAATGGCCAGCAGCAGCCATAAAAATTCCGGCCACAGGAAAGTCGGCAAGGGCAGTTTGGACATGAAGGAGCTGAGCCAGGCGGGGGAGTTCATGGGGAGGTTTCCTTGGCGGCCTCAGGCGGCGTGCTTCAGGTGGGCCGGTAAAGCGCCACCGGAGGCGCGGCTGCGGCGCTTGCGCAGTTCGGTGAAACGCATGATGGCGTCGACCAGGTTGTCGTCGGTGGAGAGTTCGAGCGTGTCGACGCCGGCGCGCGCCAGCGATTGCCGCAGGTCGGCCTCGCGCTGGGCGGCGATGGCGGCAAAGCGTTTGCGGAAGCCGGCGTCGTGGGTGTCGACCAGCAACTGCTCGCCGGTTTCGACGTCGCGTATCGGGATCAGGCCCAGGTCGGGCAGGTCCAGCTCCAGCGGGTCGAGCAGGCGCACGGCGACGACTTCGTGGCGGCGGGCGAGCTGGCCCAGGGGCTTTTCCCAGCCGGGTTCGCTGATGAAGTCGGACACCACAAACACGGTGGAGCGCCGGCGCACCAGGTTGGCGGCGGATTCAAGCAGCTCGTGCAGGCGGGTGGGGCCCAGCGTGGTGGCCTCGGGCCTGGACTGCAGGGTGTGCAGCAAATGCAGCACATGGTGGCGCCCGCCGCGCGCGGGGAGGACGGCGTCGACGCCGGAGCCGTAGAGCATGGCGCCCACGCGGTTGCCGTGGCGCGTCAGCATGCGGGCCAGCACGGCGACGAAGTCGGCCGAGACATTGCGCTTGCGCTGCTCGCTGGAGCCGAAGTCCATGGAGGGGCTCAAGTCCAGCAGGAACCAGGCGCTCATTTCGCGGTCTTCGGTGAAGACGCGCACGTGGGGTATTTCAAGCCGGGCGGTGACGTTCCAGTCGATGTGGCGCACGTCGTCATGGTGCTGGTATTCACGCAGGTCGGCCAGGTCCATGCCGGTGCCGCGCAGCAGCGTGCGGTAATCGCCCTGCAGCAGGCCGTCGAGGCGGCGCAGCACGGTCCACTCGAGGCGCTTGAGCAGCTGCTCCGCGCTTGCCCCTGATGAGGCGGGTTTGGTTGTGGATTCAGGCGGCGAGGTTTTCATGTCAGCGACGGATTTGAGGGCGCTTCATGCAAGCCGGGGCCGCGGAACCGGCTTTGCCGGGCCGCAGGCGCAGCGGCCCCCTCGGGGGGGCAGCGACCCGCGAAGCGGCGGAGCGTGGGGGCTCATTTCTAGGCGGCGAGTTTTTCATGCTCGAGTGGTTTTGCGGGAGGTGGAACCTTGGCCATGATCTTGGCGATCAAGCCGTCGGCCGTCAGCCCTTCCGACAGCGCCTCATACGACAGCACCAGTCGGTGGCGCAGCACGTCGGGCACCAGGTCGCTCATGTCTTCGGGCAGGGCGTAACTGCGGCCGCGCAGCATGGCCAGGGCGCGCGCGCCTTCGGTCAGGTTGATGGTGGCGCGCGGGCTGGCGCCGAAGGTGATGAAGCGCTGCAAATCCTTCAGGCCGTGCTTGACGGGCGTGCGTGTGGCCGAGACCAGGCGCACCGCGTATTGCACGAGTGACGGGTCGACGTAGATGCGCCGGCACTCGGCCTGCAGCGCGGCCAGCTGCTCGGTGGTGGCGACGGCGCTCACGGCGACGGCCGGGCCGGTGACGCGCTGCACGATGACGAACTCTTCCTCGTCGGTCGGGTAGTCGACCAGCACCTTCATCATGAAGCGGTCGACCTGGGCCTCGGGCAGCGGGTAGGTGCCTTCGGTTTCAATCGGGTTCTGCGTGGCCATGACCAGGAAGGGCTCGGGCACCTTGTGGGTGACGCCGGCAATCGTCACCTGGCGCTCCTGCATCACTTCCAGCAGCGCGCTTTGCACCTTGGCGGGCGCGCGGTTGATTTCATCGGCCAGCAGCAGGTTGGTGAAGACCGGGCCCAGCGAGGTGGTGAACTCGCCGGTTTTCTGGTTGTAGATGCGGGTGCCGACCAGGTCGGCCGGCACCAGGTCGGGCGTGAACTGGATGCGCTTGAAGTTGCCCTGCACGGTGTTGGCCAGGGTCTTGATGGTCAGCGTCTTGGCCAGGCCCGGCACGCCTTCGACCAGCAAATGGCCCTGGGCCAGGATGGCGACCATGACGCGCTCAAGGAAGCGGTCCTGCCCGACGACCACACGCTTGACCTCGTAGAGGATCTGCTCCATGAGCTGGGCGGTGTCGTGGTTGGCGTTCTGGGGCGAGGTGGTCTGGTCCATGCGGTGAAGTCCTTTGGGGGAGGTCGAAAGGTGTTGGAAGGCGGGTTCAGAACGGCGGCATGCCGGCGGCCGAGGCGGCGTTTTCAATCGGCACCGCAAAGCCTATGCCGACAAAGCTGCGCTGCTGGTTGGGGTTGAAGATGGCGGTGACGATGCCGATGACCTCGCCGTCCATGGTGACCAGCGGGCCGCCGGAGTTGCCGGGGTTGGCGGCGGCGTCGAACTGGATCAGGTTGCTCATCATCTGCTTGCCTTCGGGCGAGCGGAAGTTGCGCTTGAGGCCGGAGATCACGCCCTGCGAGGCCGAGGGGCCTATACCGAAGGGGTAGCCCACGGCCATGACCTGGTCGCCGGGGGCCAGGTCGGCGGTGGAGCGCATGGTGGCGGCGATCAGGTCGTCGGGGATTTTGTGGGCCTGCAACACGGCGAGGTCGTTTTCAGGCTGCACGCCGGTGATGCTGGCGGTGGATTCGAGCCCGTCGGCAAAGGTGACCTTGATGGTCTGGGCGCCCTGCACCACATGCAGGTTGGTCAGGATGATGCCCTTGTCGACGATGACGACGCCGGTGCCCACGCTGGTGTGCTCCTTGTCGTCCTTGCCGTCCTTGTCTTTGCCCGTGCCGGTGATGCGCACGACCGAGGGAATGATGGTGTCGTAAGCCCGGGTGCCGGGCGAGGGCAGCACCGTGGTCTCCAGCGTTTTCAGCACGGCGGCGTTGATGTCTTCCTGCGTGAGCTTGCGCGCGGGGTTGCGCAGCGGCGAGGAGAAACTGATGGCCAGCAACAGCGCCAGCAGGCCGACCACGGACCAGAGCAGGTAGAGCTGGTGGCGCGCCACGCGGGTGGCGAGGCGGGACAGCCGGGGGAAGCGGGAAGGTGGGGTGTCGCCTGCAATGGCGGCCTGTTCAGGCGTTTGCGGTGTCTCCGCATCACCCGCGCCCGGCGCCGGACGGTTTGAACTGCTGTAAAGGGCTGGCCTGCGCATCCGTTCACCTTTGAGGTTTAAGTCAAAACCGGGCTGGTACCGGGGGCTGGAACGCCGTTCCAAACCCCGGATTCACAGCTGCACCGTATCACGATTTGTGCATCCATGCACGGGATTTGGGTATGCGTGTGAGGGGGCTTTGTAAACCCTCGTTGCGGCGGGTGGGGCCGAGGTAACCCCGGTTTGGTGCATGCTGGTTTTTAACTCCCTCTCCCTCCGGGAGAGGGTGGGGTGAGGGCTAGCGGCGGTAGATACGCCTCCCTTTTGTGCACGGGCCGCACCCCCTCACCCCCGCCCTCTCCCAGAGGGAGAGGGAGCAAGACCTTAGCGCCCGGGCCCGTCCGCAGGCCTGCGCAGCAAAGTCAGCGCCAGCGCCGCCGACGCCAGCATCAGGAACAGGCTCACCGCGTTCAGCACCGGCGTGGCGCCTTCGCGCATGCGGCCGTACATCATGACGGTGAGCGGCGCGTCGGAGCCGACCAGCATCAGCGTGGTGTTGAAGTTCTCGAAGGACATCAGGAACGAGATCGCGGCGGCGCCGACCAGCGCGGGTTTCAGGTAGGGCAGGGTGATGGTGCCGAAGACCGCTACGCGCGAGGCGCCCAGGTTGTAGGCGGCTTCTTCCAGGGTGATGTCAAAACGTTTCAGGCGCGCGGTGATGATCAGCGTGGCGATGGAGACGATGTAGGAAAACTGGCCTATCACCACCAGCGGCAGGCCGGGGCGCAGGAAGTCGAGCTCCAGGCCCCAGGCGTCGTCGGCAAACTGCGCGAGCCGGCTGGCGAAGGCCAGGACCGAGATGCCCAAAATCACGCCCGGGATCACCAGCGGCGCCAGCATCAGCATCGACAGCGCCTGCTTGCCGGGGAAGCGGGCGCGCTCGATCAAAAACGCATTGGTGGTGCCGACCAGCACCGCCAGCAGCGTGACCCAGGCGGCCACCACCACGCTGGTCCAGAGGCTGGCCAGCATGGGCCCGTCGGAAAAGAGGCCCGTGCGCCCGGCCCGGCTGCCGAAAAACCAGTCCAGGGTGAAGCCGCGCCAGGGCGGCGCCGGGTAGGGCGCGTCGTTGAAGGCGAACACGGCGACCACCACCAGCGGCAAAAACAGGAAGGCGAAAAACGCCAACGCGTAGACGACCGTGCCGGCGCGCAGCCAGGCGGGGCGGGGCAGGGAGGCGATCATCTAAAACTCCCCTTGACTCTTCGCCAGTGACGGCGCGGAACCGGCTTTGCCGGGCCGCAGCGGTCGCCCCCTGCAAGGGGGGAGGGAGCTACACGCAGTGAGAGCCAACGGGGGTGCGTCATGTCTTCCTCATCACTTCGCCGAACTTCTGGCCTGTAAGTTTCAACCCTAGCCAGACGATGGCCGTGGACAAACCCAGCAGCAAAAATCCAAAGGCCGCACCCTGTTCCCAGTTGAAGCGCGTGATGAACTGGGTGTAGATCTGCTCGGTGAACCACAGCGAATTTTTGCCGCCCAGCAGGGTGGGCGTGAGGTAGTTGCCCAGGGTCAGCATGAAGACCACGATGCAGCCGGCCAGGATGCCGGGCGCGGCGTGCGGGATGACGATCTGGCGCAGGATGGACGGGCCGTTGCCGCCCAGGTCGTAGGCGGCTTCGATCAGCGTGTCGTCCAGGCTTTCGAGCGCGCTGATCAGCGGCACCACCATAAAAAGCATGGAGGTGTAGACCAGGCCGACCAGGATGGTGGCGTCGCGGTAGAGCAGCTCCACGGGCGCATCGGTGATGCCCAGCCGCACCAGCACGGCGGGCAGCACGCCGGATTCGCGCAGCAGAATCATCCAGCCCAGGGTGCGCACGGTTTCGCTGACCCAGAAGGGGATCAAACACATCACCAGCAGCAGCGACTTGGCGCGCCCGCGCACCAGCTTGGCGATGGTCCAGGCAATCGGGAAGGCCAGCAGCAGCGTGATGCCGGTGGCCAGGATGGACATCAGCGCCGTGCGCACAAAGGTGTGCCAGTACAAAGGCTCTTCGATGAAGGTGCGGTACTGCGCGAAGCTGGGCGCGTACTGGCGCGGCGCGATGCGTTCGCGCAGCGAGAGCACGGCCAGGTCTATGTGCGGCAGCACGATCAGGCCGACCAGCCAGATGAGCGCGGGCGCCAGCAGCAGGAAGAGGATCAGCCGGGCCTGGGCCGGCGCGGAGCCGCCGGGGGTGGGCAGTGCGGCGGCGGCTTGCATGCCTGCGCCTCAGCCCTTGCCGAAGCAGACGGCCTGCCCGGGGTCGAAGCTGAAGGCGACCGTTTCGCCTATGCGCAGGTCGGCGAATCGGCCGGTCTGCGGCAGCGCGATGCGGAACTCGGTGCGGCTGGCGGTCTCACGCAGCAGCACGGCCGAGTTGGCGCCGTCAAACAGCAGGCTCTCCACCTGGCCGGCGTAGACCGTGTGGTTGGCCGGCAGCTCGGTGGCGTCGCGCGCCAGGCTGATGGCTTCGGGCCGCACAAAGGCCTGAACCGCCTGGTTGGCTTGCAGCCGGCCGGCGGCGCGCGCGCGCAGGGCCAAGCCTTCGCCGGTGGTCAAGGCCACCACGCTGCCGGCTTCGGCGCCCGCGCCGGCGGTGCTGCCGGCGAGCTTGTTGTTGGCGCCCACAAAGCCCGCGACAAAGGGCGTTTGCGGCTGGTAGTACAGCTCTTGCGGCGTGCCCAGCTGCTCAAAGCCGCCGGCGTTCATCACGGCCACGTGGTCGGACAGCACCAGCGCCTCGGACTGGTCGTGCGTGATGTAGACAAAGGTGGTGCCGAAGGCGGCCTGCAACTGCTTGAGCTCGACCTTCATGTGCTCGCGCAGCTTCAGGTCGAGCGCGCCCAAAGGTTCGTCGAGCAGCAGCAGCGTGGGTTCCAGCACCAGGCTGCGCGCGATGGCCACGCGCTGGCGCTGGCCGCCGGAGAGCTGGTCGACGCGCTTGTCCTGCATGCCGGGCAGGCTCACGCGTTCGAGCATGGCGCCGACCTTGGCGGCGATGTCGCTGCGCGAGAGGCCGCGCCGCGCCAGGCCGTAGCCGACGTTTTCGCCGACCGACATCATGGGGAACAGCGCCAGGTGCTGGAACACCATGTTGACCGGCCGCTGGTTGGGCGGCACGCCGTTCATGGGCTTGCCGCCTATGTGGATCTGGCCCGCGTCGGGCGACAGGAAGCCGGCGATCATGCGCAGCAGCGTGGTCTTGCCGCAGCCCGAGGGGCCGAGGATGGAGAAAAAGCTGCCGCGCTCCACCGTGAAGGACAGGTCCTTCACGGCGGGCTGGCCGGCGTAGGTTTTACCGACGTGCTCGGCTTGCAGGTCTGCGTGCACCGTGGGCGCGGCGGTGGCGTTTACTGCGCTGCTTTAATGCGGTCGAGCACGCGGCCTTCGATGTCCTCGATACCGGCTGGGACGGCCGGATACCACTTCACGTTCTTGAGGGCGGCTTCGGGGAAGCTGGCGGCGAACTGGGCCTTGAGTTTGGGGTCGGCCAGCTGGTCGGCGCCCTTGGAGGCGGTGAAGTTGCCGGCCGAGCCCGCGACCTTGGCGGCGATTTCAGGGCGCATGTTGAAGTTGATCCAGGCGTAGGCGGCGGCATCGTTGCGGCCCTTGGCGGGGATGGCGAAGGTGTCTATCCAGCCGAGCGCGCCGGACTTGGGCGCGACGAACTGGATCTCGGGTTTTTCGGCATTGAGCTTCCAGCCGCCGGTGTCCCACATCATGGCGCCCACGACTTCGCCGGCGCGCATGCCGTTGAGCAGCTGGTCCTTGTTGTCCCAGTAGAACTTGATGTTGCTCTTGCAGGCGACCATGGTCTTGCCGACTTCGTCCATCAGCGCGCCGTAGGCTTTCGGGTCCTTGTAGAGCGCAAACGGGTCCTTGCCGGAAGCGAAGGCGAAGGCCAGCAGGGTGGGGCGTTTCAGGCGCACGGCGGTCTTGCCCTTGACGTCGGCCTTGCAGAGGTCGGGGTAGTCCGTCATCTTGGCCAGCTTGGTGTTGACGACCAGGCCGTCGGTGCCCCAGATGTGCGGCAGGCCGTAGACCTTGCCGTCCAGCGTGGTGTTCTTTTTGGTGGCCTCCAGCATGGAGGGAATGAAGAGCTCGGACTTGATCTTGCTGAGGTCCATGGGCTTGTAGATGCCGAATTCCTGCTGCGGGCCGGTGATGCGGTCCTGTGAGGGCTGGGCCAGGTCGAAGCCGGCACCGCCCGTGGCGCGCAGCTTGGAGATCATTTCCTCGTTGTTCGAGAGCGTCAGTTCGACGTCGATGCCGGTTTCCTTCTTGAACTGCGCCACGACGTCGGCCGGCACGTAGTCGGCCCAGGTGATCAGGCGCAGCTTCTGGTCTTGCGCCCATGCGGCGCCGCTCAGGCTGGAAGCAACAAGGCCGGCGCCGAGAATCTGGCTCATCAGGCGGGATAATTTCATTTGGCTTTCCTTGGGTTGTCAGTTGGAACAAGGGTGACGAAACAGGAGATCACTTGAAAAGACCGGAAACCTGAAGAGTCAGGCGGTCCGCCGAAAAAGCATAGCGTGTCCCGATTTCATTTCTGTGTCAACATCTGCGGCGACACGGGCAAGCCCCGCATTCCTTGCCGCCGCCTGCTCTTCATGGCTTCTTTCTTCTTACCGCACCACTTCAGCGCATGAGCTCCTGGATAGACACGCATTGCCACCTCGACGCCGGGGAACTGGCCGCCGACGTGGGCGCGGTGCGCGAGCGCGCGGCCGCGAACGGCGTGGCGCATTGCGTGATCCCGGCGGTGGGCGTCTTCAACTTCGAGGCGGTGCGGCTGCTGGCGCACCGGTTTTCGGACAGCTACGGGCTGGGCATACACCCGCTGTGCGTGCCGCAGGCCAATGACGCCGACCTTGCCGCGCTGGACGCGGAACTGACGCTCAGGCGGGACGACCCGCGGCTGGTGGCGGTCGGTGAAATCGGCCTCGATTATTTTGTACCCGCGCTCACGCAAAGCCCGATGCGTGAACGCCAGGAATATTTTTACCGCGAGCAGCTCAAGCTGGCGCGCAAGCACGGCCTGCCGGTGATCCTGCATGTGCGGCGCTCGGCGGACAAGCTGCTCAAGCACCTGCGCGAGCTGGCGCCCGAAGGCGGCTGGCACGGCATAGGCCATGCCTTCAACGGCAGCGAGCAGCAGGCGGCCGAATTCCTCAAGCTCGGTTTCAAGCTGGGCTTTGGCGGCGCCGTGACCTTTGAGCCGGCGCTGCAGTTGCGGCGCCTGGCCACGGAGTTGCCGCTGGACGCGCTGGTGATGGAAACCGATTCGCCCGACATCCCGCCGCACTGGATTTACACCACGGCCGCCGAACGCGAAGCCGGCAAGCCGCAGGGCCGCAACGAGCCGGGCGAGCTGCCGCGCATCGCGCAGCAGGTGGCGGACTTGCGCGGCATCAGCGTGGACGCGCTGGCCGCCGCGACCACGGCCAATGCGCGGCAGGCGCTGCCCAAACTCGGGGCGCTGTTCGCATGAAAGTTGAGCCACTGACCGGGCTGGCGCCGCTGGTCGCCGGCAACACGCGCCTGTTGATCCTGGGCAGTTTCCCGGGCGCGGCCTCGCTGGCGGCGCAGCAGTATTACGGCCACCCGCAAAACCATTTCTGGAAAATCCTCAAGGCGCTGTGGCCGCCCGGCCCCGCCGACGCGGGGCCTGAGGGCTACAAGGCGCGCAGCGAATGGCTGCTGTCCAAAGGCCTGGGCCTGTGGGACGTGTACGCGGCCTGTGAGCGCGAGGGCAGCCTGGACAGCGCGATCCGCAACGCGGAGGTCAACGACCTGGCCGGCCTGCGGCGCCTGTGCCCGGCGCTGGAAGCGGTGGCCCACAACGGCGGCGAAAGTTACAAGCATTCAAAGCACACGCTGGCGCTGGGCTTGCCGGTTTACAAGCTGCCCTCGACCAGCCCGGCGAATGCCTCCTGGCGCTTTGAGCGCAAACTCGCGGCCTGGCGCGAAGTTTTTGAAAAACACGGACTGGTTTGATGCAAAGAAAAGATACAGCGAAAGAGATGGCGAAGGAAACACCGGAATTGCCGGAAGTCAATTTCTCCGACTACGGCGACGTGCGCTTCCTGCATCTGGGCACCGAATGGGTGCAGGGCTCCATGCTGCGCGACGCGCCTTACGACATCGAGCTCGAATATGTGCAGCGCATGATGGCCGGCCTGCTGTTCATGGACGCCGCCGGCCTGCCGAAAAAACACGCGCTGCAGCTGGGCCTGGGCTCGGCGGCCCTCACGAAGTTTTGCTACAAGAAGCTGCGCATGAAGACCACGGCCATCGAGATCAACCCGCAGGTGGTCACGGCCTGCCGGCTCTGGTTCAAGCTGCCGCGCGACGACCTGCGGCTGCACGTCATCGAGGCCGACGCCGCGGCCGAAATCAAAAAACCTGAACACCACGAAACGGTGGACCTGCTCCATGTAGACCTCTACGACCATGAAGCCGCCGCACCGGTGCTGGACAGCGCCGACTTTTACGCCGACTGCCGCGCCCTGCTGGCCGAGGACGGCGTGATGACGGTGAACCTCTTCGGCCGCGACTCCAGCTACCTGCAGTCGCTGACCAAGATCGCCGAAGCTTTCGGTCCCGAGGCGGTGTGGGCCTTCACGCCGACGCGCGAAGGCAACACCGTGGTGCTGGCCCAACGCGAGCCCACGCGGCCGGAGCGCGCCGAACTCCTGCAGCAGGCCGGCGTGATCGAGTCGCGCTGGGACCTGCCGGCCAAAAAGTGGTTGCGGCTGTTCAAGCCGGCGGCCTGACGCCTTGCTTTGAAGGGCTCCAGGCCCACTAAGGATGGGGTACAGTGCCACCCATGAGCGCCGCGCCCCACCCCAAGCCCCACCGCGACCCGCACCCGAAAAAAGCCCATGGCGGCCCGCTGGACTGGCGCACGCTGGTGGAGTGGCTCAGCGAGGACGGCGTGATCAGCGCCACCGAAGCGCAGCGCACGATTGCGCGCTGCTCGCAGGTGCAGAGCGCGCAGCCGCCGCTGATACGGCTGGCCAGCGTGGGCATGACGCGCGTGGCCGACGGCAAACCCCTGGACATTGAAACCATCGCGCAGTGGCTGGCCGGCCGCGCGGGCATGGCCTACCTGCGCATAGACCCGCTCAAGGTGGACGTGGGCAAGGTGGCCGACACCATGTCGGCCGTGTATGCCGAACGCCACAAGGTGCTGCCGGTGCAGGTCACGCCGACCGAGGTGGTGATCGCCACCTCCGAGCCCTTCGTCACCGACTGGGTGCAGGAAGTCGAGCGGCAGGCCAGGCGCAGCGTGCGCCTGGTGGTGGCCAGCCCGCTGGAGATCACCAAATACACCGCCGAATTTTTCGCGCTGGCCAAATCGGTCAAGGCCGCGGTCAAGGCCGGCGGCGGCTCCGGCACGGCGAGCTTCGAGCAGCTGGTGGAGCTCAACAAAAGCAACAAGCAACTCGACGCCAACGACCAGGGCGTGGTGCAGGTGGTGGACTGGCTCTGGCAATACGCCTTCGACCAGCGCGCCAGCGACATCCACCTGGAGCCGCGCCGCGAGCAGGGCGTGATCCGCTTTCGCATCGACGGCGTGCTGCATCCTGTTTACCAGCTGCCCATGGGCGTGCACAACGCGATGACGGCGCGCATAAAGCTGCTGGGCCGCATGGACGTGGTCGAAAAGCGCCGCCCGCAGGACGGCCGCATCAAGACCCGCAACCCGCGCGGCGACGAAGTGGAAATGCGCCTGTCCACCTTGCCCACGGCCTTCGGCGAGAAGATGGTGATGCGGATTTTCGACCCGGACAGCACGGTCAAGAGCCTTGATGCGCTGGGCTTTGCGCAGCACGACGCCGAGCGCTGGGAGGCGCTGGTCAAGCGGCCGCACGGCATCATCCTGGTCACCGGGCCGACCGGATCCGGCAAGACCACCACGCTGTATTCCACGCTCAAGCGCCTGGCCACCGAAGAGGTCAACGTCAACACCATTGAAGACCCGATCGAAATGATCGAGCCGGCCTTCAACCAGACGCAGGTGCAGGCGCACCTGGATTTCGACTTTCCCGAAGGCCTGCGCGCGCTGATGCGGCAGGACCCGGACATCATCATGGTCGGCGAAATCCGCGACCTGCAGACCGCCGACATGGCGGTGCAGGCGGCGCTCACCGGCCACCTGGTCTTCAGCACGCTGCACACCAACGACGCGCCGTCGGCGGTCTCGCGCCTGATGGAGCTGGGTGTTCCTTCCTACCTGATCAACGCCACGGTGCTGGGTGTGCTGGCCCAGCGGCTGGTGCGCACCCTGTGCAGCAGCTGCCGCGTGCCCGACGAAAGCGCCTCGCGCGAAACCCTGGCCGAGCTGGTCAAGCCCTGGCAGATCAGCGGCGGCTACCGGCCCTACAAACCGGTGGGCTGCGTGGACTGCCGCATGACGGGATTCCGCGGCCGCATGGGCCTGTATGAACTGCTCACGGTCACCGAGGGTTTCAAGGAAAAGGTTTCGAAAGAACCCAACATCGACGCGCTGCGGCGCCAGGCGGTCAGCGAAGGCATGCGCCCGCTTCGGCTGGGCGGTGCGCTGAAGGTGGCCGAAGGGCTGACGACCATCGAGGAAGTTTTGGCATCGACCCCGCCCTTGTCCTGAAGCAGGCACCGGCTCTACGGGTTTTCACTGCTTTTCACGACACCTTGCCTTCATGTAAGTGAGGGGTAAGCGAAAGATCGATGAAAGGTAAGTGAAAGCCACATGTCGCCCCCGGAGGATTGAATGCACAATCCACCGATTCTTTCTTTTTAAATGTATTGAGGAGACAGCCGTGAATATCAAGAGTCAGAAAGACTTTTTCTCCGGCCTCATGTTCATGGGCGTCGGCGTGGCGTTCGCATGGGGTGCGACCACCTACAGCGTG
>NZ_CALROB020000037.1:0-52462 GCF_943369675.1 Polaromonas sp. YR568 | reverse complement strand
TGCTGCGCAAGGACGCCCGCGTGGTGGTCGAGTTCGAGCCGCAGTCGCGCATCGAAGGCGAAATCCAGCAGATGCCGGAGGATTTCAAGGTGGCTGAATTCGCCGATGTGCTCAAGGGCACGGCGACAGGGCGCGCCTCGCCCCAGGAGGTCACGATTTTCGATTCGGTCGGGTTTGCGCTGGAAGACTATTCAGCCCTGCGTTACCTGCACAAGCTGCAATTGGCTGACGCGGCCAACCGCCGGCAGATCGACCTGGTGCCGCGCCTGGACAACCCCAAGGACCTGTTCGGCTTGCTGGCGCCGGCCGCAGCCCGTACAGTCAGGCCAACCCGCCCAGCCACCATCCCTGAAATGGCCCGTTGATGACCACCACCGTTGACCTGATAGGCGCTCCCACCGACATAGGCGCGGGCAGCCGCGGCGCTTCCATGGGGCCCGAGGCCCTGCGCGTGGCCGGTATCCGCGAGGCGCTGCAGGCGCGCGGCCTGGAGGTCGCCGACACCGGCAACCTGGCCGGGCCGACCAATCCCTGGCTGCCGCCGGCGGACGGTTACCGGCACCTGGACGAAGTGGTCGACTGGAACAAGGCGGTGCATGAGGCCATGTACCAGAGCCTGGCCGCCGGCCGCCTGCCCATCCTGCTGGGCGGCGACCATTGCCTGGGTATAGGCTCCATCAGCGCGGTGGCGCGCCATTGCCGCGCCACCGGCAAAAAGCTGCGCGTGCTGTGGCTGGACGCGCACACCGACTTCAACACCAACGCCCTTACGCCCACCGGCAATGTGCACGGCATGCCGGTGGCCGTGCTGTGCGGCCACGGCCCGGCCGAGCTGACCGGCATAGGCGGCGCCACGCCGGCCATGAGCCCCTCGGCCATCCGGCAGATCGGCATCCGCAGCGTGGACGAAGGCGAAAAACGTTTTGTGCGCCAGCAGGGCCTGGAGGTCTTCGACATGCGCTACATCGACGAGATGGGCATGCGCCACACCATGGAAAAAGCGCTGGCCGGCATGGACGCCGACACCCACCTGCACGTGAGCTTCGACGTGGATTTCCTGGACCCGTCCATCGCGCCCGGCGTGGACACCGCCATCAAGGGCGGGCCGACCTACCGCGAGGCCCAGCTGTGCATGGAGATGATCGCGGACACCGGCCTGCTGGGCTCGCTCGACGTGATGGAACTCAACCCCGCGCTGGACGTGCGCAACGGCACGGCCGAAGTCGCGGTGGACCTGATCGAGAGCCTGTTCGGCAAGAGCACGCTGATGCGGGCCTGATCCTCGCCTGGCTGGCTACAGCTCCGTCACGGCCGCCAGGCGGCGCATGATCTGCTGGATCACGTCGTTCTGCATGTCGCGGTAAAGCAAGGTTTCTTCGGCTTCCTTGGCCAGCACGGCGGACTCGTTGAAGCTGATGTCGCGTTGCTGCAGGATTTCGGTGTCGGGAATCAGTTCCTTGCCCGCCGGTGTGCGCAGCCTGAAGCGAAAGCGCAGGCGCAGCTGGAATTCGCGCACCTGGCCCGCGGCATTGAGGCTGAGCACCACTTTTTCACGCTGGTCACCCAGCACTTCAAGGATGACTTGCGCCTCGGCCATCCTGCGCGGGTCGGAGATGACCTCCACCTTGCGGGTGGACTGCAGCGACCGCCTCAGTCCCACCCCCAGCTGTGAGTTGATGGAGGAATACAGCGTCGTGAAGGCGAAGCTGGGCGCCTTGCGCAGCGCGAAGCCGCAGCCGCTGAGCATGAGGGCGGCGGCGGTGGCCGACACGGAGAGGAATGCGCGACGCTGCATGGGCTTGCCTTCTCTTTTTGGATGCGGTCTCAGATAACGATGTTCACCAGCCGGCCGGGCACCACGATCACCTTCTTGGCGGGCGCACCCGCGGCCTGTTTGGTGAACGCTTCGGATGCCAGCGCGGCCGCCTCGATGGCGGCCTTGTCGGCGCCGGCCGGCACCGTGACGGAGCCGCGCAGCTTGCCGTTGATCTGCAGCACCAGTTCGATTTCATCCTGCTGCAGGGCGGCCGCGTCCACTTCGGGCCATGCGGCGTCCAGCAGACCGTTTTTTTCGCCGTCCGCGTAGCCCAGGGCGGACCACAAGGCATGCGCGATGTGCGGTGTCGCGGGGTACAGGCAGCGCAGCAGGATGCCGAAGCCTTCGCGCAGCGCCGCATGGCTGGCCGCCGAGCCGTCGTTTCTGAAGTCTTCCAGCGCGTTGAGCAGCTTCATGTTGCCCGACACCACCGTGTTGTACTGCATGCGCTGGTAGTCGTAGTCGATCTGCTTGAGCACCGTGTGGATTTCCAGGCGCAGCGCCTTGGTTTCCTTGTTGCCTGGGGCTGCGGCATCCCCAGGCTGTTGCGCGGCCTGCAGCTTGGCGCCGAAGTTCCAGACGCGGCGCAGGAAGCGGTAGGAGCCCTCCAGCGCGGCGTCGTTCCACTCCAGCGTGGTGTCGGGCGGCGCGGTGAACATGGTGTACAGGCGGGCGGTGTCCGCGCCGTACTTCTCGATCAGGTCCTGCGGGTCGACGCCGTTGTTCTTGGACTTGGACATGGTGGTCCAGCCTTCGTAGGGCACCGGCAGGCCGTCGGCCTTGGCGGTTGCCGAAATCACCTTGGCGTGCTCGTCGCGCACGATGTCGAGTTCATGTGCCCAGAAATACTGCTTGCCGGTGGTGGTGCGCGAGAAGGCTTCGTTGAGCACCATGCCCTGCGTCAGCAGCTTGGTGAAGGGCTCGTCGACTTTCACCAAGCCGAGGTCGCGCATCACCTTGGTCCAGAAGCGCGCATACAGCAAATGCAGGATGGCGTGCTCGATGCCGCCTATGTACTGGTCCATCGGCATCCAGTAATCGGCGCCCTCGGCCACCATCTTCTCGCCGTTTTTGGGGTCGCAGTAACGCATGAAGTACCAGGACGAATCGACAAAGGTGTCCATGGTGTCGGTTTCGCGGCGGCCGGGCTTGCCGCAGACGGGGCAGACCACGCCGGCATGAAAGCCCGCGTGCTTGTGCAGCGGGTTGCCCGAGCCGTCGGGCACGCAGTCCTGCGGCAGCACCACCGGCAGGTCTTTTTCGGGCACCGGCACCGCACCGTGCTCTTCGCAGTGGATGATGGGAATCGGCGTGCCCCAGTAACGCTGGCGGCTCACGCCCCAGTCGCGCAGGCGCCAGGTGGTTTTTTTCTCGCCCAGGCCCTTGGCCGCCAGGTCGGCCGCGACGGCATCGACGGCGGCCTTGAAGCCCAGGCCGTCGTATTTGCCCGAGTGGATGACCACGCCCTGCTGCTTGTCGCCATACCAGTCGGCCCAGGCGTCCAGGCTGTAGGCCTGGCCCTTGACGTCGATCACCTGCTGGATGGGCAGGCCGTATTTTTTGGCGAACTCGAAGTCGCGCTCGTCATGCGCAGGCACACCCATCACAGCGCCGTCGCCATAGCTCATGAGCACGTAGTTGCCGACCCAGACTTCAACCTTGTCGCCCGTGAGCGGATGGGTGACGAAGAGGCCGGTGGGCACGCCTTTTTTCTCTTGCGTGGCGAGCTCGGCTTCCGTCGTGCCGCCGGCCTTGCTTTCTTCGATGAAAGCGGCGACCTTGGGGCTGGAGGCGGCGGCGTGCAGGGCCAGCGGGTGCTCGGGCGCCACGGCGCAGAAGGTCACGCCCATGATGGTGTCGGCGCGCGTGGTGAAGACGTACATCTTTCCATCGCCGATCAGCTTGCCGGAGGCGTCCTGGATGTCGTGGGTGAACGCAAAGCGCACGCCTTCGCTCTTGCCTATCCAGTTTTCCTGCATCAGCTTGACGCGCTCGGGCCAGCCGGGCAGCTTGTGGCTGACGCTGTCGAGCAACTCGTTGGCGTAGGCGGTGATCTTCAGGTAGTAGCCCGGGATCTCGCGCTTCTCGACGGTAGCGCCGGTGCGCCAGCCCTTGCCGTCTATGACCTGTTCGTTGGCCAGCACGGTCTGGTCGACCGGGTCCCAGTTCACGACCTGGGTCTTGCGGTAGGCAATGCCTTTTTCCAGCATCTTCAGGAACAGCCACTGGTTCCACTTGTAGTAAGCCGGGTCGCAGGTGGCGACTTCGCGGCTCCAGTCGATGGCCAGCCCCATCGCCTGCATCTGCTTTTTCATGTAGGCGATGTTGTCGTAGGTCCACTGGGCCGGCGGCACGCTGTTTTTCATGGCGGCGTTTTCGGCCGGCAGGCCGAAGGCGTCCCAGCCCATGGGCATCAACACGTTGTAGCCCTTCATGCGCAGGTGGCGCGTGAGCATGTCGTTGATGGTGTAGTTGCGCACATGGCCCATGTGCAGCTTGCCGCTGGGGTAAGGCAGCATGGAGCAGGCGTAATACTTCTTGCGGCTGGCGTCTTCCGTCACGCGGTAGGCGTCGGCAGCGGTCCAGTGGGCTTGAGCGTCGCGCTCAACGTCGAGATGGTTGTATTTGTCTTGCATGGAAAACCGGGAAGGCGGAAAACGGGACAGGAAATAAGCGAGGTGGGGGCGGCACGGGCCGCGCGGCCGATTGCCGCGAATCCCCGATTTTAGGGGCTGGGCCGTACCCGCGCCGCTTAGCGGCTCACAGCCGGGGCGGAAGGGCTGTCGGCCACAAAGCCGATGCGGTTAAGGCCGGCCTTTTGCGCCACGCCCATCACCTGCACCACCTTGCCGTAGGGAACGCCCTCGTCGGCCCGCAACTGGACTTCGGTTTCGGGACTCTGGCGGGCCGTCTCGGCCAGCCGGGCCGCCAGTTGGTCCAGGTTCATCGGCTGGTCGTTCAGAAAGGCCTGGCCGGCTTTGTCGATGACCAGCGTGACGAATTTCGGGGCATCGGCCGGCTTGGCGGCGTCGGTTTTTGGCAGGTCCAGCCGCACGGTGCTGGCCAGCAGGGGCGCCGTGATGATGAAGATCACCACC
Source organism: Polaromonas sp. YR568 (assembly GCF_943369675.1). Classification (GTDB taxonomy): domain Bacteria; phylum Pseudomonadota; class Gammaproteobacteria; order Burkholderiales; family Burkholderiaceae_C; genus Polaromonas. The sequence goes on along the minus strand of NZ_CALROB020000037.1, from coordinate 47,548 downwards.
AGCACCAGCATCACGTCCACCAGCGGCGTGACGTTGATGTCGCTCATGGGCTGCGGGCCGGGTGTGCGTTCAAGGCGGCCAAAAGCCATGGTCAACCTTTGTGCGCGAGGAGTTCGCGCAAATCGCGCGCGAAGCCTTCGAGGTCGGCTTCGATGCGGCCTATGTAGCGGCCGAAGATGTTGTAGGCCAGCACGGCCGGGATGGCCACGGCCAGGCCGGCGGCCGTCATGATGAGGGCTTCACCGACGGGGCCGGAGACCTTGTCGATGGTGATCTGGCCCGCCGAGGCGATGCCGACCAGTGCGTGGTAAATGCCCCAGACCGTGCCCAGCAGTCCCACGAAGGGCGCGGTGGAGCCGACGGTGGCCAGCAGTACCTGGCCGAACTGCAGCTTGTGCAGGACGCCATGAAGGGCGTCGCGCAGCACGCGGGTCAGTTGCTGGGATTTGTCGCCCGCCGTGGCCAGCGTGTGGCCGGCCTGGATGTCGGTCGCGGCGATCAGCGGCAGCACCAGCGCTTCGCGGTCGAAGGCGGCGACTTTTTCGCGGGATTGTTCTATCGAGGCCGACTGCCAGAAGGCGGCGGTGCTGCGCGCCACGTCGCCGGTGGCGCGCCTGAGCAGCCAGCTTTTCCAGAGGATCACCACCCAGCTTGCGACCGACATGGCCAGCAGCAGGACGGCCACCAGCTGGCTGACGATGCCGCCCTGGGTCATGAGGCTGAAGAAGTCCATTTGGGTTAAACCTTTGAAGCTGCCGCGCCCCGCGCCGGATTCATTTTTTCAGGCCCAGCACGTCGAACATGTCAAAAAGGCCGGTGGCATGCCCGTCGAGGAAACGCGTGGCGCGCAGGCTGCCCTGGGCATAGTTGCTGCGGCTGGATGACTTGTGGCTGATCTCTATGCGTTCGCCGGTGCCCAGGAACATCACCGTGTGGTCGCCCACCACGTCGCCGCCGCGCACGGCGGAAAAGCCGATGGACAAGGGGTCGCGTTCGCCGGTCACGCCTTCGCGGGCGTAGACACCGCAGTCTTTGAGGTCGCGGCCCAGCGCCTGGGCGATCACCTCGCCCATCTTGAGCGCGGTGCCGGAAGGCGCGTCGACCTTGTGCCGGTGGTGCGCTTCGACGATTTCGATGTCGTAGCCGGTGGACAGGGCCTGGGCCGCCATCTCGAGCAGCTTGAGCGTGACGTTGACGCCCACGCTCATGTTGGGGGCCATGACGATGGCGATGTCTTTGGCGGCTGCCGCGATTTCGGCTTTCTGCGCCTCGGAAAAACCGGTGGTGCCTATGACCAGCTTGACGCCCATGTCGCGGCAGGCGGCCAGGTGGGCCAGCGTGCCTTCGGGGCGGGTGAAGTCGATCAGCACGGCGGAATCTTTCAGGCCCTGGCGGATGTCGGCGCTGATGGGGACCCCGCTGGCGCGGCCTGTGAACGCGGCGGCGTCGCTGCCTATGGCCGGGCTTGCGGCGATATCCAGCGCGCCGGTCAACCGGCAATCGGTGCTGGCGGTGATCGCTTCGATCAGCATCTGGCCCATGCGGCCGCTGGCGCCCGCCACCGCGACCCGGTGGGGGCGGGCCTGGGTCAAGCCGGCCCCGCTCACTGTTTCGGGCTCTCGAGGGGTGGGTAGCTGCCGGCAGGCGCGCCGGACGGCACGTTCGCGGGCGCCGCGGCAGCCGTCGATTTGGGTTTCTCCGCGGCCTTGAGCTGTGCCTCGGTGGCTTCCAGCACGGGCACCTCGCCGAGTTTGCGCCGGTTGCCCAGCTTGGCGATGAACTCGGCCTCGCTCGGCATGGTGTCGCCTTCAAAGCGCTCCAGCTGGTCGTTCTTGAAGAACACGGTGTACTTGTAGGACTGGGGTTCCACGCCCTGGCGCTTCAGGGTGAAGACGTAGTCCCAGCGGTCGGCGTGGAACAGGCTGGCCATCAGCGGGGTGCCCAGCGTGGCCTTGACCTGGTCGCGCGTCATGCCGGGCCGCAGCTGCTCGACCTGTTCTTTCGACACGAAGTTGCCCTGGATGACGTCGATCTTGTAGGGGGTGACCCAATTGACGGGATTGGCCGAGCTGCTGCTCATGCTGCCGCAAGACGCCAGCACCGTGCAAGCCAGGAGCAGGAGAGCGGTTTGAGCGCTGTAACGATGATTTGCAGGCATGGCTGACATAGTAAGGGGGTGTAGCGATATGATTGTTCATTGTAGCGGCTGGGGGCTCCCGGCCGGCACCTGCCCTGAAGGGTCACAACCGCCGCGTCACACCGGTTTCACCCAGAGAGTTTTCCCATGAGCAACATCGACGAACTGAAAAACACCGGCCTCAAGGCAACCTTGCCGCGCCTGAAGATCCTGGAGATTTTTCAGGCGGGCAAACAGCGCCATATGACGGCTGAAGACGTGTTCCGCGTGCTGCTCGAAGACCGCTCCGACATCGGCCTGGCCACCGTCTACCGCGTGCTGACCCAGTTCGAGCAGGCCGGCCTGCTCAATCGCAGCAACTTCGAGTCCGGCAAGGCGGTCTACGAGATCAACGAAGGCCAGCACCACGACCACCTGGTGTGCCTGGACTGCGGCAAGGTCGAGGAGTTTTATGACGCCGAGATCGAAAAACGCCAGCAGCTGGTCGCCAAAACCAAGGGCTTCACCATCGCCGACCACTCCCTGTCGATCTACGCCAACTGCACCAAGGACAAATGCCCGAACCGCAACGGCGCACCGGTCAGGCATCACCACGCTTGATGGGTCGAAGAATCTCCGGGGAATAAGCAGGGCGGCCTAGAAAGCGCAAGAAACCGTAGCGAGCGGTCCGAGCTTGCGTCGAGGACCGGAACCGTACACCCGTACGGTGAGGACCGCAGGCGCAAGATCGGGCCGCGCAGTAGGTTTATTCGCCTTCTAGTCGTCTTGTTCCATGGCTCGGCGATGCCTTTCGACGAACTCCTGGTAAGTATTGATGCCGCGCAGCTGCAAAATCGCATTGCGCACTGCGGCTTCCACCAGCACGGCGATATTGCGGCCGGCCTCCACCTGGATGATGACCTTGCGCACCGGGATGCCCAGCACGTCCTGCGTCAGCGGCTCATAAGGGATGCGTTCGTAGTCGCGCTCCAGCGTCTCGCGGCGCACCAGGTGCACGATCATCTTCAGGCGCATCTTGCGGCGCACCGCCGTCTCGCCAAAAATCGCCTTGATGTCGAGCAGGCCTATGCCGCGCACCTCCAGCAGGTTTTGCAGCAATTCCGGGCAGCGCCCTTCGATCGTGGTCTGGTTGATGCGATACAGGTCCACCGCGTCGTCGGCGACCAGGCCGTGGCCGCGCGAAATCAGCTCCAGGCCCAGCTCGCTTTTGCCCAGGCCCGATTCGCCGGTGATCATCACGCCCATGCCCAGGATGTCCATGAACACGCCGTGCATCGAAGTGCGGTCGGCAAAATGCTTGGACAAATAGGCCCGCAGCACGTCGATCACGAAGGCGGCCGACTCCGGCGTGGCGAACATCGGCAGCTGCGCACGCTCGCACATGGACAGCAGCGTGTCGGGCGCTACCTGGCCGTCGGCCACGATCAACACCGGCGGCTCCAGCGTGATGATGCGCGAGATGCGGCGGGCGCAGTCCTCGGGGCTTGCGTTGGTCAGGTAGGCGACCTCGCGCTCGCCCAGGATCTGCACGCGGTAGGGATGGATGTAGTTGAGGTAACCGACCAGGTCGGCGCCGGAGCGCGCGGCCCGCACGGCTACTTCGTCGAAGCGCCGCTCGGAGGCGCCCAGGCCGGCAACCCATTCCCACTTCAGGGAGGCGCGGTGGTCTTCAAATAAAACGTCGGCGCTGACAACGGTGGGCTTCATGCCTGCCTGTGACTCGGGGAAGGCCCGTTGGACCTAGGAACTGACTTCGTGGACGGAGTGCCAGGAAGCGATCAGGTGGTGCAAGCCCGCGGCGTCGGTGCTGGTCTTGAGCTGTTCGCGCAAGGTGCTGTCGCTGAGCAGCTCGGCGATTTCCGAGAGGATTTCGAGGTGCTTTTGCGTGGCGGCTTCGGGCACCAGCAGGAAAATCAGCAGGCCCACGGCCTGTTCGTCCGGTGCATCGAAACCGATGGGGGCCTGCAGCAGGAACACCGCAGCCATCGGCGCTTTGAGGCCCTTGATGCGGCCGTGCGGAATCGCCACGCCGTGACCCAGGCCGGTCGAGCCCAGGCGTTCACGGGCGAACAGGCTGTCGGTGATCAGCGCGCGGTTCAAGCCGTGCTGGTTCTCGAACAGCAGTCCGGCTTCTTCAAAAGCGCGCTTTTTGCTGGTCGCTTCAACGGCTACCAGCACTTGGGAGGGGGGCAATATTTGCGAAAGACGGTTCATAACAATCTTTTAGTCGCCGAATTATGCACTTTGCAGCGGGTTTGCTGGAAAAAGAGGCATAAAAAAGCCGCTTGAGGCCTCAAGCGGCTTTTTTATGCGATCCGTGCAAGCCCGCTACAGGGCGACAGGGCGGAATCTTCCACCGTATCGCGCCGCAAAAAATGCGCACTCCCGCAGGGCGGCGCACCGGATCAGGCAAAAAACGGGGAGGCCCTTCAGGCCTGGCGTTTGGCGGCAACGTGGTGGTGGTCCTGGGTTCTGGTTTTGTAACGTCCGACCTGGCGGTCCAGCTTGTCGGTCAACTCGTCAACGGCGGCGTAGAGATCAGCGTGGGAACTCTCGGCAAACAGGTCGCGGCCCTTGACGTGTACATTGCACTCGGCCCGCTGGCGTCTTTCCTTTTCTTTCATGTTGTCCACTGTCAACAGGACTTTTACGTCCACTACCTGGTCGAAATGCCGGGTAATCCGATCCAGCTTGCTGGTCACGTAACCGCGCAGCGCGGGGGTAACTTCAAGATGGTGACCGCTGATCGTCAAGTTCATAAAGAGACTCCTTTTCCAAGTTTGGAACTGGGTTTTAAAACACCACCCGGCCCGTGAGGGAGGGCGGCAGACGGGGACAACGCTCTTGGATTCACTATGCGCCCGAAGGCCGTCATTTGCAACCGGGCTTGCAATAAATATGAAACCTTGTGAAAAACCCCTTGACCCTGGATTCCATTGGGCATGGGGCGGCAAATGCACGGCATGAAGGGCACGGCAAGCCCTTGATTTCGCTGGTGTTTTTGAAGCCGCGCGATGCGGGTGAAAAGCCCCCTGGCTTGCGGGAACTCCGCGCCGGCGGCATCATGCTTCCTGGCGACGACCGCGACCGCGACCGGGCCCTCGGCAAGGACGGGACAGCATGTACCGTGCGGCAAGAAAACCATAACAAGCAGCCTTCTGAAGACAATGCACCGCCCGTTTCCATCACGCTCGCCGCAATTCCGGTCCCATGTCGCTTGAGACCATTATTTCCTCCGCGCTGACCCGGCCCGACGAGGACCGCAATGCCCTGGTGCTCATGGGCGGCGGTGCGCGCACCGCCTACCAGGCCGGCGTGCTGCATGCGCTGTCGACCATGCTGAGCCTGCAGGGCGGCGCGGCCGGCGAGCGCTTTCCGTTCAGCATCCTGGTGGGCACTTCGGCCGGCGCGCTCAACGCGGCTTTCCTGGCCAGCCGCGCCGGCGAGGGCCTGCAGGCCTTTTCCCAGCTTGCCAACTTCTGGACCACCCTGCGTTCCTCGCAGGTCTACAAACTCAAGGTGCCGGCCTGGATACGTTCAAGCCGCATCGCGGCGGCATTGTTTTTGTCGCAGCAGGTGCGGGCGCAGCAGGCCTTGCTGGACAACACGCCGCTGGTCGACACGCTGCACCGTGTCATCTCGCTGGACCGCATCGAGCAGGCCCTGCAGGAGCGGACCCTGCGCGCCGTGGCGGTCACCGCCTCCAGTTACACCAGCGGCGTGCACTGGACGTTTTGCCAGATGGCGGCGGGCCGGCAGTCCGACCTGTGGAGCCGGCCGGGCCGCCGCGCCGAATTCCAGCCCATCACCATCGAGCACCTGATGGCCTCCAGCGCCATTCCCTTCCTGTTTCCGTCCACGCCGCTGTGGGTAGACGGCCATGCCGAGTTCTTCGGCGACGGTTCCATGCGCCAGAGTTCGCCGCTGTCGCCGGCGCTGCACCTGGGCGCCGGCAAGGTGCTGGTCATCGGCGTCGGGCAGCCCGAGCGCGCCGGTTTTGTGGGCGGCGGCAACGGCGCCCACGTCAGCGGCCGGCCCACGCTGGGCGCGATTGCCGGCCATGCCATGGCCAGCGTCTTCCAGGACACCTTGCAGGCCGACGTGGAGCAGGCCCAGCGCGTCAGCAAGACCGTGCGGCAGATGCCGCGCGAAATCGCCGCGCTCATGCCTTACCGGCCGGTGGACATCCTGGCCATCGCGCCCTCGCAATCGCTGGACGCATTGGCGCAGGCCCATGCGAGCGAGCTGCCCGCGGCCACCTACAACGCGCTGGCCGGCCTCGGCGCGCTGGGCGCCAAGGGCAGCCCAGGCGGCGCCGCGCTGGCCAGCTACCTGCTGTTCGAGCCGGGCTGTGTGAAGGCGCTGATGGCGCTCGGTGAGCATGATGCCTACGCGCGTAAAGACGAGCTTCTCGCCTTTTTTATGTAGCTCGCGCGGTAGCTTGGACTGGCCTGAAATGCCATAATCGCCGCTGATTCATTACGGAGACATCCTTGGAAAGCAGCCCTAGTCGCTAGCTTTCAACACCGCAGACTGACGCCAGGCCGCGCAAAAGCCGACGTTCAAAAGGGGGTTGAAAGCGATGCCATCATCCCGCCCCTTTACCGCGCTTTCGCGCAAGGCCCGAGCGTACGCCTTGTGCAGGCCCCTGAACCGATAGGCAGTCAGTCATGCTCAATATTTTCACGCTCGCCAACGGCCGGCTTTTCCAGGAAGAGATCGAATCCCTGGAAGAGCTCTCCAAGTTCCAGCCCATCTGGGTCGACCTGGAATCTCCCACCCTCGAAGAAAAACGCTGGATCAAGCAGTACTACGGCCTGTCCATTCCCGAAGACGCGATGGACGAGGACATCGAGGAGTCCGCGCGCTTCTATGAGGAAGACAACGGCGAGCTGCACATACGTTCCGACTTCCTGATCGCCGACGACGCCGAACCGCGCACCGTGCGCGTCGCCTTCATCCTGAACCTCGTCAACGACGACCTCAAGAGCAAGGGTGTGCTGTTTTCCATCCATGACGAGGACGTGCCGGTGTTCCGGCTGCTGCGCATGCGCGCGCGCCGCGCGCCCGGCCTGCTTGAAGACGCCAAGGAAGTGCTGCTCAAGCTGTTCGACGCCGACGCCGAATACTCGGCCGACACGCTCGAAGGCATTTACGTCGAGCTTGAAAAAGTCAGCGCCCAGGTGCTGTCGGGCGACGTGACCGACGCGCTGGCCGGCGAGGTGCTGGGCGCCATCGCCCGCCACGAGGACTTGAACGGCCGCATACGCCGCAACATGATGGACACGCGCCGTGCCGTCAGCTTCATGATGCGCAGCAAGATGCTCAACGCCGAGCAGTTCGAGGAAGCGCGGCAGATTTTGCGCGACATCGACTCGCTGGATTCGCACACGGCTTTCCTGTTCGACAAGATCAACTTTTTGATGGACGCCACGGTCGGTTTCATCAACATCAACCAGAACAAGATCATCAAGATCTTCTCGGTGGCCAGCGTCGCGCTGCTGCCGCCCACCCTGATCGCCAGCGTTTACGGCATGAACTTCAAGCTCATGCCCGAGCTGGATTGGGCGCTGGGCTACCCCTACGCGATCGTGCTGATGGTGGCCAGCGCCGTGGTGCCCATGTGGTATTTCAGGAAGCGCGGCTGGCTGAAGTAAGCCATGCGCCGGCAAGCGGCCGCATCTGCCGGTCTTGCCAGCGGGTCAGCAGGGCCATCGCCAGCGTCGCGCCTATCAGCGCCATGAACATGTCGGACTGCGTGTCCCATGGGTCTCCCTGCGTGCCCAGGAACTGGTCGGCCCCCTGGCCCAGCGCCAGCGCCGCCCACCATTCCAGCAGCTCATAGACGGCGCTGATCGCCATGGCGACGCACACCGACAGGAAAGCGGCCATGCGCCGGCTGGTGAGGTAAGCGCGCTGCAGCAGCAGTTCGCGCGCGACCATCGCGGGCACCAGGCCCTGCATGAGGTGGCCTATCCTGTCGTAAGGGTTGCGGCCCAGGTGAAGCGCCTCCTGCATCCAGAAGCCCAGCGGCACGCGCGCGTAGGTGTAGGCGCCGCCCAGGATGAGCACCAGCATGTGCAGCGCGATCAGCACGTAAAGCAGCGTGGTCAGCGGGTAGCGCCGCCCTGTCGCCAGCAACACCGGTGCGGCGATCACGGCCGGCGCGACTTCCAGCACCCAGGTGCCGCGGTCGTAGGGCGCCAGGCCCGACCACAGCAGCGCGCCCAGCACGAGCAGACCGAGAGCGATCAGCAGCGGGCGCCGCTGCGTCATGCGCCGCCGTATACCGGTTCGCAGCGCACGTCGGTCTTCACCGAGTTGGCGATAAAGCAGGCCTCATGCGCGTCGTGGTGCAGCTTGTCCAGTTCCTCGCGGCTGGGCTGGCGCTCGCCGGAAAACGTCACCTCGGGGTGCAGGGTGACGACGGTCATCGCGACCTTGCCTTCGGCGTTCTTTTCCATCACGCCGGTCGCCGCGTCGAAGTAGCGGTCCACGCGGAACTTGCGCTTGACGGCCATGGTCAGGAACCACAGCATGTGGCAGCTCGACAGCGAGGAGACAAAGGCCTCTTCCGGGTCCAGCGCCGAGGCGTCGGACATCGGCAGCGGCACGACGGAAGGCGAGGACGAGCCCGGCACTTCCAGGCCGCCGTCAAAGCGCAGCAGGTGCAGGCGGCTGTAGCGGTTGTCCAGGAAGTCGGCATCCTTGCGTTCCCACAAGGTTTCTGCGCTGTAGTGCGACATGGCCTGAAGCTCCGGGTGAATCAGTTGAAAAAATCCCGCAGCGCCCGCGCGGTCGCCTCCGGCTGCTCTTCGGGAATGAAATGGCCGGCCGGCATGGCCTGGCCGGTGACTTCACCGCCGCACTGTGCCCGCCACAAGGCCATCGGGTCGAACAGGCGGTGCACCACACCGCGTTCGCCCCACAGCACCAGCAGGTCGCAGGCCAGTTTCTGTCCCTGTGCGCGGCTGTCGCGATCGTGATCGAGGTCTATGCCGGCGCCGGCGCGGTAGTCCTCGCAGGCGGCGTGCAGCGCCTCGGCATTGCAAAAGCTGCGCTCGTATTCGGCCAGCGCGCGCGGCTCGATGTAGTTCATGCCCGCGCTGCCCCAGCCGCCCAGCTTGGCGTGCAGGTAGGCCTTGGCGGTTTCAGGGTGGTTGGCGCCCATCATGATCTCGGGCAGCGGCGCCGGCTGCAGCATGTGGAACCAGTGGTAGTAGGCGCGCGCAAAAACCATGTAGGGCTCGCTCATGCTGCGGCCCTCGTACATGTCCAGCGTGGGCGCGATGTCGATGACACAAAGCTTGAGCACGCGCGCGGCATGGTCCAGCGCCAGCCGGTGCGCCACGCGCCCGCCGCGGTCATGGCCGCACAGGAGGAAACGGTTGATGCCCAGCGCGTCCATCACGCCGGCCATGTCGTGCGCCATGTTGCGCTTGCTGTAATTGCTGTGGTCGGGAAGGCCGGCGGTCTTGGAGGAGTCGCCGTAGCCGCGCAGGTCGGGCATCACGAGGAAGTAGTCCCGGGCCAGGCGCTGGGCCACGCGGTGCCACATCACGTGCGATTGCGGGAAGCCGTGCAACAGCAGCAACGCGGGCCGCTGCGGCTCGCCCAGGATGGTTTTGGAGACGCGCGCATGGATGGAGGCGCCATTGACCTCGAAACTGCGCGATTCAAAGCCGTCAAACCAGGGCATGGGCGACTCCCGCTGAAATTTAATGGTTACGCTGGGCCAGGTATTTTTGCAGATTCGCCGCCGCCTGTGCTTTGACCTTGGCGCGCAGAAAGGGCGTCCAGCCCAGCAGCAGGCCGGGCGTGCCCAGCGCCTGGCGCGACCACGACCAGAAATTGAAGCGGTCGCGGTGGCGGATGATGAGGCCTTGTTCGTTGAATTCAAACACACCGTCTATCACGTTGTGCACCATGCGCCCGGTGGTGCTGAAGCGGTAGTCGGCCTCCCAGTGAGATTTCCCGGTGCGCGCATCGGCTTCGATGCCGCTTGACGTGAGCTTCCAGACGTCGGCGCCCTTGGCCTTGGTGAGGTTGCACAGCATGTGCCACATGCCGGTGACCTCACGATGGCCGCGCAAGGAAAAAACCTCGTCGTCGAACTGGGCGTCGGGCGCGTAGCAGGCGGCCATGGCGCCGGAGTCGAGGCGGGCGAAGGCCGCGTAGAAGTTCTCGAGGGTGGTCTGATTGGTGTGCATGCTGTCTCCTCGGGGGGTGATTCTGTGAGGACTTTATACCCGTCTGGTGCGGTTGGGCCGTCGCGTAGGCGCCATCGCCTGTAAAAGTGATCACCCGGTGGGGTCGCCGCCGTTTAGGCTGCTAACCCTTTGTGTTTGACCAAAGTGCTAAATACCCTATGGCACACCCCATGTTTCAGCCGCCAGTGGCAACTCATTTAGTTCGGCTCGCGCCTCGCGCCATGTTGGGTAGTGATGCTCCAGCAGCGCCACAAAGCGCTCGCTATGGTTCGGTTCTATCAAGTGCAGCATTTCGTGCACCACAACGTACTCCAGCAAGTCTTTGGGCTTTTTCACCAGTTCAGTATTTAAGCGGATGTTTCCCGTAAGGTAGTTGCAACTCCCCCACTTGGTCTTCATGCGTTGCAAGAAGTAGCTAGAAACCTTAACGCCCAATTTCCTCTCCCATTTCTCGATTAAGGCCGGCACTACCCGGTGCATCTGAGCGCGATGCCATTCATCCATCACCTCTTTCCGCTTGGTGAGCATGCTGTCGGGGCGAACAGTGAGTGTGATACGTCGATGGTCTTGTGTGACGGCGGGCTTGGCGTCCTTCTTGATGACCGACAGCAAGTAACGGCGACCCCAAAGGTAGTGCGTCTCCCGTTCTACGAACCGTCGCGGTGTCTCGCGGGCCTGTGCCAGCAGCTTTGTTTGCTGATCACGAATCCAGCCGAGTTTGGAGATTGCGTAGGCGCGGGCCACATCCAAACGCGTTGCGGTGGGCGCAACCAGCGTGACATTTCCCAGTGGTGGATGCACAGAGAGGTGTACATTTTTCACCGCCTTTCGGGTGACTGCGATTCTGATATCACCAAGCACGATGGTTTCCATCATCAGTAACCCGACTGGTTCTTGATCAACTCGAAAACGGCCAGCGTTGCGGCACGGTTTTTCCTCAACAGTGGAAACAGAAAGTTTTGAACAACACGTTCCTTGGTCTCGTCGCCCTTCCAGTCGGCGGGCGCTTGCAATCGCATCGCATGGTCAATTTCCAGTGCCAGCAATACTCGTTCATTTCCATACCCGGGTTGATCTTCCTGCAATACATCTGCAGGTGTTGACGCTGATAGTATGGTTTCCAGGTTGTTATAGATTACCGTTGCCTCATGCTTGCCATGCAGTTCTGTTGGCAGTCCATCCTCGGGCTGCTTGGCCGCTAGCCGTCTGACCAGGTCTTCGGCTTTTCGCAAAAACTCTTCATAGGCTGTAGCGTCAGCACGGCTTTGCTTGATCAGATCGTCCAGCAGTTTGGACATTTGCGCGTAGAACCTCGGGTCGGTCAGTTGATCACGAATGATGGTTTTGCGGACGTTGTTGATAATGCCCTCGGCAACTGAATTCTTCGAGAGCTTGCCTTTCGCATTGAGTTTCCTGGCAATCGCATCGTGGATACCCGTCTCAATAATCAGTTCGGTTAGCGACATCTCCCCCAGTTCACCCAGTTCCGCGGCGGGGTCCGCCTGGATGTAGGTATTGATGAGGTGGCGCATGTCCGCCTCAAAAGGCTTGATGTCCAGCTCCTCACCGGAGTGTTTCTTGATGGCGGAGCGAATATCGGCGTAGAACCCCACTTCCTTGTGCAGTGCAGCCGCGTCTTCGTCCGAATATCCCGCCTCTGCCAGGTTTTGGCCGAGATCCGCGTAGGTACGCGCGAAGATGGCCACCGCTTTGTAGAACGACACCCGCAGTGCTTCGGTTTTGAGCAGAGCACCAGGGTCCGCTGCATCCCCGCAGAAATAATGCAGGTATTGCTCCACCTCCCGCGGTTGGCCCACCGGTTCGCACAGGTAAGCAATGGCTTGACGAGCAGTATCCAGCTGCTTCTTGCTTTCTTCCAGTAGCCCCTTAAGACGCACATTGTTATCGCCGCCATTGCCCTGGTCAATGTCCAGCTCATCGGAGCTATAGACAGCAATCGCCTCTTGCACATCGCCAAACAGTTTTTTATAGTCGACGATATGGCCGTAGTCCTTGTCGTCACCATCCAAGCGGTTGGTTCGGCAAATGGCTTGAAACAGATTGTGGTCATGCAGCTCATTGTCCAAATAGATGTAGCTGCAGCTTGGAGCGTCAAAGCCGGTGAGCAGTTTGCTGACAACAATCAGCAACTTCAGGTTGGCCGGCTCTTCAATGAAGCGGCGCTTCATTTCTGTTTCGTACTTCTCGGTCGTCGGGAAGTTTTTCAATACATGCTGGGAATAGGTGTCGAACTTATAGCGCTCGTCGCTGTTCGCTGGTTCCCGAGAAACCGCATTGTGGTTCGGCTCGAACGACGTGATGATGCCGCAGTAGGGGCCAAAGCTTGTGCCCAGGAACAGCCGGTAGTAGTGACAGGCATCGTAGATGGATGCCGCCACAAGAATCGCCGTGCCCCGGTCATTGTTCAGGCGCGGCTTGAGGGCGAAATCACCAATGATGTCCGCAATGATCTCGCGCTTGCGGCCCGCCGCGCTCATCAACTCTTCCATGGTGGCCCAGCGCTTTCGCACCAAGGCCTTCTGAAAGTTGTTGAGGTTGCGGGTTGCCCGCTCAAACCATTCGTCTATCTTCCTTTGGGATGTGAGCCGCTCTGACACGTCGCGCGCCTCGTACTTCAAGTCCAACACCACCTTGTCGGCCACTGCCTGGTGAAACTTGTAGGTGTGGATGTAAGTGCCGAACACATCGCGCGTCATGGTCTTGTCTTTGCGCAGCAGTGGTGTGCCGGTAAAGCCGATGAAGATGGCCCCTTCCAGCCAGCGCTTCATCTGCTTGTTCATGTCACCGCCCTGAGTGCGGTGGCATTCATCGACAAACACATAGACACGGCCATGTACATTGGGCGGTGGGTCGTTTAGGTCCGAGACATCAAACTTGTGGATCAGCGCACACATTAGCCGCGTGGTCGTAGAGCCCAACTTCTCGATCAACTCAGCCCGCGAGTTGATTCGGGGTGACGGCGTGTTTTTACCAATCACCCCCGCGTTGCGCATCACCCCAACAATTTGCTTGTCCAACTCGTCGCGATCCGTAATCACCAGAATGCGTGCCTCGGGGTCATGCTCCAGCAGCCACTTGGCAAATAGCACCATCAAAATGCTCTTGCCGCTGCCTTGGGTGTGCCATATCACACCACCCTCTCGCTTGGCAACGCGCTCTTGCGCCGCCTTCACCCCCGCGTACTGGTGTGGGCGTGGCACCTTCTTCTGGCCGCCGTCGAAGATGATGAAATTGCGCAGCAGGTCCAACAGCCGATGCTTGCTGCACCACAGCGCCAACGGCGCGTCTAGCAGCGCTCCTGCCTGCGGTGTCGTGCCAGGCTGTTGAGGCACATCACTTTTCCATTCCACAAAAAACTGCTCCGACGTGCCCGTGGTGCCCACTCGCAAGCCTTGGGAGTCGCTGCCTGCCAGTACCAACTGCACGGTGCTGAAAAACCCCTTGTTGAAAATTTCCTCCTGGTTGGTAATAAGTTGGCGCACCCCACCGGCCAGCTCTACCGAACTGCGTTTGAGTTCGATAACCACTATGGCAATGCCATTGATGTACAGCACGATATCTGGCCGGCGTTGGTGGCCACCCTTGAGCGTCACCTCTTCGGCCAGCGCAAAGTCGTTCTTGTCGGGAACGCTCCAGTCAATCAAATGCACCGTTGTATGCGCCTGGCCCGCAGAAGTTTGCACCGGCACGCCATAGCGCAGCAGCTGATAGGTGCGCAGATTGGCCTGGTACAGCGTGATTCCGGTGGTGTCGGCTGCTGCCTCCAGTTTCTGCAAGGCGGCAGCAATGTGGGCGGGGGAGTAGCCACGCGCCGCAAGGTTTTCGCGCAGCAGGGTGGTTTCAATCGGGCGATTGCCCTCACGTTTGTTCCACTCGCCCAGATTGCGGTAGCCCAGGCAGTCGGCCCTCGCCGTGTTGGTGAAGAGATCCATGACACGGTTTTGTGTCTTGCGCTCGGAGCGGGTTGGCTCGGTCATGGTGGCTTGCCTTTGCTTGCAAGGATTTGCAGATGGGCACGACCCGCATCGGTCAGGCGATATTGCTGCATGCGACTGGTCGGCTTGTCTGGCAGCGTCATTTCAATCAAGCCGCTGGCCAGAGCGGGCTGCAGAAAGCTCTTGCGAAAATGCTCGGCGTCGCTCAGTCCTAATGCCTGTTGCAAAGCGCGACGCGGCCAGGCTAGAACATTCACCGAAGCCATGGCCTGCAGCAACCTGACTTCCGGGGTGACTTCCGGGGTGACTTCCGGGGTGACTATTTGACGCTGTCCACCCATCGCCGCCAGGTACTCCGATGAGAAAGGAAACTCCACCCACAGGTCGTTGGCTTCATGCCGCCATTGCGGTGGTGGTACCCCCGCCTCCCGGCATGCCTGAAAAATCCGGTCGATGCCGCGCCCCCAGGCCTCAATCTCACCCGCCCGGAAAAACGCATTGGCTATCAGCGGGTTAAACGGCAAAGAGGGGTGCTCCCCCAGCAGCTTTTGCAGTGACCAACCCTCCGGCAGCGCGGCCGGGTTCCATATCTTCAGCCTGTCCTCGTAAACGCGGATCTGCACGGGTGCCGGCACCGCGTAGTCACGATGCATCAAGGCATTGAGCAAGGCCTCGCGCAGGGCCGCCCGTGGCACGGGGAAGCGCTCAATGCGCTGCAGACCCTCATAGCGAATGGCAGCCTTGAGGTACTTGGAGAGCAGCAGGTCTGTGGTTTGACGCACCTGGCCAAACAAATCACCAGCCACCTCGTCGTGGTAGACCAGATCAGACTCCGAACGAAAGAACCCTATCTTGACAAAGGCTCCCGTCGCGAAGCGTTGCGGGTCGGGGTGAAACAGCAGCAGCGCTGCACGCCTGAGGTAGCTGCCCTCTGTCAACTGGAGTTTTTCAAGTAAACCTGCATCGGTTTCTTTCAGCGCGGCGGGGTCCATACGGCCACTGTCCAGGGCCAGTTGCCTGAACACCTGCATCGCTGCAGGCGACAAGTCTGTAGCCGTCACTCCCGGTACGGGAACGCCATCCCAGGTGCGTCCCTGCTTGCGCAGCAAAAAGCGGTCCAGCGCCGCGCCCTTGAGTTCTTGCAAGGTGCTGCCGCTGCGTTGGTAGTAATGCCCCCGGTAGCTGATGGGTGACGGGTAGGCCGGTGTTACCAGCTCCAGATATTCCCTGCCGCTTTCGCTGCGCAGGTTCACGTCCACCAGGATTCCCAGCAAGTCACGCACCTTGTTGGGCAGGTCTTCCAGCAGCTTGGCCGCATCGGGTATGCCGACTACCTCGCCGCGGTCATTGCGCCCAATCACCAGCATGCCACCCTCGGCATTGGCAAAGCCGCACACCCAGCGCAGGTAGTCGTCGCGCCAGGATTCTTTCCATTCGGTGTGTTGCGACTCTTTCATGTTGGACTTCTAGTGAAACAATTCCCTTGTTTGTGCAATGGCCCGTGCAATGTTGGCACCGGAGAAAATCTCCCGCTCCAGCTTGGCCTCCCATTCCGGGTTGTCGTGGATCACGGATTTGACTGCATCCACATTAGCCGGTTTGCCCGTACGGCGTAAATCTTCTACCGCCATGTCCACCGTCGCCAGCAATTCCAGCTCGTCATTGGACTTGTAGCGAAACTGCTCCAGCCAGGCTAGCACGTCGGCCCCGTACCACTTCTCAAAATAACCCTCGGCCTGGGCTATCTTCCCGGCGGCCACAAAGCCGGCGAATTTTCCCTGGGAGTGGGTGCGGATATAGCCGTTTTTCTGGGCAATGCCTTCTGGCCCCTTGTATTTCACCGACGGGTTGTAGGGGCCCGCCGCTTTTTTGAGATAGCCCTGCGCCACATGCTCCACGTGCCTGTGCATCAGATAAGAGAGCTTGGTGCAGCGCTTGCGCCCCAGCGGATATTGCTCCGATCCAAACTGCTTGACCAGCACCGCTACCACCACGGCTTCGTTAATGGCCCAGTTATGCGTGCCGGCTGCAGGCTGCTGAACCGCTGCGGGTTTGGGCTTTGCGGAGAAATCCACAGCGATGACCTTAGAGGCGGGTTCGATTAGTCTTGTTCTGCCGGTCAGTAGCTCTTGTAACATGACCTGTTTGAGATTGCGCGTCTTGTCGCGGCGAGCTTCCAGTGCGGCGAGTTCGGCGTCCATGTCGGAGAGGGCGGCGGCGATTGCAGTTTGTTCTTCTCGCTCTGGGTAAGAAATTTGAAGCTTCTCAATATCGCCCATGCCGATATTGCCTTGCGATGACGAGTTGGTGAGCAAGGAAATTTGCCCAACACAATCGGTGCTTAGTAGTTGGTAGTACAGAAATTTTGCGTGGATTTCTTCATTCGCTCTTACCAAAGCAATCGGAGACCAAATATTAAAGTCGAACTCCTCCTCGACTATGGCAACCTTTCCTACTGATGCGGCTTTTCCCAAGAGCACATCACCAACCCTTGGTTTGCACTTTTTTGCGAAGATTTGGTCGTCTACTTTTGAGATGTACCGAAGGTCAGTTAGATCGATTCGGTTGTCAACGAGGTTATTCACCGAAAGAAAAGGAACACCGCTGTTGTAAAACCTCGGAGTCATGTGAGGTCCATCAGTGATGGGGATCAAGACAAGCTGCTTTAACTCGGTTCTAGACCACTCCCCATCAAATCCAGGGAGACGAATTTGGCCGGTGAGGAGTTGCTGCATGGCTGCCTGTTTGAGGTCACGCTTCTTGGCGATGAGGCTATCTAGCCCGCCTAACAGTGCATCCATATCACCTAGCGCCGTCGCGATGGCGCGTTGTTCCGGGAGCGGAGGGACTGGTGCAACAACAAGGCCAAGGTTTTGTTGCCCGATGTTTGCGCGAATCGCGCCTTGCCCCATGGGGATAATCTGCGATCGAATAATGGGCGCACGCAACGCATAGCCTGAATAAACAGGATCGAAGCTTTGGCCTGTTGGGCGGCCGCGAATAACGAAGCCTCCGAATACAACCAACTCAGTGCCTAGATAAGTCGCCGCCAGACCGACCTCATCCTGCGTCTCCGACGTACGATTAAAGAGCACGTCTCCTCGGCGAACTGCATACGAAACTGCGATGGCCTCGGGTAAGGTAACTTGACCAGTAATTTCCGGGCCGTACAGGTGCGAGTGAGTTATGGGCTCCAAAACATTGATGAAGGGAAGTCCTTGCCCATATGACGCTTTGTCGGCGTTAACGCCATTGCTTAATTCGAAGAGGTCAGAAAATGGCTTCACCACCCAATCCTCTGGAATCACCCCCACTTCAGTCTGCTTGTACCCAGCTCGCAAACCCGCACTCATACCGCTCCCGCCTCAAAAGCGGAAATCAAAGATAGGTCAAATGGCTGCCGCCGCCGAGATTGCATATCAAATCGCCCGCCGGCGCTTGTAAAACGTGCGTAAGCGGCTATCAAAAATATAGTAAATGTGGTGTCACGCCGGTTCAATTCCATACCGCCCCCATGCGCCGTAGATGGGCATCCACTCGCGCAGCCAGTGTGGCTACCTCATTAATGAGTTGTGGCAACGGTCTGGCATAGCGTTCCGCCAGTTCACGAATGCGACCGGTGAGGATTTGCGACACGCGGTCCAGCTCCCCCTGTACAGCAGCGCTCAGGTGCGCCATCCACTTATCGTCCACCACCAGGGTCTTGATTTGCGCTTCAGTTAGCTTTAGGTACTTGGCAGCGATCTTCTTGTCCAACGCTTCTTGATCGGCTTTGCGCTGGGCTTTAGATGTGCCCTGCTGGTCCAGTACGTCAGCGTAGGCGGTGAGTGCCCTGTGTTCGTCTGCATAGTCCGGGTCTTTACCAATTTCTTTTAGGCGGGCTTTCACGGCCTTGGTAGTGATCTTTTGCTTGTCGCCTCCGCCCTCAATCACTTCATTTAGCAGCCCTTCATCGCCGCTGTGCTGTTCCAGCATGTCATCCAGTTTCTGCTCCAACAAGGCGATTTGGGCATCCAGTGCGTCTATGGCTGCGCGCTCGGATGCAAAGTATTTGGCCACCAGAATGCTGGCGGGCACCAAGTCTGACTTGAAGCGGCGTTTGCCTAGCGCGTAGTCATGTAGCTCAGGCCAGATGAGTTTGCTGTTTTTGTCTTTGACCTGCACGATCTCGCGTGCCTGTGCGCCTTGTACCCAGCCGTCAGCAGCGATCAGGTAGGCATCGTCCTGCATGGCGGCTGCCCAGTAGTCCATCAGGTGCTGGTAGATGTCGTAGGCGTCGATCAATGGCACTGCCTGAAAAGCCGCCAATAAGACTTCGGACACCGTGTGTATCAGTTCCTTGGGGTGATCGTCTTGCGCGAATGCGGTGATGCGGGGGGTGATGGCCTTGCGCCATTTGGTGAACAGCGCCGTCACGCTTTGGTGATAGGCGGTGAATTCGGAATGGCTCAAGATAGCAGGCTTGACTTCGGCAATGGGCAGCTTGAGGCTGGCATAGCCGGGCCGGCCAGCGGATGCAAACAAGGCGGCACGCACGCCAGGGAACACCTGCCAGTCAGCAGCAAAGGCATCCAGGTCGCGCTCCGGAATGCCACCGCGCAAGTGGCCGTCTATGTCTTGCAGGTCTTCGGGTGCGGAGCTGTCGATATAGCGCAGCAGGTTGAGGTTGTAGTTATTCTTGGCATCGGCAATTTCACTGCGCGGAACCATGCGGGCGTAGCGTGCGGTGTCGATCTGCCGGGTGAAGGTGTCCACGATTTTGTGGATGTCTTGCTCGCGCAGACGGTTTTTGTTGCCGTCCTTGATAAAAGCCTTGGACGCGTCCACCATGAAAATTCCTGCCCTTGCAGTGGCGTTTTCCTTGTCTAGTACCAGGATGCAGGCCGGAATGCCGGTGCCATAGAACAGGTTGGCAGGCAAGCCGATGATGCCTTTGAGGATGCCGGAGCGCACCAATTGTTCGCGGATAACCGCTTCTGCATTGCCGCGAAACAGCACGCCGTGGGGCAAGATGCAGGCAGCCTTGCCCGTGTTGCTTTTCATGCTGCGGATGATGTGCAACAGGTAGGCGTAGTCGCCTTGTTTGGGGGGCGGAACGCCCCAGGAAAAGCGCTGGAAGGCGTCGTCTTCTCCGTTGTCACCCAAGGTGAGGCCGGTGCTCCAGCTTTTGTCTGAAAAGGGCGGGTTGGCTACCACATAGTCGTAGGTGCGCAGACTTTCACCATCCTTGAATTTAGGTGCGGCCAACGTGTTGCCCGACAGGATGGTGGCGGTTGGGAAGTCATGCAGGATCATGTTCATGCGCGCGAGGCCCGCCGTGGTCACGTCTTTTTCCTGCCCCTCCAGCGTGATGTGCTTGCCGGCTTGTGCCGCCACTTTCAAAAGCAGCGATCCCGAGCCGCATGTGGGGTCGTATGCAGTGGTGGCGCCTTTGGTATTTTTGGGTGAGATGCCAATGACGCTGGCGAGAATACGGCTGACTTCGGACGGGGTATAGAACTGGCCCTTGCTTTTGCCGCTTTCGCTGGCAAAGTGTCGCATCAAGAACTCGTAGGCGTCTCCCAGGATGTCGTCGTGCTCGGCACGGTTCTTGGAAAAATCGAGAGCAGGATTTTGGAAAATTCCGATCAGCTTGGAGAGCTTCTCAACTCTGTCCTTGCCCTCCCCGAGTTTGTTGGGGTCGTTGAAATCGGGAAAATCACTACGCGCCAGTTTTGCGTTGGCAGCGATTAGCGGCGCGATAACCTGAGTATTGATCTTGTCGCCGATCTCGGCGTTGCCCTTGAGGGCAATCATGTCCTTGAAGCTGCTGCCCGCAGGAATGATGACGGGCGGCGCGAAGTCCTCGCTGTTTCCGTACTTGTCGCTGATGTATTTGATGAACAGCAAAAACAGGACGTAGTCTTTGTACTGACTGGCGTCCATACCACCCCGTAACTCGTCGCAGGATGCCCAAAGGGAGGAGTAGAGGTCGGATTTCTTGATCGCCATTGCGGTTTTTCAGGGATGTCGAGTGGTGTTCGGGCGTAACTTGCTAGTCTATTGCTTAAAAGAACATTTCTCAGCGCCTGAACTCGCTGTCACGGCCATGGGCCTGGCGGCGGTCTTTGACCGGCTGCGCCGCCGCTCAGGCCAGCAACTCCAGCAGCCGCGTTAACGCGTGCTGCACCGTGGCGCCGCGCACCGCGGCGCGGTCGCCGTCAAAACGCTTCATCTCGCTGCTTAGCTGGCCACCCACACTGAAGCCAAACCATACCGTACCCACGGGCTTGGCGGCGCTACCGCCCGTCGGGCCGGCCACGCCCGTCACCGCCACGGACACCTGGGCGCGTGAATGCTTGATGGCGCCGGAGGCCATGGCGCGCGCCACTTCCTCGCTGACGGCGCCGTGTTTTGCGATCAGCGCGGCGTCCACGCCCAGCAATTCCGTCTTGGCCTCGTTGGAGTAGGTGACGAAGCCGCGCTCAAACCAGTTGCTGGAGCCGGCCAGGTCGGTGCAGGCGGCGGAGATCATGCCGCCCGTGCAGCTTTCGGCGGTGGCCAGCATCCGGCCCTGGGCCTGGAGCAGGGCGGCCAGCTGTTCTGCCGGCGCGCTGCTCACCAGAACCTCCAGGCGGCAATCACCAGCAGCGCGCAGAAGGCCGCCACAAAATCGTCAAACAGGATGCCGAAACCGCCGCGCCAGTTAAAGCCCTTGAAGGCCTGGTCGGCCCAGGCCACGGGGCCGGGTTTCACGGCGTCAAAAAAGCGGAACAGCGCAAACGCGGCCAGTTGCGCCCAGAAGCCGGCGGGCATCACCAGCCACAGCACCAGCCAGAAGGCCACAACCTCGTCCCAGACGATGCTGCCCGGGTCCAGCACCTTCATGGCCTTGGCGGTCACCGTGCAGGCCCACCAGCCGACCAGGGTGGAGGCGGCGATCAGCCAGCCCATGTCGGCCGGCGTGAGCCACTGCTGCAGCACCAGGAAGGCCAGCCAGGCCCACAGCGTGCCGGCCGTGCCGGGCGCAACAGGGCTGAGGCCGGAACCGAAGCCCAGGGCGATGAAATGCGCGGGATGCGCCAGCAAAAATTTCGCGGTGGGCCGGAAGGCGGGCGGCGGCGTGGTGTCGGTCATGGTGGGAGTGTCGGGCGCGATGCCCGGGGTTGTGGCTGATTTTGTCACACCGGTTTCACATGCGGCCTGCACAGTCCAGCGATTCACAGACAAGAGGGGTTCGGGATGAGCAAGCAGAAAAAGGTTTTGGCCAGGATGAACACATTGACCCTGGTGGCCGCCTGCGCGCTGTGCCTCGCGGCCGGGAGCGGCCGCGCGCAAAGCGCACCGGCAGTGGAAGCCACGCTGGCGGGCCATGCGGCCCTGCCCGCCAACGCCTCCGTGCCCGCGACGCGCGACGCGGGCGCCTTCTTCGCCACGGCGGGCAAGTTCGCCAATGCCAAACGCCAGCGCAATGAAAAACTCGGCAGCGAAAGCGCCAACACCTTTGTCGGCGACCCGCAATACCCGCGCGCTTCCGGCGGCACGCTGCCCATGAAGGGGCAATCGGTACAGGGCTTCTCGGGCATCGTTTCCCTGGGCAAGGGCGAGTTCCTCGCGCTGACCGACAACGGCTTCGGCAACAAGGTCAACTCGCAGGACGCGCTGCTGATGGTGCACCGGCTGTCGGCCGATTGGGGCAAGGGCGTAGTCGTGCGCCGGAGCACCACCTTCCTGAGCGACCCGAACAAGCGCATACCCTTCCACATCCAGAACGAAAACACCTCGCGCCGCTATCTCACGGGCATCGACTTCGATCCGGAATCGCTGCAGGTGGTGGGCAATGAATGGTGGATAGGCGACGAATACGGGCCTTACCTGTTGCGCACCGACTCCCAGGGACGCGTGCTGGGCGTGATCGAGACGGTCATCAACGGCAAGCTGCCGGCCTCGCCCGACCACTACATGCAGGGCCGCCTGCCCAACCTGCCCGGCGAGGCCTTGTTCGAGGTGCGCCGCTCCAACGGATTTGAGGCCATGGCGAAGTCGCCCGACGGCAGCAGGCTCTATCCGATGTTTGAAGGCCCGCTGTTCGACGCGCCAAGCAAAAGTGTGGAAAAAGCGGGCGACAAGACTTATGTGCGCATCCACGAGGTGGACGCCGCCTCAGGCCGCTACACAGGCAAACAGTGGAAGTACCTGCTGGAAGAGGTGGGCAACGTCGCCGCCGACTTCCAGCTGCTGGATGCCACGACGGGCCTGGTGATAGAACGCGACGACAGCACCGAAGGGCAGGCGCCCGTATGCGCCAATGAAGCGCGCACCGACTGCTTCACACGGCCCGCGCGTTTCAAGCGTGTCTACAAGATCGACCTGGCCGCGGCAGATTCGGATGGTTTTGTGCGCAAGGTGGCCTACATCGACCTGACCCGCATCGCCAACCCGGATCGCCTGGCAAAGCTGGGGCCCAACGAAGCCATGTTTTCGCTGCCGCACCTGGGCCCCGAGGGGCTGGCGATTGTCGATGCCACGCACATCGTGCTGGTCAACGACAACAATTTCCCGTATTCGTCGGGACGCGAGATCGGCAAGCCTGATGCCAATGAGCTGACCTTGCTGGATATTCGCGCCCTGGTGGAGGCGAAGTAAGGCGCCTGCGGTTTTACTGAAAATGGTCGAAGGATGAAAAGCGCTGTATGAACGCTTTTCCCTGCGCATCGACCAACCGCAGACCCGGCTCGGCATCCATGCGGCCTATACGGGTGACCTGTGTCCCGGCTGACTGAGCCGCGGCCTGCACGGCTTCACGCGCCGAAGCCGGCGCGGTGAAGGCGAGCTCGTAGTCGTCGCCGCCGGCCAGCACGCATTCGAGTTGTCTGTCATCGCCGATTCCGGCTGAGGCCCAATCGGCATGAGCACGGGAAGCCAGCAAGGGCGTGACGGCCGCGATGTTGATCGTCGCGCCCGCGCCGCTTGCGCGCAGGATGTGCCCCAGGTCGCCGATCAGGCCGTCGCTCACGTCGATGGCCGCCGAGGCGATGCCGCGCAGCGCCTGGCCCAGCGCCACGCGCGGCGCGGGCTGCTCCAGCCGCCTACGCGCCTGCGCCAGCAAATCCGCCGGCAGGGCCAGCGTGCCGCGCAGCGCGTCAAGCGCCAGCCGGGCATCGCCCAGCGTGCCGCTCACATAGACGTCGTCGCCGGTTTTGGCGCCCGAGCGCAGCAGCGCCTGGCTCTTGCCGCTCACCACGGGCACCTCGCCGAACACGGTGATGCAGATGTTGAGCGGCCCTTGTGTGGTGTCGCCACCGACCAGTTCGCAGCCGTGCGCATCGGCCAGCGCGAACAGGCCTTTCGAAAAAGCCGCGAGCCAGGCTTCATCAACTTGCGGCAAAGCCAGTGCCAGCGTGAAAGCCAGGGGTTTGGCGCCGCAGGCGGCGAGGTCGCTCAGGTTGACAGCCAGGGCCTTGTGGCCCAGTGTGAAAGGGTCCACACCGGCAAAGAAGTGCCGGCCCTCGACCAGCATGTCGCTGGAGATGGCCAGTTGTGTGCCCGGCACCGGCTGCAGCAGCGCGCAGTCGTCGCCCACGCCCAGCACGGCGCGCGCCGCGGGTCGCGTGAAGTAGCGTGCGATCAGGTCAAATTCACCCATGGCGCAGAGCATACAGGCTGCGCCGCTGATCTCAGGGGAAACCTCAGGGGTACTGCTGGTGCGTGACGCCGCCGCGGAAACGCTCTGCCGCCTGGCGTATGACCTCGGCCAGCAGGCGCTCCTCGCCCTGCTTTTCGCGCAGCCAGCGCGCGTCGTTGTCGCCGCGCTCCACGCTGCTGCGCAGCAGGTGCAGCGACGCGCCGGCGCCCATGCCTGTGGCATGGCGCTCGATCTGCGCCATGGTCAGCAGGATGTGCTCGCGCAGCGGCATGTGGCCGCCGGTGGCCGGGTCCACGTAGACCGCGTCCAGGCCGAAGCGGCAGGCCTGGAAGCGGTTGTAGGTATAGACCAGGTAATCGTCTTCGGTGGGCATGAAGGGCTGCTCATGCATGAACCACGAGGCCAGCGACTGCACGAAGCCGGCCAGCGCTGTGGCGCGCTCGACCGTGAGCGGCGTGTCGAACACGCGGATTTCAATGGTGCCGAATTCGGGCTTGGGCCGGATGTCCCAGTAAAAATCCTTCATGCTCTTGACCACGCCGGTGCGCGTCATCTTGTCGAAGTAGACGGTGAAGTCGTCCCAGGTCAACGCGAAAGGCGCGCGGCCCGACAGCGGAAAGGCGAACACCGAATTGAGCCGCGCCGAATCGAAGGCCGTGTCCTGGCCCTGCACGTAAGGCGAGGAGGCCGACAGCGCAATGAAGTGCGGGATGTAGCGCGACATGCGGTGCAGCGTGAGCAGCGCGCTGTCCGCATCGGGGCAGCCCACGTGCACGTGCTGGCCGAAGATGGTGAACTGTTTGGAGAGATAACCGTAGAGTTCCGACAGCTCGCGAAAGCGCGGCTTGTCGTAGATGCGGCGCTCATGCCACTGCTGGAAGGGGTGGGTGCCGCCGCCCACCACGGCGATGTTGAGCTTGTCGGCGCTCTTGACCAGCGCGTCGCGGATCTGCGAGAGCTGGCCCAGCACCTCCGAGGCGTTGTGGCACACGCCGGTCGATATCTCGATCATGCTCGACGTCATCTCGGGCACCACGGCGCCGGGCAGCGGGATTTTCGACATCAGGCGCAGCATGTCTTCGGCGTAGGGCGCCAGGTCGTAGTCGTGGGTGTTCACGAGCTGCAGCTCAAGCTCCACGCCCAGCGACAGCGCGGCGGATTTCTGGAAGGGTTCAAGGCTCATGGACGGGTCCGGATGCGGGGCCGCGGGTGAGCGGCGCCCAGGGTTTGGAACTTTCACCGGCGCGGTAGATGGCCAGCGTGGCCAGCACCGCGCCCAGCACTTCCATCAGCAGGATGGCGGGCAGGGCCACGCCGGCGATCTGGCGGCCCAGGGAGCCCGAGGCCGCCACGTACTGCGAGACCAGCAGCAGCGCGACCGAGGACATCGGCGACATCGCGCAGCCCACCCACAAAGCCTGCTTCCAGCTGGCGCCGCTGCCGACGTTGCCGAGGGCCACGCCGGCGATCTTGGCGACCATGCGCGCGACCACCAGCGCGATGACCAGGCCGGCCACCGGGCCGCTCCAGTCGGCCTGCGCGGCCACGACGGAGACCAGCACGAACATCAGCATGGTCAGCATGGACGAGGCCGTGCCCATCTGCCGCGGCCAGGACCAGGGGCGCGGGTTGAGCTGCTTGAGCAGCATGCCGCCCAGCAGTGCCGCCAGCGGCGCCGAGCCGCCGAAGTGGGCCGCCAGCGCGGCGCCCGCGGCGATCAGGGCCAGCAGCAGGATGGCGGTGTTTTCGCTGGTGGGGCTCATCACGCGCAGCGCGGTGCGCAGCGTGAGGGCCAGCACCGCGCCCACCACCACCGACAGGCCCAGCACCACCAGCACCGGGTAGAGCGTGCTGAGCACGCCGGCCGCACCCGATTCGGGACGGTGCATCATGCCGGCGCGCGCGCTGCACAGCGTGAGGGCGTAGAGCGTGCCCAGCGTGGACAGCACCAGCGCGCGCTCGGTGACGGGGCCGGCGGCGCGCGTGTCGATGGCCACGCGCGACAGCACGGCCGGCGAGGCAGCCATGGCCAGCAGGGCCAGCGGTTCGGCCACGGCCTCGCGCACGCTCATCGCGCTCAGGGCCCAGTAGACGAGGATGAAAGTCAGCGCCGATTCGGCCAGGCTTTGCACCAGCACCATGGGGTTGTGGCGGAACCAGCGCAGCGGAATGCGCCCGCCCGCTTCGAACAGCACGACGGCCACGCCCAGCTCCAGCAGGAAAAGCCCTGTGCCCTGCAAGGGCCAGACGGCGCCGGTGAAACCGGCCAGGCCCGCGAAGCCGCCTACCAGCGAGTAGCCGACCACCTTGGGCAGGCCGGTGTAGCGGTTCAGCAGATGGCCCGAAGCGGCGGCCAGCGCGAGCAGGATGGACCACTGCACCGTCGGCAAGCCCGCCGAAGGCTTGATCCATTCGGCCCAGATGGCCAGGATTTCATTCATGGGGAATGTGTCTCCACTCTGATTGGAACTCTGCAGACAGCCCTTGGAGGCGGCATGTTGCGCGTTGTCGGCCAGCCATGATGGCGTGAGGCCCGGTGGGGTTTGCGTGAAACGAAACTTGTTGCATTAATTTACCGGCCACTTGCACAGGGGCCTGTAGGACAACACCGGAAATAAAGCCCTAGCGCTTGTCACCGCATGTAATGCGCAGGGCTTTGCAAGCCATGCACATTGTTTGAAGAGTTCAGTGAGTACAAACCAGCGGGGGCCAAGGGTCCGGCTTCGCCGGCCCAAGGCGCCGCCCCCTCGAGGGGGGAACAGGCTACACGCAGTGAGCCTGGACAGGGGGGAGCCTATTCAGGGCATAAAAAAGCTGCGGGGATGGCTGCGCCATCTTGCCCAGATCGCCGCGCGAATGCGGGCGCGGTCCACGTTGCTCACGTTGTGCGCCTGCAGGGCCAGGCGGAACGCGAGGTAAAAACTCACGCCGAGGTTCAGTGCGCCTATGAGTGGAATGGCGGCGATGCACCACCAGATGGCGAGGTGCCTGAAGGCATCGAGTCCCAGCGAGGCGCCGGCCGCGGCGAGCTGGCCGGTCGACAGCGTGACGTGGCGCGCTTCGAGTTCCAGGCCGAAGAAGCCGGTGAAAGGCGGTATCAGCCCCAGCATGAAACCCAGCGCGATGTTGGAAGCAAAGCCCGAGATGTTGTCGCGCATGAAGGTGGACCAGCGCGCCGCGCGCTCGCCGCCCAGGAAGGCGGTGATGCGCGGGTTGTGGCGCATGGCCGAGTCCAGGCGGTGCAGCACGAACCAGTTTTCGGTCCAGCCCGCGATCATGCTGGCCGCGAACAGGATGCCGCCGGTAAAACCGGCCCACATCAGCGTGGGGCCCAGCAGCGTCAGCGTGCCCAGCACATGCTGGGCTTCGGCGTTGCTGATCATGGGCCGGCCCAGCAACAGCTGGATCAGCGTGTTGACCAGCAGCACCGCCGGCACCACCATGAACACGTTGCCGAAGACCGCCGCCACCTGCGAGCGCACCAGGTGCGTGACTTCATCGACAAAAGCCGTGATGGTGCCGCTGGCGTCGGCCGAGCCGAGGTCCTTGAGCTTGGCCGCCATGGCCGGCGCCGTCATGGCGGGCTGCTTGGTGGCCAGCGTGAAATGCAGCAGCTGGATCAGGATGAAGCTGGCCGCGTACATCACGCCGGACCAGAAGCCGCTCCAGAAGGCCGACAGGCCTATGCCCACGATCATGAACTTGAGCAGCGTGGTGAAGGCCGTGACGGCGCCGCCGCCCATGGCCTTGCCCAGCATTTCGCGGTATTCGCCGCGCGTGCGGGTGATGTAGGTTTCACCGGTCTCCGCGCTGCGCTCCGCCACCTTGGCCGACAGCAGCGTGGAATTGGCGCTGATCAGCGCGCCTATGCTTTTGCTCTCTTGCGCGGTGACCACGCGGCGCCCCAGCAGCTTGACGGCCGCCATCGCGGGCTTGGGCGACAGCAGGCTGTCAAGCAGTTCGCGCACGCGCAGGATGCGCTCGCGCAGCTGGCGCAGGCGAAACACCATGCCGACCGAGATGCCGTTGTCTTCCAGGTGGGTGTAGATGCTGTTGACGGCCTGGCGGCAGGCGTCCAGCCGTTCGCGGTATTGGCCGATGGCGGCCTGCAGTTGCGCGTCGTCGCGCTCGGGTTTGAAGAAGGCGTTGCGCAGCCCGTCGATGTCGGCCGGCAGCGCGTGGAAGGCGCGCGCATGCGGCGTGGCGCGGTTCATGCGCAGGCGCAGCTCGGGCGCAAAGCCGGTGGCGCGAATCTGCGCCGTGCAGTAGGTGAGCGCGTCCATCAGGCTGTAGTGCCAGTGCAGCGCGTCCAGTTCGGGGCTGGCCGACAGCAGCAGCGTGAGCCGGGCGACCTGCGGCTCCTCGAGCGCGCCCATCCATTGCGCATCGAAGCGGGTGGGCGCCACCAGGGGGAACAGCTCGGAAGCGTCAATCGTTTCGGGCGTGCCGGGCAACAGCTTGCGGCGCAGGCGTTCGGCCAGCTCGCTGACGAAGGCCGTGCGCGGCGCGAAACCGAAATCGGCCAGCAAGGTGGTGATGTCGACGGTCTGCATCAACGTTTGCCACCAGGCTTGCAGGCGCGCGCGCAACTCGGGTTGTCTCTCGACGGCGTCCATGAAAGCCTGCACGCGCGCCACGGCGGCCGGCACGGAGGTCTGGTCGCCGCGTATCCATTCGAAAAGCTTGATCAGCCAGATGTGGCGCGCCGCCAGGTCGGCGTCCGGGTCCAGCGCCTTGAGCAGGGAGGCCAGGTCTTTCATCGGGCGGTCAGGGCCGTGCGCTCAATGCAGGACGCGGCGCGGAAGCGCGGCGCCGCCGCCATGGCCGTTGTCATTGACGTTATAGGCCTCCAGCACGAACATGGGGATCGCCGCCTCAAAACGCTCGCCGTCCTCGGCCACGCAAAAGTAGCTGCCGTGCATGGTGCCGCTGGGCGTGCGCAAGCGCGAGCCGCTGGTGTACTGGAAGGATTCGCCGGGCTTGAGCAGCGGCTGGTGGCCCACCACGCCCAGCCCCTTGACCTCCTCGTTGTGGCCTTTGGCGTCGCTGATGATCCAGTGGCGCGAGATCAGCTGTGCCGTGACGTCACCGGTGTTGGTGACCGTGACGGTATAGGAAAACCCGTAGACATGGTCTTCCGGCGCCGACTGCTCGGGCTGGTATTGGGGAATGACTTCGCAGGAAAATTGGTATTTGGGCATGGTGCAAGGGATTGGCGACCATGTTAACCGCCCGCCCCGGCTGTTGGCCCGGCGAAACAGCCCCGCCCCCAGAACGGGAAGGCGCGGGCCGCGGCTTGCTGCGACAATCGCGGGATGCCTCAAAACCAGCCGCCCACCTACCGGATCGCCCCCTCCATCCTGTCCGCCGATTTCGCCCGCCTGGGTGACGAGATCAAGGCCGTTATCGCCGGCGGCGCCGACTGGATCCATTTCGACGTGATGGACAACCACTATGTGCCCAACCTGACTTTCGGGCCCATGATCTGCCAGGCCCTCAAGCCGCACGCCAAAAAAGCCGACGGCACGCCGGTGCCGGTGGACGTGCACCTGATGGTGCAACCCGTGGATGCGTTGGCCGCGGCCTTTGCCGACGCCGGCGCCGACCTGGTGAGCTTCCACCCCGAAGCCTCCGGCCACGTGCACCGCAGCGTGCAGGCCATCAAGGCCAAGGGCTGCAAGGCCGGCCTGGTGTTCAACCCGGCCACGCCGCTGGACGTGCTGGACTGGGTGATCGAGGACATCGACCTGATCCTGATCATGAGCGTCAACCCCGGTTTCGGCGGGCAAAGTTTCATCGACTCGGCGCTGCGCAAGATCGAACAGGCGCGCAAGCGCATCGACGCTTCGGGCAAGGACATCCGCCTCGAAGTCGACGGCGGCATCAAGACCGACAACATCGCGCGTGTGGCCGCGGCCGGCGCCGACACCTTTGTGGCCGGCAGCGCCATCTTTGGAAAACCCGATTACAAGGCGGTGATTGACGCCATGCGGGCGGAACTGGTGAAATGAGCCAGAGCGCGGCGATGCGAACCCGCACGCGCCAGTCCCGGTAACCGGCCAGGCCGGACGCCGGCCCCGTCATTCATGGAGGAGCCGCATGATGGAAGCTGTGAACCAGCCGCAAGGCGGGCCGCGCCCCGTGCGCCGCTCCCGCATCCTGGTGGTGGACGACACGGCGGACATCCGGTATTTCCTCACCACCCTGCTGCAGGATCGCTATGAAGTGACGGCCGCCGCCTCGGGCGAAGAAGGCCTGCAGGCCGCGCTGTCCGACAAGCGCCCCGAAATCATCCTGCTCGACGTGATGATGCCCGGGATGGACGGCTACGAGGTCATGCGGCGGCTGGCGCGCGATACGCGCACGGCGGACATCCCGGTCATTTTCCTCACGGCACTCGGCAGCGTGGAAGAAGAGCAGTTCGGGCTGGACCTGGGCGCCACCGACTACATCACCAAGCCCATCAGCCCGCCCGTGCTGCTGGCGCGCGTGCGTTTGCACCTGGAGCGCAGCGCCAATGCCAAGCGCCTGAAGACCTTGTCCGAGCAGCTCTCGCGCTACCTCGCGCCGCAGGTCTACCAGTCGCTGTTCGACGGATCCCGCCAGGCCGAAATACAGACGCAGCGCAAGCGCCTGACGGTGTTTTTCTCCGACATCAAAAACTTCACGGCCTCCACGGCACAGTGGCAGCCGGAGGAAGTTACGTTTCTCCTCAACAGTTACTTTGAGGAAATGTCGCAGATCGCCGCCGAATACGGCGCGACCCTGGACAAATTCATCGGCGACGCCATCGTCATCTTCTTCGGCGACCCGCATACCCTGGGGCCGCGGCAGGACGCGGTGCAGTGTGTCAGGATGGCCGTCGCCATGCAGCAGCGCATGGGTGTGCTGCAGCAGCGCTGGAAGGACATGGGCATCCACAAGGCCTTCGAAATCCGCATCGGCATCAATTCCGGTTTTTGCGACGTGGGCAATTTCGGCAGCAACCTGCGCATGGACTACACCATCATCGGGCGCGAGGTGAACCTCGCCGCCCGGCTGGAGCAGGCCGCGGAGCCCGGCGAAATATTGATGTCCCGGGAAACCCACGACCTGGTGCAGGACGACGTCGAGGCCGACGCGCGCAAGCCCGTGATCGCCAAGGGATTTGCCGAGCCCATCACGGTGTATGCGGTGCGCCAGGCGCCGGTTTCGCCGTCCGCGCCGGGCGGGATGATCCAATGCGACCGGCCTGGCATGCGCCTGGAAATCGACCTGGGCCGCCTCACGCCCGCACAACGTGCGGATGCCGCCACCGAACTGCGCAAGGCGCTGGGCAGCCTGGAGGCTCCCGCCGCAGCGGCGATTGCAGCCAGGCCCGCCGCCGCGGCCGGCACCCCGGCTTCCCGCCTTGCCGCCGTGCAGGCGGCGGATGCGGCCGATTCGGAGGATGCCGTGCTGCCCGACAGCATCACCGGCCTGGATATGGCGTTGGGATTGAGCCGCGCCATGGACATGAAAGGCTTTTACCTCTCGATGCTGCGCCGCTTCATGGACGGCCGCGCGGACACGCCGGCGCGCATCCGCGAGGCGCTGCAGGCCGGCGACCCGAAAGCGGCTGAGCTGCTTGCCCACTCGCTGCGCGGGGTTGCGGCGCAAATCGGCGCCACGCACTTGCCGGGCGATGCCGACGCGCTGGAGCAGGCGCTTCACGCCAACGCGCCGCGCGCCGGCATCGAGGAATTGCTGCTGCGCATGGAGGCGTCGCTGGCGGAATTGATGGCGGCGCTTCACGCGGGCCTGCCGACGGCGGGCCCCGGGGAAACCCGCTAAACGGCCGGCCGGGCCCACTTGGTGTATCTTCGTCCTGCGGGTGCACGCCATTCGAGCGTAGTCCCTACACCCGCCCCCATACACAGACCATTAGAATCAGGCAGGGCGCCCAGGCGCATGTCATGCCCCTTATCCGGGAAAGGAGCTACACCGTGCACTACAACGACGTTTTCGCAGTAACGCCCAAAGGCCAGCAGGAACTGCGCAGCGCCGCCACCACGATCTCGCCGACCGAGGTCGAACTCCTGGTGCGCCTGGACGGCATCCTGTCCATCGCCCAGATCCGCCAGAGCGTCGGCGAGCCCGCCGCTGCGATGATCGAAAGCACCATGGGCCTGTTGCTGGCCAAAGGCCTGGTGGCCCTGGTTCAGGTGGACCCGTTCGCCATCACGATGCAATTCCAGCTGAGCCCGGCGGCCATCACCGCGGTCGACGCTGAAGCCGACGCCTGCGCGGCTTCGCTGAAAACGTCCAATTACTACGTGCGCATCGCGCGCCAGCGCGGGACGCCCCGGGTGCGCGCGCCGGGCGAGCGCCTGTCGGCCATCGTCGTCGACGACGAACCGACCCTGGCCAAGTTCCTGCACCACTACCTGACCTTCGAGGGCTTTGATGTCCGGGTCGCCGGCACCCGCGCCGAGGTGGTGGCCGAATTCCGCAAGCCGCCGATTCCCGACCTGGTGCTGCTGGACGTCATGCTGCCTGACGCCGACGGTTTTGACATCCTGCTGCGCATACGATCGCACCCGCAGCTCAAGGACGTCCCGGTGATCATGCTGACGGCAAAAGCCACCCGCGAGGCCGTGCTCAAGGGCCTGGCCAGCGGCGCCGATGCCTACATCACCAAGCCCGTGGAGACCGAGTCGTTGCTCCAGGCGGTGCGCACCGTGCTGGGTTCGCAGTAGCGCGCGGGCATCGCCAGATGAGCCGCTTTTCCTGTGACCCAGGCCTGTCGGCTCAAGCGCCATGAAGCTGGCTTCCCGCGCGACCATCAATGTCGCCCTGGCCACCGGGATGATCCTGATCATCCTGAGCATTGCCGCCTCCTACCTCACCATCAACGCGCTGATCAGCGGCACGCAGAGCGAAACGCGGGCCCGCGAAACCATGCTGCTGCTGGAGCAGGTCGTCTCGGAATTCAAGACGGCCGAGTCCTCGCACCGGCGCCACCTGCTGACCAACGCCGACCAGGATCTTGCGGCCTACCGGCAATCCCTCGTGTTGAGCCGGCAGGCGCTGGAGCGCGGGCGCACCGCAAGCGGCGCAAGCCCGGACTGGCGCGCGCTCGAGGAGGTCATGACCCGGCGCTTCGAACTCATGGAGCTGGCCACGGCCGCGCGGCAGCAGCAAGGGCAGGAGGCGGCCGCGGCCATCGTCGGCAGCCGCCCGAACCGGCAGTTGCACGACGAAGTCGACGCGCTGGTGAACGGCATCAAGCTGGCTGAATCACAGGCCCTGGAACGCTCGAAAGAGGAAACGCGGCAGACCGCGCAGACCGTCAAGCAACTCATCCTGCTGGGCGGCTTGCTGTGCCTGAGTGTGTTCGGCTGGGCGATCCAGATGATCTCCAAAACGCAGGAAAAGCGCCGCCGCATCGAGGCCAGGCTTTCCGACAGCGAAGCCATGAGCCGCGCCGTGACCGAGAGCATGGCCGAAGGCCTGGTGACGGCCACGCAGGAGGGCCGTATCGTCAACGCCAACAGCGCCGCGCGCCATCTCTTCGGCTACCGCCTCGAGGACCTGGTGGACCAGGACGTTGCCATGCTGCTGCCCACGCGCTACCGCATGGGCTTTGCCGCCTTCTTCTCCAGCCTGGGAAATCGCCACCGCGGCTTTCGCGAGTGGGACGTCAAAGTGCTGGGCCTGCGCCACGACGGCGTTGAATTTCCGGTGAACGTGTCTTTCGGCGACGTGAACGTGAGCGGGCGCAGGCTCTTCACCGCCATCATCCACGACATCACCGAAAGCAACCGCATCAGCGAGGCCCTGCGCGACAGCGAAGCCCAGTTGCGGGAACTGACCGACGCCGTGCCGGCCCTGATTGCCTATGTCGACAGGGAAGAGCGCTTTCAGTTCCACAACCGCGCCTATGAAGAAGTGTTCGGCCTGCAGCGCGAGCAGATACAGAACAGGACCATGCTGGAAGTCCTGGGGCCGCAACTGTACGGGCGGGTCAAGGGCTACGTGCAGGAGGCGCTCGCGGGGTATTCCGTGCGCTACGAGCGCGAACACGTGACACCGGGCGGCGAGCGGCGCGAGTACGTCATGAATTATTTCCCGCGCTACGGCGAGGGCGACGAGCAGGGCACCATCATCGGTTTTTCTTCGCTGGGCAACGACGTCACCGAACTCAAGCGCATAGACCGCATGAAGACCGAATTCGTCTCCACCGTCAGCCATGAGCTGCGCACGCCTTTGACCTCGATACGCGGCTCGCTCGGGCTGGTCTGGGGCGGCGTGACCGGGGAGTTGCCGGCGCAGGCCAGGAACCTCGTGGGCATCGCCAAAAACAACTGCGAACGCCTGATCCGGCTCATCAACGACATCCTGGACAGCGAAAAAATCGAATCCGGCAACATGCGCTTTGAGCTGCAGGCGATGGAGCTGGAGCCGCTGCTGGAGCAGTCCATTGCCGACAATGAGGGCTTCGCGGAACAGCACGGCGTGAAGCTGGTGCTGCACAAGGCCAAGGCGCCCGTGCGGGTCTGCGTCGACAGCGACCGCCTGATCCAGGTCGTCACCAACCTGCTGTCCAATGCCATCAAGTTCTCGCTGCCCGGGACTGCCGTGCAGGTGGCGCTGAACGTGCATGCGGGCCGCGCCCGGGTGGAGATCAGCGACAAGGGCCCTGGCATCCCCGACGAATTCCGCGAGCGCATCTTCCAGAAGTTTTCACAGGCCGACTCTTCCGACACGCGCCAGAAAGGCGGAACCGGCCTGGGCCTGAGCATTTCCAAGGCCATTGTCGAGCGCATGGACGGAAGCATAGGCTTCACGACCGAAGATCAGGTAGGAACGACCTTTTTCTTCGAGTTTCCCGTGTGGCGCGAAGCCCCGCCGGTCACCGCGCCCATGGGGCTTTACGAGATCGCGCGCCCGCGCGTGCTGGTCTGCGAAGACGACCCGGACGTGGCCAAGCTGATCGGCATGATGCTGGACAAGGGCGGCTATGACGCCGACATGGCGCACACCGCCGAGCAGGCGCGCGACTACCTCAAGATGGAGTCGTACGCGGCGATGACGGTGGACATCAAGCTGCCCTATGAAAACGGGCTTTCGCTGATACGCGGAATGCGGGCGAACAAACGCACGGCCCGCCTGCCGGTGCTGGTGCTGTCGGTCACCGCCGCGGAGGCGCGCCAGCATGCCGGCAACCAGGCGCTGGGGATTTCGGGATGGCTGGACAAACCGCTGGATGAGCAGCGCCTGCTCGACAGCCTGCGCCGGGCGATCAAGGCGCGGCCCGGCGCCAGGCCGGCCTGACACCCGGCCGCGCGCGGCCCCTCGTGTTCAGGGGTACAGCATTTCCTTGTTGATGCTGATGCAGCCGCCCGGCATCCTGATCAGGTACACATGGTGGGTCGCCGAATAGGGCAGGACGCTGACGTTGCGCCCTATCACGTTGAGCGGCTGCGCATAACGGAAATCCTGCTCGGCAACGTCCTGGCAGGACTTGTTCCAGGTGCTGACGGTGTCGTAGCCGACGTCGCAGCCGCCCATCAGGCCCGGGCTGAAAAACGCGCTGACGAGCGTCGTTCCCGCGGGCCCGTTTTTTTCAATCGAAGCCGAGAAGGTCGAGGTTGCGGGCGCCACGCGGTTGGCCATCAGCATCACGGCATAACTGCCTTCGGGCCCCGTTAGCACCGGCCCCAGCGTGCGCAGTGCTTTGGAGCAACTGGTGATTCCGGCGCCGGTCGCGAGCCGTTCAAAGGTGTTGGCGCCGGGCGGCGCGGCGGCCAGCGGCGGTGGTGCTGGCTGGGTCATCGTGGGCCCGGGCGCCGTCGCGGCCAGCAATGCGGCGCAGACCACCGCCAGTTTTCGGGCCGCCTGTTTGCGGCTGTCTTGAGAAAAAGAATTCATGGCATTCCCGGCATGTGCCCGGCGGCAGTTGAGGCAGTTGAACAGGCATGCCCTGCGCGGCGCACATCACCCGGGCATGGCGCTAGCGTACCGCAGAAAGCCGGCCTGCCGCGAGAGGGCGGCCGGGGTCTGGCATGATCACCGGTCCACCTGCCACTGCCGTTTTGCATGAACCCTCTTGACCTGACCCGCAGCCACTTCGACGCCGCCATGGTGGACCTGGACGGCACGCTGGTGGACACCCTCGGCGATTTTGTGGCCGCGGTGAACGCCATGCTGGCCGACCTTCACACGCCGGGCCAGGCGCACCATCCACTGGATGCCGCGACCGTGGGCCGCATGGTCGGAAAAGGCTCGGAAAATCTCGTGAAGGCGGTGCTGGAACACGCGGCGGCGGATTTCCCTGCGCGGTACGACCAGGCCTTCCGCAGTTACCAGCATCACTACGCCGCCATCAACGGCCGGCACTCCGTGGTTTACCCCGGCGGGCTGGAAGGCCTGCGCACCTTGCAGCAGGCCGGGCTCAAGCTGGCCTGCCTGACCAACAAGCCGCTGGCCATGGCGCGCCAGCTGCTCAAGCTCAAAGGCCTGGAGGGCTTCTTCAGTGAAGTTTTCGGCGGTGATTCCTTTGAACGCAAAAAACCCGACCCCCTGCCCTTGCTCAAGACCTGTCAAGCGCTGGGCACCGTGCCGGCTCGCACCTTGATGGTCGGTGATTCGAGCAACGATGCGCAGGCGGCGCGGGCTGCCGGCTGCCCGGTGCTGCTGGTGACCTATGGCTACAACCATGGCGAGCCGGTGCGCGGTGTGGATGCGGACGGCTTTGTCGACTCGCTGGCCGAACTGCGCTTTCAAAAATAAGCGGGCACAAATGGCAACGGGGCTTGCGCCCGTTGATCGTTTGAACTCCGACTTGGTGCTCAGTTCGTCTTGCCCAGCATCGCGTCCTTGAGTTTCCAGTCGGCGGGTTGCGGGCCCAGCCAGATACGCACCAGGGCGTTGAAGAATTCGACTTCCTTGAACGGCTCTCCTTGCGGTTTGCCTTTGACTGAAATGATGGTGCCGGTGCCGGGGATCCAGTCGATGGTGAAGCCTTCGCCGGCCACCAGCTTCTTCTGGTCGGCAAAGAGCTGGCCCATCTTGATCAGACCAGGGATCAGCTTGGACATTTCCGCCTTGGGCGCGTTTTCCGTGAAGGCGGTGGTAAAGCTTTTTCCCAGCTCATTGGAGTCGATTTCACGCAGCAGGGTGATGCTGATGCGCTTGGGGCCGGGCATGGCGTAGACCTCGTCGGGCGTCGCGGCCTTTTTGGGCAGGTACATCGCGGCCACATAGACCTTGAACACGGCCTTGTAGCGAATGCCGGCGCCGTTGAGCTGCAGCTTGGTGCCTTGAACCTCGATCGGGTCGTCGAGCTTGACGCCCGAAACCTCCATGGGGGCGGCAAGGGCGCTGAATGAAAGCATCAAACCGGCAAGGCCGGCCATGCATCGTGTGGTCAAAATCATGGCTTGTCTCCAAAGGTGGTGGAATAGAACGAGCGTTCTTTTTTATAAGCCAATTCTGAATTCAGTTACTGATCCTTACAACAGGGTTTGCGATAGGCATTGCTACCAGTTGTTGTAACTTTGCCAACGGCGCCTGGGGCCTTGCTGCCGTTTGCTACACTTTGCCCCTCATGTTCATTCATCGCATCATTCAAACAGGTTGTGGCGACCGGGGAGCCTGGCCCTGGCGTACCTGTCATTTCTCGCACGCCTGAGGCGCATGCGGGCCGGCACGCTGAAACGCTGCCATCGGCCCGCGCACTTGCCGCAGGTTTCGCGGCACCCCCCTTTTTTTATCGATGCCTTCGCGCAGCCAGCGCGCAGCATCCCGGCCCCGGTCTTCGGGGCGTTTTGAATGACAGGCGGCGGCGCTCCCATGTGCCTTGCCCCCTTGCGAAGGAAGCAACGTGATCACAGAACTCGAATTCAAAAGCCTGGCCGGCCAGGGCTACAACCGCATTCCGCTGATGGCGGAGGCGTTT
Source organism: Polaromonas sp. YR568 (assembly GCF_943369675.1). GTDB lineage: Bacteria > Pseudomonadota > Gammaproteobacteria > Burkholderiales > Burkholderiaceae_C > Polaromonas. Next base: position 9,699 of record NZ_CALROB020000037.1, on the reverse strand, counting down.
GCCGACCTTGAAACGCCTTTATCCCTCTACCTCAAGCTTGCGCATTCCAAGGACGGCGGCAAATTCAGCTTCCTGCTGGAGTCGGTCGTCGGCGGTGAGCGTTTCGGCCGCTACAGTTTTATCGGCCTGCCGGCCCGCACGCTGGTGCGCGCCTCGGGCTTCGGCGCCGAGAGGGTCTCCGAGGTGGTGACGGACGGCCGTGTCGTGGAGACCTCGGCGGCCAATCCGCTGGACTTTATCGCCGACTACCAAAAGCGCTTCAAGGTCGCGCTGCGGCCCGGCCTGCCGCGGTTTTGTGGCGGCCTGGCCGGTTACTTCGGCTACGACGCGGTACGCCACATCGAGAAAAAACTCGAGGCCAGCTGTCCGCCCGACACCCTGGGCTGCCCCGACATCCTGTTGCTGCAGTGCGAAGAACTGGCCGTCATCGACAACCTCTCGGGCAAGCTCTACCTGATCGTTTATGCCGATCCAGCCCAGCCCGAGGCCTATGCCAACGCCAAGAAGCGGCTGCGCGAACTCAAGGAAAAACTCAAGTACTCGGTCAGCGCGCCGGTCGTCAAGCCGTCGCAGGGTTACCCGGCTGAACGTGATTTCGCCAAGGCCGACTACATCGCCGCCGTGGAAAAGGCCAAGCGCCTGATCGAAGCCGGCGACTTCATGCAGGTGCAGGTCGGCCAGCGCATCAAGAAGCGTTACACCGAGTCGCCGCTGAGCCTGTACCGCGCGCTTCGTTCGCTCAATCCTTCTCCCTATATGTATTACTACCACTTCGGGGATTTCCACGTGGTGGGGGCTTCGCCTGAAATCCTGGTGCGGCAGGAACAGGTCGCGGAAGGCCAGAAGATCACGATTCGGCCGCTCGCCGGCACCCGCCCCCGCGCTTCGTCACCCGAAGCCGACAAGGCCGTCGAGCACGAACTGGTCAACGACCCGAAGGAGCGCGCCGAGCACGTCATGCTGATAGACTTGGCGCGCAACGACATCGGCCGCATCGCCAAGACCGGCACGGTGAAGGTCACCGAGGCCTTTGCGGTCGAGCGCTACAGCCATGTGATGCACATCGTGAGCAATGTCGAAGGTGTGCTGCTTGACGGCATGACCAATATGGACGTGCTCAAAGCGACTTTTCCGGCCGGCACACTGACCGGCGCGCCCAAGGTCCATGCCATGGAAATCATCGACCAGCTTGAACCCACCAAGCGCGGCCTCTACGGCGGCGCCTGCGGCTACCTCAGCTATGCCGGCGACATGGACGTGGCCATCGCCATTCGCACCGGCATCATCAAGGACCAGACGCTCTACGTGCAGGCGGCGGCCGGCGTGGTCGCCGATTCGGTGCCCGAGCTGGAATGGAAGGAAACCGAAGCCAAGGCGCGCGCGCTGCTGCGGGCTTCCGAACTGGTCGAGGAGGGCCTGGAATGAGCACGTCCAGGCACCCAACCGTCGAGCACTGCCACAGCATGGCCGACGTGCGCCGTAACATCGACGCGCTCGACAACCGCATCGTGGCGCTGGTCGCCGAACGCAGCGCCTATGTCGCCCAGGCGGCGCGCATCAAACAAAGCGCGGACGACATCGTCGACGAGGTACGCATCGAATTCATCGTCGACCGCGTGCGCGCGCAGGCCCGCGCGGCCGGCGCTCCCGAAGGTGTCATGGAAGCGGCCTACCGCGCCATGATTGCCGCATCCATTGACTTTGAGCGCGGCGAATTCAAGCGCCTGCGCCAGGAGGCCTGAACATGAAGCGCAACAAGCTCTTGATGATCGACAACTACGACAGCTTCACCTACAACATCGTGCAGTACTTCGGTGAGCTGGGCGCCGAGGTCGAGGTGTTTCGCAATGACGAAATCAGTGTGGCGGACATCGCCGCGCGCGCGCCCGACCTGCTGGTGGTCTCGCCCGGCCCGTGCTCCCCGGCCGAGGCAGGCATTTCGGTCGCGGCGATCAAACACTTCGCCGGCAAGCTGCCCATCCTGGGCGTCTGCCTGGGCCACCAGGCGATAGGTGCGGCCTTCGGCGGCAAGATCATCCGCGCCCAGCAGCTCATGCACGGCAAGACCAGCGTGATCACCACGATTCGGCAAGGCGTGTTCGCCGATTTGCCCGAGCAGTTCACCGTCAACCGCTACCACTCGCTGGCGATTGAAAAATCGTCCTGTCCCGATGCCCTGGCTGTCACGGCCTGGACAGACGACGGTGAGATCATGGGCGTGCGCCACAAGGAGCTGCCCATCCAGGGTGTGCAGTTCCATCCCGAATCCATCCTCACCGAGCACGGCCACGCCATGCTGAAAAACTTCCTGGAGCAAACCGCATGAGCCAAGCTTTCACAGACCTGCGCAGCGACACCGTCACCCGGCCCACGGCCGCCATGCGCGAGGCCATGCTGGCCGCGCCGCTGGGCGACGACGTGTTCGGCGACGACCCCGGTGTCAACGCGCTGCAGGAAAAGATCGCCGGCCTGCTGGGCTTTGAAGCGGCGCTGTTCGTGCCCACGGGCACGCAGAGCAACCTGTGCGCCATCCTGAGCCACTGCCAGCGCGGCGACGAGTACATCGTCGGCCAGATGGCGCATTGCTACCGCTGGGAAGGCGGCGGCGCGGCGGTGTTCGGCAGCGTGCAGCCGCAGCCGCTGAACCACCACAGCGACGGCACCCTGGCCCTGGCCGAAATCGAGGCCTCCATCAAGCCCGACGACGCGCACTTCGCGCGCACCCGGCTGCTGGCGCTGGAAAACACCCTGGGCGGCAAGCTGCTGCCCTTCGACTATGTGCAGCAGGCCACCGCGCTCGCGAAAAAGCACGGCCTGAGCCGCCACCTCGACGGCGCGCGGCTGTTCAACGCCGCCGTTGCGCAGGCCGCGCAAACCGGCAGCAGCGCGCTGGCCGAGGCCAAGCGCATTGCCGGTTGTTTTGACAGCGTTTCCGTCTGCTTCAGCAAGGGCCTGGGCGCGCCGGTCGGCTCGGCGCTGTGCGGCTCGCGCGAGTTCATCGCGCGGGCGCACCGCATCCGCAAGATGGCGGGCGGCGGCATGCGCCAGTCCGGCATGCTGGCGGCGGCGGCCTCGCACGCGCTGGAGCATCACGTCGGGCGCCTTGCGCAAGACCATGCGCTCGCCAGACACCTGGCCGACGGCCTGGCCGGCATCGAGGGCCTGCAGGTTGAAGTGCCGCAGACCAACATCGTGTTCGTCGACCTGACGGGCGCGGCGCGCGAGCAATCGGCGGCGCTGCTCAAGCACCTGGGCAGCCAGGGCATACAGGCCACGGGCCTGTACCGCCTGCGTTTTGTGACGCACCTTGACGTGGACGCGGACGGCGTGGACCGCGCCGTGGCAGCGATCCGGAAATTCTTCAAGGCCTGAACTCTTCACGTCTTCACGCTGAAAGACCGCCATGGACATTCACCATCTGCTCTTTTTCATCGCCGCCGGCCTGTTGCTCAACCTCACGCCCGGCCCGGACGTGCTCTACATCGTCACCCACGCCCTGCGCTCGGGCGCGCGCGCCGGCATGGTGGCGGCGCTCGGCATCACGGCCGGTTGTTTTGTGCACATCTTTGCGGCCGCCGTGGGCGTCAGCGCCTTGATGGCGGCGTCCGCCACGGCCTTCACCGTCCTCAAATGGGCTGGCTCGGCTTATCTGGTGTATGTCGGGCTGCGCATGCTGCTGGCCAAGGTGCCCGCAGCCGGTGAAGCCTCCGCCATGAATCTCGCGGCCGATGAGGTCCGCGCTTCGACTGCTCCAGTCTTGAAGACCATCTTCTTCCAGGGCTTCTGGACCAACGCGCTCAATCCCAAGGTCGCGCTGTTCTTCCTGGCCTTTGTGCCGCAGTTCATCACGCCTGACATGACGAACAAGCCGCTGGCGTTTTTGCTGCTGGGCCTGCTGTTCAACTTCAACGGCCTGTGGGTCAATTTCGGCTGGGCGCTCGCGGCGGCCTGGCTGGCCAAAAGAGTGGGCGCAGTGCAGCGCGGCATGCATTGGCTGGAACGCGGAGCGGGCCTGATGTTCATCGGCTTCGGCCTCAAACTCGCGACTTCCGAAAATCCGGCCCGCTGATGCGGCCTTTATAAGAACGACCAGGAGAACCTCATGCCCCATACCCACAAGATCACGCCGCAGGAAGCCCTGCAGCGCACCATCGAGCACCGCGAAATATTCCACGACGAGATGCTGCACATCATGCGGCTGATCATGAGCGGCGAGATGTCGCCCGTGATGATGGCCGCGCTCATCACCGGCCTGCGCGTCAAGAAAGAAACCATAGGCGAGATCACCGCCGCTGCGCAGGTGATGCGCGAGTTCTCCACCAAAGTCCACGTGGCCGACAAGACGCACCTGGTCGACATCGTCGGCACGGGCGGCGACGGCTCTCACACCTTCAACATCTCCACCTGCTCGATGTTTGTGGCCGCCGCCGCGGGCGCCAAGGTCAGCAAGCACGGCGGACGCAGCGTCAGCAGCAAGTCCGGCAGCGCCGACGTGATCGAGTCGCTGGGCATCCACATCGGCCTGACGCCGGAAGCCATCGCGAAGTGCATCGAGCAGGTCGGCGTGGGTTTCATGTTCGCGCCCAACCACCACCCGGCCATGAAAAACGTCGCGCCCATCCGCAAGGAGCTCGGCGTGCGCACCATCTTCAACATCCTGGGCCCGCTGACCAATCCGGCCGGCGCGCCCAACATCCTGATGGGCGTGTTCCATTCCGATCTCGTGGGTATCCAGATCCGCGCGCTGCAGCGCCTGGGCGCCGAGCATGCGATGGTGGTCTACGGCAAGGACGGCATGGACGAGGTCAGCCTGGGCGCCGCCACCGTGGTTGGCGAGCTCAGGAACGGTGAAATCACCGAATACGAAATCCACCCGGAAGACTTCGACATGCCCATGGCCAGCAACCGCGCGTTGCGCGTGGAAACGCCCGAGCAGTCCAAGGCCATGCTGCTGGGCGTGTTGGACAACCAGCCCGGCGCGGCACGCGACATCGTCATCCTCAACGCCGGCGCGGCGCTGTATGCCGCCAATGTGGCCGACTCGATGAAAGCCGGCATCGTGCTGGCCCGGGCGGCGCTGGACTCGGGCGCCGCCAAGGCCCGCCTGCAGCAACTGATTTCCACCACCCAACAACTGGCAGCCTGAACACCATGTCCGACATCCTCGACAAAATCATCGCCGTCAAGCGGCAGGAAATCGCCGAAGCGATTCGCCGCAAGCCGCTGGACGTCATGCGTGAAGACGCCGAATCGCGCGTGCTGACACGCGACTTCGTCGGCGCGCTGCGCGCGAAGATTGCGGCCGGCCAGCCGGCGGTGATCGCCGAAGTCAAAAAAGCCAGCCCGTCCAAGGGCGTGCTGCGCGCCGATTTCATTCCGGCCGACATCGCGCAAAGCTACGCCGAGGGCGACGGCACGCTCAGCGCGGCCAGCCTTTCGGTGCTGACCGACAAGCAGTTTTTCCAGGGCAGCATCGACTACCTCAAGCAGGCCCGGGCTTCATGCGACTTGCCGGTGCTGCGCAAGGATTTCATGGTCGACCCATACCAGGTGTACGAAGCGCGCGTGATGGGCGCGGACTGCATTTTGTTGATCGCGGCCTGCCTGGACGATGCGCAGATGAAGTCCCTCGAGGCGCTGGCCATGTCGCTGGACATGGCGGTGCTGGTCGAAGTGCACGATGAGATCGAACTCGAGCGCGCGCTCAAGCTCAAGACGCCGCTGATCGGCATCAACAACCGCAATCTCAAGACCTTTGAGGTCTCGCTGGACACCACGCTGGGCATGCTCGGCAAGATTCCGGCGGACCGACTGCTGGTCACCGAGTCCGGCATCGCCACGCCTGCCGACGTGAAGCGCCTGCGCGACGCCGGCGTGAATGCCTTCCTGGTCGGCGAGGCCTTTATGCGTGCGGAAGATCCGGGGCTGGCTTTGGCCCAGTTGTTTGGCAGCAAGTAACTACCTGAGGCGGCAACTATGAGCCCTCCGCTTGAAACGTCAAAAAACGCACCCGACCAACTGGCGAGCGCGGACCCGGCGGACTGGCTGGTGGCGCCGGGCTGGCGCGCCACCGCGGAGGCCTTTTTTGAGAGTCCTACCGGCCGCAAGCTGCTGGACTTCCTGCAAGGCCGGCTTGCGGAAGGCGCGACGATCTTCCCGCCCCAGCCATTGCGCGCGCTGGAACTCACGCCGCCCGAAGACGTGCGTGTGGTCATCCTGGGCCAGGACCCATACCATGGCCGCGGCCAGGCCGAAGGGCTGGCATTTTCCGTCGCGCCCGGCGTGGCCTTGCCGCCTTCTCTGCGCAACATCTTCAAGGAATTGCAGCGCGACCTGGGCACGCCGCCGCCCGCCTTTCCGGTGCCCGGCGGCAGCCTGGTGAAGTGGGCCACGCACGGCGTGCTGCTGCTCAATACCTGTCTTACTGTGGAGGAGGGGCTTCCGGCCAGCCATGCCGGCAAGGGCTGGGAGGTGCTGACCGACACGCTGATCCGCCAGGTGGCGGACGGCGACCACCCGGTGGTCTTCATGCTGTGGGGCGCCCATGCGCAGAGCAAGCGGGCCCTGATCGACGCGAAGCGCCACAAGGTGCTGGTGGCCAACCATCCCTCGCCGCTGTCCGCCTTGCGTCCGCCGCTGCCTTTTATCGGTTGCGGCCATTTTTCGCAGGCGCGGGAATGGCGCGACGCGCATCCCAAAGGCTAGCGGGCCGCAAACATCGCACTGATAAATAGAGGCTCCGACCGGCCTCGTTAAAACTGCTGCTGAAGGCTGCCCACGTAATCGCGCCGGATATTGACCGTGCTTTGCTGGCCCAGCGCCTCAAAGTGGCGGCGCAGCCAGCGTTTGGCCGCGCCCTGGCCCATGTCGAACAGCTTTTCAATCATGGCGCCGTCGGCCGACATCTTGCTCGACGAGGGCAGGTCCTCCAGGGCCTCGCCGCCGTCGATGCGGTGCAGCAGCAGGCTTTTGTATTTCACGCCTTCCTGCAAACGTCCGTCGGCCAGCAGCCGGTTGATGAAATCGATAGTGCGCATCTGCGACAGCAGGCTGGCGTTGAAGGTCAACTCGTTCACGCGGTCCATGATGTCGTGCGGCGTGTTGGGCGTCTCGGGGCGCCGCAGGGGATTGATCTGCACCACGATGATGTCCCGGCTGCTGCACTCGCTGATCAGCGGCAGCAGCGAAGGATTGCTGGAAAAACCCCCGTCCCAGTACGATTGGCCCTCAATTTCGACCGCCCTGAAGAGAGTGGGCAGGCAGGTGGAGGCCATCACAGCCTGTAGCGTCAGGCGTTTGCCCGAGAAAATCTCGGCCCGGCCTGTCGTCACATGGGTCGCCGACACAAAAGTCCTGGGCACGTCCAGACCGGCAATGGCGGGAAAATCGATTTCCGCCTGCAGCAGCTTGCGCAGGGGGTTGATGTCCAGCGGGTTGGATTGGTAAGGCGAGAGCCATTGGCTCATTGCATTGCTGAAAAAGTTAGCGCCTACTTTGTCAGAAGGCCAGCCACCCAGGAGCATTTTGCTGATGCCGTCGGCCATGGACCCCAGGCTGCCCATGGCGGCTACACCTTGCCAGATCCGCGCCAGCGATACGCGGGCTGCTTCCCGGGGATTGGGCGTTCCGCTGTCCGGCTGCGTGGCGGCGGCAAACCCGTGCGCCAGCGCCACGGCATTGACGGCGCCCGCGCTGGTGCCACTGATGCCGTCAAACTGGATGCGCTCATCCTGCAGCAGGGCGTCCAGCACTCCCCAGGTGAATGCGCCGTGGGAGCCCCCGCCCTGCAACGCCAGGTTGACCCGGCGCAGGGAGGATGGTTCTGGCGGCGGGTGGGAGGTGGGTGTGGCGCTCATGGCGGTAGTTTGACAGGCACAAACCCGCGACAGCCATGGAACCGGCCTGGGCGGCACTTTTTAATGTTTTTGCGATGCCCCGGCATTTCGTTCGACATAAAACCGTGGCATAATCCGAGGTTCGCTTGAAGGATGGGTGCCCGAGTGGCTAAAGGGGGCAGACTGTAAATCTGTTGGCTAACGCCTACGCTGGTTCGAATCCAGCCTCATCCACCAGATTTTGTTGATTTTTGGCAAGCGGCCGGCGCAAACATTCGCGTAAAGCGGGTTTGGGTTGTGAGTGGTTTGATGTGAGTTGAATTTGGCAGAGCTGCGCGGGAGTAGTTCAATGGTAGAACCCTAGCCTTCCAAGCTAATGACGCGGGTTCGATTCCCGTCTCCCGCTCCACGAAACTGCGGTTTTGGGGTGTTTGCGGGCTCTGCTGGTTGATCTTGCGCCGGACTGCAGTGAGAGGTTTTGAAGTCTTTTGGCTTTTTGAATTCAGCCCTTTTGGCTCAGTGGTAGAGCACCCCCTTGGTAAGGGGGAGGTCGCGGGTCCGATTCCCGCAAAGGGCACCATATTTTGAGCTGGCGCGGCGCGCAAAGCGCTGTTGCCGGTTGTAGTGATTCACTGGTTTTGTAACTCTTTATAAATTTCTGGAGTTGAAAAATGGCAAAAGGCAAATTTGAGCGGACCAAGCCGCACGTCAACGTCGGCACGATCGGCCACGTGGACCATGGCAAGACGACGCTGACGGCGGCGATCACGACGGTTCTGGCGGCTAAATTCGGCGGCGAAGCCAAGGGCTACGACCAGATCGACGCGGCGCCGGAAGAAAAAGCGCGCGGCATCACGATCAACACCGCGCACGTCGAGTACGAAACGGCCAACCGCCACTACGCTCACGTGGACTGCCCAGGCCACGCCGACTATGTGAAGAACATGATCACCGGCGCAGCCCAGATGGACGGCGCTATTTTGGTGTGCTCGGCCGCTGACGGCCCCATGCCCCAGACCCGCGAGCACATCCTGCTGGCCCGCCAGGTCGGCGTGCCTTACATCATCGTGTTCCTGAACAAGTGCGACATGGTTGACGACGCCGAACTGCTCGAACTCGTCGAAATGGAAGTGCGCGAGTTGCTCGACAAATACGATTTCCCCGGCGACAACACCCCCATCATCCACGGCTCGGCCAAGCTCGCCATGGAAGGCGACAAGGGTCCCCTGGGCGAAGAGGCCATCATGAAACTGGCTGAAGCCCTCGACACCTACATTCCCCTGCCAGAGCGCGCTGTTGACGGTGCTTTCCTGATGCCCGTGGAAGACGTGTTCTCCATCTCCGGCCGCGGCACCGTCGTGACCGGCCGTGTCGAGCGCGGTGTGGTCAAGGTCGGCGAAGAAATCGAGATCGTCGGTATTGCCGACACGCAAAAGACCACCTGCACCGGCGTGGAAATGTTCCGCAAGCTGCTGGACCAGGGCCAGGCTGGCGACAACGTCGGTATCCTGCTGCGCGGCACCAAGCGCGAAGACGTGCAGCGCGGCCAGGTGCTGTGCAAGCCCGGCTCCATCAAGCCGCACACGCACTTCACCGGCGAGATCTACGTCCTGAGCAAGGACGAAGGCGGCCGCCACACGCCTTTCTTCAACAACTACCGCCCCCAGTTCTACTTCCGCACGACGGACGTGACGGGCGCGATCGAGTTGCCAGAAGGCAAGGAAATGGTCATGCCAGGCGATAACGTGTCGATCACCGTCAAGCTGATCAACCCGATCGCCATGGAAGAGGGCTTGCGCTTCGCCATCCGCGAAGGCGGCAAGACCGTCGGCGCCGGCGTCGTTGCCAAGATCATTGCGTAATT
>NZ_CALROB020000036.1:0-52981 GCF_943369675.1 Polaromonas sp. YR568 | reverse complement strand
ATCTCCATCAAGCCGACCCTGATGTTTGTGCGCTGGCGGCGTGCGCTGCGCGCCAGCGGCGCCCTGCCCGACGCGGTGGAGGTCAAAAAAGCGCGGCGGCTGGTGATGGTGCAGGCGCACATCCTGCCCTTCATTCCGCTGGTGGCGGTGTTTCTGGCGCGGGGATTTGGCTAGGACAGGGAGGGGACCGCAAAGCTGGCCGGCGGGTCTCCGCGCTGGTGTCGTTCCCACATCATTGTGTACGCGGACTCCATATGGGCACAAAAGCGTTTTGTGTCGAACAGGGGATATTCAGAACGATTTCGCCATAGCCTGGCGCGGATACCGGACAGCAGGTCTGGAGACCTTGCCAGCTTGAGGGCCAAGGCTTCATAGTCCGCCAGGTTTTCAGTGACCAGTTCAGGCAAGCCCACCGCATTCAACAAACTGGCGGCGACACGGCCAGGGAACGTCGTCCCCATGCAGGTCAGAACGGGCAAGCCGGCCCACAAGGCATCACTTGCCGTCGTGTGCGCGTTGTAGGGAAGCGTGTCCAGAAACAGGTCTGCCAATTTGTGCCGCGCCAGGTGCTTGTCCAGATCCACCCGCGGCGCGAAGACCAGGCGTTCCGCGGCGACACCGCGCCGCAATGCCTCGGCGCGCAGGTTCCGCGAGACGGCCGCATTGTCTTGCAGCAACCACAATACGCTGCCGCCGACCGCGTTCAGCAGGCGCATCCAGACGTCGAATACCCCGGGCGTAATCTTGTAGTTGTTGTTGAAACAGCAAAAGACAAAACCAGGCGCCGGCAAACCGCATTCCGCCCGGGTGGGCGTTGTTTTTGCAATCTGCCGCTGCGTATCGTTGGACTGGTAACTGTCCGGCAGCCGGACTACTTTTTCAGAATAAAAACCCTCGTGCCCGGCGGGAATGACGTAAGGGTCCGCAAGGATGTAATCGACATATTGCGCGCCCATGCTTCCGGGAAAGCCCAGGTAGTTGACCTGAACGGGCGCGGGCCTCTGGGCCAGAATGCCTGGCCGGCCGTCCGTGGTAAATCCCTTCAAGTCAACCGCGATGTCGATTTCCATTTCCCTGAGCAGGCTGGCCGCTTCCCGGTCGCTCTTTGTCCGAACGTCAACAAAGCGGTCGAACGAACGCAGCAGGCGCTGGCGCATGGCGCCTGTGGAATCGGGGCCAAACGACAGCGCGACGGTCTCAAACCGTTCGTGATCATGAAGCTCAAACAGTTCCGCCATCAAGTAAGCGGTGGCATGGTCATGAAAATCCGCGGAGAGATAGGCCACCCGGATCTTGTCGTGCGTGTAGCGCTGACCGCTCCACAAGGGCTTGTCCGAGGGCGGGCATAACTCGGCGGCATGTGTCCGCGCGCACTGCAGCAGCGCGGCCGCTGACTGTGTCGCCGCCAGAAACGTGAATGGTTCAATCGCTTTTTTCCCCTGAATGACCGCATTGTTCAATCGCTGCAGCTCCGGCTCGTACTGCGACCAGTCACACGAATAGCGTTTCGAATAAAACAAGGCGCCAATGGCCCCGGGATATTCCGGCTCAATCTCGATCAATCGCGCAAACGCGCGTGCGGCATCCTCGTGCCGGCGCAAGCTGCCCAGCATTTCGCCCAGGTTCCCCAAAGCATTTGCATGCCGCGGCTCCAGCACCAATACCTGCTCAAAGCAAGCCACAGCATCTTGATGCCGCCCGAGCTCTCCAAGCGCAATGCCGCGGTCGTTGAAAGCCTCCGCGGAGTTCGGGGTCAGGGCGACCAGCTTGTCATAGCTCGCCAGTGCATCTTCAAACCTGTTGGACTTGCGGAGCACTTCTCCCAGGCGGCCATGAACCTGCGCACGATCCGGTTGAAGCTTCAACGCTTCCTGAAAGCAATGGAGGCCCGCTCCAGATCGTTTTCATACGCATACAGGCTGCCGAGCTGTGCGTGAAGATCCATCATCTCCGGGTACACGGCAATTCCCTTGAGGACAATTTCTTTGGCGCGTCCGATTTGCCCGCTTTCCAGGAGCATCTGGCACAAATCGTTGTAAACAATCTCAAAGTCCGGCTTGAGGTCGAGCACGCGGACGAAGTTGTCTATGGCGGCTTCTGTCTTGCCCTGCTTCCTGGCCATGACACCGAGGAAATAAAAAGCGTCGGCCAGCGACGGGTTGATGTCCAGGCTGCGCCGGAGCGCATGCTCCGCCTCCTGGTAACGCTGTTGTTCCCCGAGGGCAAACCCAAGGTTGAGGCAGGCGTCCGCGTCATGCGGGTTGAGGGCAATGGCTTCCCGGTAGCTGCTTGAGGCCTCGTCCAGCTTGCCTTCCGCAAGAAAGGCATTTCCGCGGCGCCGGAGAATATCGCCTGGTGGCGTTTGATCGGGCGCCCCCGATGCGCCGTGCGCACTTTGCGGGGCTTTAACAGGGCTGGCTTTCGTCTCTGCAATGGAGACGTTTTTTTTCAACCAATTGAACATCCCGATGCGCTTCCTTTTGTGGCCAGGGACTCACACTGTATCGTGCGGGGCGCCATTTCATCTTTTAAAGCAGGCCTCGCACCAGCCAGTAGGCCGTACCCCACATCATCAGCGCCACCAGCAAATCCATGGCGCGCCACACCGCCGGCGAATTGAGCCGGCGCCCGACGCACCACAAGGCGACACCCAGGCCGGTGAACCACAGCAGCGAGCCGGTGATGGCGCCCAAGCCGAACACCGCGTTGTCGGGCTGCGCGTAGGCCAGCGAGGCCGTGCCGATGACGATGGCCGTGTCCAGCCACGCATGGGGATTGAGCCACGAGAGCGCAAGCGCCAGGCCGATGGCCTTGCGGCGAGGAATCACCTCGGCGGCGATGGGCGCGCCGTCGGCCGCCTGCAGCGCCGGCTGCACAAAGCGCCGCATCGCCTGCGCGCCGTAAACAATCAGCACCAGCGCACCCGCGCCCGTCATCGCGCCCAGCAGCTTGTCCGACAGGCCGCCCAGTTGCGCCAGCCCCATCACGCCAAGGGCAATCAGCGCCACGTCGGTCAGCACGCAGACCGTGACCGTGAGCCACAGGTGCTGGCGCAGCAGGCCCATGCGAATCACGTGGGCGTTTTGCGGGCCTATGGCCATGATGAGCGACAGGCTCAAGACCATGCCGGTCAGGAATGCGGGGGCGGCGAGCGGATTCATGCGGTTCTTTATGAAGGGCGGATTGCCTGCAGTGTCGCGCAGAGCCGATAATGATTAAATAAAATCAACTAAAACTCATATTAGTCAATTAATACTTTATTAATCAAACCCCATGCTGGATGCCCGACAACTGGACGCCCTGGCCGCCGTGATCGAACACGGCAGCTTCGGTCACGCCGCCAAAGCCCTGAGCCTGACGCTGGCCGCCGTGTCGCTGCGCATCAAGTCGCTGGAAGGCGCGCTGGGCCGGCGCCTGCTGGTGCGGGGCAAGCAGGTGCGCGCCACGCCGGCCGGCCAGGCCTTGCTCACGCACGTCAGGCAGTTGCGGCTGATGGAGTCAGACCTGCTGGCGGGCATGCAGGGCGGCGGCGAGGGCGAACGCCTGCAAAGCCTCAGCGTGGCGGTCAACGCCGACTCCCTGAGCAGCTGGTTTTTACCCGGCGTGGCGCCGGTGCTGCACGGCCACGGCCTGCTGCTGGACGTGGTGGTGGACGACCAGGACCACACCCATGACGCGCTCAAAAGCGGCGACGTCACCGGTTGCGTGACCACGCTGGCGCAGGCCATGCGCGGCTGCGTGGCCGAGCCGCTGGGCGTGATGCGCTACCGCTGCATGGCCTCGCCGGCCCTGGTCGCGCAATGGAACGAGCCCACGCCCGGCGGCAAGGCGGCGGGACCGAACCGCCTGGCCCAGCGCCTGCTGGCCAGCCCGGCGGTCATCTTCAACCGCAAGGACGCGCTGCAGGACGCCTTCCTGGCCCAGCACTTCAAGCTCAAGGGCGCGCTCTACCCGCGCCACTTCGTGCCGGCGGTCGATGCTTTCGAATTGGCGCTGGAACTCGGCATGGGCTGGGGCATGGTGCCCGACATCCTGCTGGCGGCGCGCGCAAACCGCCCGCCCCTGCAGGAGGTGTTGCCGGATTGTGCGGTCGACGTGCGGCTGTACTGGCAGCACTGGGCGCGCGAGCCGCTGGCGGCGCAGCGGCTCACGCAGGCCGTCAAGCAGGCGGCGAAAGCGCACCTGCTGCAGGACTGAAACGAAGGCCGGCTTACTTCTTGGCGGAGGCGGCAGCAACCGGTTTGGCGGCGGCGGGGGCCGCCGCCGCCTTTTCGTCGGCCGTGCACTTCTTGATATGCGAGGTTTTGGCGGCGCCGGAGAGTTTCTTGTCGGCGGCGGATTTCGCGCACGCGGCGCTGGGCGCACCGCCGGCGTCGGCAATGCATTTCTTCTCGAAGCTGGCCTTGGCGGCGCCCGCCAGCTTTTTCTCGGCGGACTTGGCCGCGCACTCGGCTTCGGCGCCCGCCGCATGGGCCACGGACGACAGGCCCATCGACAGGGCAAAGGCCACAGCGGCCAGGGACAATAGTTGTTTCATGATGGATCCCAGTGGAAAACGCGGAAAATCAGAATTGAGTTCCCGCCGAAATTCAAACACATAAGGCTGGGCTTGGCTCGTCAAATTCGACGGCCGGGCATCCCCGGGCACCAGGCGGCGCCTGGCTTAACCGTAAAATCAATGGATGCTCTCGATTAAAAAAGACCTGCTCTCGGCCCTGGCCGCGGGCCTGGAAGAACTTTCTCCCGGCGCGGGCGACAAAGCCGCGTTTGAATCCCCCAAAGTGGCGGCCCACGGCGACTTCGCCTGCACCGCCGCCATGCAGCTGGCCAAGCCGCTCAAGCTCAACCCGCGCCAGCTGGCAGAAAGCCTGCGCGCCATCCTGCTCAAGGCCCCGGCCTTCGAGCGCTGGGTGGACGCCATCGAGATCGCCGGCCCCGGCTTCATCAACATTCGCCTGAAGCCCGCCGCCAAGCAGGAAACCGTGCGCGAGGTGCTGCAGGCCGGCGCCGCCTACGGCACGCAGGCCGCCGGCAGCGGCCTGCGCATGGTCGTCGAGTTCGTCTCGGCCAACCCGACCGGGCCGCTGCACGTGGGCCACGGCCGGCAGGCCGCGCTGGGCGACGCGATCTGCAACCTGTTCGCCACGCAAGGCGCGCAGGTGTGGCGCGAGTTCTATTACAACGACGCGGGCGTGCAGATCCAGACCCTGGCCACCAGCACGCAGGCGCGCGCCAAAGGCATCAAGCCCGGCGACGCCGGCTGGCCCGAGTCGGCCTACAACGGCGACTACATCGCCGACATCGCGGGCGACTTCCTGGCGAAAAAGACGGTCAAGTCGGACGACCGCGAGTTCACCGCCTCGGGCGACGTGGAAGACATCGACTCGATACGCCAGTTCGCCGTGGCCTACCTGCGCCACGAGCAGGACCTGGACCTCAAGGCCTTCTCGGTGAAATTCGACAACTACTACCTCGAGTCCAGCCTGTACAGCTCGGGCCGCGTCGACGCCACCGTGGCCAAATTGAAGGATGCCGGGAAGACCTACGAGCAGGACGGCGCGCTGTGGCTGAAGTCGACCGAGTACGGCGACGACAAAGACCGCGTGATGAAAAAGAGCGACGGCAGCTACACCTACTTCGTGCCCGACGTGGCCTACCACCTGGCCAAATGGGAGCGCGGCTTCGGCAAGGCGATCAACATCCAGGGCATGGACCACCACGGCACCATTGCCCGCGTGCGCGCCGGCCTGCAGGCCGTGGGCGAAGGCATCCCCCAGGGCTACCCCGACTACGTGCTGCACACCATGGTGCGCGTGGTGCGCAACGGCGAGGAGGTCAAGATCTCCAAGCGCGCCGGCAGCTACGTCACGCTGCGCGATTTGATCGAGTGGACCAGCGCCGACGCCGTGCGTTTCTTTTTGCTCAGCCGCAAGCCCGACACCGAATACATCTTCGACATCGACCTGGCGCTGGCCAAGAACAACGAGAACCCGGTGTACTACGTGCAGTACGCGCACGCGCGCATCTGCTCCATCCTCACCACCTGGGCCGGCCAGGGCGGCGACGAAGCCAGCCTGAAGTCGGCCGACCTGTCGGCACTGGACAGCCCGCAGGCCCAGGCGCTGATGCTGCTGCTCGCCAGGTACCCCGAAATGCTCGCCAACGCGGCCGCCGGCCTGGCGCCGCACGACGTCGCGTTTTACCTGCGCGAACTGGCGGCGAGCTACCACAGCTATTACGATGCCGAGCGCATCCTGGTCGATGACGAAGCCGTCAAGCGCGCGCGCCTGGCGCTGGTCGCGGCGACCGCGCAGGTGTTGCACAATGGCCTCGCGGTGCTGGGCGTGAGCGCCCCGCGCAAGATGTAAGCAATGCGACAAGCGCCGGATACACCCGGATTTTCAGGACAAGGCAATGAACGTGGGCAAGGTATGAACACACAACGAGGCGGAACCCTGCTGGGTCTGGTTATTGGCGCGCTGATCGGCCTGGGCGCCGCGCTGGCCGTGGCGGTCTATATCACCAAGGTGCCCGTGCCTTTCATGAACAAGAGCCAGGCGCGCAACCCCGACAGCGACGCGGTGGAAGCCAAGAAGAACAAGGACTGGAACCCGAACGCGCCGCTGGCGGGCAAGAACCAGCCCAAGCCCGCGGTGCCTCCGGCCGCCACTGAAGTGACCGGCACAGCCGTGCCCGACCCCGCCGCCGCGCCCAAGGCCGCCGCCTCGGCGCCCGCCAAAACCGCCGCCGCCAAGCCCGCCCTTTCCCCCGCAGCCGCGGCCGACCCGCTGGGCGAGCTGGCCAAGGCCAAGGTTGAAGGCCTGTCGTCCGGCCCTGGTGTGGACCCTTTCAGCTACTTCATCCAGGCCGGCGCCTTCCGCACGCCCGAGGACGCCGAGC
Organism: Polaromonas sp. YR568; assembly: GCF_943369675.1. Taxonomy (GTDB): domain Bacteria; phylum Pseudomonadota; class Gammaproteobacteria; order Burkholderiales; family Burkholderiaceae_C; genus Polaromonas. The sequence continues at coordinate 46,081 of NZ_CALROB020000036.1, read as the reverse complement.
AGCAGCGCGCCAAGCTCCTGCTGCTGGGCATGCAGGCCAAGGTCAGCGAGCGCGAGCAGGCCGGCCGCACCGTGTACCGCGTGCGCCTCGGGCCTTTCGACAAAAAAGAAGACGCCGACAAGGCCAAGGAACGGCTGGACAACAATTCCATTGAAACCGCGCTGGTTCGCGTGCAACGCTAGGCCGGCCGCACAACGACAAGCTGAACTTTTCACCGCACAGGCATACCAACCCCTGTGCCCGCATCGTGAAGCCGCAGCCTGGAGGGGGCTGGCTTCCCGGGTCATTTCTGTCATTCCAGGAGAAAAATCTGATGCAACGCCGTGAGTTTTCGTTTTCAGCCGCTTCGGCGGCCGCCGCCACGCTGGGCGGTATCGCCCTGCCCACCCAAGCCCAGCCCAAGCCCTTCAAGGACGGCGAGGACTACCTGACGCTGGACAAGCCGGCGCCGACCGAGGCGCCTGCCGGCCGCGTGGAGGTGGTGGAGTTCTTCTGGTACAGCTGCCCGCATTGCAATGCCTTTGAGCCGCAACTCGAAGCCTGGATCAAGCAGGCGCCCAAGGACGTGAGCGTGCGGCGCGTGCCCGTGTCCTTCCGCCCTGATTTCGAGCCCCAGCAACGCCTTTACTACGTGCTCGAGGCCATGGGCAAGGTCGACGAACTCCACAAAAAGGTGTTTGCCGCGATCCACCTGGAAAAGCAGGCACTCAACACGCCCGAGCTGGTGGCGGCATGGGCCGTGAAGCAGGGCCTGGACAAAGCCAAATTTGCCGAAATGTACAACTCCTTCACGGTCACCACCAAGGCCCGCAAGGCCACGCAGTTGCAGGACGCCTACAGGGTGGCCGGCGTGCCGTCGCTGGGCATCGCCGGGCGTTACTACACCTCGTCCGACCAGACCCAGAACATGGCACGCGCGCTGCAGGTCACCGATTACCTGATCGCCCAGTCCCGCAAGGCCAAGTAAGCGGCGCCTCCATGGCCGTGTGGGCCGCACGCCACGCCAAAAACCCGCCCATTTCCCCGGCGGGTTTTTTTATGCCCCTAATAATTCCCCGTGCAAGCCATTCACGCAGCTTGCATGGCTACAATGGCCCAACCCCCAAGCAGCAAGATTCGTGCCTTATGAAACACCCCCTTATTTCCCTCATCCTGCCGGCCGCTTTGGTGCTGGGGGCGGCGTTTCCGTCCTGGGCTGAAAAAGCCGACCGGGACAAGCCCATGAACGCCGAGGCCGACGCCCTGCGTTACGACGACCTCAAGCAAACCAGCGTCTTCACCGGCAACGTGGTGATCACCAAGGGCACAACCATCGTGCGCGGCGCGCGCGTCGACGTCAGCCAGGACCCCGAGGGCTACCAGCAGGCGGTGTCCATCGCCGCGCCCGGCAAACTGGCCTTCTATCGCAAAAAGCGCGACGGCGTGGACGAATACATCGAGGGTGAAGCCGAGCGCATTGAATACGACAGCCGCGCCGACCTCGTCAAATTCATCAAGCGCGCCGTGGTGCGCCGCTACAACGGCGCCACGCTGGTCGACGAGACCACGGGCTCCCTGATCGTCTACGACAACAACACCGACGTCTTCACCGTGGACGGCGGCGCGCAGAACCAGACCGCCGCCAACCCCAGCGGGCGCATACGCGCCATGCTGTCGCCGCGCGCCGCCGCGTCGGCGCCGGGCGCCACGCCCGCGCCCGCGGCCCCGCCCGCCACACTGCGCCCCAGCACCACGCTGGGCAATGAAAAGAACTAGAAAGAACCTGCACAGATGGATGTGGTGACTGACACTTCGGCGGCCAAGGCCGCAACCCCCAGCCGCCTCGTTGCGCAAGGGCTGCAAAAATCCTACGGCAGCCGCAAGGTCGTGCAGGACGTCTCGCTGGCCGTGCAAAAAGGCGAGGTTGTGGGCCTGCTGGGCCCCAACGGCGCCGGCAAGACGACGTCGTTCTACATGATCGTGGGCCTGGTGCGCGCCGATGCCGGCGAGATTTCCATCGACGGCGAGTCGGTGGAACACATGCCCATCCACCTGCGTGCCCGACTGGGCCTGAGCTACCTGCCGCAGGAAGCCTCGATTTTCCGCAAGCTCACGGTGGAAGAAAACGTGCGTGCCGTGCTCGAACTGCAACTGGACGCAAAAGGCAAGCCCCTGGGCCGCGCCGACATCGAGTCGCGGCTGGACGGCCTCTTGCAAGACTTGCGCGTGGACCACCTGCGCAACTCGCCGGCGCCAGCGCTGTCGGGCGGCGAGCGCCGGCGCGTGGAGATCGCGCGCGCCCTGGCGACACAACCGCGCTTCATCCTGCTGGACGAGCCCTTTGCCGGCATCGACCCGATCGCCGTGATCGAGATCCAGCGCATCATCGGTTTCCTGAAATCGCGCGGCATCGGCGTGCTGATCACCGACCACAACGTGCGCGAGACGCTGGGCATTTGCGACCACGCCTACATCATCAGCGACGGCCATGTGCTGGCCCAGGGCACGCCCTCCGAGATCGTCAACAACGCCGATGTGCGCCGCGTCTACTTGGGCGAGCATTTCAAGATGTGATGGTGATGGCTTCCCCCCGGTTACTCACTGCACACAACTCGCGGCCTTTCAAGGGCGTCGCCGCTACCCTCGTACGTCTGTCGGTTTCATTCCAGCTGGGGCCGTGGAACTGGCTTTGCCAGGCCACTGGCGCCGCCCCCTGTAGGGGGGAGGGTGCTACACGAAGTGAGCATCCAACGGGGGGGTGGCCGTTTTGAAGCAAGGCCTGTCATTACGCGTCTCGCAGCATCTCGCGCTGACGCCCCAGCTGCAGCAGTCGATACGCCTGCTGCAGCTGTCGACGCTTGAGCTGAGCCAGGAGGTCGAGCAGATGCTCGACGAGAACCCGTTTCTCGAAGTGTCGGAAGAAACCGCGGTGCGCGAGGAGTTCGGCCTCGAGCACGTCAACACGCCGGTCAGCCAGGACAGCCGCGAGTTTGAATCGTCGACGGACTCGGGCAGCAGCAGCGGCGCGGAGGATACCGGGTCTTCAGCCACCGGCGACACCGAGGTCAGCGCGGAACCCAAGCTGGAGGAAAGCTGGGAAGGCGACGGCACGGTCGAGACCACGCCCGACGACAGCGAATGGGGCAGCGATGCGCCGGCGCGCAAGAACAACAACGACGAGGGCGACACCGAGGCTTCCGACCTGACGGGCGCCCACGAATCGCTGCAGGACCATTTGCACCGCCAGTCGCTGGGCCTGCGCCTGTCGGAAGAAGACCGCGCGGCCCTGCACTTCCTGATCGAGTCGCTCAACGACGACGGCTACCTCGAAGACAGCCTGGCCTCGCTCGCGGAAGGGCTGGCCGGCGGCGACCTGGAAGAGGCCGAGGAGCTCGAACAGCGTTTTGCCATGGCGCTCAAGCTGCTGCACCACATGGAGCCGGCCGGCGTGGGCGCGCGCAACCTGGCCGAATGCCTGGGCCTGCAATTGCTGGACTGCAAGGACTGCGAGGAAACCCGCGCCGCCATCGCCATGTGCAAACAGCCCATGGAGCTGCTGGCCAAGCGCGACGTGAAGCGCCTGTCGCACCTGTGCGGGTTCACCGAGGCCGCCATCAAGGGCGCGATCGCCGTGATAGGCCGGCTGGATCCCAAGCCCGGGCGCCGCTTCGTGAACGTGGAGCGCAACCTGATCGTGCCCGACGTCATCGTCATCAAGTCGGGCCGGGGCTTCAAGGTCTCGCTCAACAGCGACGTGATGCCGCGCCTGCGCGTGCACGACATTTATGCCAACGCCCTCAAGCAGCACAAGGGCCAGGGCGGCCAGGCGCTGCAGCAGCGCCTGCAGGAAGCGCGCTGGTTCATCAAGAACATCCAGCAGCGCTTCGACACCATCCTGCGCGTGAGCAGCGCCATCGTGGAGCGGCAAAAAAACTTCTTTACCCATGGCGAGCTCGCCATGCGCCCGCTGGTGCTGCGCGAAATCGCAGACGAGCTGGGCCTGCATGAATCCACGATTTCACGCGTGACCACCGCCAAGTACATGGGCACGCCTTTCGGCACCTTCGAACTGAAATACTTCTTCGGCTCCGCCCTCGGCACTGAAACCGGTGGCAACGCCTCCAGCACGGCGGTGCGCGCGCTGATCAAGCAGTTTGTCTCGTCCGAGAGCCTGAAAAAACCGCTCAGCGACAACCAGATTTCCGAAATGCTCAAGGAGCAGGGCATTGAGTGCGCGCGGCGCACCGTGGCCAAATACCGCGAGGCCTTGCGCATCGCGCCTGCCAATTTGCGCAAGTCCCTCTAGTCGTCCGATCAGGCCGCGCTGCCCCGTCCCTCAAAGTCAGTCATGAACCAACTTCAATTGTTTTTACCGTGCGCCGCAGGCGTTGAAACCTTGCTGGCCACCGAAGTCAAGCGTGTCACCGGTATCGACGGCAAGGCCTGGCGCGCCGGCGTGCAGCTGCAGGCCTCCTGGCGCGACGCACTGCAGCTCAACCTGCACAGCCGCCTGGCGCAGCGCGTGCTGATCGAGCTGCAGCACAACCAGTACCGCAGCGAGCAAGACCTCTACAACGCCGCCGCCAACGTGGCCTGGGAAATCTGGTTCACGCCCAAGCAGACCTTCAAGGTCGAGATCACCGCGCAGCACAGCCCGCTGCAAAGCCTGAACTTCGCGGCGCTGAAAATCAAGGACGCGATCGCCGACCGCTTTCGCGCCAAGTTCGACGACGTGCGGCCCAGCGTCGACACGCGCTGGCCCGACGTGCGCGTCTACGTGCACCTGACGACAGACACCGTCACAATTTACATCGACACCTCGGGCGAGCCGCTCTTCAAGCGCGGCTGGCGCGAAGACAAGGGCGATGCGCCGCTGAAAGAAACCCTGGCAGCCGCGATGATCGCCGCCAGCGGCTGGGACCAGCTCTGCAAAGATGGCGTGCCGCTGTACGACCCTTGCTGCGGTTCGGGCACCATCGCCATAGAGGCGGCGCAGATCGCCTGCAACATCGCGCCCGGCATCAACCGCCGCTTCGCCTTCCAGAAATACCTGCCCTTCCAGGGCCATGTGTGGGACGGCCTGCTGGACCAGGCCGAGGCCGCCATCACCGAGCCCACGGCGCCGGTGTTCGGCAGCGACGTGTCCTTCCGCATGGTCGACTTCGCCGAGCGCAATGCCGAGCGCGCCGGCGTGGCCAATGCGGTGGAATTCCGCGGCGGCGACGCGCTGCAGCGCATGCCGCCCGCGCCCTCGGGCGTGATGCTGGTGAACCCGCCCTACGGCGAACGCATCGACGTGGCCGGTGTGGCCGGCCTCACCGGCGTGCAGGGCCGCGACCAGCGCCGCCAGCAAGACCCGCGCGTGCAGCACGACCACCGCAACCAGCCTATCGACGAGTTCGGCCAGCCGCTGAACCAGGACAGCGGCGACACCCGCGAAGAGCCGGCCTTTGAAACCCCGCGCGACCGCTCGGCCAATCCGGGCCGCGAGCAGGCGCAAAACGCCTGGGGCGAGGAAGCGGCCGACTTCTTCCCGCAGCTGGCCGCGCACTGGAAGAAAAATTACGCGGGCTGGACGGCCCACGTACTGACGCCCGACCTCAAGCTGCCCGGCAAGATGCGCCTGAAGGAATCACGCCGCGTGCCGATGTGGAACGGCCCGATCGAATGCCGGCTGTTCCGCTTCGACATGGTGGCGGGCTCCGCGCGCGGCAAGCCGGGTGCCGCCGCACCGGGCGAGCCCGCGGCGTGACGGCCCCAGCGCGCCAGCCCGTGGTGCTGGACACCAACATCGTCCTCGACGTTTTTGTCTTCAACGACGCGGCTGCGCAGCCGCTCAAAAAAGCGCTGGAAGCCGGCGAGCTCGACTGGCTGGCCACGCAGGCCATGCGCGATGAACTCGCGCGCGTGCTGGCCTATCCGCAAATCATTCCGCGCCTGGCGTTTTACGAACTGGACGCCGGTGACGTGTTGGCCGCCTTTGACAGGCATGCGCGTTTGGTGGACGCGGCCGCCAAGGCCGCCGTGACCTGCAGCGATGCCGACGACCAGAAATTCATCGACACGGCTGTGGCCGCGAAGGCCTTGCTGCTGAGCAAGGACAGGGATGTGCTGTCCATGCAGAAGCGGCTGCTGGCTCAGGGCGTGCGCGCCCAGCCGGTGATGTAGCTCACCCCGCCGCGCGCGTGGCGGCGGCGTCCAGCGATACCGCGATCGGCGGCACCGCGACCTGCCCCGGCGCCCCCGCCGAAGCGTCACCGCCCACATGGATGCCTTTGGCCTGCGCCGGCATCTGCCCGCCCGGGCCCACGCCGTTGGCGCGAAAGCTGTGCGCGCTGGCCAGCGGCCAGTAGTAGCTGAAGACCGTGTTCTGTTTTTCCAGCGAACCGAGCAGCGCGCCGGGCTCCACCCGCATGATGAGGTTGCTGAGCAGCCGCACCTCGGTGTCGGTCAGGCGCCGCACGATGTGGTGGGCGTTGACTTCACGCGGGTGGCACAGGCCCGCGGCCTGCACCAGTTCCTGCAGCGCGTGCAGCGTGCTGCGGTGGAAGTTGCGCACGCGCTCGGCCTTGTCGGGCACCACCAGCGCCTGCTGGCGCACCGGGTCCTGCGTGGTGACGCCGGTCGGGCATTTGCCGGTGTGGCAGCTTTGCGCCTGGATGCAGCCCAGCGCCATCATGAAGCCGCGCCCGGCGTTGCACCAGTCGGCGCCCAGCGCCATCAAGCGCACCATGTCGAAGGCGCTGACCACCTTGCCGGCCGCGCCTATCGACACGCGGCTGCGCAGGTTCACACCCACCAGCGTGTTGTGCACCAGCAGCAGGCCCTCCTGCAGCGGCGCGCCCACGTGGTCGGTGAACTCGACGGGCGCGGCGCCGGTGCCGCCCTCGGCGCCGTCCACCACGATGAAGTCGGGCGTGATGCCGGTCTCCAGCATGGCCTTGACGATGGCGAACCACTCCCAGGGGTGGCCTATGCAGAACTTGAAGCCGGTCGGTTTGCCGCCCGAGAGTTTTCGCAGTTTGGCGATGAAATGCATCATCTCCACCGGCGTGGAGAACGCGCTGTGGCTGGAGGGCGAAATGCAGTCCTTGCCCTGCGGCACGCCGCGCGCCGCCGAGATTTCATCGGTGACCTTGGGGCCTGGCAGTATGCCGCCGTGGCCGGGCTTGGCGCCCTGGCTCATCTTGAGCTCGATCAGCTTGACCTGCGGGTCGCGCGCGTTGGCGCTGAAGCGTTCTTCGCTGAAGCTGCCGTCTTCATTGCGGCAGCCGAAATAGCCCGAGCCGATTTCCCAGATCAGGTCGCCGCCGTGCAGCCGGTGGTGCTGTGAGATCGAACCCTCGCCGGTGTCGTGCGCGAAGCCGCCCAGCTTGGCGCCCTTGTTGAGCGCCATGATGGCGTTGGCCGAGAGCGAACCAAAGCTCAGCGCCGAGATGTTGAACACGCTGGCATGGTAGGGCTGGGTGCAGGGCTCGACCGAGGGCGAAGGGCTGTCGGGTGTGCCGCCTATCCAGACGCGGAAGTCGTGCGAAGGCAGCTTGGTCGGCGACATCGAATGGTTGACCCATTCATAACCTTGCGCGCCCACGTCGAGCTGCGTGCCGAAGGGCCGGTTGTCGGGCTCGCCCTTGGAGCGCTGGTAGACCAGCGAGCGTTGCGCGCGCGAGAAAGGCGTGGCCTCGCTGTCGCTTTCGATAAAGTACTGGCGCATTTCGGGCCGGATGAACTCGAACAGGAAGCGCATGTGGCCGATGACCGGATAGTTGCGGAGCACCGCGTGCCGCGTTTGCCGCAGGTCGTAAACACCGACGCCGACCAGCGCGAGGCAGCCCAGCAGGGCCAGCCAGCCCACGCCGAATGCAACCAGGCTGAAGAGCGCCAGCACCGCGCCCAGCGCGCACAGGCCCATGAAGGTGTAACGGACAGGGAATCGGGCATCCAGACGCTGGAGGAACATGGTGGCGCTTCCGTGGGGGAGGGGGCAGAATAACCGCGATGCGGCAGATACACTTTGCATCATAAGAGCCTCGCGTGTCGCTCAGGACTGTTTTCATGACGCTTACCCCCAAATCCCCCCCTTCTTCAACACCCTCCGCAGAGACCGCGTTCCTCGAAGCCGAAGACTTTGACGAGCTCGACGCCATCCTCGACGAGCTGCGCACCCGCTACGACGAAACGCCGCAGTGGGAGTTCTGCGAAGGCTTCATGGCCGCCGTGATCTGTTCGCGCCGCCCCATCGCCGCCGCCGAATACCTGCCGGTGCTGCTGGCCGTGCCGGCCGAAGGCGAGGTGCCGGACCCGGAAGGCGGCTCCTTCGCCGACGCGGCGCAAGGTGAGCGCTTCCTCACGCTGTGGAACCGGCGCTGGAAGGAAGTCGAAACCGCGCTGGACTCAGAGGTCGATTCGCTGGAAGACGACAACTGCTACCACCCCGAGGTCATGGACATACGCGGTGCCGTGGCCGAGATGTCGCCCGAGGAGCGCGCCGCCTTCAAGGGCGAAGAGCTGCCGGCCTTTGCCCAGGTCTGGGCGCTGGGTTTCATGTTCGCGGTCGAAAGCTGGCCCGACGAGTGGATGGCCCCGCGCGACAAGGACGCCGCCAAATGGCTGGACGGTGCCCTGCAGGCCGTGGTGGCCATGACCGAGGACGACACGGCCGCGCCCGCGGTCTCACCCCTGAGCGAAGACGGCGCGCCCAGCACCAGCATTGCCCGGCTCAATGCCTTCGGCGAGGCCATCTGGGCGGTCTACGACCTGCGTGAGCTGTGGATGACCATGGGCCCGAAAGTCGAAACCGTGCGCGTAGAAGCCACGCCGGGACGCAACGACCTTTGCTACTGCGGCAGCGGGAAGAAATACAAGAAGTGCCACGGCGCGGGGTGAAGTTTCCCCGCGACGGTCACGGCTCCAGCGACACCAGCAAGCGCTCCGCGATCGCGTGCGCATAGCGGCTGGCCACTTCTTCGACAAAGCGCGGGAAGTCCACATGCGCGCTGTCGTCCGCGCGGTCGGAGATGGTGCGCACCGCGGCAAAGGGCACGCCATAGTCGTGGCAGACCTGTGCCACGGCCGCGCCCTCCATCTCCACCGCCAGCACCTCGTGGCCCGCGCCCGTCAACGCGGCATGCAGGCCGCGCGATTCGCCGGCGCCTGAAACAAAACGGTCGCCGCTGGCGATCAAGCCCCTGTGAACGCGTGCGCCCGGGAACGCCGCGCTCGCGCCGCCGTCAGCTAGCACCGCCGACGCCGCATTGAACAGCAAGGCCGTGAGCGCCGCGTCGCCCTCAAAGCGGCTGCGGCCGTACAGCGGCACTTCATAACGCGGAAACAGCGGCGAGGCATCCAGGTCGTGCTGCACAAAATCGCTGGCCACCACAACGTCGCCGACATTCACATCCTGGCCCAGGCCGCCAGCCACGCCGGTGAACACGATGCGGCGCACGCCGAAGCGTTCGATCAACGCGGTCGCCGTGGTGGCGGCGGCCACCTTGCCGATCTTCGACAGCGCCAGCACCACGGGCCGGCCGTGCAACTCGCCCAGCCAGAAATCACGGCCGGCGTGCGTCACCTTGTGCGGGCGGTGCAGCAACTCCATCAGGCCCTGCTGCTCGTGCAACAGGGCGCTGAGGATGGCGATGGGGGTCGGGGAGGCGGAAGGAGTCGGAGAGGTCGGCATGAAGGGATTGTGCCCACAAAGCACAGACGCAAAAAAGGGCGACTCACGCCGCCCCGTAGAAAACCTTTGCAGGCTCTAAAAACTTGTTTGCCGTCGAATTACTTTTTGTCCCGCAACTCGCGGCGCAGAATCTTGCCGACCGGTGTCTTGGGCAGGTCGGTGCGGAACTCCACCACCTTGGGCTGCTTGTAGCCGGTCAGGTTGGCCTTGCAGTACTCGCGCACCTGGGCTTCGGTGAGGTCGGGGTTTTTCTTGACGATCACCAGCTTCACGGCTTCGCCGGACTTGTCGTCGGCCACGCCCACGCAGGCGCATTCCATCACGCCGTCGAGCTTGGCCACCACGTCTTCGATCTCGTTCGGGTAGACGTTGAAGCCGCTCACCAGGATCATGTCCTTCTTGCGGTCGACGATCTTGAAGAAGCCGTTTTCATCGAGCACGCCGATGTCGCCGGACTTGAAGTAGCCGTCGGGCGTCATGACCTTGGCGGTTTCGTCGGGGCGCTGCCAGTAGCCGGCCATGACCTGCGGGCCCTTGATGGCAATCTCGCCGGGCTGGCCCTGCGGCACTTCATTGCCGTCGTCGTCAAGCAGCTTGAAGTACGTGCCGGGAATCGGCACGCCGATGGTGCCGGTGAAGGCCTTGCTGTTGGTCGGGTTGCAGCTGGCCGAAGGCGAGGTCTCGGACAGGCCGTAGCCTTCGCAGACCGGGCAGCCGGTTTTTTCGAGCCACAGCTTGGCCACCGCGCTCTGCACAGCCATGCCGCCGCCGAGCGACACCTTCAGGTGCGACCAGTCCACGGTGTTGAAGTCCGGGTGGTTGGCCAGGCCGTTGAACAGCGTGTTGACCGCCGGGAAGCTGTTGACCTTGTGTTTGGAGAGTTCCTTGAGCACGGCGGGCAGGTCGCGCGGGTTGGGGATCAGGATGTTCTTGCCGCCGGTGCGCATGCCCAGCATCATGTTCACGGTGAACGCGAAGATGTGATACAGCGGCAGCGCGCAGACGTAGACGGGTTGCTGGCTCGCCGGCATGCTGGCCATGGCCGGGCCGTTCCAGGCTTCGGACTGCAGCACGTTGGCGATCACGTTGCGGTGCAACAGCACCGCGCCCTTGGAGACGCCGGTGGTGCCGCCGGTGTACTGCAGCACGGCCACGTCGTCGGGCTTGATGTCGGGGCGCTTGAGTGTTGCGCGCGTGCCCTGGGCCACCGCGTCGTTGAAGCGCACCGCGCCGGGCAGGTTGAAGGCCGGCACCATCTTCTTGACGTTGCGCACCACATAGTTGACCAGCGCGCCCTTGAGCATGCCCAGCTGGTCGCCCATGGCGCACAGCACCACGTGCTTGACCGGCGTGGCGGCGATGCACTGCTCCAGCGTGTTGGCGAAGTTCTCGATGATGACGATGGCCTTGGAGCCCGAATCCTTGAGCTGGTGCTCGAGTTCGCGCGGCGTGTACAGCGGGTTGACGTTGACCACCACGTAGCCGGCGCGCAGGATGGCGGCCACGGCCACCGGGTATTGCGGCACGTTGGGCATCATGATGGCGATGCGGTCGCCCTTCGCCAGGCCCAGGCTCTGCAGGTAGGCGCCGAAGGCCAGCGAGAGGCTGTCGGTCTGGCCGAAGGTGATGTCCTTGCCCATGAAGCTGTAAGCGACGCGGCTGCCGTGCTTCTTGAAGCTTTCCTCCATCAAGGCCACCAGCGACGGGTACTGCGACGCGTCGATGTCGGCGGGAACGCCCGGCGGGTAAGCCTTGAGCCAAGGGCGGTCAATGGTCGCTGCATTCATGTTTGTCTTCTCCATTACGTTTTGCTTACAGCCATGGATTCTCACGGCACGCCCTCTTCGTGGCTATTGCGTTTTCCCTAGGAAAGCCGGGAAATCAGAAGGGAAGCCCCTCTAAACCGGAGGGACCCGCGGCGCGCAGCCGCGGTACAGGCCGCGCGGGAAGCGGTTTACCGCTTATTCGATGGCCTTGCCCATGTCTTCGATGACCTTTTTGGCGTCACCGAACACCATCATGGTTTTGTCCATGTAGAAGAGCTCGTTGTCCAGGCCCGCGTAGCCGGCCGCCATGGAGCGCTTGTTGACGATGACGGTCTTGGCCTTGTAGGCCTCCAGGATGGGCATGCCGTAGATCGCGCTGCCCTTGACATGGGCCGCGGGGTTCACCACGTCGTTGGCGCCCAGGATGATGGCGACGTCGGCCTGGCCGAACTCGGCGTTGATGTCTTCCATTTCATGCACCTGGTCGTAAGGCACTTCGGCCTCGGCCAGCAGCACGTTCATGTGGCCCGGCATGCGGCCGGCCACCGGATGGATGGCGTACTTGACGTTGATGCCCTTGTCGATGAGCTTTTGCGCGAGCTCTTTCACCGAGTGCTGCGCGCGCGCCACCGCCAGGCCGTAGCCCGGCACGATGATCACGGTTTCGGCGTTGCCCAGGATGAAGGCAGCGTCGTCGGCGGAACCCGACTTGACGGGACGCTGCTCTTTGGCGCCCGCGGCGGCCGTGCCGGCCTCACCGCCGAAGCCGCCCAGGATCACGTTGAAGAAGGAGCGGTTCATCGCCTTGCACATGATGTACGAGAGGATGGCGCCCGACGAGCCGACCAGCGAACCGGCGATGATCAGCATGGCGTTGTTCAGCGAAAAGCCGATGCCGGCAGCAGCCCAGCCCGAGTAGCTGTTGAGCATGGACACCACCACCGGCATGTCGGCGCCGCCGATCGGGATGATGATCAGCACGCCCATCACGAAGGCCAGCGCCAGCATCGCGAAGAAGGCCGTCCAGTTGCCGGTCAGCATGAAGCCCACGCCCAGGCCGACTGTTGCCAGGCCCAGCACCAGGTTCAGCATGTGCTGGCCGGGGAAGGTCACCGGCGCGCCCTGGAACAGGCGGAACTTGTACTTGCCGCTGAGCTTGCCGAAGGCGATGACCGAGCCGCTGAAGGTCACGGCGCCAATCGCCGCGCCCAGGAACAGCTCAAGCCGGTTGCCGGTGGGAATCGGCAAGCCCTTGGCGGCGATGCCGAAAGCGTAAGGCTCGGCGACGGCGGCCACCGCGATGAACACCGCGGCCAGGCCGATCATGCTGTGCATGAAGGCGACCAGTTCGGGCATCTTGGTCATCTCGACGCGCTTGGCCATCAGCGTGCCGGCCGCGCCGCCGACCAGCAATGCGCTCAATACGTAGGCCATGCCGATGGCCTTGCCGCCCGAGGTCTCGACGATCAGCGCGCCGGTGGTCAGCACGGCAATCGTCATGCCGGCCATGCCGAAGAGGTTGCCGCGTATCGACGTGGTCGGGTGAGACAGGCCCTTGAGCGCCTGGATGAAGAAAACGGAAGCCACCAGGTACAGCAGCGTGACGATGTTCATGCTCATTTGGCGGCTCCTTCAGCAGGCGCGGCAACTTTTTTGTCCTTCTTGCGGAACATCTCCAGCATGCGGCGTGTGACCAGGAAGCCGCCGAAGACGTTCACCGCCGCCAGCGCCACGGCCAGCCAGCCCATGGTCTTGCCGAGCGGCGTTTCCGTCAGCGCGGCCGCCAGCATGGCGCCCACGATCACGATGGCCGAAATCGCGTTGGTCACCGCCATCAGCGGCGTGTGCAGGGCCGGCGTGACGGTCCACACCACGTGGTAACCCACGTAGATGGCCAGTACAAAAATAATCAGGTTGATGATGGTGGGTGACACTGCATCCATGGTCTTCTCCGTGAGAGCTGCGCCGGCGCGGGGCCGGCCTTACTTATTACGATGGGCCCGGTTGAACCGAAGCGGTTACTTCCGTTTGACCTCGCCGCCCTGCGTCATCAGGCAGGCGGCAACGATGTCGTCTTCCAGGTCGACCTTGAGCTCACCCTCTTTGGTGATGATGAGCTTGAGGAAGTCCAGCAGGTTGCGCGCATACAGCGCGCTGGCGTCGGCCGCGACGAGCGACGGCACGTTCGTCTCGCCGATCAGCGTCACGCCGTGCTTGACCACCGTCTTGCCGGGCTCGGTGAGCGGGCAATTGCCGCCTTGCGGCGCGGCCAGGTCGACGATCACGCTGCCGGGCTTCATGGCCTTGACCATGTCTTCGGTGACCAGCACGGGCGCGGCGCGGCCGGGGATCAGCGCGGTGGTGATGACCACGTCGGCCTGCGCCACGCGCTTGGCGACCTCGGCCTTTTGCCGCTCCAGCCAGCTGGGGGGCATGGGCTTGGCATAACCGCCCACGCCGACGGCGGCTTCGCGCTCCTCGTCGGTTTCATAAGGCACGTCGATGAATTTCGCGCCCAGCGATTCGACCTGTTCCTTCACGCTGGGACGCACGTCGCTGGCCTCGATGACCGCGCCCAGGCGCTTGGCCGTGGCGATGGCCTGCAGGCCGGCGACGCCGACGCCCAGGATCACCACGCGCGCGGCCTTGACCGTGCCGGCCGCCGTCATCAGCATGGGGAAGAAGCGCTGGTAGCGGTCGGCCGCCATGATCACGGCCTTGTAGCCGGCGATATTGGCCTGCGAGGACAGAACGTCCATGCTTTGCGCGCGGCTGGTGCGCGGCGCGGCTTCAAGCGCGAAGGAGGTCAGCTTCGCCGCGGCCAGGCGCTGCAGGCCGGGGGCATCAAACGGGTTGAGCATGCCGACCAGCACGCCGCCGGCTTTGGCCAGCCCCATTTCGCTGTCCAGCGGGCAACGCACCTTGAGCACGATGTCGGCGCCGTAGGCGCCCGCGGCATCGGTGATCTCGGCGCCGACGGCCGTGTAGGCCTCGTCGGGAACGCTGGCCGCAACGCCGGCGCCCGACTGCACACGGATGGTGTGCCCCTGGGCCTTGAGTTTCTTGGCCGTTTCGGGCGTGATGGCGACGCGTGTTTCTCCGGCCGTGATTTCGGCGGGTACCCCAATCAGCATGGGTCTCTCCTCAGTACGTTGGTATGGCTTGTGGACATCAGCCCGTGGACGGGCTTGTGCGGGAACTGTCTGCTGCGTGTCTGTCTCGGCGTTTGTATTTGTACCTGTCATGAAGCTTACATGAGATTTTTGCAAATTTTTGTCAGGGCAGTCTATAGTTTTTGCCCGTTTCGAAACGGCTTATAAAAATGGCCCCGCCAGCCGCCATGCGGTTGACGGGGCCGTCGCAGCCTCCCGCGCCCTGTGTTATTTGGCCGTCGGCATCACAAACTCGGCGCCCTTGCCGATGCTTTCGGGCCAGCGCTGCATGATGGATTTTTGCTTGGTGTAGAAACGCACGCCTTCTTCGCCATAGGCGTGCATGTCGCCGAACAGGCTCTTTTTCCAGCCACCAAAGCCGTGCCAGGCCATGGGCACCGGAATCGGCACGTTGATGCCGACCATGCCGACCTGGATGCGGCGGCTGAATTCGCGCGCCACGTGGCCGTCGCGGGTGTAGCAGCTCACGCCGTTGCCGAACTCATGGGCGTTGATCAGGTTCACCGCTTCGGCGAAATCCTTCACGCGCACGCAGCCCAGCACCGGGCCGAAGATTTCTTCCTTGTAGATGCGCATGTCGGGTGTGACGTGGTCGAACAGCGTGCCGCCCATCCAGAAGCCCTTGTCGCAGCCGTCGCCGGCCTGTGCGCCCTTGAAGCCGCGGCCGTCGACCAGCAACTTGGCGCCTTCTTTCACGCCGATGTCGATGTAGCCGGTGATGCGCTCGTGCGCGGCCGAAGTCACGATGGGGCCCATCTCGGCGTCGAGCTCCACGCCGTTCTTGATCACCAGGGTTTTGGCACGCGCTTCCAGCATGGGCACCAGCTTGTCCGCCACGTTGCCGACCAGCACCGCCACCGAGATCGCCATGCAGCGTTCGCCGGCCGAGCCGTAGCCCGCGCCTATCAATGCGTCCACCGCCTGCTCGAGGTCGGCATCGGGCATCACCACCATGTGGTTCTTCGCGCCGCCCAGGGCCTGCACGCGCTTGCCGTGGTGCGCGCCGGTTTCATAGATGTAGTTGGCGATCGGCGTGGAGCCGACGAAGGACACGGCCTTCACGTCCGGGTGCACCAGCAGCGCATCGACCGCTTCCTTGTCGCCCTGCACCACGTTGAAGACGCCGTCGGGCAAACCGGCCTGCTTGAGCAGGTCGGCCATGAACAGGCTGGGGCTGGGGTCGATGGGGCTGGGTTTCAGGATAAAGCTGTTGCCCGCGGCAATCGCCACCGGGAACATCCACATCGGCACCATCACCGGGAAGTTGAAGGGCGTGATGCCGGCCACAACGCCCAGGGGCTGGCGCAGCGTCCAGTTGTCGATACCGGTGGAGACCTGGTCGGTGAAGTCGCCCTTGAGCAGTTGCGGGATGCCGCAGGCGAATTCCACGATGTCGATGCCACGCGAGACCTCGCCCTGGGCGTCGGTGAAGACCTTGCCGTGTTCGGC
Organism: Polaromonas sp. YR568; assembly: GCF_943369675.1. Taxonomy (GTDB): domain Bacteria; phylum Pseudomonadota; class Gammaproteobacteria; order Burkholderiales; family Burkholderiaceae_C; genus Polaromonas. The sequence goes on along the minus strand of NZ_CALROB020000036.1, from coordinate 30,035 downwards.
GGTGATCATGTGGGCCAGCTTGTCCTTGTTCTGGTTGAGCAGTTCAAGGAACTTGAACATCACGCGCGCGCGGCGGATCGGCGGCGTGTCGGCCCAGGCCGGGAAGGCCGCCTGCGCGGACGCCACGGCGGCGTCGACCTCGGCCGTGCTGGCCAGCGCGACGTGGCCCGTCACGGCGCCGGTCGCGGGATTGAAGACCGGCTGGCTGCGGCCCGAGGTGGGCGCGGCGACGCGGCCCTGGAGGTAATGGCCGATGGTGGCCTGGGGTGCGGTGGCGGCGGGCGATAAAGACATGGGGGATTCCTCTGAAAGTGGTGGCCAGGCGGCTGGAAACGAAATAAAGGCCCCAAAGCGGGGCGGCTGATGGCAGTCTAGGCGCGCGAAGCCGAATTGATAACACCCTTATTTGTGATTACATTGTTCATATTCCTGAACAATTGGGCGTCTGATGCGCTCCATGCCATGTCTTCCGACCAGCTTTCCCCCCTCGTGGCCGACCTGCACCTGCTGACCGTGCTGGCCGCCACCCGCAGTTTTACCGAGACGGCGCGCCGCCTGGGCGTGTCCAAGGCCTCGGCCAGCATGCGCATCAGCGAGCTGGAACGCGCTGCCGGTGTGATGCTGGTGCGGCGCACTACACGCTCAGTGGGGCTGACGGAAGCCGGCCAGCAACTCGTCAACGGCATGCAGCCGGCCTTCAACCGCATCAGCGAAAGCTATTCAGCGGTGAAGGACCTGGTCGGCACGCCGCGCGGGTTGATCCGCGTGACGGCGCCTGTGGCGCTGGGGCGCCAGCACCTGGCGCCCTGCGTGGCCGCCTTCCTCAAGCGCTTTCCCGAAATCCACATCGAGCTGGAGCTGACCGACCGCTTCGTCAACCTGGCCAACGAGGGCTTCGACCTGGCGATACGCCACACCAACGCGCCGCCCGACACCCACGTGGCCTGGGTGCTCTGCGAGACGCGCTCCATCCTGCTGGCCAGCCCCGACTACCTGGCGCGGCGCGGCGTGCCCACGCAGCCGTCGGAACTGGCCGCGCACGACTGCCTGCTCTACCTGGGCAACCACAATGCCGCGAGCTGGACCTTTGTGCGCAGCGGCAAGCGTAAATCGCGTGAGCAGGTCGGCGTGAACGTCACCGGCACGCTCAAGGCCAACAACAGCGAAGTGCTGCGCGAGGCGCTGGTGGCCGGCCTGGGCATAGGCCTGCTGCCGGACTTCAGCGTGCCCGCGAGCGCCGGCCAGTCCCCCTCCCTGGTGCATGTGCTGCCCGACTGGCAGGTTCAGGGTTTTTTCGGAGAGCGCATCTACGCGTTGCGGCCCTGGTCGGCCCAGGTGCCCAAAGCGGTGCAGTATTTTGTCGAGCACCTGCGCGAGAGCTTTGCGCGGGGATTCGGCGCAAGCGCTCTTGCTCCCTCCCCCGCTGAGGGAGGGCTGGGGTAGGGGCCGACGGCCTCCAAACACCCTGGTGCAACTTCAAATGCCGGCGGCCCCCATCCCAACCTTCCCCAGCGGGGGAAGGAGCAAGCCCGGCACCCACCCCGTCCGGGGAAAAACACCCACAGGAACTGTCACGCGCGCCGCTGATAATCACCGCCATGAACAATCGATGGAAGCCCAGCGTCACGGTCGCTGCGGTCATAGAAAAAATAATCGACGGTGTCCCCAAATTCCTGCTGGTAGAGGAGCAGACCCGGGACGGCCTGAAGCTCAACAACCCCGCCGGTCACCTGGATCCGGGCGAAAGCCCGATCGAGGCCTGCGCCCGCGAGACGCTGGAAGAAACCGCCTGGCACTTCAAGCCGAAGTCCATCGTCGGCGTCTACCTGTCGCGCTTCGAGCGGGCCATGCCCGGCCAGGACGAGCCGATGGACATCACCTACCTGCGCTTTGCGTTTTGCGGCGAACTCGGCGAGCACGTGGCCGGCCAGGCACTCGACGAGGGCATCGTGCGCACCGTCTGGCTGACGGCCGACGAAATCCGCGCCAGCGTCGACATGCACCGCAGCCCCCTGCTGCTGACCTGCATGGAGGACTACCTGGCGGGCAAACGTTATCCGCTGGCGCTGGTCACCACCGACCCCAGCGTGTACCCGGTCCACGCCTGAGCAGCTTGCGGGATGGGGCGGCCGGAGACCCTGCGGCGCCAGGGTCAAGCCATCAAACCTAAAATACCGGCATGCAAAAGCCGGGAACGCGCCAAAGAATCGTCGTGGGTTTGAGCGGAGGCGTGGACTCCGCGGTGACCGCGCACCTGCTCAAACAGCAGGGCCACGAGGTCATCGGCATCTTCATGAAGAACTGGGAAGACGACGACGACAGCGAATACTGCTCGTCCAACATCGATTTTGTCGACGCCGCCGCCGTCGCCGACGTGATCGGCATCGAGATCGAGCACGTCAATTTCGCGTCCGATTACAAGGACCGCGTGTTCGCCGAATTCCTGCGCGAATACCAGGCCGGCCGCACGCCGAACCCCGACATCCTGTGCAACGCCGAGATCAAGTTCAAGGCCTTCCTGGACCACGCCATGCGCCTGGGCGCCGAGAAAATCGCGACCGGGCACTACGCCAGGGTGCGCCATAACGAAGCCACCGGCCTGCATGAGCTGCTCAAGGGCCTGGACCCGGCGAAAGACCAGAGCTACTTCCTGCACCGCCTGAACCAGGCGCAGCTGTCGAAGACGCTGTTCCCGGTGGGTGAGCTGCGCAAGACCGAAGTGCGCCGCATCGCCGACGAGATCGGCCTGCCCAACGCGAAGAAAAAAGACTCGACCGGCATCTGCTTCATCGGCGAGCGTCCTTTCCGTGATTTCCTGAACCGCTACATCGCCAAGGCGCCCGGCCCCATCAAGAACGACAAGGGCCGCGTGCTCGGTGAACATGTGGGCCTGTCTTTCTACACGCTGGGCCAGCGCCAGGGCCTGGGCATAGGCGGCGTGAAAGCCAAAGGCGCCGACCTCAAGGCCGCGCAGGCGCGCGGGCTGCGCGGCGTGGGCGAACACGAGCCCTGGTTCGTGGCGCGCAAGGACATCGATACCAACACGCTGTGGGTGGTGCAGGGCCATGAGCATCCCTGGCTGCAATCAACGGTGCTGACGGCGCAGGACTGCAGCTGGGTGGCCGGCAGCGCGCCTGCGCCCGGCGCCATGGCCGCCAAGGCGCGCTACCGGCAGGCCGACGCCACCTGCGAGCTGCGCCAGTCCTCCATCGACAGCTGCGAACTCGCGTTTGCCGACGCGCAATGGGCGGTGACGCCGGGGCAGTCGGCCGTGCTGTACCAGGGTGATGTCTGCCTGGGCGGCGGCGTGATCACCGCCAGCAACGTGCGGCAGGACCTTCCTGTCCAGGCCGCGCCGGCGCCGGCCCGTGCGGCGCGCCGGGCGGCCGCCCCTTCCGCTTAAGATTTTTCCGCTTAAGCCTGCTCGTTCTTTTTTGCGCCGCCGGCGCGCGGCTTTGCCTTGCCCGCCTGCACCTTGCGCAGGGATGCCTCCAGCTGCTTGGCCAGGCTGATGTCGCTGAAGGTGATCACGACCCCGTCGATGCGGTTGTCCTGCGTGCGGTAGGGCATGATGCGCACCATGAACCAGCGGCCTTCATTGGCCGCGACTTCTTTTTCCTGGAACATCAGGGTGCGCAGCACCTCGCGCGCATCGCCGGCCAGATCCCGGTAGTCCATGGCGGAAACGATGTCGGTGATGGGCCTGCCGACGTCGCCGGCGATCAGCTTGAACAGGCCCGTGGCGCGCGTCGTGAAGCGCCGCACGTTCAGGTGCCGGTCCAGGAACAGCGTCGCGATGTCGGTGCTGTTGAGCAGGTTGTCCATGTCGTCGCTGGCGCGCGCCAGCGCATCCACCCGCGCCTGCAGCTCGGCGTTCACGGTCTGCAGCTCCTCGTTGATGGACTGCATCTCCTCGCGCGAGGTGGTCAGTTCCTCATTGGCCGACTGCAATTCCTCATTGGCCGACACCAGGCCCTCCTGCGCGGCCTGCATGTCCTCGCGCGTGGACTGGTGTTCCTCGCGCGAACGGGCCAGCTCGCGCAGCAATTCCGCAACCCGCCGGTCGCGGCCTGCATCGGCTTCGCCACTGTCCGGCGGCTCCGGCGGCGCCGGCGCATCCGTGAACACCACCATCACCAGCCCCTGCAAGGCCTCGGGCGATTCCAGCGGCTCCACGGTCGCGCCGAAAGCCATCGCCTGGCCGTCCACGCTGACGCTGACCGGCTCCAGCACCGCGGGCGCCTTTTCCCGCAGCGCGCGGTGGAACACCTCGCCCAGGGGCTGGCTCAGGCCGGGGCGCGCCATCGCGAACAGGTTCAGGTTGGCCTTGCCGGCGGCCGGCTCGAGGTACTTGCCGGTCTTGCCGCTGAAATAAACGATGTCGGCCTGCGCCGTGACCAGCACGGCGGCGGGCGCGAACTTGCGCGCCAGCACCTGGTCGGCCAGCATCTGCAGGCTGCCGGCGCCCGGCAGGGGTTTACGCGCTGAAGGCATGTGCAGGGGCGCTGACAGCACCCCCTCAGGGTAGGCCGGGAAACTTCCGACGCGGGCCGCGGCGTCGAGCCGGCGGTAGATACGGGTTTTTGCGCCCAGCGGCATGAAGAGGTCGCTGGACTGGCCTATGGTTTCCGCGCTTCCCAGCACCAGGATGCCGCCCGGGTTCAGGCTGTGGTGGAACAGCGGCATCAGCTTTTGCTGCAGCTCGGGCTCCAGGTAGATCAGCAGGTTGCGGCAGCTCAGCACGTCCAGCCGCGCGAAGGGCGGGTCGCTGGCCAGGCTTTGCTGGGCAAACACGACCATGGCCCGGATGTCCTGCCGCACGCGATAGCCGCCCGGCACGCGGGTGAAAAACCGCTCCAGCCGCTCGGGCGAGACGTCGGCCGTGATGTTCTCGGGGTAGACGCCCCTGCGGGCCCTGGCCACGGATTCTTTTTCCAGGTCGGTGGCAAAAATCTGCAGCGACAAGTCGGCCGGCTCTTCGAGTTCGGCCACGGCCTCCGCGAACACCATGGCCAGGGTGTAGGCCTCTTCGCCCGTCGAGCAGGCCGCCACCCAGGCCCGCAGCGCGCCGCCTTCGGGCCTGCTGCGGACCAGCCGCGGGAACACCTGCTGGCGCAGGTGCTCCCAGACCTCCGGGTCGCGAAAAAAACTGGTCACGCCTATCAGCAGCTCCTTGTAAAGCAGCTCGGCCTCCACCGCATTCTCGCGGACGTGGCGCAGGTAGGCGTCCGCCGTCCCCATCTGGTGGATGGCCATGCGCCGCTGGATGCGCCGGTACACCGTGCCTTTTTTGTAAAGGCTGAAGTCGTGGCCGGTCTGCGCGCGCACCAGGATCAGCACTTTTTCAAGCGTCGAGTGCAGGCTGTCCGCCTGAGGCCCGAGCTGCGCGTCCAGGCCGCTTTGCGCCATCATGGGGTGCGCGAAATAAGCCAGGATCTTTCGCGGCAACTGCGCGGCGGGCGCCACCATGTCGGCCAGGCTGGCGTCGATGACGCTGCGCGGCATGGCCTCGAATCTGGCCGTGTCCGGCGCCTGCACCAGCACCACGCCGGCTTTTTCCTTCAGGGCCCGCGCGCCCATGGTGCCGTCCGAGCCCATGCCCGAAAGGATCACGCCGGCCGCATTGGCCTGCTGGTCGACGGCCAGCGCGCGCAGGAAAAAATCAATCGGCAGGCCATGGCCGCGCGCGCCGGCGGGTTTGAGCAAGTGCAGCACGCCGTTCAGGATGGACACCTCAAAGCCGGGCGGCGCGACATACACATGGTCGGCCTCCACCGGCATCAGGTCTGCGACCTGCAACACCGGCAGCAGCGTGACACGCTGCAGCAGCGGCACCAGCGAACTCTCCTTGTCCGGGTCCAGGTGCTGCACCACGACAAATCCCAGGCTGCTGGCGTCCGGCACCTGGGCGAAAAACTGCTCCAGCGCCTCCAGCCCTCCCGCCGAAGCGCCGATTCCTACGATGGCCAGCGGTTTTGTCTGTGCCACGACAGGGGATACCGGCTTGTGTTGTGAGGTCATGTTTGTTACAAAGAGAAGCTGTCACCGTCGCATGACTGAATGGGACTGGATAGTCTACGCCGCGCAGGCCGCGGCAAACCTGGAACCCCATGAGCACATCCCCAACACCCTCCGACCTGTTGCGCAGCAAAGCCGAAAAGCAGCTGGCCGCTCGCAAAGCCTGGGCGGTGCCCGACGGCGGGGTCGACCAGCTCAAGCTGATCCATGAACTGCAGGTTCACCAGATCGAGCTGGAGATGCAGAACGAAGTGTTGAACGAAACCTTCGCCCACGTGGATGCGCTGCGCGCCAAGTACCAGGACCTCTATGAGTTCGCCCCGGTGGGTTACCTCACGCTGTCCACCGACGGCAACATCCTCGAACTGAACGGGCGCGCGGCTTTGCTGCTGGGCCAGAACCAGCACGGCCTGCCCGGCCGGGCGCTGCGCGAGTTTTTCAGCGCCGCGTCGGTGGCCAGCCTGGACCAGCTGCTGGAAGATGCGAAGCGCAGCATCGATGAGGTGTCCGCGCAAAGCCTTGAGCTGCGCCGGCCCCGGCAGCTGCCGGTCTACGTGAATGCGCAGGCGAGGGCCTTCACCGAGCCGCTGGGCGGCGACACCCGCATCCGCCTGGCCATGATGGACGTGTCGGCCCTCAAGATGGCCACCGAGGACGCGCTCCACGCGATGGACAAGGCCACGGGCCCGGACCCTTCCTGAGCCCCGGGCCACGCCGCCCGCTCAATCACTCACGCGCTCACAGCGCGCTTTCGACATAGGTGTAGATGTAGTTGGAGCCGCCGTTGACGTTGCCCAGCAGGCGCGATGAACCAAAGATGCCGGAACGGTGCGACACGCCGAACCCGATGTAGGTCTCCTTGAGCGGCCGGTAGCCTATCAGGTCGCCCAGGCTCACGTCGATGGTCGGATCCAGGTAGTTCAGCATGCGCGAGGCCGGCTTGCCGTTGGCGGCCTGGCTGGCCGCCTCGATGTAAGGCACGCGCTGCGCCATGGACACCCCCACTCCCAGACCCAGCCGTGTCTTCACGCGGTCGCTCCAGGGGAAGCCGGAGTACACCGCTTTCATGAACAGGTCGAGCTGCACGCCGTTGGGCTGCAGGCCGCGGTCGTTGTGGTGCGTCAGACCCACGTAGCCGATGAAGTCCAGCGGCCAGCCGTTGACGTTGTTCAGGAAGGGCTTGCCCACCTGGATGCCGGTGATGCTGGTCGAATTGGTTTTCGCCGTCGACAGGCACTGCGCCGTGATGATCTTGGCCAGGTGGCAGCCGTCCTCGGTCGACTTGCCGTACAGCGCCTTGAAATAGGTGGGCGTGTCGTTCTCGGCCCATTCGCGCTTGTGGCCGCCGAAGTCGTAGGCCACACCCACGTAGGCGGCGGGCAGCACGCCTTTTTGCACGATGGGGCTGTCCTTGACCTTGGCGTCCAGCATGGTCGCAGAGATGCCGGCCAACAGGCGCCAGCCCTGCGTGAGGTCGTAGGAGCCGTAAAGGCCTATCGAGGTATTGATGCCGGCACCGGGCGCATAGGCCGGACGGCCGGGCGTGGCCTCGCCGGGCTGCACGCCGTAGTAATAGTTGTTGAGCTTGGAATCGCGCACCGCCACCGTCAGGCTGGGGCGCAGCATCCAGGGGCCGGAGCGCCAGTCGTAGGAATAGCCCAGGCGCAGTTCATTGCCCTTGTAGGTGTTCCCGATGTCGTGCACAAACTCAGCCTCCAGCGTGCCCCAAGGCTGGCGCCAGCGGTAAGCCAGGCCCAGGTCGATGGCCGAGTCACGCGTCGCCATGCCGGCCAGGCTGGCCGGCAGGTTCTCGGTCGGAAAGCCTTCCAGGCGCTGCTCGACAAAAACGTCCAGCCGCTGCTCGCCGCTGTTGAGTATCTTCACGCCGCCCCGGTTGGCGCGCAGGAACAGGCGCTCGCCTTCATACAGGTAGAGCGGCAGCAGGTCATAACGGTTGCCAGCATCCTTGTAAGGTGAACGCTCCACACGCGTCACAAAACCCAGCCCCGCGCTGCCGGGCTCCGAGAGGATTTCGGTGAGCGGCTCGGTGTTGCCGGCGGCCAGGGCCGGCGCCGCCGCGCACAGCCCGCCCAGCACAAGGGCGGCACTGCGCAGGAGGCCGCGCGGCAAAGAAGGCAGAGGGAAGCGGTTCATCATGTTTTTCTTAAAGTGTTGGGGCCGGCCGCAGCGATCAGGCGCGGCAAACATTCCGATGCTATCCATGAACAGCGCAAAGAAGCCGGCTAATTTGTAAGCCAACCGGCACAGATGGCATAGGCCGGCGCCTCTCTGTGAATAAATAACAAAGGCCCTGAACGTTTTCCTCAAACGCGGGCTCACACGTAAACTGCCTATCTTCGGGTCTCCACTCACTCAACGGAGACTTTTATGCCCAAATTCGTCATCGAACGCGTCATCCCCGGACTCGGCGACCTCAAGCCCGCCGAACTGCAATCCATTTCCCGGAAATCCTGCGGCGTGCTGCAGGAACTGGGGCCCGACGTCCAGTGGGTGCAAAGCTACCTCACGGGCGGCAAGATGTACTGCATCTACAACGCGGCCAGCGAAGAACTCGTGAGGGAGCACGCCCGCAGGGGCGGCTTTCCGGCCGACGCCGTCACGCGCGTCACCGGCGTCATCGACCCCACCACCGCCGAAGCCTGAGGCCCGCCGGTGACGCCGCAAGCCCCGAACGACGCGCCGCCCCTGGGGCTTGCCATCCACCTGCTCGGCCCGCCGCGCGTCGAGCGCGGCGGCCGGGCCGTGCCGGCGCCGCGCGGGCACAAGGTCTGGGGCCTGCTTGCCTACCTGGCGCGCAGCGAGGCGCCCGTCAGCCGCCAGCAGCTGGCCGGCCTGTTGTTCGAGGAGGCGGAAGACCCGCTGGCCGCGCTGCGCTGGAACCTCAGCGAGCTGCGGCGCCTGCTCGGCACCGCGGAGCTGCGCGGCGAACTGATCGCGCTGCCGCCGGCGCCGGCCTATGTCGACCTCAACGCCGTGCTGTCGGGCAGTTGGGCGCAAGCCCTGTGCGTGCCCGGCCTGGGCCACGAACTGCTGGAAGGCATGAATTTTTCGGGCAGCCCGGCCTTCGAGGTCTGGCTGGCCACCGAGCGCCGCCACCTCCAGGCCGCCGCCGAAGCCGTGCTGCGTGAAGCCGCGCAGGCGCGCATGGCCGCCGGCGCCATGGCCGAAGCCGCCACACTGGCCGGCCGGCTGGTGCGGCACAACCCGCTCGACGAAAACTACCAGGCCCTGCTGGTGCGCAGCCTCGCGGCCGCGGGTGACGGCGTAGGCGCGGCGCGCCAGGCCGCGGCCTGCCGTGAATTGTTCCAGCGCGAACTCGGCGTACAGCCCGGCGCCACGCTGGACGCGGCCCTGGGCACACTCACCGCGGCACCCACCGCCCGGCCCGCCACCGGGCGCGCAGCGGCACTCGCGCAACTCGAGGCCGGGGAGGCGGCGATCAGCGCCGGCGCCCTTGATGCCGGCCTGCAATGCCTGCGCCGCGCCATCGCCGAGGCGGACGCCACCGGCGACGCCGTGCTGCGCGCGCGCACCCGCGTGGCCCTGGGCGGCGCGCTGGTGCGTGCCGCGCGCGGCCGCGACGAGGAAGGCGCCACCGCGCTGCACGAAGCGCTGGAGGTCGGCCGCGATGCCTCGCCGGTGCTCGCCGCCGCCGCGTGCCGTGAACTCGGCTACGTCGAGTTCCTGCGCGGCCGCTATGAGCGCACGCTGGCCTGGCTGCAGCGCGCCAGGCCGCTGGCCGGCGAGGACCGCGCGGAGCTGGCACGCATCGCCACCGTCTGCGGCTCCGCGCTCAGCGACACCGCGCATTACGCGGCCGCCATCGCCCTGCTGCGCGAGGCCGAAGCGCTGGCTGCTGCCGCGGGCGACAACAAGCAGCTCGCCTATGCACTGTCCATGCTGGGCCGCGCGCTGCTGCTGCACGGTGATCTCGACGCCGCCGGCGATGCGCTGGACCGCTCGGTGGCGCTGGCCCAGCAGGGCTGGACCGCCTTTGTGCCCTGGCCGCAATCGCTGCGCGCCGAACTCGACCTGCTGCGCGGCAACGTCGATGCCGCCGCGAACCGTTTTGAACACGCGTTTGCGCTCGGCTGCCAGATCGGCGACCCCTGCTGGGAAGGCATGGCCGGCCGCGGCCTGGGGCGCGTGGCCATGGCGCGCGGCGAGCCGCGGCGCGCCGTCGAAATCCTCACCGACGCGGTGGCGCGCTGCGTGCGCCTGCCCGACGCCTACCTTTGGGGCAAGGCCTATGCGCTCGACGCGCTGTGCGATGCCGCTGTGGCGCAGGTAATGCCCCAGGCGTCGGCCTGGATCAACGAGATGCAGGACCTCGCCGCGCGCAGCGGCATGCGCGAGTTCACGGTGCGCGCCTGCCTGCACCGCGCGGCGCTCGGTGACGGCGCAAGCGCGGCGGCGGCCAGGCTGCTCGCCGGCCAGATCGACAACCCCACGCTGCACGCCCTGGCCAGGCTCTGACGGCGGCGACACGCGGCAAGGCCCGCGCGACAACACCTCAAAAATTCATCATGAATACAAAATCAAACGGCACCGCATTTCACGGCGGCATCCGGCGCCTGACGCCCGGCCAGACGCTGCGCCTGCGCCAGAGCGGCGAACTGACGGTGCTGCGAGGCCGGCTCTGGCTGACCCGCAACAAGGACCCGGACGATCACTTCATCGAAGCGGGGCAGCGCGTACGCCTCGGTGCCGGTGAGAACGCAGTGATTGAGCCGGCGGGCACTGCGCAAGGCGCGAGCCTGCACTGGGAGCCCTGCCGCCGGAATTTCGCCCGCGCCCTGCTCGCCAGGCCCTTGAGCGGCGCGGCCTTCCTGGCCCTGTTGGCAGCCCGCGGTTTCATGGCGCTGGCACGCATTGCCGCCGCGGGCGCCAGGCGCGCGCGAGGCCACAGCGAAATTCGCTACGGCTACGCCGCGTTCATCGCGCTGGAAGGCGGCAGGGCGCGGGAGCCGAGCCGGCGCTCCTGAAAGAACGCGACAGGCTGGACGTCAGCCTCCATTTGACGCGTTGACGGCCTGGCGTTGTTGCTCTCTGTCCGCCAACAGGTCGACGAAGGCACGGACCTTCGCGGGACGAAAGCGCGCGGCCGGAAACACCGCATGGATACCGCCCGAAGGCAGATGCCACTGCGGCAAGACCTGGATGAGACGGCCGACGGCGAGATCGTTCGCCACCGCATAGTCCGGGAGCACCGAAAGCCCCGCGCCCTGGCACACGGCTTCGCGCACGGCTAGCGTGGCATCGAGAAAAATCGAGGCCTGCACGTTCACGACCTGGTGTTCAATCTCGTTGAGCGAGAAATTCCATGTGAGATGGTCGCGCAGGGCGGTGTTGGCAATGAAGGGCAGGCCGGCGATGTCTTGCGGGCCGGTGAGCCGCGCCACTTGCGGCTGCATGGCCGGCGACGCCACGAGCAGTTGCCGGAAAGCGCCGATTTTTCGCGCCTGCAGGCTGGTTTCGGCGAGCCAGCCGACACGGATCGCCAGTTCGATGTTGCCCGACATGAGGTCCAGCGTCTGGTCGGTGAGGGCCGCATCGACCTTGCACGCAGGATAGCGCCGGGTAAAGGCGGCGATGGCCGGCACCACCACGCCGACACCATAGTCGAAAGGCGCGGTGAGCCGCAGCATGCCGGACGGCTCCGCCGAGGTTTCGGCCAGGTCGTCAAAGGCATCCCCGGCCTCGCGCAGGATCAGCGCGCAGCGCAGGTAGAAGGCCTGGCCCAGTTCTGTGGGCTGCACCTTGCGCGTGGTGCGGACCAGCAGCGACGTCCGGAACTCGCGCTCAAGCCGGGCGACCTGCTGGCTGACCACCGCCTTGGTGATCCCCAGGCGATCCGCCGCCGCGGTGAAGGAGCCGGTTTCCACCACTGCCGCGAAGTAGGCCAGGCGCCTCAGGTTTCCCAGCCCGCCGAGGCCACCCTCGTCTTGATTGTTTGCCTTAAACATACATTGTGTTTATCAGAGACGTCTTTAACAGTCAATAAAGAGTGCCTACGATCACAGCCAGTGAGCAAAAACACCGAAGAACACCAAGAGAACAGCAGAACCCCGGAAACCCCATGACCAAGACCCTCCATTACCTGTTCGACCCCCTTTGTGGCTGGTGCTACGGCGCCATACCGGCACTCTCGGCATTGAGCGAAGTTCCCGCTGTCAATCTCGAATTGCTGCCCACCGGGCTGTTCGCTGGTGAGGGCGCACGGCCCATGAACAGTGAGTTCGCCGCCTACGCCTGGTCCAACGACCAGCGCATCGAGCGCCTGACGGGGCAGCGTTTCACCGAGCAGTATCGGGAGCGGGTTCTCGGTGATCGCCAGCGGCTGTTTGACAGCGGTCCCGCCACGGTGGCGCTGACGGCCGTGTCATTGACGGCGCCGGACCGGGAACTGGAAGCCCTCAAGGCGATACAGAGTGCGCGCTACGTGGACGGCAAGGACACGACCTCGCTGGAAACGCTGGCCGGCGTTCTGCGCGGGCTCGGCCTTGAACAGGCTGCGACAAGGGTGGCGCAACCCGATGAGGATCTTCTCGCGGCCAACCAAGCCCGCATCCACCGCGCACAGGCCTTGATGCGGGAGTTCGGCGCGCGTGGCGTGCCCACCCTGGTGGCCGAATCAAGCGCGAAGCGCTGGGTCGTGAACCACGCCGATTTTTATTCCAACCCGAGCGCGCTGGCCGGCGAACTCGAGGCGGCCTGAGCCCCACCGCCCTCCGCCCAACCCCTTTCGGTTAACCGTTCAAGAAGAAGGAAAAAACCATGACCACACGAAGAGAAGCAATCAAAACTGTAGCCGGCGCGGCTGTCGCGACGGCCATCTTAGGAGTGAAAAGCGCTATGGCTGCAAATACCCAACTGACCTGGAAACATTTCCCCGCTGGCGAACATGGATTCTTCCGTGCCCCGGTACTGATCTCCGGCGACCGCGAGGCCGTCCTGATCGATGGAGGCTTTACGCTTCCCGACGGCAAGGCGCTGGCCGAGGCCATCAAGGCCACGGGCAAGAAGCTCACGACCGTCTACATCAGCCAGAGTGATCCTGACTACTACTTCAGTCTCGCGCCCATCAAGGCGGCGTTTCCCGACGCGAGGGTGATCGCCGCGCCGGCCACGATAGCGGCCATCAAGGGCAATGTAGAAAAGAAACTGGCGACCTGGGGCCCGCAGCTCAAGGAGAACGGTCCGCAGGCCCTGGCGGACATCGTGATGCCTGAAGCCTTTGACGGCCGCAGCCTCACCCTGGAAGGCCAGGCCATCGAGATCGCCGATGCCGACGGCCTGGCCAACCGCCGCTACATCTGGGTGCCTTCGCTGAACGCCATCTTTGGCGGCGTGCTGCTTTTCTCCGGTGTTCACGTGTGGACCGCCGACACGCAGGGCGCCGAGGCCCGCGCCGCATGGGTGAAAGCGCTTGACGTCATGGCCGCTCGCAAACCCGCCGTGGTGGTCCCCGGTCACATGGCGACGGCTGCCGCAGTAGACGCAAGCGCGATCAAATACACCCGCGACTATCTCGTCGCTTTCGAGGAGGAGCTTGCCAAGGCCGCCGACAGCGGCGCCCTCATCGCTGCCATGACCCGGCGCTACCCGAACGCCGGCATGGGTGTGGCGCTGCAAATTGGCGCCAAGGTCGCCAAGGGCGAGATGAAGTGGGGTTGAAGCCATGATGTCGAATATCGACATCGTCCGTGCCCACTACGCGGCGTCGGCGCAGGGAAACGTCGGCGAGATGATGGCCCATGTTTCGCCGCAGGTGCGCTGGACCGAGATGGCGGGGTTTCCCTGCGCGGGCACGTGGGCCGGCCCGCAAGCGGTTGCCGACAACGTCTTTGCCGTGCTGGGCAGGGACTGGATCGGCTATCGCTTCGAACTGCAAAGCCTCATCGACGGTGGCGACCACATCGTCGCGGTGGGGAGCTACCACGGCACTTACCGCGCCACGGGAAAGAAAATGCAGGCCCGCGTGGCCCACGTCTGGCATCTGCAAGACGAGAAAATCGCGGCCTTCGAGCAATTCACGGACACGCTGCTGGTCCGTCAGGCCATGAGCTGATCAACCTGTAGCCAAAGAAAAAGCCCACTCTTCGAGAGAAGAGTGGGCTTCAGTCATCAAGACCTGATTTTCCGACTTAAAACGGGATGTCGTCATCCATATCGTCAAAACCGCTGGCCGCCTTGGAGGCTGCGGGGGCCTGGCGCGGTGCGGCTGCGGCCGGCGCGCGCGCCGGTGCCGACTGGCGCGGGGCTTCGTAGCCGCCGCCACCGCCGTCGTCACCGCCGGGGCCGCCCATGCCCTGGCGGCTGCCCAGCATCTGCATCTGGTCGGCGCGGATTTCGGTGGTGTATTTTTCGATGCCGTCCTTGTCGGTCCACTTGCGCGTGCGCAGCGAGCCTTCGACGTAGACCTGCGAGCCCTTGCGCAGGTACTGGCCGACGATCTCGGCCAGGCGGCCGTTGAACACCACGCGGTGCCATTCGGTGGCTTCCTTCATTTCGCCGGTCTGTTTGTCCTTCCACTTGTCGGTGGTGGCGATGGTGACGTTGGCGACCTGGTCGCCGCTCGGGAAGCTGCGCATTTCGGGGTCTCGGCCCAGATTGCCGACGACGATGACTTTGTTGACGGATGCCATAAGGTTTCTCCTGAGCTGATCTACAGGGCCGGGCCCTGCTATTTATGAATAACTCACAGTTTAACTGGCCGGCCCGGCAAAGCCTCGCCGGCTGGGGCTGCCGGGGCGGCATGGCGCCCCGGCGCCTTCATGGGCCAGGCCACCAGCAGCCACACCAGCATCAGGCCGCCGCACACCACAAAAAGCCCCTGGGCGCCGTGCGCCTTGGTGAGCCAGCCGCCGACGGCGCCGCCGGCGAAAAAGCCCAGCGATTGCAGCGTGTTGTAGACGCCCAGCGCCGCGCCGCGCGCATGCGCGGGCGCCAGGCGGGAGGCCAGGCTGGGCTGGGTGGCTTCGAGCACGTTGAAACCGCAGAAAAACAGGAAGAGCAAGGCGGCCAGCCCGGCCAGGCCGTGCGGCGCCGCGGCCGCGGGCGCCACCCACAGCAGGCCCAGCTGCACCACAAAAATCAGGGCCGCGGCGCCCAGGAACACGGCCCGCAGGTAGCCGCGCCGCTCCAGCGGGAACAGCACCGCGCCCATCACCACGAAGGAGGCCAGCACCGCCGGCAGGTAGACCTGCCAGTGCCTGGCCTTGTCCAGCCCGGCGTCCACCAGCAGCGCCGGGATCGCCACCCACATGGCCAGTTGCACCGCATGCAGGATGAAGACGCCGGCATCCAGGCGCAGCAGGGCCGGGTTTTTGAGGACCTCCAGCACGCTGCCGCGCGGGCGGTTCACATGCTCCACCGGCTCGGGCGGCACCCACCAGGCGACCACCGCGATGCCGGCCAGCGCCAGCCCGCCGGTCAGGGCAAACAAGCCGTGCAGGCCGATATGAGACACCAGCAGCGGCGCGATGACCAGCGAGAGCGCGAACATCAGCGCGATGCTGCCGCCCACGAGCGCCATGGCTTTGGTGCGGACCTCATCGCGTGTGGAGTCGGCCAGCAGCGCGGTCACGGCGGCCGAAATGGCGCCGGCGCCCTGCAGCGCGCGGCCGGCGACCAGCCAGTTCAAATCGGGCGCCCAGGCCGCGATAAAGCTGCCCAGGGCAAAAATCACCAGGCCGGAAATGATCACCCGCTTGCGGCCCCACCAGTCCGAGGCGATGCCGAAGGGGATTTGCAGGATTCCCTGCGTCAGCCCGTAAATGCCCATGGCCAGGCCGACACGCGCCGGATCGTCGCCCCCGGGATATCTGGCCGCTTCCAGCGCGAACACCGGCAGCACCAGGAACAGGCCCAGCATGCGCAGCGCAAAAATAGACGCCAGCGAGGCGCTGGCGCGCCGCTCGGTGGCGGTCATGGGATAGGAAGGCAGGGCGGAGGAGGCTGGCGGCACGGTCGGTGGAGAGGGATAGGAGAAAGGGGTCGGAAGCCTGTGCCGCGAATCCACGGCCGGAGCGCCTATTGTCTTTGAATTGGCGCCCCGCCCGCCGGGGAAGCCGGGAAGAACAGGGGAAAGCGCCAACACGCCCTGGATCCCTATCGCCGGGGAGTACACCGGCGGATGCCGGAAAATCCGCATCCGTCTATGATGGAGGGTTTTGCGGCGCCCCACATAGTGAACTCCTCCACCGACGGCAAATACCTCTCTCCCGAAGCCGCTGAAGCGGCTCTTGCGGCCGAGGGCCGGCACGTGGCCGAGCCCGCGGGCCGCTACCTGGCGCAAGCCCTGGCGGCCCAGCGCATCAGCATCCGCGGCGCGCGCACCCACAACCTCAAGAACATAGACCTGGACATCCCGCGCAACCAGCTGGTGGTGATCACCGGCTTGAGCGGCTCGGGCAAGTCCAGCCTGGCCTTCGACACGCTGTACGCCGAGGGCCAGCGCCGTTACGTTGAAAGTCTGTCGACCTACGCGCGGCAGTTTTTGCAGCTGATGGACAAGCCCGACGTGGACATGATCGAGGGCCTGTCGCCGGCGATTTCCATCGAACAGAAGGCCACCTCGCACAACCCGCGCTCCACCGTGGGAACGGTGACCGAAATCCACGATTACCTGCGCCTGCTGTTCGCGCGC
Organism: Polaromonas sp. YR568; assembly: GCF_943369675.1. Taxonomy (GTDB): domain Bacteria; phylum Pseudomonadota; class Gammaproteobacteria; order Burkholderiales; family Burkholderiaceae_C; genus Polaromonas. Next base: position 13,345 of record NZ_CALROB020000036.1, on the reverse strand, counting down.
GCCGGCACGCCGTTCTGCCCGATCCACGATTTGCCGCTGCAGGCGCAAAGCGTCAGCGAGATGGTCGATACCGTGCTGGCCCTGCCGGAAGACACCAAGCTGATGATCCTGGCGCCGGTGGCGCGCGACCGCAAAGGCGAGTTCGTCGACGTCTTCGCCGAGATGCAGTCGCAAGGCTATGTGCGCTTTCGCGTCGACGGCACGGCCTATGAGTTCGACGACCTGCCCAAGCTCAAGAAAACCGAGAAGCACAACATCGACGTGGTCATAGACCGCATCAAGGTGCGCGCCGATTTGCAGCAGCGCCTGGCCGAAAGTTTTGAAGCCGCGCTGCGCCTGGCCGACGGCAAGGCGATTGCGCTGGAGATGGACACCGGCAAGGAACACCTGTTCAGCGCGAAGTTCTCCTGCCCGGTCTGCGACTATTCGCTCAGCGAGATGGAGCCACGGCTCTTCTCCTTCAATTCGCCGGTGGGCGCCTGCCCGACCTGCGACGACCTGGGCCACATGGAATTCTTCGACCCGGCGCGCGTCGTGGCCTTTCCCTCGCTGAGCCTGGCCAGCGGCGCCGTCAAGGGCTGGGACAGGCGCAACGGCTATTACTTCTCGATGCTGGAAAGCCTGGCCAAGCATTACAAGTTCAACATCGACACGGCCTTTGAAGACCTGCCCGACAACGTGCGGCAGGTCGTGCTGCACGGCTCGGGCGACGAGGAAATCAAGTTCAGCTACGTGATGGACTCGGGCAATTTCGCCGGCAAGAAGATCAGCAAGAAACACCCCTTCGAAGGCGTGATCACCAACTTCGAGCGCCGCTACCGCGAGACCGATTCGGCCGCCGTGCGCGAGGAACTGGCGCGCTACCGCAGCGTGCAGCCCTGCCCCGACTGCGAAGGCACGCGCCTGCGCACCGAGGCGCGCCACGTCTATTTGGTGAGCGCGCCCGAGGGCGGCGCCAAGCCCGAACGCAAGGCCATCTACGAGATCAGCCACGCCACGCTGCGCGAAAGTTTTGAGTATTTCAGCGTCCTCAAGATGGAAGGCGCCAAGGCCGAGATCGCCGCCAAGGTGGTGCGTGAAATCGGCCTGCGCCTGAAGTTCCTCAACGACGTGGGCCTCAATTACCTGAGCCTGGACCGCAGCGCCGAAACGCTGTCGGGCGGCGAGTCGCAGCGCATACGCCTGGCCTCGCAGATAGGCTCCGGCCTGACCGGCGTGATGTACGTGCTCGACGAGCCCAGCATAGGCCTGCACCAGCGCGACAACGACCGCCTGATCGGCACGCTCAAGCATTTGCGCGACATCGGCAACAGCGTGCTGGTGGTCGAGCACGACGAGGACATGATCCGCGCGGCCGACCACGTCATCGACATGGGCCCGGGCGCCGGCATCCACGGCGGGCGCGTGATGGCCCAGGGCACGTTCGACGAGGTCAAGAACAACCCCGATTCGCTGACGGGCAAGTACCTGGCGCAGACGCTGAAGATCGCCGTGCCCCAACGCCGCACACCCTGGCTGCCGACGGTGAAGGCGGTGGACGCCACCGAGAAGAAAAAAGTCTCGCGCTTTCCGCAGAGCCCGGCCGCCGAACGCCGCGCCGCGCGCGAAGCCGTGCACCAGGCCACGCTGGGCGAGATGCAGGCGCTGCGCGTCATCAACGCCACCGGCCACAACCTGAAGGGTGTGAGCGTCGAGTTCCCGGTGGGCTTGCTCACTTGCGTGACCGGCGTTTCCGGCTCGGGCAAGTCCACGCTGGTCAACGACACGCTGTATGCCGCCGTGGCGCGCACGCTGTACCGCGCGCATGAAGAGCCCGCCGCGCATGAATCGATTGAAGGCATAGAGCATTTCGACAAGGTCATCAACGTCGACCAGTCGCCGATAGGCCGCACGCCGCGCAGCAACCCGGCCACCTACACGGGCCTGTTCACGCCGATACGCGAGCTGATGGCCGAGATGAACACGGCGCGCGAACGCGGCTACGGCGCGGGACGCTTTTCCTTCAACGTCGCCGGCGGCCGCTGCGAAGCCTGCCAGGGAGACGGCGTGGTCAAGGTCGAGATGCACTTTCTGCCCGACGTGTACGTGCCCTGCGACGTCTGCAAGGGCATGCGCTACAACCGCGAGACGCTGGAAGTCCAGTACAAGGGCAAAAACATCGCGCAGATCCTGGACCTCACGGTCGAGGTCGCGGCCGAGTTCTTCAAGGCTGTGCCCGTCATCGCGCGCAAGCTGCACACCCTGCTCGACGTGGGCCTGTCCTATATCAAGCTGGGCCAGGCCGCGACCACGCTGTCGGGCGGCGAGGCGCAGCGCGTCAAGCTCGCGCTGGAGCTGAGCAAGCGTGACACCGGCCGCACGCTCTACATCCTCGACGAGCCGACCACCGGCCTGCACTTCGCCGACATCGACCTGCTGCTCAAGGTGCTGCACCAGCTGCGCGACGCGGGCAACACGATTGTGGTGATCGAGCACAACCTGGACGTCATCAAGACGGCCGACTGGCTCATCGACATGGGCCCCGAAGGGGGCGCCGGCGGCGGCACCGTGGTGGGCGTGGGCACGCCGGAAGACATCGCGGCCAACCCGGCCAGCCACACCGGCCGCTACCTGGCCCGCCTGCTTTAGAGCCGCTCAGAAACCCTCCTGGCGTTGTTGCAGCCGCCTTGCCGTGCCGGAGCACTGTCTGCGGCGTCGCGCCTGGCCAGGACCGCTTCGCTGGGTTTTGTGAGCAGCTCTGGGCTCCAGGGTCACGCTTTTCTTTTCACCCTCTCTTTTTCATGGGACCCCGGTTTTGAACAGCTCCACGTTTTTCACCCAACGCAAAGTTGTTTTCCTGCTGGCCTCGCTGTGCTGCCTGCTGTGGGGCAGCGCCTACCCGGCGATCAAGAACGGTTATGCGCTGTTCCACATCGCGGCCAACGACATCCCCTCCAAGCTGGTGTTCGCGGGCTGGCGTTTTATTTTTGCCGGCCTGGCGCTGCTGGTGTTCGCCCTCCTCAGCCGCAAGCCGGTATTCCAGCTGGACCGCCGCACCTTCGGCCAGGTCACGCTGGTGGGCCTGACGCAGACCAGCGTCCAGTACGTGTTCTTCTACATCGGCCTGGCCTATGCCACCGGCGTGAAGAGTTCCATCATGAACGCCACCGGCACTTTTTTCAGCGTGCTGCTGGCGCATTACATCTACAAGAACGACAGACTCAGCTTCAACAAGGTGCTGGGCTGCGTCGTGGGTTTCGCCGGCGTGATGGTGGTGAACTTCAGCGAAGGTTTGCTGAGCTTCGACTTCACGCTGCTGGGCGAGGGCTTTGTGGTGATCGCCGCCTTTGTGCTCTCAGCCGCCAGCATCTACGGCAAGAAGGTGTCGCAGCGCGTGGACTCGGTGGTGCTGACCGGCTGGCAGCTGGCGATTGGCGGCCTGGCGCTGCTGCTCATCGGCTTTGCCACCGGCGGTTCGCTGACGGGCTTTACCGTCAAATCCACCTTGCTGATGGTCTACCTGGTCGTGCTGTCATCCGCCGCGTTTTCGCTGTGGACGATTTTGCTGAAGTACAACCGGGTGAGCATGATCACGGTCTTCAACTTCATGGTGCCGATTTTCGGGACCATGTTGTCGGCGGTGTTTCTGGATGAGAGCTTTCTTGAGTGGAAAAATGGGGTGGCGTTGGTGTTGGTTTGTTATGGGATCTGGTTGGTGACGAAGGAAGAGAAGAGTGGTGCTTGAGCCGGGTCTTGCGCCGGCTTGCGCGCCTCGCCCTTTGCATTGGGTTGCTGGCCGGGACTCGCCCCGGCCAGCAGAACCAAGAAGAAAGCGCCCAGTCGGAGCAAGACCCGACCATCAAGCCCCTCCTGCAAGGAGAGCCGCATTCCCCCCAGCCGCTGTCGTATTCACAGTGACCGTCTGCTCAGCACAGAAACGATAAAGATAATGCGGCCCACCGGCCTTGGGGCCAGTCCCGGAGAGCCCCTCTCCACCAAACGGCTGCACCCCCACCACCGCGCCGATCATGTTGCGGTTCACATAGATATTGCCGACGTGGGCCGCCGCAGCCAGCGCCTGCGCGCGGGAATCGATGCGGGTCTGTATGCCCAAGGTCAGGCCGTAGCCCAGCGCGTTGATCTGCGCGATCACGGCTTGCGGGTCCTTCAGATCGCCGCTGCCCCAGCGCAGCACCTGGAGCACGGGGCCGAAGATTTCGTCTTTCACGTCGGCCAGGCTGCGCACTTCAAAGGCCGCGGGCGCAATCAGGTTGGCCAGCGGGCCGGATGCGGCCTGCTTGCGCTCCGCCGAAGTGACCAGCGGCTTGGCGCTTGAGTTCAATCGCTGCAAGTGCTTCTGGATGTTGTCAAAAGCTTCCGCATCGATCACCGGGCCGACGTCGGTGGCGAGCTCGGCGGTTTCGCCGGCCACCAGTTCCTGCGCGGCGCCCTTGATCATGTCGATCACGTGGTCGGCAATGCCTTCATGCACGCACAGCAGGCGCAGCGCCGAGCAGCGCTGACCGGCGGAACGGAACGCGCTTTGCACCACCGCGTCGGCCACCTGCTCGGGCAGGGCCGTGCTGTCGACCAGCATGGCGTTGATGCCGCCGGTCTCGGCGATCAGCGGGACGATGGGGCCGTCCTTGGCGGCGAGCGCGCGGTTGATGATCTTCGCGACCTGCGTGGAGCCGGTGAACACCACACCGGCGATATGCGGCGCCGCCACCAGCGCCGCACCCACCGTGTCGCCGGGGCCGTGCGCGAGTTGCAGCGCGCCTTCGGGCACGCCGGCTTCGTGCAGCAGCTTCACGGCCTCCCAGGCAATGCCAGGCGTCTGCTCGGCGGGCTTGGCCAGTACCGCGTTGCCGGTGGCGAGGGCCGCCGCAACCTGGCCGGTGAAGATGGCCAGCGGGAAATTCCAGGGGCTGATGCAGACCCAGACGCCGCGCGCGGTGAGCCGCAGCTCGTTGGTCTCGCCGGTCGGACCGGGCAGCGCCACCGGCCGCATGATGCGCTCGGCCTCGTTGGCGTAATAGCGCAGGAAGTCCACGGCCTCGCGCACTTCCGACACCGCGTCGCCCCAGGTCTTGAAGGCCTCCTTGACCAGCAACGCGCAGAACTTCGGCATCTGCCCTTCCATCGCGTCGGCGCTGCGGCGCAGGACGGCGGCGCGTTCAGCCACGTTCACCTTGCTCCACTGCTGGTAAGCGCCGGCGCCTTTGCCTGCCAGGTCGGCGGCGCGAGCGGCATCAAATTCCGGCACCACCGGCACCGGCGTGGTGGCCAGCGCGGCCAGCAACGGCGTGCGCATGCTTTCAACCGTGAGGTCCAGCCCCACGCTATTGGCGCGGCCGGGGCCGTAAAGCGCGGGCGGCAGCGGCAGCGAGGCGTCGGGCTCCAGGCGCAGCGGCGAGGTCAGCAATTCGCCCATACCGACCGACTCGTCGGCGAGCTGGTGCACAAAAGAAGAGTTGGCGCCGTTCTCCAGCAGGCGGCGCACCAGGTAGGCCAGCAGGTCGCGGTGCGCGCCCACAGGGGCATAGACGCGGCAGCTGATCAGCGGGTTCTTCAGCACCTCGCGGAACACGCCCTCGCCCATGCCGTGCAGGCGCTGCAGCTCGAACGGCACGGCGTTGCGCGAAGCCATCTGCAAAATCGCGGCGATGGTCGCGGCGTTGTGGCCGGCGAACTGCGGGTAGATCGCATCGGGCGCGGCCAGCAGCGCTTGCGCGCAGGCCAGGTAAGACACGTCGGTGTGGTGCTTGTGCGTGAAGACCGGGTAGTGCGGCAGGCCCATCTCCTGCGCGCGCTTGATTTCCGAATCCCAGTACGCGCCCTTGACCAGGCGGCACATCAGGCGCAGCTTGTACTTGCGGGCGATGGCAGTGACATGGCCGATCAGGTCCAGCGCACGCGTCTGGTAGGCCTGCATAGCCAGGCCGAAGCCCTGCCACTGGGGGTGGTGCTGCGCCACCAAGGCGGCCAGCGCCTCAAACACATCGAGCGAGAGTTCGAGCCGGTCGACTTCCTCGGCGTCAATCGTGAGGTTGATGTTGGCCCGGGCCGACAGCTCGCACAGGCCCCAGACGCGCGGCACCAGCTCGGCCATCACGCGTTCGCGCTGGGCGTCTTCATAACGCGGGTGCAGCGCGCTGAGCTTGATGGAGATGCCGTCGTTTTTTTCCGTGGCGCCTGTCGCATTCGCGCCGTCGGCGATGGCCTGGATGGCATTCGTGTAGCTGGCCAGGTAGCGCAGCGCGTCGGCATCTGTGCGCGCGCCCTCGCCCAGCATGTCGTAGCTGAAACGCAGGTTGGGGATTTTTTTGCGGCTGTCGTCGGCCTCGCCCATGGCGTCGGCAATCGTCTGGCCCAGCACGAACTGGCGGCCCAGCAATTGCACGGCGCGCAAGGTGGCGGCCACGACGGTGCGCGCGCCGAGCTTGCTCATCAGATTGGGTTGGCCGCCTTCTGGCAAAAACATCTTGGACATGGAGATGGCCGACGCCGACAGCCGCGCCATCACGCCGTCACCGGCGCCGTCAAAATCGGCGCGCCCCAGCTGGTCGGCCGTCAGCGCAATCGCCGTTTCGGCGTCGGGCACGCGCAGCAGGGCTTCGGCCAGGCGCATCAGGGCCAGGCCTTCGGCGCTGGAAATCGGGTACTCCTTGAGCAGGCTTTCCATGGCCCAGAAGGGCGGCGGGTTGTCGCGCACGGCCTGCACCCAGGGCTGGGCCGAATGCGCCGCGGCGGCCCAGTCCAGTGCGCCGGCCAGACCACTGAGCTGGCTGGCCACGACGTCGGCTTCAGGGCGGTAGGGAAAGGGCAGGCGCGGAGAGGCGAACATCAGGGACTCCATGGAGGGGTTTCACGGTTTGTGGCGGAAATTCAGTTGATGAAGCGATGCTCCATTGAATAATGCCGAATTTCCCGCTAAATTTGAACAATTAACCGAATAATTCACTAGTCATGTTTGAAGCCTCGCCAGAAATTGACCGCATTGACCTCAAAATCCTGAATGTTCTGCAGCAGGACGGCCGCATTTCCAACCTCAAGCTGGCCGAAAGCGTGGCCCTGTCGCCGACCGCCGTGCTGGCACGCGTGCAGCGCCTGAGCCGCGACGGCTACATCCTGGGTTATGAGGCCCTGCTGAACCCGCTCAAGCTGGGCGCCGGGATGATGGTGTTTGTCGAGGTGCTGCTGGACCGCACCACGCCCAACGTCTTCGAGGCCTTCAAGGCGGCGGTGCAGGTGCACCATGAAATCACCGAGTGCCACATGGTGGCCGGCGGCTTCGACTACCTGCTCAAGACCCGCATGGCCGATATGGCGGCCTACCGCTCTTTTGCCGGCACCGTGCTGTGGCAGCTGCCGGGCGTGCGCGAAACCCGCACCTATGCGGTGATGGAAGAGGTGAAAAATACCACCCGGCTCGCGCTGGGCGTGTAAACCCCTCGCTGCGCTTGCCAAGCGGCGCCCGCTGGCAATAATGCGAGCTTTCCCCTTCAGCCGTCCCCTTCAGCCATTTGCCCTTCAACAGGAATGCCCATGAAACATTGCCTCACCTTGCTGGCCACATTGACCCTGGCCATGGCCACCGGCGCCAACGCCCAGAGCACCAAACCGGGCCTGTGGGAGATCAACACCAAAATGCAGTCGTCCTCGGGCGAGATGGAAAAAGCCATGGCCAACATGGAAAAGCAGCTGGCCGGCATGCCGCCCGAGCAGCGCAAGCAGATGCAGGACATGATGGCCAAGCAAGGGGTGTCGATGGGAAGCTCCAGCGGCGGCGGTATGAGCATGAAGACCTGCCTCACCAAGGAAATGGCCGAGCGCAATGAACTGCCGCAGCAGCAGCAAGGCGATTGCAAGACCACCCAGTCGCCGCGCAGCGGCAACACCATGAAGTTTTCCTATGTCTGCACGCAGCCGCCTTCCAGCGGCGAAGGCGTGATGACCTTCTCTGGCGACACCGCCTACACGATGAAGATGAACACCACGACCACCGTCAAGGGCAAGCCCGAGAAGATGAGCATGGATTCCTCGGGCAAATGGCTGTCGGCTGATTGCGGGGCCATCAAACCCATGAGTCCCCCGAAAAAATAGACGGAAGAGAAACTCTCTTCACCAGCAGGGGCCGAGGAACCGGCTTTGCCGGGCCTCAGGCGCAGCGGCCCCCGAGGGGCTGGAGCCCGCGGCTCCAAGCCTGCCTGCGCAGGCTTGGACGGGCGACAGAGGCGAAGCGTCTCGCGAGCCGCGGCCTGCAAGGCCTCGCGCATTACACGGAGCCGAAGGCGAAGTGAAAAGCGTGGGGGCTCATCTTTTTCCAAATATGGCCGTGCCCACGCGCACCATGGTGCTGCCCGCATGAATGGCAGCTTCCAGGTCCGCCGTCATACCCAGCGACAAGGTATCCATCGGTGACGGCAAGACACCCGAAGCGTTGACCGCATCAAAGATGACCTTGCTCCTGGCGTGCAGCTCGCAGGCCGCGTCGAAATCGGCGGCGGGCTCGGGGATCGCCATCAGGCCGCGCAAGACCAGGCGCGGCAGCTGTGCGACTTCCAGCGCCAGCGCCTGGACCTCGGTCGGCGCCAGGCCGGACTTGTTGGCGCCGCCGTCGACATTCACCTGCAGGCAGATCTGCAGCGGCGGCAGGTCCGCCGGCCGCTGCTCGCTCAGGCGCTGGGCGATCTTCAGGCGGTCCACCGACTGCACCCAGTCAAAGTGTTCGGCCACCAGGCGGGTCTTGTTGCTTTGCACAGGGCCTATGCAATGCCACTCCAGCGCCGGCACGTCCGCCTGCTGCCGCAGCGCGAGGATCTTCTCCACGCCCTCGGCGATGTAGTTTTCGCCGAAGGCGCGCTGGCCGTCCGAGGCGGCCTCGGCCACGGCTTCGGCGCCGAAGGTTTTGGATACAACCAGCAGACGTACGGTGGCCGGGTTCCGCCCGGCGGCGACGCAGGCCGTGGTGATACGGTCACGGACTAGCTGGAGATTGCGCACAATCGTGGTCATAATCGAACTGTAAACTTAGTTTGAAAACCATTTTCAAAGGGCCCCGGGATGGATATCACGCAGCTGCTGGCTTTTAGCGTCAAGAACAAGGCGTCTGACTTGCACTTATCGGCCGGCCTGCCGCCCATGATCCGGGTTCACGGCGACGTGCGGCGCATCAACATCGATCCGCTGGACCACAAGCAGGTGCATGCCATGGTGTACGACATCATGAACGACACCCAGCGCAAAACCTACGAAGAATTCCTCGAAGTCGACTTTTCCTTTGAAATCGACGGGCTGGCCCGCTTCCGTGTCAACGCCTTCAACCAGAACCGCGGCGCCGGCGCCGTGCTGCGGACCATCCCGTCCAAGATCCTGACGCTGGAGCAGCTCAACGCGCCCAAGATTTTCGGCGACCTGGCGATGAAGCCGCGCGGCATGGTGCTGGTCACCGGCCCCACGGGTTCGGGCAAGTCCACCACGCTGGCGGCCATGGTCAACTTCCTGAACGAAAACGAGTACGGCCACATCCTCACGGTGGAAGACCCGATCGAGTTCGTGCACGAATCCAAGAAGTGCCTGATCAACCAGCGCGAGGTCGGCCCGCACACCCTGAGCTTCAACGCCGCGCTGAAATCCGCGCTGCGCGAAGACCCGGACGCCATCCTCGTCGGTGAAATGCGCGACCTGGAAACCATTCGCCTGGCCATGTCGGCCGCTGAAACCGGCCACCTGGTCTTCGGCACGCTGCACACCTCCAGCGCCGCCAAGACCATCGACCGGATCATCGACGTGTTCCCGGCCGAAGAAAAGGAAATGATCCGCTCCATGCTGTCGGAGTCGCTGCAGGCAGTGATCTCGCAAACGCTGTGCAAGACCAAGGACGGCGCGGGCCGCGTGGCGGCGCACGAGATCATGCTGGGCACCAGCGCCATCCGCAATTTGATCCGCGAAGCCAAGGTCGCGCAGATGTACTCTTCCATCCAGACCGGCAACAGCGTGGGCATGCAGACGCTGGACCAGAACCTGACCGAGCTGGTCAAACGCAATGTCATATCGGCCGCAGAAGCTCGCGGCAAAGCCAAGATCCCGGAAAACTTCCCAGGGTAGACCCCCAACCGCACTCAATACGGGAAACGAACCCGCCGCCCCCGGGCTGCAGCACAAGGACATGTCATGGAACGCGACCAGGCCAGTAAATTCATCAACGACCTGCTGAAACTCATGGTCAGCCGCAATGGCAGCGACCTGTTCATCACGGGCGACTTCCCGCCGGCCATGAAGGTGGACGGCAAGGTGACCAAGGTCTCGCCGCAGCCGCTGAACGCCGGCCACACGCTGGCGCTGGCCCGTTCCATCATGAACGACAAGCAGGCGGCCGAGTTCGAGCGCACCAAGGAATGCAATTTCGCGATTTCGCCGCCGGGTGTGGGCCGCTTCCGCGTGAACGCCTTCATCCAGCAGGGCAAGGTCGGCATGGTGATGCGGACGATTCCGGCCGTGCTGCCCACCATCGACGGGCTGGGCGTTCCCCAGGTGCTCAAGGAAGTGGTGATGAGCAAGCGCGGCCTGACCATCCTGGTCGGCGCCACCGGTTCCGGCAAATCCACCACGCTGGCGGCCATGGTCGACTGGCGCAACGAGCAGTCCTACGGCCACATCATCACGATTGAAGACCCGGTGGAATTCGTGCACGCGCACAAGAACTGCGTGATCACGCAGCGCGAGGTGGGCCTGGACACCGACAGCTGGGAAGCGGCCCTGAAAAACACGCTGCGCCAGGCGCCCGACGTGATCCTGATGGGCGAAATCCGCGACCGCGAGACCATGGAACACGCCATCGCGTTTGCCGAAACCGGCCACCTGTGCCTGGCCACGCTGCACGCCAACAGCGCCAACCAGGCACTGGACCGCGTGATCAACTTTTTCCCCGAAGAGCGCCGCACCCAGTTGCTGATGGACTTGTCGCTCAACCTGAAAGCCATGATCTCGCAGCGGCTGGTGCCCAAGCAGGACGGCAAGGGCCGTTTTGCCGCGGTCGAAGTCATGCTCAATTCGCCGCTGATCTCCGACCTCATCTTCAAGGGCGAAGTCTCCGAGATCAAGGAGATCATGAAGAAAAGCCGCAACCTGGGCATGCAGACCTTCGACCAGGCGCTGTACGACGCCTTCGAGAGCCACTTCATCACCTACGAAGACGCGCTGCGCAACGCCGACTCGGTGAACGACCTGCGCCTGCAGATCAAGCTCAACTCGCAGCGCGCCAAGTCGACCGACCTGGCCGCCGGCACCGAAAACTTCGCCATCGTTTAAGGCCGGCCCGCCTGCCGGCCTCGCGCCGGCGGCGGCCGCCTTCCGCCTTCCTTCCTCGTCTCCACGCACCCACATCATCAGGCACGACCATGTCCAGCACCGCATCCAAAACCTACGAATCCTCCACGCCCCGCCAGCTCGCCTTTCTGGGCCTGGGCGTCATGGGCTATCCCATGGCGGGCCACCTGGCGCTGGCCGGGCACAGCGTCACGGTCTACAACCGCAGCGCGGCCAAGGCGGCCGCCTGGGTCGCCGAATTCGCCGCCAGCCCGAAGCCGGCGCAGGCCGCGCTGCCGCGCCTGGCCGTGGCCGGCGCCGACATCGTGTTTTGCTGCGTCGGCAATGACGACGACCTGCGCTCCGTCACGCTGGGCGCGGACGGCGCTTTCGCCGGCATGAAACCCGGCGCGATTTTTGTCGACCACACCACGGCGTCGGCCGACGTGGCGCGCGAACTCTACGCGGCCGCCGCCAAGCTGGGCCTGCAGTTCATCGACGCCCCGGTGTCGGGCGGTCAGGCCGGCGCGCAAAACGGCGCGCTCACCGTGATGTGCGGCGGCGACACGGCAGCCTTTGACGCCGTCAAACCGGCCGGCATGGCGTTTTCCAAAGCCTTCACGCTGATGGGCGCCAGCGGCGCGGGCCAGCTGACCAAGATGGTCAACCAGATCTGCATCGCCGGGCTGGTGCAAGGCCTGAGCGAAGCGGTCGCCTTCGGCCAGAAGGCCGGGCTGGACGTGAACCAGGTGCTCGACGTGATCGGCAAGGGCGCGGCGCAAAGCTGGCAGCTCGACAACCGCGGCAAGACCATGGTGGCCGACAAGTTTGATTTCGGCTTTGCCGTCGACTGGATGCGCAAGGACCTGGGCCTGGTGCTGGACGAAGCCAAACGCAACGGCGCCCGCCTGCCGGTGACCGCACTCGTTGACCAGTTCTACGCGGACGTGCAAGCCATGGGCGGCCAGCGCTGGGATACCTCAAGCCTCATCAAGCGCCTCAAGTAAGAGCCACTCACAAAACCTCCTGGCGCCGTCCCCCTCTTTTCCCCTCTCCCCCGGGGAGAGGGCTAGGGTGAGGGCAGCGGCCTTCAAAGACGCTGAGCGGGCACAAGCGCCGCCAGCCCTCATCCCCACCTTCTCCCAGAGGGAGAAGGGGTAAAACCCCGGCGCGATCACGGATCGCTTCGCTGGGTTGTCTGAGCGGCTCTTTACACCAGTGACTTTCCAAAGAAAAAGCGGCTGCACCGGTCACCCGGTGCAGCCGCTTTGTTTTGTGTGGCTTCAGCCGCCCGCGGGCTTGGAATTGGCGGCCGGCGCGGCGGATTTGGCCGGCAGCATGCGGGCCAGTTCTTCTTCGCTGATGATTTCAAAAATGCGGATGACCTTCTGCACGCCGGGCGTGCCGCGGACGATGTCGGTGGCGCGGTCGGCTTCGCGCTGCGTGACACGGCCCATCAGGTAGGTCGTGCCGCGCTCGGTTATCACCTTGAAGGCGTTGGAAGACAAGTCACGCGCATCCACCAGCATGGCCTTGACGCGGCCGGTGACCAGCACGTCGGAAGAGCGCTGCGTCAGCGTCGAACTGCCCATGATGGCCAGGTCGTTGACCACGGAGTTCACGTTCTCCACGCGCGCCACGATCTGCTCGACCAGCTGCTTGTCCTGGGCATTCGGCACTTCGCCCGTCAGCAACACCTGCCGGTTGTAGCTGGTCAGGTTGACGTGCACGCGCTCGCCGACGTTGCTGCGGATGCGGCTGGTGGCCCGCAGCTCTATGCCTTCGTCTTCGAGCTGCGCGCCGGAGGTGCGGCGGTCGGTCGCGACGAACGCGCCGCCGGCCACGCCCCCCACAACCAGCGGAAAGCAGGCCGTCAAGGCCCCGCCGAGCACGGTGGTCGTGATGAGGGCCAAAGCCAGCCGTTTGAACGGAACAAATTTCATACAGAGGTCTCCTGGTCGCCAAGTAACTGGGTGTCCACACCGTCGCAAATGCAATGGAGGACGAGAAGGTGCACTTCCTGGATACGCGCGGTCCGCTCGTGCGGCACGCACAC
>NZ_CALROB020000035.1:0-57227 GCF_943369675.1 Polaromonas sp. YR568 | reverse complement strand
GCCAGCGGCCCGAGCGCCACCACCAGGCCCATGATCATCAGGCGCAGGGCGGGGCTGAGGTCGTAAAGGTTTTGTGCAGCCATGTTTAATTAACAAGAACCGCAGCCGCAGCGCCGAAGTTATCCAGGCAAGCATGAGCCGCGGGACTGGCTTTGCCAGACCGCAGGCGGGCGGCCCCCTCGGGGGGCAGGGAGCGACACGAAGTGCGCGACCGTGGGGGCTTTTATTGCCCGAAGCGTGGCCCCTTGAGCAGAAAGTCTTTTTCTTCGGGCGTGTCGGTGCGCCCCAGGGCCGCATTGCGGTACGGAAAGCGGCCGAAACGCACAACGATGTCCCGATGCTTGCGCGCGAAGTCCAGGTTGTCCTGCAGGCGGACCTTCAGGGACTGGGGTGCGTCGGCGACCAGCCGGGTGAAGCTGGCCACGCACTCGTCCTGCAGCGCCAGGTTTTCGGCGTGCATCAACGGCATGTAGAGAAAGACGCGGCCGGCCCAGGGCAGTTGCCGGTCTTCACCGGCCGTGATGGTACGCAGCACCAGCTGCTGGGCGCGCGCATCGCCGGCAAAGGCCTGGGCCTTGCCGCGAAAGACGTTGCGGGTGAACTGGTCGAGCAAAATCACCAGCGCCAGGCGCGTGAGGGGAGGCTGCTCCCAGTCACGCAGGCCGCCGGCCACGGCTTGCTGCACGGCGGCGCCGAAGCGCGCGCGGATCTCGGCGTCCAGTTCGGCGCCGCCGCTGAACCAGCGTTTGGCCTGGTCCTGCGTGGGCCATTCCTTGTGGATGCCGTCGCCCAGCCAGAAGTCCAGGACTTCGGCGGGCGTGGCGCTTGCGCTGTTGGCAGCGGTGGAAGGTGTGGTGGGCTCGGTCATGACGACCGGCAGCTTAACTTACCAGCGGTCGGAGCGCAGTTGCAGGTCCCATACCCCTTTGCGCACGGCGTAAACGCCGACCACGCCGTAGCGCTGCTCGCCCACGTTGTCCCACTTCATGGAGCCGGTGATGGGCGCGTAGCCGTCGAAGGTGCGCAGGGTCTGGGTGATTTTTTCGGGCTTGACCGAGTTGGCGCGGCGCATGGCGCCGGCCAGGATGTACATCGCGTCATAGGTGTAGTGGCCGCCGTAGGCCGGCTCCATCTTGAAGGTGTCCTGGTACTTGCTCAGGAAGGCCTTGCCGTTGACGAACTCCTTGGCGTCCAGGATGGGCGAGGTGGCGTACAGGCCCTTGACGACGTCGCTGCCCTTGAGCATGGCGGTGGTCTTGATGGTGTCGCCGCCCAGGATGCTGACCTGCTGCGTGTAGTCGATCTTCTTGAGCGCTTCCATCAGCGCGAGGATCTGGAAGTCGCCCTGCGTGGAGACGATGACCTCGACGTTGCCGGCCTTGATCTTGGCGGCCAGGTCGTCGAAGGCGGTGGTCTTGTCGTCGGACGAATAGGTGACGACCACTTCCTTGTTGGCTTTCTTCAGCTCGGCCGCGGCGCCGGTGGCCAGGCCCTTGCCGTAGGTGGTGCCGTCGTCGACCACGGCGAACTTGTTGGCATTGAGCTGGTTGGCGGCGAAGGAGCCGATGGCGCGGGCCTGCAGGTTGTCGTTGGCGACCAGGCGGAAGGTGGTGTCCAGGCCGAGTTCGGTGAATTTGGGGTTGGTCGAGATGGCGAGCTGGGCGACGTGCTTTTCTGCATAGACCGGCGCGGCCGGAATGCTCACGCCGGAGTTGAGGTTGCCGATCACGGCGACCACGCCGGCATCGATCAATTGTTTGGCGACTTCCACGCCGGCCTTGGGATCGGAGCGGTCGTCCATCGCGATGATTTCGATCTTGACCGTCTTGCCCTTGATCTGGAAGCCTTCCTTGTTGAGCTCGTCCACCGCCATCTTCACGCCGTTGTGCAAATCCTGGCCCAGCGCGGCGAGGTTGCCCGACAGCGGCTGGGCAACGCCGATCTTGATGGTGTCGGGCGGGTTGTCGCAGCCTGACAGCAGGGCGGAGCCTGCGACAACAGCGGCGGTCAGGGCCGCCAGGGTATGGCGGCGGGTGGTGGTTTGGGTCATGGTGAAACCTGCATTGGAGTGGGTGTAACTGAATGTAGATTTCAGCCGTGTGAAGCGGTAGTAGGGTTGGCCTACTTTGGCTTGAATATGAGAGTAGATTAGTTTTACTAATGAGTTGGATTGGTTCATTTCACCCGAAAAACGCACCGAAATGGTTTATTTGTTGACCAAATTGGTTCACCCCCGTCCAAGCTCACTGCGTGTAGCTTGTTCCCCCCTCAAGGGCGCGGCGCCTGCGGTCTGGCGAAGCCAGTCCCGCGGCCCCCACTGGTTGGGGTTCGCGCTTAATTGATAGTCGGTGCAGAAGCGGCTTAGAGCAGGCCGAGCTGGGCCCACAGGAGCTTGCCCAGGTAGCGGTCGGGCATCAGCGTGAACACACCCGCCACAAGGCATGCGCCTATGTAGAGGCCCTGCATGGCCTTGCGGTGGCCCGTGATGTTGCCGTGGCTCAAATGCCAGAACGCGCCGGTCAGGCTGAACAGCACGAAGGGCACCAGCAAGTGGATGGGCGTGTAGCCGGAGATATTGGGATAGTCGTAGTCGCGGATGAAAACCGCCGTTGCGGCGGTGACCAGCATCATCGTGACGAAGGCATACCCAAAAGCGCGGTGCAGCTTGGGCCGCTGCAGGCGTCCCTTGCGCGCCCACAGCGCGACCGGCCCGAGGACGATGGCGCTTGCGGCGGAACACAGATGAATGGCGATGAGTGGGCTAAGTTGCATGGCTGTAGCTCCGTTGAGAATGTGGGGGCAAAAATTGTGCGCCTGGGAGGTACCGTTGTGGCAAAAATTCTTCGGCAAATATTCCCACCCCCGTCCGGTGAAATTGGCTCACCCCCGTCCAGGCTCACTGCGTGTAGCCTGTTCCCCCCTTGCAGGGGGCGGCGCCTGCGGTCTGGCGAAGCCGCAGGCTACACGGAGTGAACGACCGTGGGGGCGATAATCCAGGCTTCATTTCTGGAGCCCGCATTGGACATTGCACTGTTGATCAAAGCCGCCATCATGGGCATCGTCGAAGGACTGACCGAATTCCTTCCCATCTCTTCAACCGGCCACCTCATCCTGGCCGGCGCGCTGCTCGGGTTTGACGACGACAAGGCGAAAGTGTTCGACATCGCGATCCAGACCGGCGCCATCTTCGCGGTCATCCTGGTTTACTGGCAAAAAATACGCGCGACCGTGGTGGCGCTGCCGACCGAAAAGCAGGCGCAGCAGTTTGTGCTGAACGTGCTGGTGGCCTTTGTGCCGGCGGTGGTGCTGGGCCTGCTGTTCGGCAAGGCCATCAAGGAGCACCTGTTCACGCCTGTCGTGGTGGCCAGCACTTTCATCATCGGCGGCTTCATCATTTTGTGGGCCGAAAAGCGCCAGCAGAACAACCCCGCCGTGGCGCGCATCCAGGAAGTGGAAGCGATGACCATGATGGACGCGCTCAAGGTGGGCCTGGTGCAGTGCCTGGCGATGATCCCGGGCACCAGCCGCAGCGGCGCAACCATCATTGGCGGCATGCTGCTGGGCCTGTCGCGCAAGGCGGCCACCGATTTCTCCTTCTTCCTGGCCATGCCCACGCTGATAGGCGCGGGCGCCTACAGCCTCTACAAGGAACGCGCGCTGCTGTCGATGGCGGACCTGCCGATGTTCGCGGTCGGCCTGGTGTTTTCCTTCTTCAGCGCCTGGCTGTGCGTGCGCTGGCTGCTGCGCTACATCTCGACCAACAGCTTTGTGCCGTTTGCGTGGTACCGCATCGCTTTCGGCATCGTGGTGCTGGCCACCGCCTGGAGCGGGCTGGTGAACTGGGCGGGATAACTCCTCGGGTTATCCGCGCGGAATAGCCGCGGGGGCTTCAACGCCGATTGGCGTGACGTCTGACAGGCGCCGCCACATTCCGGTGTTAGGCTGGATTTTTCAACTCCATCCTGAGGCGCACCATGAGTATTCTCGGCAAAATTTTCGGCAAGATTTTTCCCTCGCTGCAAAAGCCCGACGCCGCACCGACGGACGCCCCTGGAACCGTGACTGCGGCGCCCGCCCCGGCGCCCGCGGCGCCGCCCATGCAGCAGGTGGACGTCGAAGCCCTGCTCAACGACATGGCCAGCAAGAACCCGGAAAAACTCAACTGGAAGACGTCCATCGTCGACCTGATGAAGCTGCTGCACCTGGACAGCAGCCTGGGCGAGCGCAAGGAACTGGCGAAAGAGCTGGGCTACACCGGCGACATGAACGACAGCGCCACGATGAACATCTGGCTGCACAAGCAGGTGATGAACAAGCTGGCGGCCAACGGCGGCAAGGTACCCGCCGACCTGATGGACTGACCCTGCAGAGAGCGCTCAGGCGGACCTGAGCTTCTCCACCAGCGCCGCATAAGCCGCCATCGCCTCTTCGCGGCCCATGCCTTTGCGCTGGGCCCAGGCGTCGTACTTGGCGCGGCCGGTCACGTCCATCATGCCCGGGCGCTCGCCCGTTGCGTCGCCCACCGTGGCCTGTTTGTAGAAGGCGTAGAGCGCCAGCAATTCGTCGTTGCCGGGCGGCTTGGCCAGTGTCTTGACGGCGATGCCGGCGGCTTCAAAGGCGCGCTCGGTCTCGCTGGGGCCCGCGGGCGCCACCGGCGCGCCGAAGTGGGCGTCTTCCAGCGCCACGTCGTCGGGGAACCAGCGCGCGTCGAGCAACCGGCCCGAGCGCACGGCAAAAGCCAGCACGCCTTGCGACATCAGCCCTGCGGCCGTGAGGGTGGCGGGCAGCACGGCGATGCCGGCATTGAACACCGTTTGCCCGAAGGCGGTGAACTTCACGTCACCGGCCCAGGGCAGCATGGCCTGCAGGCCCTTGTTGCCGCGGTAGATGCCGCTGGCACGGTTGGCGCCGGGCTGGAACCAGGCCATGTCGGACGCGCCCCTGGCGAAGATGCCGGCAAAGTCACCGGCTTCCAGCGACGCGCGCAGCGCCTGCGCAAAAGCGTCCAGCGCTTCCGTACTCATCTTCGGGTCGTCCACCGCCATGCCCAGCGAGGCGGCGCTGCTGGCGCCGAAGAATTCGAGCACGTTGCGCGCCACCTGTTCGCGGTCGTTGTCGACGCAGATCATGTGGTAGCTGTTCTCCAGCACCACCATGCGCGCCTTGGCGCCGCCGATTTGTTCGACCAGGTAGTTGGCGGAGGCCAGGCTGGTGAGTTCGTCTTCGCGCGCGTGGATGACCAGGGTTTCGCTGGCCATGTTTTTGAGGTCCGTCATGACCCAGCGGCGCAGGCGGTCGACCTGGCGCACGCAGGCCAGCGGCACCCAGCGGTAGTGGAAGTTTTCGCCGCGCGCGAACTTGGCCTTGACGATGGCGCGCAGCTGTTCGTTCTTGATGCCGAAAGGGTCTTCTTCTTCTACCTTCATGCGCGCGGGAACGCCGGGCACGTAATACATCAGGTGGCGCGCCGGCGTGTACCAGGCGGTGGCCCAGCCGTCGATGTAGATGGGCGGGGCCAAGGCGATCAGCTTGCCGCGCGTGTGTTTCTGGCGCTTGGCCAGCTCGGTGGCCAGCAGCGCGCCCATGCACATGCCCATGATGTGGAAGTTGTCGTGCTGCGCGGCGACCTCGTGGTACTTGGCCGTGACGGCTTCCATCCATTGCTCGGCGGTCACGTTCACCAGGTCTTCGGGCGTGGTGCCGTGGCCGGGCAGGGTGAGCGAATGCGTGACGAAGCCGGCGTTCTTGAGCCGCTTGTGCATGGAGCCCAGGTCGTATTGCGTGCCGCCCAGGCCGTGGATCAGGAAAACGGCGGGCGTGCTTTTGTCCACGGCCGGCCCGGCTGCGGCGGGCGGTGTGACGGGAGGGGTGGCGGTGTCCATGGCCATGACCTCAGGCCTCGACTTCCAGCAGCACGGCGACCTGCTCGACCTGGCCGTCGGCGCCGCGCACGCCCGACAGGCGCGCGCTCACGGCGGCCACGCGGCCATCGCTCCAGCGCAAGGTGTTCTTCCACAGCGCGTGTTCGCGCTGGCCCTGCGCCAGGTCGCGCCAGTCGGCCAGCAGAGCGGGCTGCTCCTGCGGGTCGGCGTGGGTGATGAAGTCCTGCACGGTGAGCAGCCCGGCGGCGTTGGTGCGCAGCAGTTCGCTGGCGCCTTCGCCCCACTGGGCGGCGCCGGTTTTGGCGTCGAAGTTGGCGACCACGGTGCGGTTGGAGTCGAGCACCTGGCGGTAGCGAGTGCGCCAGTCCTGCGCCTGCGCCAGCGCCTGCGTGGCGGTGGCGCCCAGCGCGTTGACCACGCCCACCAGCAGCGCCATCACGGCCACATAACCCTGGACTTCGATCACGGCCTCGCCGGCAAAACCTTCAACCTCGGCAAACGGCCCGCCGCCGGCGTTGGTCCAGGCGATCAGTGCGAGCGCGCCCAGCAGCGTCGCCACGGTGGCGCCTCGCTCTTTCCAGAGGATGGCGGTGACCACCATGAAAGGCAGCGGCAAATAGGTGAGCGTGGGGCCCAGCGAAGCGCTGAAGCGGTCGGAGACGTCGCTCGAGAAAATCAGCGCCGCCACCACAAAAAACAGCACAAAGGTGCCGGCGCCGGCGAGGAACTGGCTGGTCGCCATGCCGCCCGAGCGCTTGACCTTGAAGCCGGCGAAAGAGGTGACCAGCGGCGCGATCAGCAGGATGCCGACAAAGGTGGTGCAGGTCCACACGCGCCATTCCGTCAGCATCGGGATGGTTTGCGGCAGCGCCCAGCTCCAGAGCACGATGGCGATGCCGCCGCCCAGCGCGGAGGTGAGCAGCGCACCCAGCAGGAAGCCGGCGTAAGCCTTGCCCGGTTCGCTGCGGCCGTCGGGGCCGGGCGCGCGCAGCAGGCGCGCCACCCAGGCGCCCAGGCTGGCCGCCAGCGCTTCGTTGGCGCCAAAAGCCAGCGCGGGCAGCAGCGCCAGGCCGTCCAGCAGCGACAGCGCGACGGCCGCCAGCGCGGCGCCGGCCAGCACGGCGGGGCGTTTGGCGGGCTTGACCACCATCAGCGCGCCGAAGGTCACCCCGGTGGCCAGCCAGACGGAGGCGCTCAGCGTCATCGCGTTGCCCATGCTCTGGGACAGGATGGCCGCGACGGCCCATGCAAGAAAGGTCACGGCAAGGGTGACGATGAAGGGCAGGGCCATGGAATTCTCCTCGCAGAGTCGCTCGTTGTTGCTCGGCTGGACGCCGGATGGTGGGGCTTAGTTTATCCAGTCTGTTGTCACTATTACTTAGGTGTTTAAGGGTAAATCCCCGCGACTTCAATGCAGTCGATATCTACCATATGGACGCATATCCACAATATGGACAAACATCATGCCCGTAGACAGTCCCGACCAGACACCCCTGATGCCCTACCAGTACCCGAACCCGCCCGACGCGAGGCCGGAAATCGTGGTGCAGCACGCCATCCCCACCGACGAGCGGCTGTGGGTGCCGCAGGCCGAGAACGTCTGGTTCCGCCCGCTGTGCCTCAATGCCAGCCAGGGCTACTGGATGAACCTGCTGCGCGTGCGCAAGTCCGGCGTGCTGAGCCGGCACCGCCATCCGCAGGCGGTGCACGGCTTTGTGCTCAAGGGCCGCTGGCGCTACCTGGAGCACGACTGGGAAGCCACCGAAGGCAGCTACGTCTTCGAGCCGCCCGGCGAAACCCACACGCTCTACGTGCCGGAGGACGTCGAGGAAATGATCACCTACTTCCAGGTCAACGGTGTCATGTACTACACCGACCCTTACGGCAAGGGCATGGGCTACGAAGACGTGTTCACCAAGATAGAAATGTGCAACAGGCACTTTGAAGCCGTCGGCCTGGGCGCCGGCTACACCCAACAATTCATCCGCTGAGCGCGGCCATCTTTCAGGAATTCATCCATGACTTACCAGGCTGACCTTTTTAAAGGCAAACGCGCGCTAGTCGCCGGGGCGACGCAAGGCATAGGCGCCGTCATCGCGAATCACCTCGCGGCGCTGGGCGCCGAAGTCACGGCGCTGGGACTCGGCGGTGGCGACGGCTCGCTCGATGCGGCGGTCGAGGTGCGCCAGGCCGACGTGACATCGGCGGCCAGCCTGGATGCGGCGCTGGCCGGCATCGCCACGCTGGACATCGTTTTCAACTGCGCCGGCATCATCCAGCGCGGCGCCGAGCACGACCTTGAGGTGTTTGAAAAAGTGCTGGCCGTCAACCTGACCGGCACCATGCGCGTGTGCACCGCCGTGCGCGAGCGCCTGAAAGCCAGCCGCGGCTGTATCGTCAACACCGCCTCCATGCTGAGTTTTTTCGGCGGCGGCCTGGTGCCCGGCTATGCGGCCAGCAAGGGCGGCGTCGCCCAGCTCACCAAGTCGCTGGCGATTGCCTATGCGCCCGACGGCATACGCGTCAACGCGATTGCCCCCGGCTGGATCGCCACGCCGCTCACGCAAGCCCTGCAGGACGACCCGGCGCGCGCCGGCCCCATCCTGGCGCGCACGCCCATGGGCCGCTGGGGCACGCCCAAGGACGTGGCCGAGGCCGCGATGTTTCTCTGCACGCCGGCGGCCAGTTTCATGACCGGCGTGATCCTGCCCGTGGACGGCGGCTACATGGTGTCGTGATGGCGCCGTCCGCCCCGTCGCAGGTCGCGGGCACGGCCGCGTTCTCCAAATTCATGCACGTGCTGCAACTGGTGGCCGACTCGGAGCAACCGCTCAACGTGGGCGCATTGGTCAAGGCCAGCGGCTACCCCAGGCCCACGGTGCACCGCATCGTCGCCGCGCTGGTGGCCGAGGGCTTGCTGGTCGAAAACGAGCGCGGCGCCTTGTTGGCGCTGGGCCCGCGCCTGATCCAGCTGGCCAGCCGCAGCTGGGGCCGCTCAGACCTGCGCGTGGCCGCGGTCGATGAACTCAAACGCCTGCGCGACCTCACCGGCGAAACCGTGCACCTGGCCGTGCCCAATGGCCGCACCATGGTCTACATCGAAAAACTCGAAAGCCCGAGCGCGGTACGCATGGCGTCGCGCATAGGCACCAGCGTGGCCCTGCACGCCACGGCGGTCGGCAAGGCTTACATGGCGGCGCTGGAGCCTGCCGTGCTGGAGCCGCTGCTGCGGGGCTTGCCTTTGCCGCGCTACACCGGCAACACGCTGGTGACGCTGGCCGACTTGCGCGGGCAGTTGCAGCTCACGCGCGAGCGGGGGTGGTCTGTGGATGCCGAGGAGCATGAGGCGGGGATTTTTTGCTACGGCGCCGTGATACGCGGCAGCCGTGGTTTGCCTGTTGCCGCGATCAGCGTGAGTACCTTGATGTTTCGGCAGAAGGCTGAGCCTGAGGCCGCTTATGTTGCGCCCTTGCTGGAGGCTTGCCGGGTGATTTCTGAGAGGGTAGGGGAGGTGCCTGCCTTGGCGGGGGCTGATATTTTTTAGCCCGGTCTTGCTCCGGCGGGGCGCCCTCTGCGTAGGCTTGCTGGCCGGGCTACCCCCGGCCAGCAGAACTAAGAAGAAAGCGCCCCGTCGGAACAAGACCCGAACGACGTAGAGGGTCAAGCCCGTCTGGCAAAGACAAAGGACCTAAATCCACCCTTCCAACACAACCTTCCCCCGCGCCTTGCCAGACTCAACCAACTCATGCGCCTTCCGCAAATTGGCCGCGTTGATCGCGCCAAAGGTCTGCGTCAAGGTCGTGCGGATCAAACCTGAATCGACGAGCTGGGCCACCTCGTTGAGCAAGCGGTGCTGCGCCACCATGTCGGGCGTGTTGAAGAGGGCGCGGGTGAACATCAGTTCCCAGTGGATGGATGCGCTCTTGCGTTTGAACAGCGTGATGTCGAAGTTCACCGGGTCGTCGATCAGGCCGAACTTTCCTTGCGGTGCGATGGCTTCGGCGATTTGCGCCAGGTGGCTGTCGGTTTGCGTGAGGCAGACGATGTAGTCCACGGCGGGAATGCCGATGCGCTTGAGCTCTTCCGCAATCGGGCGGCTGTGGTCGATGACGTGGTGGGCGCCGAGCTCTTTCACCCAGGCCTGGGTTTCGGGCCGTGAGGCCGTGCCGATGACGGTGAGCGAGGTCAGGCGCGTGGCCAGCTGCGTCATGATGGAGCCGACACCGCCCGAGGCGCCGATGATCAGCAGCGTTTTGTTGTTCGGTGTTTTGCCCGGGGCTATGCCCAGGCGGTCGAACAGCATTTCCCAGGCGGTGATGCTGGTCAGCGGCAGGGCGGCGGCTTCGGCGTAACCCAGGGTTTTCGGCATGCGGCCGACGATGCGTTCATCGACCAGGTGCAGCTCGCTGTTGGTGCCGGGCCGGGCGATGGAGCCCGCGTACCAGACCTTGTCGCCGGCCTTGAACAGCGTGACCTCGGGGCCGACGGCGCGCACGATACCGCTGGCGTCATAACCCAGCACCTTGTAATCCGGGCCGGCACTGCGGGCCGCGTTTGCACGTACCTTGGTGTCTACCGGGTTCACCGACACCGCTTTGACCTCGACCAGCACGTCGTGGCCCGCGGGCGTCGGGTCGGGCAGGGTGATGTCGGTGAGGCCGGCCTCGCCTGGGGCGTTGAGTGCGTGGGCCTGGATGTAGCCGATGGCTTTCATGGTGTAGTTCCTTTACGGGTAGTTGTACTCAAAGCAATGCCTGAACTGTATGGGTTTTGAAAATCAAGATAAACAAGCGATCAATTGAAGCTATTTACAAATAAAATTTGTAAATGAAAGCCCTTCAAGACCTGGAGATTTTTGTCCGCACCGTGGACTCGGGCAGCCTGTCGGCCACCGCCCGCAGCCTGGGCCTGACGCCGGCCGCCGCCAGCGCTGCGCTCAAGCGGCTGGAAGAAGAACTGCAGGCGCCGCTGTTTGTGCGCTCGACGCGGAGCCTGCGCCTGACGCGCGAAGGCGAGGTGTTCCTTGCGCATTGCCGGCCCGCGCTGGCTGCCTTGCGCGATGCGCAACTGGAGCTGGCCAGCGGCCGGCAGCAGGCGAGCGGCGTGCTGCAGCTGGCCGCGCCGTCCGACTTCGGCCGCAATCTTTTGCTGCCCTGGCTGGAAGAGTTCCAGCAATTGCACCCCGGCATCCAGTACCGGCTGCATTTGTCGGACCGCGTCACCAATGTCTACAGCGACCTTGTCGATGCCGCCTTCCGCCAGGGCGAGCCGCCCGATTCGAACATGCTCGCCTTGCCGGTGCACCTGACGAATCGCCGCGTGCTGTGCGCCTCACCGGCTTACCTGAAAGCGCGCGGCACGCCCGAAACGCCGCAGGCGGTGGCCGCGCACAGTTGCCTCTGCTTCATGCTCGGCGAGGACGTGTACGACCGCTGGAAGTTCTGGCGCGACGGCGAAGAGGTCACGGTGCGCGCCGGCGGGGGCAACGTTGCCAATGACGGCGACGTGGTGCGCCTGTGGGCGCTGGCCGGGCGCGGCATCATCTACAAATCGCGGCTGGATGTGACGGCGGACCTGGCCGCGGGCCGCCTGGTGGCGTTGTGCCCCGAGTGGCAAACGGAAGCCTCGCCCATGTACATGGTGTTACCGGGGCGGCGGCAATTGACGCCGGGGCTGCGTTTGCTGCGGGAGTTTATCGGCGGGCGCTGCGCGGCATTGAGCGGCGACTAGTTTGCAACGGTGTGCCTTATCACGCAAGCGAATGCTTCAAACCCGCCCTTACCCCAGGGTTGCGTTCAGGACTACAGACCTGCATCGCGCTTGCGCGCACAATGAATTTTCAGCCGCCACCCTGGCGGATCGCAAGGCAGCCCGGCCCGCAGGCCCGCGCGCTGCCATTCCCGAAAGATTCCTGAAAGGAAAAACTCCATGCAAATCCAGGTCAATTCCAAGCACACGATGCACACCGGCGAATCCTTCGAGCGCTGGGCCAGCGGTGAGCTGCATGAATCGCTGAGCCGCTTCAAGGGCGACATCACGCGCATCGAGGTGCACATGAGCGACGAGAACGGCGACAAGGCCAGCCCCGACCAGAAGCGCTGCGTGATGGAGGCGCGCCTGGCGCATCACGACCCGCTGGCCGTCAACCACCAGGCGCCCAACCAGGACCTGGCGTTTCGCGGCGCGAGCGACAAGCTCAAACGCGTGCTGGACCACACCCTGGGAAAACTGCGCGACCACCACCGCGACCGCGAGACCATACGGCGCGAACCCGAGCCCGAAGCCGGTACGCCTTAGCCTGCGCTAAGGCTTGTCCAGGGCCTTGACCATCGCAAAGCGGCGGAACTGCGCGCCGCGCAGTTCGATGTGCTGTTCCTCTTTCACCGTGAAACCCTGGCGCGCAAAAAACGGCTGGCCCAACAGGCTGGCCTCGGTGTAAAGCTGGGCAACGCCGAGTTCGCGCAAGGCGGCCTCGGCGCGGCCCAGCAATTGCGAGGCTACACCGCGTCGCGCCGCCAACGGTGAGGTGAACATCAGGTCGATGTGGCCGTCTTCTTCATAGCCGACAAAACCCAGCAGCCCATCGCTGTTTTGCGCGTCCTGCGCCAGCAGCACCTTCAAAGGCTTCAAGCGCCTTTCCCAGATACCCAGGTCGGGCGGTTGCGGCGCCCAGGCTTTGCGCTGCGCTTCGTCATAGTGGGTGACCGCCAGGCCGTGGATCGCATCGGTGAAAAGCTGGGCGACGGCGGCGAGGTCTTTGTCGCTGTAAGGCCGGATGCGCATGCGCTCAAAAACTTCCGAGGTAATCCATCTTGCCCAGCGGCACGCCCTGGTTGCGCAGGATGGCATAGGCCGTGGTCAGGTGGAAGAAGAGGTTGGGCAGCACGAAGTTGAGCAAATAAGGCTCGCAGTCAAAAGTCATTTCCTTGCCGCGTATCTTGAGCGTCACGGTGCCGTCGGCGCGCGCATTGATTTGCGCTTCATCCACGGTCTTGAGGAAGTCCACTGTTTTGGCGATGCGGGCCTGCAGCTCTTCAAACGTGGTTTCAGTGTCGGCAAAGCTGGGTGGGGTGATGGCCGCCAGACGTGCCGCGCCGAACTTGGCGGCATCGCTCGCGCCCTGGACCTGGCCCGAGAGCGGGTACATGTCGGGCGCCAGGCGGGCATTGACATACGTGGCGAGGTCGACCTTGTTGGCTTCTGCGTGCGCCTTGGCTTTTTCGAGCACGGCCGACAGGTTGGTGAAGCCGCGGATAAAGACGGGGATGGAAGCCTGGTAGAGGGTCAGTGGCATGGGGAGTTCTCGTGGACGGGTTGGTTCGGCGGGATGGCCGGGGGCGGAGACGCCGGAACCGATTTTGTTCCTGTTGCGGAAATTTTGCTGGCCGTACCGCGCGGCCATCGCGCCGCTCCCGGGATTGCCGCTCAGGAGCCGGCCATCAGCTTGTGCACCAGGTCGGCCGTCGTCGACGCCTTGTATTTGCGCATCAAACGCGCGCGATAGATTTCAACGGTGCGGTGGCTGATGATGAGCGCGCGGCCGATTTCCTTGGAGGTCATGCCGTCCATCAGGTGGGCGGCCACTTCGCGCTCGCGCGCGGTGAGCTCGGCCGTGACGGGGCGGCGCGAACTGAGGTCTTCAAAGGTCCAGATGCCGGCCTCGTGCGGCGCGCTGCGGTTGAGGGCGCGGCCGGTGACGTGGCACCAGAAGGTCTCGCCCTTGTTGCGGCCGTCCACGCGCTTCATGATGCGGTCGTCGGAGTACAGGCCCTTGGCGTTCAGGATGGGGATCATGCGCGCGCCAATGCGCTCGTACTCGTCCACGCTGGGATAGAGGATCAGGAAGGACTGGCCGGCGAGTTGTTCACGCGTGGCGCCGAACATCTCGCACAAATGCTGGTTGCAGTCCACAATCGAGCGGTTGCGGGACAGCACCAGTCCCACAGGCGCCAGGTCGAACGCGAGCTGGTAATCCACTTCCACAGTACTTACCTTTACGGAAAACTACGTAACTTAATAAGTAGTATCGTAATGGATTGCTGACGGTGCACCCAGTCCACCCAGGCTCACGACACAAGGAGATGATTTGTGAAGAAACTTTTTCCCTCAGCGGCGGAGGCCCTCAAGGGCGTCGTCCAGGACGGCCAGCTTCTGGCCGTCGGCGGCTTCGGCCTCTGCGGCATCCCGGAGGCGCTGATCGACGCGCTGCGTGACAGCCAGGTGAAGAACCTGACGGTGATCTCCAACAACGCGGGCGTCGACGGCTTCGGCCTGGGCAAGCTGCTGGAAACCCGGCAGATCAAAAAAATGATTTCCAGCTACGTCGGCGAGAACAAGGAGTTCGAGCGCCAGTACCTGGCGGGCGAGCTGGAGCTGGAATTCACGCCGCAAGGCACGCTGGCTGAAAAGCTGCGCGCCGGCGGCGCCGGCATCCCGGCCTTCTTCACCAAGACCGGCGTGGGTACCCAGGTGGCCGAGGGCAAGGAACTGCGCGACTTCGACGGCGAGACCTATGTGATGGAGCACTCGCTGGTGCCCGACGTGGCGCTGGTCAAAGCGCACGTGGCCGACAAGTCCGGCAACCTGCGCTTCAACCTCACGGCGCGCAATTTCAACCCGGCCGTCGCCATGGCCGGCAAGGTCTGCATCGTCGAGGTGGAGAAGATCGTCGAAGTCGGCGAGCTGGCGCCCGACGACATCCACCTGCCGGGCATTTATGTGCACCGCATCGTGCTCAATGCGAATCCTGAAAAACGCATCGAGAAGCGCACCATCACCGAGAAAGCGGGAGTTTGATATGCCCTGGACCCAAGACCAGATGGCGGCGCGCGCCGCCCAGGAACTCGAAGACGGTTTTTACGTGAACCTCGGCATCGGCATCCCGACGCTGGTGGCCAACTTCACCGGCGACAAGGAAGTGTGGCTGCAGTCGGAAAACGGCATGCTGGGCATAGGCCCCTTTCCCACCGAAGACCAGGTCGACGCCGACCTGATCAATGCCGGCAAGCAGACCGTCACCACCATCAAGGGCTCGGCCATTTTCGGCAGCCACGACAGCTTCGCGATGATTCGCGGCGGCAAGATCAACCTGTCCATCCTGGGCGCCATGCAGGTCAGCGAAAAAGGCGACCTGGCCAACTGGATGATCCCGGGCAAGATGGTCAAGGGCATGGGCGGCGCGATGGACCTGGTGGCGGGCGTCAAGCGCGTCATCATCCTGATGGAGCACGTCGCCAAAAAGAAGGACGGCACCGAGGACATGAAGATCCTGCCCAAGTGCACCTTGCCGCTCACCGGCGTGGGCGTGGTCGACCGCATCATCACCGACCTGGCCGTGATGGACGTGACGCCCGAAGGCCTCAAGCTGGTGGAACTGGCGCCCGGCGTGACGCGCGAAGCGCTGCAGGCCAAGACCGGCGTGACGCTGATTTAAGAAGCCGTTCCTGCAGGCCCATTAAAAAAGCCGCCGCCCTGAAAAGGTGGCGGCTTTTTTTCCGCAAGGCTTTTTTGCCGCTTACTTTTGGGCGGATGGCCTGCCGGGTTTTTGTTTGTCCGGCGTTGCCGACTTTTCGGCTTTCTCTTTGGCCGCGTGTTTCGCCCCGACGTTGGCCGCCGCGGCCTTGCGCCTGGCCGGCGTCGCTTTTTCCTGCTGCAATTCGTCGCGGGCCAGGTTTTCAATCATCGCCAGCAGCACGGTGCGCGTCAGTTTGATGTGTTCGGGCGCGATGCCTTCGATGCTGACGTTGTTGGTCTCTTCGGCCAGCGGCACCAGCAGCTTCTTGAGCGCGCGGCCTTCGTCGGTCAGGTGCACGTACATGTTTTTCTTGTTGGTGGGAATCTGCTTGCGCTCGATGTAGCCCAGCGATTCCATGGCCTTCATGGCGGTGAAGGTGGTGGGCTCCATCACGCCGGCGCGCTCGCTGAGTTCCTTTTGCGTCAGGCCGTCGCACTCCCAGAGGATGCGCAGGAAAGTCCAGTGGCCGAAGGGCACGCCATGCTGCGCCAGCCGCACCTGCAGCGCGCGGTGAAAGGCGCGTGAGGCATCGCGGATCAGGTGCGCGAGGCGGTCGTT
The DNA here is from genome assembly GCF_943369675.1 of Polaromonas sp. YR568. GTDB lineage: Bacteria > Pseudomonadota > Gammaproteobacteria > Burkholderiales > Burkholderiaceae_C > Polaromonas. The sequence goes on along the minus strand of NZ_CALROB020000035.1, from coordinate 41,273 downwards.
GGGGACGGCTTCACGCCAGTGGCGGATGATGTTTTGGGTGTCGTTGCTCATGAACCGACATTGTGACTGACTTGGTGCGCCGGGGTGCAATCCCGGCCGCTGCGAGCGGATTCCAGCAGCGCCAGGCAGACCGCCGTGGTGGCGCGGGCCCATTCGCCGCTGTGCACCGCCGGCCTGTCATGGACCACGGCGGCATACAGCTCGTCAATCACCTCCTGGCGCGGGATGGCTGGGGCGGGGAGAAGCTCCACGGTTTTTTCGCTGTCGGTATAAATGCTTACTTCCGAGGGCCCAGGCCGCAGGTCGGCTTTTTCGCAGCTCACGATGAGCTGGCCGAAATGCTGGTGTTGCAGGCCGGTCGGCAGTGCGCTGCCGGCCGTGTACAGGCTGCCGCCGTAGTTGCGGGCGGCCTTGAGCGCGCTTTCTTCGGCGGACGTGGCCGCGCCCTGCAGCCGCTTGCGGGCGGCGCCGTAGTCGGCCGGGTTTTTGGCTTGGCCCATTTCGCCGATGTTTCCCAGCAGCTCGTCCGAGTCGTAGTGGCCGTAGCCGCTGTAGGTGGCCGAGGCGAAGGCGCCGCCTTCAAAGCCCAGCAGCGCGCTGTAGGCGCCCTCGGTGGGGCGGCTCGCGTCCCAGGCGCCGGTGTGGGCGCGCAGGCTGCGCACCAGTCCGCCGCCCAGCAGGCGCACGATGTCCATCTGGTGCGTGGCCTGGCTGTGGATCACGCCGCCGCCGGCGGCCGTGTCCAGCTCTTCGGGCCGGCGCGGGCGGTAGAGGAAGTCGGTGAAATTGAGCGCGTGGATCATCTTCACCGCGCCGTAGCGGCCGCTGGCTATCAGTTCGCGCGTGCGGCGTATCGGGGTGTTGAAGCTGTGGCTGTGACCCACGATCAGGTGCACGCCCGCATTGCGGGCCGCGTCAATCATGCTTGTGCATTCATCCACCGTCAGCGCCATGGGTTTTTCGACCATCACATGTTTGCCGAAAGAGGCGGCCAGGCGCACGTGTTCGGCATGGAACTGGTGCGGCGAGGCGATGTAGAGCGCCTCCACCGCGGGGTTGGCGCACAGCGCCTCGATGGAGTCGTAGCTGGGCGCGCCGAAGTCTTTTTCAAACTGCGCGCGGGCGGCGGCGATGGGGTCGGTCGCGCCCACCAGCTTGACGCGGCCGTCGTGCACAAAGGTGGGCAGCATCAGCGTGAAGGCCCGCCCCAGGCCGACGATGCCGAGTTTCAAAATGCGCTGTGTCATAAGTCCAGTACCAGTTCAGGCGATTTTGCACGCGAGACGCAGACCATGATGTGGTCCGATTTTTCCTCGTCGGTCAGCACCATGTCGCGGTGCTCGGCCTCACCGGCCAGCAGATGGGTTTTGCAGGTGCCGCAGGTGCCGCTTTCACACGAGCTGGCCACGCGCAGGCCGCTGCCGCGCAGGGCTTCGAGGATGGTCTGCTCCGCGCTGACCTGTACCGTCTTCCCGGTTTTCGCCAGGCGCACGCTGAAGGGCGTGTTTTCGGCATAGGCCTTGGCGTCGACGCCGAAGCTCTCGAAATGCACGTTGCCCGAAGGCCAGTGGCCCGACATGTCCGCCACGCTGTCCATCAGGCCCCTGGGGCCGCAGCAGTAGACGTGGGCGGCGGCGGGTTTTTCAAACACCGGCCACAGGTCCAGCGCTTCGTCGATGTCGCCGTTGTCGTGGTGTATCTGCACCTGGCCGGGAAACTCGGCTTGCAGTTCTTTGCTGAAAGCCGTGCCGGCGGCGTCGCGCGTGCAGTAGTAGAGCTTGAAGTTGCCGGCCTGCGTGCGCTTGAGTTGCCGCATCATGGACAGGATGGGCGTGATGCCGATGCCGCCCGCGACAAAAACAAAGTCATTGGCATGCGCGGCCAGCTCGAAATTGTTGCGCGGCGCGCTGACCTGCAGCATCTGCCCGGCCTGCACCTCGTCGGCCATGCTGACGGAGCCGCCGCGGCCGCGCTCGTCGCGCTTGACGGCGATCTGCCAGGCGCCGGTGTCGGCCGGGTCGCTGCACAGCGAATAGTTGCGGCGCACGCCGCTGGGCACCTGCACCGTCAGGTGCGAGCCGGCCGTGAAGGCGGGCAGGGGGGCGCCATCGGGGTGGCGCAGCTCGAACAGGTAAATGCCTTGCGCGACTTGCTCTTTGCGCGCAACCTTCAGGGGGAAGAAATCGGGCTCCGCCGCAGGCAGATCTCCAGCGGGGGCGCTAGGGTTAACGCTCATCCTTGTCTCCACAAATTTTCTTGACAAAACACAAAATAACGATATTCTTAGACGCCTAAGAATAATCCGGCTGCAGCGTATTTGCAAGCTGTTTTTAAACCCGTTTTGAATGAAGGGCCCAGGCACCGGGCCCTCGCTGATTTGATTTTGAATTGAAGGACATTCGCGATGTTGACCGCCGAGGAAAATGAACTGCTCTGCCGCGTCGAAGGCCAGGCCCCCATGGGCCAGCTGATGCGCCGCCACTGGACGCCCGTCTGCCTGATCGAAGAGGTCGGCGAACCCGACGGCACGCCCGTCAAGGCGCGCGTGTTCGGCGAAGACCTGGTGGTGTTCCGCGACACCAAGGGCCGCGTCGGCGTGATGGACGAATACTGCCCGCACCGCCGCGTCTCGCTGGTGTTCGGCCGCAACGAGGACTGCGGCCTGCGCTGCCTGTACCACGGGTGGAAGATGGACGTCGAAGGCAACGTGCTGGAGATGGTCTCCGAGCCCGCCGCCAGCGGCATGGCGCAAAAGGTCAAGCACCTGGCCTACCCGGTCAAAGAGTGGGGCGGTTTTGTCTGGGCCTATATGGGCCCGAAAGAAACCCAGCCCGAGTTCGTGCCGCCGGCCTGGGCGCCCACGGCCGATGCCAAGGTGACGATTGCCAAGGCGCTGATCCCCTGCAACTGGGCGCAAATCCTGGAAGGCGCGATCGACTCGGCGCACAGCTCCAGCCTGCATTCGTCGGACATGGTGCCGGCGCGCGTCGAAGGCGCCGAGGCCACCGACACCAACTGGCTGCGCCCCTCCACCGACAAGGCGCCGCGCATGCAGGTGGAGCGCGGCAGCTACGGCTTTCGTTATGCCGCCATCCGCCGCCCGATCAAGAACGCGGCCGCCAACGACTACATCCGCTCCACCGTGTTCGTTGCGCCGGCCACCGCGCTGATTCCGCCCAACAACCTCTACAACGTCGCCAACATCAACGTGCCGATGGACGACACCAACACGGCGTTTTATTTCATCGCCTGGGGCCACCCCTCGCAGACGCCGGACACCGACAGCTGGCGCAAGTTCCTGGGCCAGCAACTGGGCCCCGACCTGGACGCCAACTACGCGCCGCTGCGCAACCGCGGCAACAATTTCTGGCAGGACCGCGAGGCCATGAAGGCCGGCAATTTCACCGGCATCACCGGTTTCCCCAACCAGGACATCGCGATGTGGGTGACCATGGGGCCGATCGCCGACCGCACGCACGAACGCCTGGGCGCCAGCGACATGGCGGTGGTCGAATTCCGCAAGCAGATGCTGGACGCCGTGCGCGCCTTCCAGGCCGGCGAAGCCGCCATCGGCACCGGCGACTTGCGCATCCCGTCCAGCGTGGTCGCCTTCCAGGCCATCGTGCCCAAGACCACCGACTGGCGCGCCTACCAGGCGAACTATGTGTGGGATACGCGCGAGCCCGCGCTGGAGCCTTCGTATTCGACCTAGGCCGCGGCCCGTCCTCACACTTCTTCTTTACCCTTATCGCTTCCGTTCCGCGCCAGTCAAAGTCAGTTGAGTCAGTCAAGTCAGTCAATAAAGCCAGCCCTAAAACCAGGAGACAAGTCCCATGAAACCACAACGCCGCTCTTTGATGCTGGCCAGCGCGATGCTGCTGGCCGGCATGCTGTTGCCCCCCTTCGCCGCCGCCCAGGGTACCTACCCGAACCGGCCCATCAAGTTTGTCGTGCCTTATGCCGCCGGCGGACTGCCCGACACCGTGGCCCGTATCTATGCGCAGCGCCTGGGCGACAAGCTGGGCCAAGCGGTGGTCGTCGACAACCGGCCCGGCGCGAACGGCGTGGTCGCCGCGCAGGCCCTGGCCACGGCGCCCAAGGACGGCTATACCTTTCTCGTGACCGACGGCTCGATGTTCTCCATCAACCCCGCGATCTATAAAAACCTGGGCTACGACTACAAGCGTGACTTCATGCCGGTCTCGCTCGCGGCACGCGCGCCGCTGTACATGGCGGTGCACCCCAAGGTGCCGGCCAACACGCTGCAGGAATTCATCGCGCTGGCCAAGGCCAGGCCCGGCACGCTGAACTACGGTTCTTCCGGCATCGGCAGCACGCACCACCTGACCATGGAGGCCATGAAGGCCGCGCTGGGCCTGCAGATCACGCACGTGCCTTTCAAGGGCACCGGCCAGTCGGTGCCCGCGCTGATAGGCGGCCAGGTCGAGGTGCTGTTCTCGGCGCTGCCTTCGCTGGCGGGCTTTGTGAAGAGCGGGCAGGTCAAGCTGCTGGCCAACAACGCGGCGCAGCGCTCCAGCCAGGAGCCCAACGTGCCGGCCATCGCCGAAATCATTCCGGGTTTTGACTTCGCGCCCATCGTCGGCGTGCTGGCCGCCACGGGCACGCCGGCCAGCGCCATCGAACGCATCAGCCACGAGATGGCGCTGATATCCAAAATGCCGGAAGTCATCACCACGCTCAACAACGCCGGCATCGAGCCCATAGGCGGCAGCCCGGCCGACTACGGCAAGGCCATCCTCGGCGAAAACGAGCGCCTGGCCAAGGCCATCACTGCCTCCGGCATCAAACCTGAATAAACCACTTACTTAACCTCGCATCAATCCCAAGGAACAAACCGCGACATGTCAAAACTGAAACTGACCTTCGGCTGCTGGAACTACGACCGCACCCGTGCCCTGATGGACGGCAGCGTGCAGCCCGACGGCATTGATTTGAACTACCTCAACATGCCGGTGGAGGAAACCTTCTTCCGCATGTTGCGGCACAAGGAATTTGACGTCGCGGAAATGTCGCTCTCGTCGTACACGGTATCGATGTTCAACGAGACGCGGCCCTTTGTGGCGATCCCGGTGTTCCCCTCGCGCTTCTTCCGCCATTCCTGCATCTACGTGAACGCCAAGTCCGGCATCCGCGAAGCGAAGGACCTGATCGGCAAGCGCGTCGGCAACCCCGAGTACCAGATGACGGCGCCGGTGTGGATACGCGGCATTTTGTCCGACCACTACGGCGTTCCCGTCGACAGCGTGACCTACTTCACCGGCGGCGAGGAAGAGCCCGGCCGCTCCGAAAAAATCAAGCTTGATTTGCCGCCCAACATCAAGGTCGAACGCATAGGCCCGGACCAGACCCTGGCGCAGATGCTGCTCGACGGCGAGATCGACGCGCTCTACACCGCGCGCATGCCTTCGAGCTTCCTCAAGGGCGGCGGCAAGGTCAAGCGCCTGTTTGAGGACTACGAGCAGGTCGAGCGCAACTACTTCAAGGAAACAAAAATGTTTCCCATCATGCACACGGTGGCGATACGCCGCGACGTGTACGAGGCCAACCGCTGGGTGGCGCGCTCGATGATGAAGGCGCTGGAAGAATCGCAGCGCCGCACCTATGAAGACCTGTATGAGACCGCGGCGCTCAAGGCCATGTTGCCCTGGCTGACCTCGCACGTCGAGCAGGTCAAGCGCGAGATGGGCGAGGACTTCTGGCCCTACGGTTTCGAGAAGAACGAGGCCACGCTGCAGACCTTTTTGCGTTATTCGTTTGAGCAGGGGCTGTCGAAGCGGCTGCTGAAACCCCAGGAACTGTTCGCACCCGAATCGCTGGAGGCGTTTAAGATCTGAGCCCGTGACTTCCACGGTTTTTATCCCTGACGACGCGCGCCACGGCCGCGCGCCGGGCCAGCACCCCACGCGCACGAATGTCTGATCCCCTCCTGGGCTACCTGCTGTCAAGCGGGGCGCTGCTGCTTTTCACGGCCTCCATCCTGCTCACCAAGGCGGCGTCCAGCCGCCTGGACCTGGGGTTGGGCTTCCTGGTCGCGACGTCCACCAACGTCGCGTTTTCCGCGCTGGCTTTCGGGGTGCAGATGCAGCTGCGCGGTGACGGCCTGCAGTGGAACCTGCCGGCCTTCTTCATGTTTGCGGCCGCGGGCGGGTTTTCCACCTACCTGGGGCGCTGGTTTTTCTACGAGTCCGTGGTGCGCTTCGGCCCCGCCAAGGCCAGCATTTTCCAGATCAGCAGCCCGCTCTTCACCGCGATGATGGCCTGGCTGCTGCTGGGCGAGCGGCTGACTCCCGTGGTGGCGCTGGGCATGGTGCTGACCATCGCCGGGCTGATCCTGGTGAGCAGCAAGCCGGATATTTTCTCGCGGCGCGGCCCTGTCGCCGCGATGGCGCCCGACGGCGAGCCCGCGCCCGCCGTGGCCAATGCGGAAAAATCTCCCGCAATGCAGCGCCTGATGCAGTCGGTGCTGCTGCTGGGCATGGGCAGCTCACTGGCTTATGCCATCGGCAACGTGCTGCGCGGAAGCGCCGTGCGCAGCTGGAACGAACCCATCCTGGGCGCCCTGATAGGCGCGGCCTGCGGCCTGGCGCTGCAGGTGGCGTTCAGCGCCGGCAAGCGCGGCTTGCTTGCCCGTGCGCGCGCGGCCAGCCGCAGCGGCATGGCCATGTTCGCGGCGATAGGCGTGACCACCATCTCGGCGCAGATGTGCGCGATAGGCGCCATGCGCTACATCCCGCTGTCCATCGCCACGCTGGTGACGCTGTGCACACCCATCCTCGTTTTTCCGCTCAGCCACCTGCTGTTTAAAGACCAGGACAAGATCACGGCGATTACGCTGGCCGGCAGCGGATTGACTTTGCTCGGTATATTCATCATCGTGATGCGCTGAGCTGCGGCCTGCGGGCCCGGTCCATCCGCAGGGAGACACAAAGGACAAGGCATATCCATGGACACCCCGGACAAAGCGCTGCGCCGCGACTACGCGTCGGCGGCCGAGGCCATGGAGATCCTCAAGGTCAGGCAGCAGACGCTGTACGCCTACGTCAGCCGGGGCTGGATACGCAGCGTGGCCCAGCCGGGCCAGAAAGACAAGCTCTACCTGCGCGACGACCTCACGCGCGTGGGCATGCGCTCGCTGGCGCGTTCCGGCCACGGCGCGGTGGCGGCCTCGGCCATGAACTGGGGCGAGCCCATCTTCCCCACCTCCATCACCGAGATCACCGAACAGGGCCCACGCTACCGCGGCCACCTGGCGGCCGACCTGGTGCGCTCCGGCGCCTCGTTTGAAGCGGTGGCCGAACTGCTCTGGACCGGCGAGCTCAACACCCGCGCGAAAGCCTGGACTGTGCGCAGGCCTTCCGCCGAGCTCGTCAGGCTGACCGGGACGCTGACCTCGCTGCAGGCGCGCGACAACGTGCTGGAATCCTTCGCGCTGGTGGTGCTGCTGCTGGGCATGCGGCGCGGCTCCGTGGCCGAGCGCCTGTCGCAAGGCAAAACCCTGCCGGCCGCGCGCGAGATCATGCAGACGGTGGTGGCGTGCTGCGGCTTTGTCGGTGCGGCGCACAGCTACCGGCCCATGCAGCGCGGCGAGTCCGTGGTCACCGGCCTGCTGCATGCGCTGGCCATGCCGCCGACCGAAGAAAACAGTGAGGCCCTGCGCGCCATGCTGATCCTGATGGCTGACCACGAGCTGCCGCCGGGCACGCTGGGCGCCCGCGTGGTCGCTTCCGCCGGCGGTACCTTGCACAGCTGCCTGGCTTCGGCGCTGTGCGCGACCTCCGGTGTCGACATAGGCCGCATGTACGAGCGTGTGGAAGACTTCCTGGGCCACGGCCGGACCACGGCCGTGCTCGTCAAGCGCGCCCATAAGCTGCACGCCCAGGGCCAGAGCGTCCCCGGCTTCGACCACCCGCTGTACCCCAAGGGCGACCCGCGCGCCGCGCAACTGCTGGCCATGGTGTTCGCGCGCCAGAACCCCAGCCGCGAGCTGCGCGCGATCTCGCGCTTCATCGACGAGATGCGCGCCGGCGCCGGCCTGCTGCCCCGGCAGGAACTGGCCCTGGTGGTGATGGCCCGCGCCCTCGGCCTGCCGCGCCAGGCCACCGCCGCGCTGTTTGTGCTGGGCCGGCTCGCGGGCTGGGTCGCGCATGTGCAGGAGCAGCGGGCCAGTGGGACGCTGTTACGCCCCCGGGCCAAGTTCGTGGCGCCCGCGGCCACCTGACCGGTCCCGTCCTCACCAGCAGGGGCCGCGGGACTGGCTTTGCCAGACCGCAGGCGCAGCGGCCCCCTCGGGGGCAGGAAGCTACACGCAGTGAGCGACCGTGGGGGCATTTGATGTTGATTCGATGTTCAAGATTGAATCAATGTCGGGTCTTCACTAGGATGACTGACGCCTGCAAATTGGCGCCATAAATACTGGAGACAAGACAATGCAATTCAATCGCCGCACCGGGATGCTCGCCCTCTGCTGTTCCGCAGCTTTCGCCGCTTTCACCAGCCCGCTCAGCTGGGCCCAGGACTACCCCACCAAACCCATCCACATCGTCGTGCCGTTGCCGCCGGGCGGCTCCAACGACGTGCTGGCCCGCGTCCTGGGCCAGAAGATGTCCGAGTCCTTCGGCCAGCCCGTCATCGTCGACAACAAGCCCGGCGCGGCCGGCAACATTGCCACCGCCTTCATGGCCAAGGTCGAGGCCGACGGCTACAACATCGCCGTCGCGCCCAACCAGACCGTGGCCGTCAACCCGGTGCTGTATCCCAAGCTGCCCTTCAACGTGAACCGCGACCTGACCGGCATCACGATGATGGGCCGCGTGCCCATGGTGCTGGTGGTTTCGCCCGACAAGGTGCAGGCCACTACCGTTGCCGAACTCATCGCGCTGGCCAAGGCCAACCCCGACAAGCTCACCTATGCCTCCGCCGGCTCCGGCAGCCCGCAGCACATGGCGGCCGAGGTCTTCAAGTCCATGACGGGCACCAGCATCACGCAGATCGCGTACAAGGGCTCGGCCCCGGCACTGGTCGACGTGCTGGGCGGCCAAGTGGACGTGATGTTCTGCCCGATGAACTCGGCGCTGCCGCACATCCGCAGCGGCAAGCTGCGCGCGCTGGGCACCACCGGCAGCAAGCGCGTCGAGTTGCTGACCAACGTGCCGACGATTGCCGAGACCGTTCCCAAGTATGAAAGCGACATCTGGATCGGCATGGTGGCCCCGGCCAAGACGCCGAAGGCCATCATCAACAAGCTCAATGCCGAGCTGCGCCGTTCGCTCGCGCTGCCCGACGTGCAGGCCAAGCTGGCCGAGCAGGGCATTTACGCCGAGACCAGTACACCCGCTGAATTCACCAAGCTCATTGCCGACGACCAGAAGCGGTGGGCGGCCGTCATCAAATCCGCCAACATCAAACCCGAGTAAGAGCCACTCAAAAAACCCTCCTGGCGTTGTTGCGCCGCCTTGCCGTGCTGTAGCACTGTCTGCGGCGACGCGCCTAGCCAGGACCGCTTCGCTGGGCTTTGTGAGTGGCTCTTCATAAATCCGAACAAGTTTTTCATCAGGAGATTTCATGACCGTTCCTTCCGGCTCCGCCGTGCGCCGCGACATTCCCAAGCCTTCCAAACCGGAAGAAACCGTCTGGGCCAGCGATGCCATCGCCGACATGATGCGCGCGATGGACATCCCTTACGTGCTGCTGAATCCGGGCGCCAGCTTTCGCGGCCTGCACGACAGCATCGTCAACCACCTGGGCAATGAGAAGCCGCAGATGATGGTGGTGCTGCACGAGGAGCACGCGGTGGCGATTGCCCACGGCTACACCAAGGTCACCGGCAGGCCGCTGATCGCCATCCTGCACAGCAACGTCGGCCTGATGCACGGCTCCATGGCCATCTTCGACGCCTGGGTGGACCGCGTGCCCGTCATCGTGCTGGGCGCCACCGGCCCGGTCGACGCCAACAAGCGCCGCCCCTGGATCGACTGGATCCACACCGCGCAAGACCAGGCCGCCCTGGTGCGCCACTTCATCAAGTGGGACTGCCAGCCCGCCTCGATTCCTTCCGCGCAGGAAGCCCTGCTGCGCGCGCGGCAGATCGCCACCACCGCGCCGCAGGGCCCTGTGTATGTGTGCTTTGACGCGGCGCTGCAGGAATCCAAGCTGACCGAACGTCCAGCTATCCCAGACCCGGCGCGTTACCTCGCGCCGCCGCAGGCACGCCCTTCGGACGACGTTGTCGCGCAAGCCGCCGCGCTGCTGTCCGGCGCCAGCCGCCCGGTGATTTTGATGGGCCGCGTCACGCGCAGCGAAGCCGCGTGGGCCGAGCGCATCCAACTCGCCGAAACCCTCAACGCCGAAGTGCTGACCGACCTGCGCGTGGGCGCCGCCTTCCCGACCGACCACCCGCTGCACGCCGCGCCCAGCGGCGCCTTCCTCACGGCCAATGCGCAGGAAGTGCTGCGCGAAGCCGACGTGGTGCTGAGCCTGGACTGGCTGGACCTCTCCGGCACGCTCAAGCAGGCCTGGGGCGACAAGCCCGTGGGCAGCAAGATCATCCAGGTCTCGGTCGACCACTACAGCCACAACGGCTGGAGCATGGACCACCAGGGCCTGCCGCCCGTCGACGTCTTCATGCTGTGCGAGCCCGAGCCGGCCGTGACCTTGTTGAACCAGCAAATCAAGCCGCGCAAGACGCCCGCACCGGCCAAGCGGCCGCTGCCCGTGTACCCGCCCGTGCAACCCGTGCCGGGCGCCTCGGGCGCCAGCAACATGATGGTGGCCACGCTGGCCGCCACGCTCAAGCGCGCCGTCGGCGACCAGAAGGTCTGCCTGATGCGCCTGCCGCTGAGCTGGAGCGGCGAGATGTGGGACTTCAAACACCCGCTGGACTTCCTCGGTTATGACGCCGGCGGCGGCATCGGTTCCGGCCCCGGCATGTCCATAGGCTCGGCGCTGGGCCTCAAGGGCACGGACCGCCTGCCCGTGGCCGTGATCGGCGACGGCGACTACATGATGGGCGTCAACGCGTTCTGGACGGCCGCCAACGCCCGCATCCCCATGCTGGTGGTGGTCTGCAACAACCGCTCCTTCTTCAACGACGAGGTGCACCAGGAACGCGTGGCGCGCCAGCGCAAGCGCCCGATCGAAAACCGCTGGATAGGCCAGCGCATCAGCGACCCGGCGCCCGACCTCGCCATGATGGCGCGCGGCCAGGGCCTGACCGGAATCGGTCCGGTCGAGGATGCCGGCGAGCTCGAGAAGATCCTGGTCGACGCCATCGCCGCCGTGAAGCGCGGCGAAACCGTGGTGGTCGACGTGGTGGTGCAGACCGGCTACAGCGCGGCCATGACGGCGGGGCTGACGCGGTCCAAGGACTAGCCTTTTTTCCCGGTCTTACTCCCTCTCCCGGCGGGAGAGGGAGTAAGACCGAAGAAGAGTTGAAAGAGTTGAATAGCCAGGAACCCTGACGCGTTGCTATCCCTTTTTTTTTTCCTCTCCCGCTGGCGGGAGAGGGTAGGGTGAGGGGGGTGCGGCCTTGGATCCGTCACAGCGCCCGAATGCGGGGAACCCTCACCCCTGCCCTCTCCCAGGGGGAGAGGGAGTAAGCCCGAAGAAGAATTGAATATCCGAAAGCATCAAAGGACACAAACATGCGCGCACACGAAATCCCCGCCGGCGTCTTGCCGACCCAACGCGGCCTCTACTACGGCGGCGCCTGGCACGCCCCCAAGGCCGGCGGCAAAGCCGAGACCTTTAACCCGACTTACAACGAAGCCATCACCACGGCCCCCATCGCCGATGCGGACGACGTGGACGCCGCCGTGCAGGCCGCGCATGCGGCTTTCCCGGCCTGGGCCGCCACGCCGCCGGTGGAGCGCGGGCGTTACCTGCGCAAAGCCGCAGCCGTGCTGCGCGAGCATGCCAAGCCGCTCGCGCTGCTGGACTCGCTGAACAACGGTAATCCGGTCTCGGCGCTGGCCATGGACGCGGGTTTTGCCGCCGACTGCCTCGACTATTTCGCGGGCCTGGCCACCGAGATCAAGGGCGAGACCATCCCCATGGGCGACGGCAACTTCAACTACACCATCCAGGAGCCGCTGGGCGTGATCGCCCGCATCGTGGCCTACAACCACCCCTTCATGTTCGCCGCCGCGCGCCTGGCCGCGCCGCTGGCCGCCGGCAACACCGTGGTCATCAAGTCGCCCGACCAGGCGCCGCTGTCCATCCTGCGGCTGGCTGAACTCGTGGGCGACATCTTCCCGCCCGGCGTCGCCAACTTTCTGTGCGGCGGCCGCGAGTGCGGCGACGCCATGGGCAAACACCCGCTGGTGCGCAAGATCACGCTGATAGGCGGCGTGCCCACCGGCAAGGCCGTCATGAAGACCGCGTCCGACAACCTCAAACCCGTGCTGCTGGAGCTGGGCGGCAAGAACGCGCTGATCGGCTACCCCGACGCCGACATCGACAAGCTCGTCAACGGCATCATAGGCGGCATGAACTTCACCTGGTCGGGCCAGAGCTGCGGCTCCACCAGCCGTGTCTTCCTGCACGAGTCCATCCACGACCAGGTGCTGGAAAAAGTCGTCAAGCTGCTGCCCGAGCGCCACAAGCCCGGCATCCCGACCGACCCCAAAACCACCATGGGTTCGCTGGTCAGCCGCGCGCAGCTCGAGAAGGTGCAGGGCTACGTCGCCAAGGGCCTGGAGGACGGCGGCCGCCTGGTGTGCGGCGGCAAGCAGCCGACGGACGCGGCGCTCAAGGACGGCTTCTTCTACGAAGCCACCGTGTTCGCCGACATGAAGCCGCACATGCGCCTGGCGCAGGAAGAGGTCTTCGGCCCCATCATGTCGGTGTTCCGCTGGAGCGACGAAGACACGCTGTTCGAGCAGGTCAACGGCGTGGATTTCGGCCTCACCGGCTCGATCTGGACGCAAAACATCAACACCGCGCACCGCGCCGCCAAACGCATCCAGACAGGCTATGTCTGGATCAACAACTCCAGCCAGCACTTTATGGGCGCGCCTTTCGGCGGCGTCAAACAATCGGGCATTGGGCGCGAGGAGTGTTTTACCGAGCTGCTGGAGTTCACCTACACCAAGAACGTGAACCTGAAGTTCGGTTGAGGCGTGAAGGCCGAGGGACACGCGCCGTAGGTGTCTTTATCCGCGTCAATCTGTGGAGTTGGAGAGGTTATCGGCAGATGACGCAGATTTACACAGATTGAAGAGAAGGTATTTTTACGCAAGGCTTTGCCCTGTCGCCACACGTTGGCTGCACGACTTCCATCGTGATTGCCTTTATCTGCGTAAATCTGCGTCATCTGCGGATATCAGTTCTGCGGATATCAGTTCTGCGGCATGTGGCCGAAACGCCCGGCGTTGAAATCCTTCATCGCCTGCACGATTTCCTCGCGGGTGTTCATCACGAAGGGACCATGGCCCACGATGGGCTCATCGATCGGCTCGCCGCTGAGCAGCAGCAGCGTGGCATCGCCGTTGGCTTCAATCTGCAGCGCCTCGCCTTCGCGATCCAGCAGCGCCATCTGCGCTTCGCGCACCACCTCCTGGCCGTTGACCTGCACCGTGCCGTGCAGCACCACGAGGGCGGCCGTGCGGCCTTCGGGAATCGTCAGCACCACCGTCTTGCCTTCGCGCAGCCGCATGTCCCACACGTCGATTGGCGTGAAGGTGTGCGCCGGCCCCTTGTGGCCTTCGTAGTCGCCCGTGATCACGCGCACCGTGCCCGCGCCGTCCGGCAGGTCCACCTGCGGGATGTCTTTTTCCAGGATGCCCTGGTAGCCCGGTGCCGCCATCTTGTCTTTGGCCGGCAGGTTGACCCACAGCTGCACCATTTCAAACGGCCCGCCCGTGCGCGTGAACTCGCGTGAATGAAATTCCTCATGCAGGATGCCGGACGCCGCCGTCATCCACTGCACGTCGCCCGGGCCTATCACGCCGCCGTTGCCGGTCGAGTCGCGGTGCTCCACCTCGCCCTTGTAGACGATGGTCACGGTCTCAAAACCGCGGTGCGGGTGCTGGCCCACGCCGCGCGGCGTCTCGGCCGGCTCGAACTGCGCCGGGCCGGCGTAGTCCAGCAGCAAGAAGGGACTCACGTGCGATCCCAGCGTGTCATAGGTGAACAGCGAGCGCACCGGAAAGCCGTCGCCCACCCAGTGGCCGTGCGGGTTGCTGTAAATGCCCAGAACTTTTTTCATCGCGTGTTTCTCCAGTTTCCTGTGTGAGGCACGGCAAGAACCGGGCCAGACAGGGCAGATGGGGCCAAACAGGCGCCCGCATTAGGGGCCGAAACCGCATGTCTGCGTTCTGTTTTTAGAACAATTAAGAGGCAAGCGCAGGGCGCTGAAGAATGCCCCGCCAAAGCGCGGGGCGGGACGGCCGCGGGCTGAAAAACAAAAGGCCTCGTGAGAGGCCTGTTATTTGGGAGCCGGAACGCGTGACGAGAACATCACCTGGCTTCAAGACCCTCAAAGCACGTGCTGAGCACCAGGGCGATGATTTCATCGTTGGTATAGAGCTCGCCCATTTTCAGGAACTCCAGCACCGGATCGCAGGCGCGGGCGTACAAGGTGTACAGCACCGCAATCGACGGCAGCTTGGGGTTCAGCGCGCCTTGCGCCTGCGCCGCCTCAATCCAGGCACCAAGGCGGTCGCTCACGTCCATGAGCCCGTCCATGTAGTCCTTGTTGGCGATCAGCGCGGTGCGCAGGCTGGAGTTCTGGCTGGGCAGGGAGGGCATTTCACCCGCCAGCTTCAGGCCCATGGTCCAGGCCACCACCTTGCGCAGCTTATCCACCGCGGACAAATCAGGGTGCAAGGCGTCCAGAAAAGCCTGCGCACGGCGCATGACGAACACCATGGCGGCAGCGGCCAGGTCTTCCTTGCTGGGGAAGTGTTTGTAAAGGCTGGCTTTGGCAATGCCCACGTCGGCCGCCACTTCGTCCACCGTCATGGCTTCAAAGCCTTTTTCAGCCAGCAGACGGTTCACCGACTGGATGATGGCGTCCTCACGCGCCAGCAGCATCTGTGCCTTGAAGGAAACCTTGGGGGGAGCGGTAGTGGTGGTCATCGCCTGATTTTAGCCAGTTTGGTTCGTAAAAAGAATTATGAGGAAATATTAATACTGATTGGTTTTTATAAATACTGAGTGGTATAGAATTGGCCCAAGCAATTCAAGGAGTGCTGGGGTGTCGATCAAAGTAGCCATCGTGGGTTCGGGTATTTCAGGCCTGGCGGCCGCCCATGCCCTCCGCGGCAAGGCGGAGGTCACGCTGCTGGAGGCCGGCGGCTATTTCGGCGGCCACACCCACACCGTCGACGTGACGCTCCCCACGCCGCGCGGCGACGTCACCCACGGGGTGGATACCGGGTTTCTGGTCCTCAACGAGCGCACCTACCCGCAGCTGATCAAGCTCCTGGCGGAACTGGGCGTGGCAAGCGTCAAATCCGAGATGTCGTTTTCCGTGCGCGCGAATGATGCCGCCAACGGCCACCCGGTCGAGTGGAGCGGCTCCAGCCTGAACACGGTGTTTGCGCAACGCAGCAACCTTTTGAACCCGCGCTTTTGGGGCATGTTGCGCGACCTGCGGCGCTTTAACGCCCTGGCTACCGGCCTGGCCCAAAGCGGAACCGATGCGCAACTGGGTCAGCCGCTCGGAAAGTTCCTGGACGAGCAAGGCTTCGGCACCGAGTTTCGCGACTGGTACTTCCTGCCCATGATGGCCTGCATCTGGAGCTGCCCGACCGCGCAGATGCTGCAGTTCCCGGTCTCGACCATGGTGCGCTTTTGCCACAACCACGGCCTGCTGCAAATCACCAACCGCCCGCAGTGGTGGACGGTGCAGGGCGGCGCCCGGCACTATGTCGAAAAAATCATCGCCGGCATTGCCGACAAGCGGCTGAACACCCCCGTGCGCAGCATTGACCACGTGAACACCACGCCGGATGGCAAAGGCGGCGTGCGCATCTACACCGATGCAGGCGCCGAGCTGTTTGACAAGGTCATCATCGCCACCCATTCCGACCAGGCCCTGCAGATGCTGGCCGCGCCCACGGCGTGGGAGCGTGACACCCTGGGCGCCATTTATTACCAGTCCAACAAGGCCGTGCTGCACACCGATGCTTCGGTTCTGCCGGCGCGCAAGGCGGCCTGGGCGGCGTGGAACTATGAGCGCGCGGCGGCGCCGGGGCAGGAGGGCGCGCGCGTGTGCCTGCACTACCTGATCAACCGCTTGCAGCCCTTGCCCTGGGAGCAGCCGGTGATCGTGTCCCTGAACCCGGTGCGCCCCATCGCACAGGGCAAAATCATCGGCGAGTACGACTATGCCCACCCGGTGTTTGATGCGGTCGCCGTGGCCGCGCAGCAGTGCATGCCGGCACTGCAAGGCAAACACCATCGCTACTTTGCCGGCGCGTGGATGGGCTACGGCTTCCATGAAGACGGCCTCAAGGCCGGGCTGGCTGCGGCCGCGCAGTTGCTGGCGGACACATGAAGCCGCCCGTGCCGCTCATCGGTTTCGGCCAGGTGCGCCACACCCGGCTGCGCCCGCGGCGCCACGCGTTTGCCTACCCCGGCTACTTCCTGATGCTGCCGCTGCGCAGCCTGCACAGGCAGGCGCCCCAGCCCGGCCAGTGGGACATCAACCGCGGCGGCGCGCTGAGTTTTTTCGAAACCGACCATGGCGACGGGCGCGCGCCGGAGCAGGGCGGCGCCATCGCCTGGCTGGACGAAGTGCTGCGGCGCGAAGGCATCCATGACGCGACCGGCGAAGCCTGGCTGCAGACCTTTCCGCGCGTGCTGGGCTACACCTTCAAGCCGGTGAGCTTCTGGTATTGCCACCGCGCGGCAAACGACCAGGACGGCTGCCTGCGCGCCATCGTGGTGGAAGTCAACAACACCTTTGGCGAGCGGCACTGCTATGTGCTGGACGCGCCCCGCTATGGCGTGGAGCAGCGCGCCGACAAGGTGTTTCATGTCTCGCCCTTCAACCCGGTGCAGGGCCACTACCGCTTTCGCTTCATGCGCAGCGAACACGGTGAACACGGCGAACAGGGTGGGCAGGCGCGCACCGTGGCCCGTGTGGATTTTTACGACGACATCGTCGCCGACGCCGCCGTATTAAAAACCAGCCTCAGCGGCACGCTGCAGCCCATCACCACCGCCGCGCTGCGCCGCGCCGTGTGGCGCTACCCCGCGATGACGCTGGCCGCGGTGCTGCGCATCCATGCCCAGGCGCTGCGCCTGTGGCTCAAAAAAGTGCCTTTCTTCCGCAAGCCCGCGCCGCCGCAATCCTTTGTCTCGCGCTAGAGGCACGCCCCGCGCCCACGCCCCATTTCAGGAGATACCCATGAACGCCGCCACCCGCACCGCCCCAAGCCTGGGCTTTCCACAGGATGCGCCGCCGGCCGCCCGAAGCGCGCTGCGCCTGCTGCAAAAGCTGCGCCACGGCGCGCTGACCCTGCACCTGCCCGACGGCTCGCAGCGCCGCTTTGGCGAGCACCAGCCCAGGCACCCCGGCGCCAGCATGACGCTGCACAACTGGAACGTGTTCGGCGCCGCGCTCAAGTCCGGCGACATCGGTTTTGCCGAGAGCTACATCGCCGGGGACTGGAGCACGCCCAACCTGACCGAGCTGCTCAAAATATTTTCCGCCAACCGCCGCGAGATCGACGCCATGGTCTTCGGCACCTGGTTCGGCCGGCTGCTGTACCGCGTCAAGCACCTGCTGCACCACAACAGCCGCGCCAACAGCCGCAAGAACATCCACGCCCACTACGACCTGGGCAACGCGTTCTACCGCCTGTGGCTGGACGAGACCATGAACTACTCCAGCGCCTGGTTCGACGGCGACCTGTCCCGCCCCTTGCCCGAGGCGCAAAACGCCAAGGTGCGCCGCGCGCTGGACATGGCCGGTGTGAAGCGCGGCGACCGCGTGCTGGAAATCGGCTGCGGCTGGGGCGCGCTGGCCGAGCAGGCCGCCGCCGAACGCGGCGCGGCCGTGGTCGGCGTGACGCTGAGCACCGAGCAACTGGCCTACGCGAATGAGCGCATGCAGCGCCTGGGCGTGAGCACCGGCACGGGCGGCAGCGCCGACCTGCGCCTGCAGGACTACCGCGACATCCCGGATGCGCCGTTTGACGCGATCTGCTCCATCGAGATGGTGGAAGCCGTGGGCCAGGCCTATTGGCCCACCTACTTCGCCACCGTGAGCCGCCTGCTCAAGCCCGGCGGGCGCGCCTGCCTGCAAAGCATCGTGATCGCCGACGCGCTGTTTGAGCGTTATGCCGCGTCGACCGACTTCATCCAGCAGTACATCTTCCCCGGCGGCTGCCTGCCTTGCCCGCGGGAGTTCCGCCGCCAGGCCCAGGCCGCGGGGCTGGAGGTGGTGGACGAATTCGCCTTCGGCACGGATTACGCCGAGACGCTGCGCCGCTGGCGCGATGCCTTCACGGCGCGCACGGCCGAGGTGGCGGCGCTCGGCTTTGACGAGCGCTTTATGCGGATCTGGGCGTTTTACCTCGCCTACTGCGAGGCCGCCTTTGACACCGGTGACATCAACCTGATGCAGTACACCTTGCGCAAGCCCGCCGCTGCTCCGGTATGAAAGCCATCAAGAACGCGGCCGCCTGCGCGATAGTCGCGGCCGCCGCTTGCCTGCCTGGCGTGCCCGCCCAGGCCCAGTCCTTGCCGCAGGAACTGCGCCCCGCCTTGCCCGCGGCCAGCCTGTCGGGCCAGGCCAAATTCACCTACTGGGGCTTTGAGGTCTACCAGGCCACCCTCTGGGTCGCCCCCGGCTTTGCCGCGCCGGCCTATGAACAAAGCCCGTTTGCCCTGGAGCTGGCCTACCTGCGCGACTTCAAGGGCGCGGACATCGCCAAACGGTCCATCGCCGAGATGCGCCGCCAGTCGCCCATCACCCCCCTCACTCCCGTGACCCCGGCACAGGAAGCCGCCTGGGAAACCCAGATGCGAGCGCTGTTCCCCGACGTCGGCAACGGCGACCGCATCACCGGCGTGAACCAGCCCGCCACCGGCGCGGTGTTCTGGAGCAACGGCCGCCTGCTCGGCGAGGTGCGCGACCCGCTGTTTGCCAAACTCTTTTTCGGCATCTGGCTGTCCCCGCAAACCTCCGAGCCGCCCCTGCGCCGCGCGCTGCTCGCGCAGGAAAAACCACAGTCCTCGTCAGGCACCGCACCATGAGTTCCCACATGGCGGCGCAAATCGAAGCGGCACCGCAAGGCTGGAGTGCGGGCGACGGCCTGCGCTACGGCCTGCTGGGTTTGCCGCTGGCGTTTTGCGCGCTGCCGCTGTATGTGCTGATGCCCAACCTGTATGCGCGCCAGTGGGGTGTTCCGCTGGCCGCTTTGGGCGCCGTGCTGCTGGGCGCCCGCCTGCTTGACGCGGTCATAGACCCGCTGCTGGGCCGTTTGTGCGATCGCCTGTATGCCACCTCGTTGCGCGCGGTGCTGGCCATGGGCGCGCTGGCCGCGGCCGTGTTGGCCACGGGATTTTCTTTTTTGTTTGTGCCGCTGGTGCATGGGCCCACCGCGCTGCTCTGGTGGGCAGCGGTTTGCCTGGTCGTGACCTATGCGGCCTACAGCGCCTTGTCGATCGCGCACCAGTCCTGGGGCGCCATGCTGGGCGGCGACGCGCTGTACCGCAGCCGCGTCGTGGCCTGGCGCGAAGGGCTGGGCCTGGTGGGGGTGCTGCTCGCGTCGGTCACACCGGCGCTGCTGGGTGTGCCCGCCATGCTGGCCCTGCTGCTCGCCGGCCTGGCCGGCGGCTGGTGGGCCTGGCGCGCAGCGCCCCAGCCCGTGCGCCACCCGCATGCGGCCGCTCCCGCCGCAGCCGGCGCGCTCTGGCACCCGCTGCGCAACCCCGGCTTTCGCCGCCTTCTGGGCGTGTACCTGCTCAACGGCATTGCCAGTGCCATCCCGGCGACGCTGGTGCTGTTTTTCCTGCAAGACCGTTTGCAGGCCAGCGAGGCCATGCAGTCCGCCGCGCTGGGAATCTACTTTGCGTGCGGTGCGCTGTCCATGCCGCTGTGGCTGCGCCTGGTAGGGCGCCTCGGGCTGGCGCACAGCTGGCGCGCCGGGATGCTGTTGTCGATTGCGGTTTTTCTGGGCGCGAGCCAGCTCGGCGCGGGCGACGCCCCCTGGTTTTTGCTGGTGTGCGCGCTGTCGGGTGCGGCTTTGGGCAGCGACCTGGCTATTCCCGGCGCACTGCTGGCCGGCCTCATCGCCAGGGCCGGTGACCGCGGCCGTGCCGAAGGGGCTTACTTCGGCTGGTGGAACTTCGCCACCAAGCTCAACCTGGCGCTGGCCGCCGGCCTGGCCCTGCCTTTGCTGGGCTGGCTGGGTTATGTGCCCGGCGCGCGCGATGCCGGCGCGTCCAGCGTGCTCACCGCCGCCTACTGCCTGCTGCCCTGCGCGCTCAAAGCCCTGGCGGCCGGCGCACTCCAGATTTTCATCATCCAACCGACGGCCCAGCCGCACACACCATGAAACAACAACGCACTTTTTTCGGCCGCTCACTGCTTCTTGCTGCCGTGGTCTCGGCCGCATTGCTGGGCGCGTGCAGCACGCCGCAAGTGCAGGACTACGCCAAAGAAACCCCGGTGCTGGAACTGCGCGACTACTTCAACGGCACGCTCGACGCCTACGGCATCTTCACCGACCGCTCGGGCAAGGTGGTCAAGCGCTTTACCGTGGTCATGACATGCACCTGGAAGGGCGACGCCGGCGTGCTCGACGAAGCCTTCACCTACTCTGACGGCAGCACCCAGCGGCGCATCTGGCGCCTGACGCGCCACGCCGACGGCCGCTACACCGGCCAGGCTGACGACGTGGTGGGCACCGCCGAGGGCCGGCAAAGCGGCAACGCCTTCAACTGGGCCTACACCCTGGCCCTGCCGGTGGACGGCCGGGTCATCAACGTGCAGTTTGACGACTGGATGTACCTCATGAACGACAAGGTCATGCTTAACAAGGCCGCCATGCGCAAGTGGGGCGTGGGCCTGGGCGAAGTGACGCTCTCCTTCACCAAACGATAGAACGCCATGGCACTCAACTCTCGCATGCAAGACTGGCGCGGCCGCACGGTCTGGCTGGTGGGCGCGTCCACCGGCATAGGCCGGGCCACCGCATCGGCGCTGCACGCCCAGGGCGCGAAGGTCGTGGTGTCGGCCCGCAACGCGGATGCGCTCAGCGCCTTCGTCGACACGCACCCCGGCGCCCTGGCCCTGCCGCTGGACGTGACCGACGCGCGCGCGGTCAAGGCCGCGGCAGCAGGCCTGGCCGCGCAGGGCGCGCTGGATTGCGTGCTGTACTGCGCAGGCCACTACCACGCCATGGACGCCCTGCACATCGACCTGGGCGACCTCGTGCGCCACAACGAAGTGAATTACCTCGGCGCGCTTTACCTGCTCGATGCGGTCGTGCCGCACCTGCTGGCGCGGCCGCTGGGCCAGCGCGGCCACATCAGCCTCATGGGCAGCGTGGCGGGCTACCGCGGCCTGCCCAACAGCCTGGCCTACGGCCCCACCAAGGCCGCGCTCATCAACCTGGCCGAAACCCTGTACCTGGACCTGCACGCCCAGGGCGTGGGTGTGTCGCTGATCAACCCCGGCTTTGTCAACACACCTCTGACGCAACAGAACCAGTTCAAAATGCCCGCCCTGATCACCCCCGAACAGGCGGCGCGTGAAATACTGAAAGGCTGGGCGCGCGGGGAGTTTGAAATCCACTTTCCCAAACGCTTTACCCGCTGGATGAAAGCCCTGCGGCTTTTGCCTTACCCTCTATTTTTCGCGGCGACCCGCCGCCTCAGGCAAGCCTAGACAATCCATGAACTCCACCCCATCCGCTGTCGACCGCATTGCAAACACCTTCCAGCTCCTCACGCCCGCCGGCGTGGAAACGCTGGGCGCCATCTACGCCCCCGACGCGCGCTTCAAGGACCCGTTCAACGACGTGCAAGGCCTGGCCGCGATCCAGCACGTTTTTCGCCACATGTACGAGAGCCTGGAGAACCCGCGTTTCGTCGTCACAGGGCGCATCGTGCAAGACGCGCAATGCTTCCTGACCTGGGAGTTCCACTTCGCCTTCAAAAGTTTCCAGCAGGGAAGGGCGCAGCGCATCCTGGGCGGCTCGCACCTGGTGCTGGACGGCGAAGGCCGCATCACGCTGCACCGCGATTACTGGGATGCGGCTGAAGAGCTGTATGAAAAGCTGCCTGTGGTCGGTAGCTTGATGAGATGGTTGAAGCGGCGCGGGAATTCGTGAGCCCGATAAGGGGATAACGGACTGGCGCATCATGAGCCAGCCCGGTCACATCGAGCTGCGACGGGACTTGGTCAAAAACTGCGACCGCTATATGGTCCGTTTCGCGGACATCGCCGCCAGCCGCCTGCATGAATGCTCTGGGGACGGCATGAGCGCGATGGGCTCGGCCGTGAAAAAGGCCTCACGAGAGGCCTTGCATTTGTCCGGGTTTTCGCCGGAGTAGCTAGCGAGTGGAGGTACACCCTCTCGCCGTGATTTTTATTAGAAATAAAAAGGGGCATATAAGCCCCTTAATTTTCTCCGTAAGGTCAGTTTAAAAGTCGACGTTGACGCCGTGCAGGTGAGGTGCTTGGAGCTAGCAAGAGTTCTGTGCTGAATGCATCAAGCACCAATGTGTAGGCGCCGTTGGCTTTCCCGACCTTCTGCGGATCTGCTCGGTATGCGTCAAGCACGACACGATATTTCCCGACGATGGCTTCCAAATGATCGTCTAAGAACTCTACTGGATCATGGCTCCACCCCACGGTGCCATCCTCTTTGATGGTCATCAAAGCGCGTAGTCCGTAAACCAACGGCATTATTAGGCCATCCGGGTAACTGTACTGCACCTCTTGATCGGTGAAATACGTAGTGGGCTTCGAATGCATGTTTGACGCCATCTTCACCACCCCTACCTTCCCAAACTTGCCATCATTTTTGTTGTAAGCCAAAGGGAAATCCGTGTAAATCTTGTCGTAAAGCTCTGGTATTTCTGCCGCCAGCTTCAAGGCGCTCCGTACTGCCTGGTTATGCACAGCACGCGTGTATTCGCCATCGGTGGGATGCGAAACGGCTTCATCACTCATCAATTCGTCAAATAGCTTTGCACATTCACCTTTGTTTCGATAGATGTTCTGTGGGGGAATTTCGGGAATGTAATCTTCGTCGATTAATGACAGCGGTATCCAGGCGAGCGCGATCAAATCGCGTGCCTTTATCTCTCCTCCATCATTTGTTTTCCATTCAACACGCATTGCTATCGCTTTCGGTAAAGCCTTTTGGAGGTCTTCAAAAAACCCCTTTTTATTAGCTTTTGTCTCTTGCGTTAACTGAACGTTGTTATTCCGCGCTGAGCAGATAGCTAGCAGGGAGGCATTGAAAGCGTCCATTGAGTCTTCGCTTTCCAAATCCGAGGGCACCAATATTTCAACAGGTACGAGGAAGTCAAGAGCGTTGCTGTCGTATTCATCTTCGGTTTCCTTAACCCGGCGGAGGGCTTCTATTTCCTCTCGATGCTCTTGCCATTGCTCCTTAAAGTCGGCCCAGCGACGGATCTTCTTTTTGATGCCCTCACCAACCGCGTGCATCAGGATGTGTGTACCAATTGCCAGGGTGTTGTGGCCGCCATCTAGAACGCCTTCGATTCGAGTGTTTTCGAACACCAATCGATACCGATTCCGCTGTAGTTTCTCGTAGCTCGATGCACCAACAAGAATTCCCTTCGTCTTAAAGACAAAGATGTCAGGGGTGTGTTCAATGCTCTCAAGAATGTCTTCAGTCACAGGGCCGCTCTTTGCTGACCGTGGATTTGCTTCCAAATCGGCGGCATCGAAAAGCTGCAGCAACTCGCGTGCATTGACGAAGCCAATGATACGCAAGACAGGATAAGCGGCTTGTTCAGCCACTGACTCAAAACGCACTATTACGCTTGTGGGATTCATTTTCCGGAACTCCAAGTAATGGGTCCGGCTCTGGAAGAAGGTCGGGCACGAAAGGTGATACCAACCAAGGTCGCCGTCCGGCAACTTAAACATCCAGAACCTTAACCAGGTTCATAAAACAGCCTCTAATCCAAGAGGCTGGGGATCAATATAGCAGCCTAAATTGAATTTAGCAACGGATCATGCTAAAACATTCAATTTTCGGAGAAGTTATGCAAGTCGATGGCTATATCTCAAAAGGCTACGGCCTTGTTGTGCCTACAGGCACTGACCTTTTAGCTTTAACAGGCGATCCCGCGAGAGCCGTGCAGAAGCTCCAGCCATGGACCAAAAACAAAACCAATGTCGCGTTAACCACAATTGCAGTTGGGGAACTTCTGGTCTTTTTGGAAAGACAGATCTTGGCGGAAGGTGCGGGCTTAATAAAGCAGACGGTTTCATTTACGGAAATTTAGCAGCGAGCTTGCTGCGAATAATGATGCGCTCTTGATGATCGGTTTGTCACGCTGATCGAGCGTTGAATCAAAACCATAGTGGACATTGCCGTCGCATTTTGGGATGTCCTACGTTGCTTCTGCACGTAGTCATTTCCAATCTCTATTAATAGATTTAAAACACGAAGGCTCGCCTGGCTTTCTGCGGTCTGCGGAGCTTTAAAGGAGATTTGTCGGATGCCTTGGGGCGCTGCAAGTAAGCATACGGCGTTCGTGGTGCCGATAAATGCAGCCTTGTCTTTCCACCATGTGGTGCTGTGGTGGTGGGGCCTCTGCATATGTAAGAGGCAGTCCATTAGAGCGTGTGGAGCGGGTGAAGGGAATCGAACCCTCGTATGAAGCTTGGGAAGCTGCCGTTCTGCCATTGAACTACACCCGCGTTTGCGTGGCTGCTGACGAACCACTTTAGCGCTGAAGCCACTAGTACCAGGCTCGCGGCGATTTTACACCCCGGTTGTGGCTTTTAAGCGCGCCAATTAGGCTCAAGCAACGCCGACAACGAAAGCTTGAGCTGGTCATGCTCGCGCAGGCCACCTGCGCGCCGATTGCGGCGATGTATTTCGAATAGGCCTATGACAAGGATTGGCGCTTATGGTTGGGCACGCTGTCTCTAATGCGCTGGAGAGTTGGCCTTTGAGTTCATACTGGGGCTTCAAAAAATTGCGAGGTGCGAAATGGATAGAGACGCAGTTCTCGACGGATGCCCGACCGATGCCGCTTGGAACGCCTTGCATCCGACAAAGCGCCACCGCTGGGCGGTGACCCTGATCGGCCGCACGCTCGATGAGCTGGAGAAGGAGGGGCGGGAGCCAGATAACTGGGAGGCAAACGATCTTGCCTATGCCATTGCGGCGTGTGCTGGTGGCTTGTATTCCTTGGCCTGTACGGCTGTGGCTCGTGCTTTGACGCCGCCCGAAGGCAGAGCAGAGGGTTACGTAAAGTTAGAGCCAGGGCTCGACCTGCGTGCATTGCGCATAGGTCTTGGAAATGTTGCTGCTGTGTCTTCTACCGCCAATGAGGGCGCTGGATCTGGGCCCCGACTCTAGGCACGTCAAAGAGGAGAGGGAGAGAATGAAAAATACCGTTATTGTGGTGGGCGCTGGTATAGCGGTGGTGTTTGGCTTAGCCTTCGCTTGGAAGCCGCCCACAAGCTCTAGCGATGTGGCTGGTTGGGTCCAAGCGTTCGGTTCGATCGTTGCAATTGGCTTGGCCGTGTGGCTGCAGTACGAAGCCAAAACAGATAAGCGACGTGAGGCAGAGCGATTGGCTGTGGTCCTTTCCGCCCAAGTGCTTGCCTGTCTTGACGGGCTGCAATACAGCTGTCGGACTCAGAACTGGACAGAGTACGTTTCCCTTCGCCAGTTGCTGATGTCCACGTCGGCTATCGAGCCACCTCTTGGTGAGCTCAGCGCAGACTTTTTGAACATGGTCTTGGGATTGAAGAATGCGGCGGTAAAGGCTGTCAGCGACTCGGCCGACCACGGTCAATATGGCAACTGGGCTCATTTCGACGGGGTCTTTGGCAACCTCGCGCAGGATTGCCGGATGATGATTAAGCATGCCGGTCTCACTCCAGGCGAAAAGAGTTTTTCGCCTTGATTGTCGGGTTAGAGGTTCAGCAGACGTCGGCAGCGATAGGTTTAGTTGAACGGCGTTTTACGCCTGCCAGTAAGGCTCGGGCAAATGCGGCAGCGAAAGCTCCGGCTGCTCCTGCTCACGCAGCGCCGCCTGCAGCCCATGCTGCAGCTTGCCGGGCTGGTCCATGCCGGCGCACAGGGTTTCGATGTGGGCCCTGGCCGTGACCCGGTCGTTGTGCACGCCGAAAACCGTTTGCGCTTTCTTGAGCCAGTCCAGCCAGTCTTCGGTGGCCTGGGTGTCGTAGCGGCCGGCGATGAATTCCGTGAGGTAGCGCAGCTTCTTGGCTTTGATGCGCAGGCGGTGCAAGCGTGTGGGGCTCAGGTGTTCGAGCCGGGGCAGGGCCTGCCGCAGCTGGTGTTCCAGTTTGTCCAATTGGGCCGTGAGTGCGTCATAGGGCACGGGCGGATCTGCTTCGTCCGGCTGCGCGAGGCAGCGGCCCAGTTGCAGCAGCAGGCGCTGGGTGTCGCGCTCCTCGATGGCGGCCTGGGCTTGCAGGCGGGCGGTGGCCTGTTGCAGGCCGGCGGCTTCCTGCAGTTTCTGGCGCAGGGCGGCGTCGTTCAGGCCGTCTGCGAGTGTCGGCCAGGTTTCTTCGATAAAGACGTCCCAGTCGCGCGCGGCGCCCAGGCGCTGGCCCAGCGCGCGCAGGCTGTCCTGCACGGGCGCCAGCGCTTCCTGTTGCCATTGGGCCGCGCGCGCCAGCGGGCCGCAGGCCACGCGCAGCCTTCGCACGGCCACGCGCAGCTGGTGCAGGTATTCGCTGTCGTAGTGGTCGCCCTGTGGCTGGGCCAGGAAGCCGGCTTCATTGGCCTGCCAGTGGGCCAGGGCGGCTTCGACGGCTGTTCGCGCCGCGGCGCGTGCATCGTCGCCCTGGGGCACGTCCGGCGTGGCGGCTTTGGCGGGCGGCGGCAGGGCCGTGCCCTGGGCCAGCCGGCCGCCGCGTTCGGCTTTGCTGCGGTTGTCCAGCACCAGCGGGTGGCGTTCGACCAGCAGCAGGGCGAGGGCGAACACGTCGTCCACAGTCCCGCTCTTGAGTTCCAGCTCCACCTCGCACAGCGGCTCGCTGCGCCCCCCGGCCAGGATCTCGCCTTCGTCGATGGCGACTTCGATGACGCCCCCCGCTGCGCCGGTGATGTGGCGGAGCTCGCGTTTGAAGCGCGTGCGGAACTCGGGCTGCAACTGGTCTTTGAGGGGCTCCAGCACCGGCCCGAAGGCCGTGCCTCTGAGGGGCGCCCATTCCAGCGCCGGGCCGCCGACGGGGAACTCGATTTCTTCGCGCTGGTGCAGGCCGGCGCGGCTGCCGCCGCCGCCCTTGGCGGTCTGCAGCCAGCGCTTGCCGTCGCTGCGCAGGCGCAGGCCTATGCGGGCCTGGGCGAGGGCGCGCTGCGGCGTGTCGAAGTAGATGTTGTCCAGTTGCTGGTGGGTGGCGCGGGTAGCGCCCCACAGCGGGTCGGCGCGCAGCGCGGCCAGCGCGGCAGGGGGCAGCCTGAGCTTGAGTTCGATTTCCATGGTGGTGAGTGCGGCGGTGAGAGCGCGGCGGGTGCGTGGCGGAGCAGGCCATGGTACTGCGCGCCCGCCTGCCTGGCGAGGTGCAAGCGACGCCGGTGGCGGGCCAAGCTGTAATCACAAAGGTGTATCCATAGGTTACTATCGCTCGACCGTGCTTCAAGCCGGCCGCCCCAGTGACAAAGCCGCCTCCCGGGATGCAAGAAGAATTGTTTTGAACGAAACCAATTTATTCAGTCCGAGCGAATACACCGCCGCCTTGCTGCTGTACCTGCGCAAGCACCCGGCGCGTGTGCAATCGTCGCGCGCGCTTGAGATGGGGCCGGGCAGCGGCGTGGTGATGGCGACGCTGCTGGCGCTGGGCGCGCAAAGCGCGCTGGGCATAGAACTCGAAGCCCTGGCCGTGCAGGCGACGCAAAAACTGCTGGACCAGGAAGGCCTGCAGGCCAATGCCAGCCTGCTGCAGGGCGACATGTGGGCGGTGTGCGGTGATGCGCGCTTTGACCTGGTGGTGACCAACCTGCCGCAGTTCGCGGCCGAACACATCGAGGGCGATGGCCGCCTGCCGACCTGGAGCGCCGGCGGCGCCGACGGCCGCCGCTGCGTGGACCAGTTCCTCAAGGGCCTGAGCCGGCACCTGGCCCCCGGCGGCCTGGCGGTGATGACGCACAACGTGTTCCTCGACTTCGCCAAGACGCAGCTGATGGCCGACGCCCTGGGCCTGCAGGCCCGCGTCGCCTACTGCGCGTCTGCGCCTTTGCCCGCGTACAAGCTGGCCAGCATGAGCCCCGAAGTGCTGGCGCGCTTTACCGGGCTGGGCATCCACAAGATGGGTGATTTCTGGTTTGTTGACTTTGACCTGGTGGAAGTCAGCTGGAAGCATGAGGGCGCTTGATGCGAGCTTGCGGCATGGATGATGAAGTGGGGACGGGGTTCCGGGCGGCATCGAAGCGGCTTTTGCTGGCGCTCAGCCTGGCGCTGCTGTGTCTTGGCGCCGCGGCCCAGGGCCTGCCGCAACCGCAGCCGCCGCAGCAGGCGCCGGCCGGCCCGCAAAAAGCCCGGGCCTGCGACGAGACGGCGGACGTGCTCTCGCGTGTCCTTTGCACCAAAACCCTGAGGGTAGGCGTGCGCACCGGCTACCCGCCCTTTGCCTACGAAGACAACAACATCCTGCAGGGTTTTGAGATCGACCTGGCGCGCCACCTGGCGGCCTCGCTGGGGGTCAACCCTGTCTTTGTGGTGGTCACGCCGGCCAGCCGCCTGGCCCTGCTGGGCGAGGGGCGCATCGACCTGGTCATCGCGACCATGGGCCACACCCTGCAGCGCGACCAGGAGGCCATCTTTGTCAGGCCGCACTACTACCAGTCGCAGACCATTGTGCTGGGGCGCAAGGAGCTTCAGATAGGCGGGCTGGTCAAGCTGCGCGGCAACACGGTCTGCGTGACGGTGGGCAACAGCACCAATGCCGAGCTGTCCGTCAACGGCGCGCACCTGAAGCTGTTCGACAGGGCGGCCAGCCTGGTCGACGAGCTTCGCCTGGGCGGCTGCTCGCTGGTCGCGCAGGACGACAGTTTTTTTGCGTCCTACCTGCAGCAGCCCGCGTTCGCCGCGGCCTACGACACCAAGTTCGGCTTTGCGCCTCTGCCCTGGGGCGTGGCCGTGTCGCGCGAAGGTGGCGCCCGCCTGGCCGACGTGCTGGCGCTGTCCATGCAGCAGTTGCACATCTCGGGCGCGCTGCAGGCGCTGGCCAAAAAATACGGCGTGGACTCGCCCTTCCTGGAGCAGCAACGCCTGTTGTGGTCCGGCAGCCGCTGCTCGCAGATCACCTCGCTGAGCGACCCGGGCTGCGTGCTGGCGCCCATGGACAACCAGCTGGAGCCCACGCCGTTTGCGCACCGGGTCGACCGGCTGGAAGACGCCATCCACCAGGCCACCGGCATGAAGGTGACCCTGGCCATGTTCAAGACCTGGGTGGCGTTTGACCTGCTGTTTGAAGGCGTGTGGTTCTCGCTGCTGCTGGTGGCGGGCGCGGTGCTGGCGACCTGGGCCTTTGCCCTGGCCTTCGGCGCGGGCCTGACCTCCCACAAGCGCTGGGTGCGCTGGGCCGTGCGCGGCCTGCTGTGGCCGCTGCAATCGACGCCGCTGATCCTGCTGATGATCCTGGCGGGCGTGCTGGTCGGCGCCTTTGGCGCGACCTCGCCCATCGTCTCGCTGTGCGCGGCCGTGCTGGTGCTGGGCCTCTTCAACGGCAGCAACGCGGGCCAGGCCGTGGCCGAGGCCATGGTCACGCTGCGCGAGGAACGCGCGCCATCCTCGCCGCCCGCGCTGAGCGCCGCGGTCTATCGCGCCAGGGCGCAGATCGTGGCCTTTGTCGTCAACGCCACGCGCGGCAGCCCGGCCGCGTCGGTGATGGGCGTGCCCGAGCTGCTGTCGGCGCTGACGGACGTGGCCTCGTTCTCCAGCGAGCGCATCACCACCTACACCTTGCTGCTGATTTTTTACATGCTGCTGGTCGCCGTGGTGCACAAGCTGGCCGACGTGTGGCAGTCGCGGCTGGCGCTGAGCAGGGCTTCCTATGCTTGAGCTGCTGCCGCGCTTTATCCCGGAATTCCTGGCCGGCCTGGTCGTGAATTTCCAGATCGCCATCTGCGCGCTGCTGGGCGGCATGCTGCTGGGCGCGCCGCTGGCTTTTGCGCGCTTTCGCAACGGCCTGGCCGCCACGCCGGCCGCCTGGCTGGTCGCGCTGATGCGCACCGTGCCCACCTTTGTGGTGATGTTTTTCCTGGTCAACGTCGTGCCGGCCCTGGGGGCCCTGGGTCACCACCCATTCGCGATGACGCCCTGGCTGGCCGTGGTGCTGTCGCTCACGCTGTATGCGGCGGCCTATGTGTCCGACCACGCGGTCGAGGCCATGCGGCAGTTGAGGAGCGGCTCGCCCGTGGCCGCCATGCTGTTTGTGATGGGCCTCGTGCGCGCGTTTTTTGTGATGGTGCTGTCCTCGGGCTTCGGCGCCGCGGTGGGCGTGGTCGAGGCGACGACGATCACGCTGCGCACCATGGAAACCCTGCCCAAGGTCGGCGACAGGCTGCAGCTGATCGCGCTGGTGATCGTGATTTTCACGGTGTGCTTCCAGCTGATCTACCACCTCATCAATTATTGGCGCGGCAAGCTGAACCAGCGCTTTCACCGGCCGGTGCAGGCGGCGCGGCTGGAAGGGGCTGAGCAGCCTTGAAGGGGCTGGGCCCGCTGCTGGTAGGGCCTACGGGGCAGGCGCCACAACAGCTGTCGTCGTCCAGGGTCTGCACCTGGCTGCATCTTGAGCGCCGGTGCCATGATGATTTGTGGCCTTCAGGGACTGCTTGGTCCCACTATCTCGCTTGATCCCCTTCGAGTCGTCATTGCCGGGTTGAGGCAGTGTGAGACCATCCGACGATTGATGTCGACAAAGCGCGATCTTGCCCCTCCTGACTTAACAATGAAACTTCCTGATGAAAACCATGACCTCCATCTACTTTCGTTTGATGCTGCTGGCGTCTCTGGTGTGTGTGCTCATCGGCGCATCCATTGATTCAGTATTTCCTTCCGCGATACCAGAAGTGCTCGCGAAGGCCAGAGATGCCTATGAGGTCCAGTTTTATGAGGCCATGGGGAGCGGCGTGATTCTCGCCGGCGTCCTGATCTTTGTGGTCAGCGGTGTCGCATTTGCAGGACTGTTTTTCTTCCGGTCGTGGGGGCGTCCTCTGGCCATTGCAGGCACGGCGCTCCTGCTGGGAATGGGATTCTTCGCCGGTGTTGGTGTCCAGTCGGAGCGTTCCATGTTCTTTGGTGAGCTTGGCTCACTTCTCTGGGGGGCCGTGCTTGCGATCTCCTACCTGTCTCCAGTCAAGGAAAAGTTTGCGGCCGCCCGTGGATCGATGACGCAAGATCCGGTGCAGGATTTGTCGAATTCGCGGTAGCCAGAGTATCCGGTTTGGCGCGGCAACTACCACTTGAGCCCCATCGATGCAACTGAAGCCGGACCGGCGGCCGACGTCAAGGCCGCAGGTAAGCCCAGCCTTCGTGCTGCTTCTTCATGATTTCGGTGACGCCGGCGGGCACGTAGCTGATGCCGGTGAGCATGTCGTCCTTGGTGAGCTTCTGGCCGCGCATGGTGTTTTCGCAGGCGGTGACCTTGACGCCGGCTTTGGCGGCGTCGGCGATGCGTGAGCCTGTCGGGGATTCCAGCTTGAGCATGGAGATGCCGGGGCCGTAGGCGACGATCTCGATGTCGACGTTGGCGGCGCCGACGTCATCCTGCAGGTTTTTGGCGTTGTTGAGCGCCAGGTTCCATTTGGCCGGGTCGTTGTCGCTGACCTGGATCACGATGCCCTGGCGCTTGGCGCCTGCGGTTTGGGCGTGAACACCGAGAAGGAGGGTGGCGAGGGCTGCCGTGGCGCCGGCCTGGAGTACGAGTCTGCGGTTCATGTTGGAAGGTCTCCTGAAGGGAGGCTTATTTCAACACATTGCCCGAATGAAACAAGCCCCCCGACCCTGCTTGCGCGGGTTGGGGGGCTTGTTCGTGCGAGAGGTGAACGGGTTTGGCTTATTTGCCGCCGACTACGGGCACAGGCGTTACCGCTGCCAGGGGTGTTACCTCAATCTCACCCGCCGCATGCACCACATGGTCCGGCGACTTGATCAGCTTGCGCACAAACACCACCACCTGCCAGACGACCAGCGTGCCAATCATGGCCAGCAGGGTGCCGCTGATGGGGCGGTTGACGAAGACGTTGAAGCTGCCGCGGCTCAGCAGCATGGCGCGGCGGAAGTTCTCTTCGAGCATGGGGCCCAGGATGAAGCCCAGCAGCAGCGGCGCGGCCTCCATGTCCAGGCGCAGGAAAAGGTAGCCGACCAGGCCGAACACGGCAGTGGTGTAGATGTCGTCCAGGCTGTTGTTGATGCTGTAAGTGCCTATGCAGCAGAAGAACAGGATGGCCGGGAACAGCACGGTGTAGGGGATCTTGAACACCGACAGCCAGTAGCGCACCAGCGGCACGTTGAGGACCAGCAGGAAGCAGTTGCCTATCCACATGCTGGCGACCAGGCCCCAGAACAGGTCGGGGTGGGTGGCGATCATGTTGGGGCCGGGCTGTATGCCCTTGACGACGAAGGCCGCCATCATCAGCGCCATGACGGCGTTTTCGGGAATGCCGATGGCCATCAGCGGGATGAAGCTGGTGCGCGCGGCGGCCTCGTCGGCGGCGGCCTGGCCGGCCACGCCTTCGATGCAGCCGGTGCCGATCTCGTGCTTGTACTTGCTGAACTTCTTGTCGGCGGCATAGGCGGCGAACTGGGCGATGGTGGGGCCGCCGCCGGGCAGTATGCCCAGGACGGAGCCTATGATGCTGCCGCGCAGGGCGCTGGGGATGATGCGCTTGAACTCGGGCCAGGTCGGCATGAGCTTGATCTTGCCGTTGAAGGGCGTGAGCACGTTCTTGTTGTCGAGGTTTTTCACCACCTCGGCAATGCCGAAGCAACCCAGCGCGATGCTGATCAGCCCTATGCCGTCCATCAGGAAGGGCAGGTTCATGGTGTAGCGGGCGACGCCGCTGTTGACGTCGGTGCCGACCATGCCGAGCAGCACGCCGACCATGGCCATGGCCAGGCCGTTGAGCAGGCTGCCGCTGCTGACAAAACTCACGCAGAAGAAGCCCAGCAGCATCAGCGCGCAGTAGTCGGCCGGGCCGAACAGGAAGCCGACTTCACCGAGCGCGGGCGCCATGGTCGACAGCACGATGATGGCGACCGTGCCGCCTATGAAGCTGGAGACGCCGGCCGTGAAGAGCGCCAGGCCTGTCTTGCCCTTGAGCGTCATCTGGTAGCCGTCTATACACGCCACGATGCTGCTGGCGTGCGGGATCTTCATGGTGATGGCACTCACGCTGTCGCCGTATTGCGCCCCGTAATAAATGCCGGCCAGCATGATGAGCGCGCCGCCGGTGGGGATGGAATAGGTCAGCGGCAGCAAGAGGCTGATGGTGGACAGCGGGCCCAGGCCCGGCAGCAGCCCGATGAGCGTGCCCACCGTGCAGCCGATGGCGCAGTACAGCAGGTTCTGCCAGGTCAGCGCGTGTTCGAAACCGAAAGAGAGGTTGTGTAGGACTTCCATGTCAATCTCAGTAGATCAGTAGAGGGGCAGGTTAAGGCCGAGCAGATGCTGGAAACCAAAAGCCACCGCGATCAGGCCCGCGGAGATCTTGATGTTGCGGACCACGGAGTACGAGGTGCCGGCGAAGGTGGAGCAGAACACCAGGAAGACGATGCCGACGATCATGTTGATGTGCTGCGAGATCACCGAAAAACCGACCAGGCTCAGCAGGATCAGCGCGATGTTCTTGACGCTGTAGTCCAGCGGCACGGGCTCGACGAAGTGCGAGCGCACCAGCGTGAGCAGGCCGATGACGAACAGGAAACAGCTGACCATCATCGGGAACAGGCCGGGCCCGGATCGGCTCAGTTCGCCCATCGAGTAGTTGAAGGACACGCCGCCGAAAAGCAGCGCGATCGCCATGAGGCACAGGCCCCTGACGAAGTTGCGGTTGTTCATGTTCATGGGGTGCGCCTCCGGGCCGGGGCCGGCGCGGCCTGGTCGTGGAACGAGGGGTGTGTCATCCGTGTCTCCTGCTAATTCCCGCGCTCTTCGGTCCTGCACAGCGCAGCCGGCGGGGCGTTCGGGTTGGAGGGGATGTTAGGAAGCGAGGCTTCCAATCGGCTTTCGTTTTGCGCGGCCTGGGCCAAAATACGTGTTATCACTAACAGGGTGAATGCCTTGCGAAAAGGCCGTTCCCTCTCCGGCTATCTTGTCCCCTCTCCCTCTGGGAGAGGGTTAGGGTGAGGGCCAGCGGCGGATAAATATCCACTGCGCCATGTTGAGGCCGCTGGCCCTCACCCCCGCCCTCTCCCGGAGGGAGAGGGAGTAATACCAGGAGTCGGAGCAGCAGGCGCCAGCGGCAGGCGCAGGATGGCGCGCAGCCCGGCGCCGGCGGCCGTATCGGCCAGCTCGATGTCGCCGCCGTTGCGCCTGGCATAAGCGCGTGCGATGCCCAGGCCCAGCCCGGCGCCGCGATGGCTTTTTTCGGCGCCCGGGTCGGCCGAATGGAAACGTTCAAAGACCTGCGCGCGCCGCGCTACCGCGATGCCGGGCCCGTCGTCGCGCACTTCGGCGAATGCCGTGCCGCCCTGCATACCCGCCATCACGGTGATGTGGCCGCCGGCCGGCGT
This sequence comes from Polaromonas sp. YR568, assembly GCF_943369675.1. GTDB lineage: Bacteria > Pseudomonadota > Gammaproteobacteria > Burkholderiales > Burkholderiaceae_C > Polaromonas. The sequence goes on along the minus strand of NZ_CALROB020000035.1, from coordinate 6,368 downwards.
GTAGACGATGGCGTTGTGCACCAGGTTGGACAGGGCCTCGTGCAGCTCGGGGCCGCGGGCCAGCACCGGCACCGCCTGTTCCGCCGGTGTTGCTGAGGGCGCGTCTTCCCGCGCGTCCACCCAGCCCAGGTCCTGGTTTTTTTCGTGCGCCAGCGTGAGGTACTGCAGCACCACGTCCCGGGCGATGCTGTTGAGGTCCACCACTTCGGGGGCTTCGGAGGGGCTGGCCGGCAGCTCGCTTTCGTTCGCATGGGCCAGCGACAGCAATTGCTCGCACAGGCGCCGGCTGCGCGCGATCTGCGTGACCATGGCGCGCAAGGTGGCATGAAGCTGGGCGGTGTCTTTTTCGCGTAGGGCGACGCCGGCCTGGGTCAGCATGATGGCCAGCGGCGTGCGCAGCTGGTGCGAGGCATCGGCCAGGAATTGCGACTGCTGTTCGAGCAGGTCGCGGTAGCTGGCCAGGTGCTGGTTGACGGCGTCGACCAGCGGCGCCACTTCATGTGGCACGTCGCTTGTGTCCAGCGGTTTCAGGTCGCGGCCCTTGTTGGCCAGCACGGTTTTGCGCAGGCGCTCCAGCGGTTGCAGCGACCAGGTCACGCCCAGCCAGACCAGCAAAATCATTACCAGCACCATGCGCGTGTCGCGTATCAGCTCCTGCTGCAGGGTGGCGGCCTGCGCCCGGTCGCGCGGGCCGGTGCTTTCGGCGACCTGAACCAGCAGGTCGAAGGCCTGGCCGTGCCCGTCTTTCACCTGGCTTTGCAGCGCCACCACGCGGACCGTGTGGCCGTCGTAGTAGCTGTCGTACCAGACGGTGGAGGAGGGGGTGGCAGGCGCGGCTGTGTCAGCCTGCGGAGGCGGCGTGGGCAGGTCGGTTTCGCCGAGCAGGGTCAGTTCTTTCGCGCCTGCCGCGCCTTGCGGTGTCAGCCCGACGTGCAGGTGTTTTTGCAGGGGGCTGGCGGGGTCGGAGACCGTCTGCAGCGCCAGCGGCGTGGCCAGGCGCAGCGAGCCATCCGGCGCCAGCGACAGGCTGCCGCGCAGCACGTGGACGGATTCGAGCATGGCCTGGTCGTAGGCGTCCTGCACCTGGTTGCGCAGGGCGCTGTAGTCGTTCCAGCTGTCCAGCGCGAGCAGGCCCAGGATGCCCGGCAGCAGCAGCGTGAGCAGGCGCGCGCGTATGCCGAAGCGGTCGGGGTCAGTCCGCAGTATCTTCATGCGCGACCGCTTCCAGCATGTAGCCCAGGCCGCGCACGGTGACGATGCGCACGTCGCCGCCGTCCAGCTTGCGGCGCAGCCGGTGCAGCACCAGCTCGATCGCATCGGGGCCGGCGTTGCTGTCGGCAGGGAAGACCTTGCCGGAAAGCTGCGATTTTTCCACCGGCGTGCCGCTGCGCGCCAGCAGCACCGACAGGGCCGCGCTTTCGCGCGGCGTGAGCTGCAGCAGCGTGCCGGCCAGCGTGAAGGCGCGGCTGTCGTGCGGGCATGAGAGCGATCCGCATTGCAGCGGCGCATGCGAACGACCGCGGCTGCGCCGCACCAGCGCGGTGAGGCGAGCCTCGAGCTCTTCAATCGCAAACGGTTTGGTCAGGAAGTCGTCGGCGCCGACGTTCAGGCCCTTGACGCGGTCCTGCAGCGAGCCCTGCGCCGTGAGCACCAGCACGGGCGTGCGGTTGCCGGCCTTGCGCAGGTCGGCCAGGATGGCCAGCCCGTGTTTGTCGGGCAGGCGCAGGTCCAGCACGACGGCGTCGTAGTCGTTGCCGGCCAGCAGAGATTCGGCCGTGGCGGCGTCGGGCGCGTGGTCGGTCACAAAGCCGCTTTGCTTGAAGGCGCGCAGCAGCCAGGCCGCCATCTCGGCTTCGTCTTCAACAAGCAGCAGGCGCATGGGGCGGTGTCGGGTACGGGTCGGCTCAGCGCTGGATGTCGCCCAGGCACAGGTACTTCATCTCGAGGTATTCCTCCATGCCGTGGCTGGAGCCCTCGCGGCCCAGGCCGGACTGCTTGACGCCGCCGAAGGGCACGTGCTCGGTGGCGATCACGCCGACATTGATGCCCACCATGCCGTATTCCAGCGCCTCGGCCACGCGGTAGATGCGGCCTATGTCGCGGCTGTAGAAATAGCTGGCCAGGCCGAACTCGGTGTTGTTGGCCGCATCGATGGCTTCCTGGTCTTTCTGGAAGCGGAACACCGGCGCGAAGGGGCCGAAGGTTTCTTCTTTGGCGCACAGCATGTCGGCGGTGGCTTCGGAGATCACCGTGGGCTCGAAGAACTGGCCTTCGAGCTTGTGGCCGCCGGCCAGCAGCTTGCCGCCCTTGGCGACCGCGTCGGCCACGTGGCGCTGCACCTTCTCGACGGCGGCGTCCTCGATCAGCGGGCCCTGGGCCACGCCGTCTTCAAAGCCGTTTCCGACCTTCAGCAGCTTGACCTTGGCGGCGAATTTTTCGACGAACTGGTCGTACACGCCGTCCTGCACATAGATGCGGTTGGCGCAGACGCAGGTCTGGCCGGCGTTGCGGTATTTGCTGGCGATGGCGCCCTCGACGGCGGAGTCCACGTCGGCATCGTCGAACACGATGAAGGGCGCGTTGCCGCCCAGCTCCAGGGAGAGTTTCTTGACGGTGGGCGCGCTCTGCGCCATCAGGATGCGACCGACTTCGGTGGAGCCGGTGAAGCTGATGTGGCGCACCACGTCGCTGGCGCAGAACACCTTGCCCGCGGCGATGCTGTTGGCGCTGTCGGCCGTCAGCACATTGAGCACACCGGCCGGGATGCCGGCGCGCTGGGCCAGCTCGGCGGCGGCCAGGGCCGTCAGCGGCGTGAGTTCGGCCGGCTTGATGACGACGGGGCAACCGGCGGCCAGGGCCGGGGCGACCTTGCGCGTGATCATGGCCAGCGGGAAGTTCCAGGGCGTGATGGCGGCGCACACGCCGATAGGTTGCTTGATGACCATCAGGCGGCGGCTGTTGTCGAACTGCGGCAGGGTTTCGCCGTTGACGCGTTTGGCCTCTTCGGCGAACCACTCGACAAAACTCGCGCCGTAGGCGATCTCGCCCTTGGCTTCGGCAAAAGGCTTGCCCTGTTCGGCCGTCATGATGCGGGCCAGGTCTTCCTGGTTGGCCATGAGCAGCTGGAACCACTTGAGCAGGATGGCGTGGCGTTCCTTGCCGGTCTTGTTGCGCCAGGCGGGCCAGGCGGCATTGGCGGCGGCGATGGCGGCTTCGGCGTCCTGCGGGCCCAGGTTGGCGACGTCGGCGAGCTTGCGGCCGTTGGACGGGTCGTTGACGTCAAAACGCGCCTTGCCGGCGACCCACTGGCCGTTGATCAGCGCGTCGGTCTTGAGCAGGCTGGGGTCTTTGAGCAGGGAAAGCGGGGCGGTCTTCATGTCCATGGCGAGTGTCTCTTCTTTGTGGGGGTGGTCGAATGGGGGGAGGGATGAATGTTTGCGCGGGCCGGTGCGGCAGGTGGGGCCGACGGGTCAGCGCTCAGGATACTGCGATTTTCAAGGCCATGGGCCGCGCGGGGTTGACGCGCAGGTGACCGTGCACGGCCTCTCAAATCTCGATGACGCGGCGGGCAAAACCCTCAAGATAGTCCATGAGCTGGTTGGCGCCGCGCACTGCGGCGGCTTCGTCGCCGGTGGCGATGCCCTGGGCCAGCACCATGTGAAAGCGCGCGGCCTCGGTGATCTCGCCCTCGTGCTGGTAGGCGTACCAGAAGCGCCGGCACTGCACGATCAGCGGCACGACGCTCTTGACGGCCGAGCTGTTGCGGCAGGCTTCGTGGTTGACGATGTCCAGTTCGTGGTCGGCCGCCATATAGGCCGCCAGGTTGCCGCGTTCGGCGGCCTTGATCATCTTGGCGGCGCGGTCGACGATGGCCTTGCGCTGGGCCGCCGTGGCGCGCCGCGCCGAGCCGGCGGCGATCACGCCTTCGAGCACGCGCCGAGTGAGGATCACGTCCAGGTGTTCAGCCAGGTCGATGTTGGAGACCCGCAGGCCGCGGCGCGGCTGCTGCACGACCAGGCCGATGGAGACCATGCGCAGCAGGGCTTCGCGAAGGGGCGTGCGGCCCATCTGGGTGCGTTCGACCAGGTCGGCCTCGACCACGGGCGCGCCGGGCTCGAGCTGCAGGGTGGCGATCATGGCTTCAATCGCGTCATAGGCGACGTCGGCGGCCCGGCGTTTGGGGGGCGTTCGGAGTGCGGTCGTGGACATGGTTGTTGTTCAGGGTCTCGGCGTTGTGGCGCGGGCTCAGGGCCGGAATGAAGCCTACCACGCGCGACGGGGGCCCGGCCTCATGCGCGCGGCTACGCCGAGTCTGCCGCGTCGCCGGTTGAGGCCAGCGTGGCGATGCGCGCCGGCGACAGCGGCGGGCGCGGCGAAGGCGGCGCCCAGCCGAAGATGAATTGCGCGGCCGCGCCGCACACGCGCCCCTGGCAGGCGCCCATGCCGCAGCGGGTGTGCAGCTTGGCGTCGGTCCAGCCCTGGCGAGGGGCCAGCGCGCCGTGGGCCACGTCCTCGCAGCGGCACACGAGGGTGTCGGGAGCCGCCAGCCGGCGCAGCGGCTCGGCGAGGGCGAAGCTGTGGTGCAGGGCTGCGGCGAAAGCGTCCCAGCGGGTGAGTTGCGGGCGCAGCGTATCGGCCTGGGCGGTGGCGCCGACAGCCGCGTGGCCGGCGATGGCGCCTTGCACCAGGGCACGATCGCTGCCGCCGACGCCGGTGTTTTCACCCGCGGCGTAGATGCCGGGCACGCTGGTGGCCTGCGCGGCATCCACGGCCAATGCGGCGCTTCCATGGCGCGTCACCACGGCGCAACCCAGGTGTTGCCCGAGTTCGGTGTTGGGCACCAGGCCGAAGCCGCAGGCCACGCGGTCGCACACGATGTCCTCCACGCCCGACGCGCCGCGCCGCAGGCGCACCGAAACGAGGCGGCTTTCGCCTTGCGCCGACAGCACGTGGCTGCCGGTACGGTAGGCGGTGCTGAACAAATCCAGCGACTGCATCGCCTTGCCCGGCCAGCGCGCGAGCTGCGCGGCGAAGCCGGCGACGGCCTTCAGGCCGGCCTGCTCCGCAATGCGCACCACCTGCGCGCCGGCCTTGGTCGCCGTGGCGGCCGCGGCCAGCAGCAAGGGGCCGCTGCCGGCGATCACGATGCGTTCGCCTTTCACCGGCAGGCCGGACTTGACGAGCGCCTGCAGTGCGCCCGCGCCGGTGACGCCGGGCAGCGTCCAGCCCGGAAAAGGCAGCAGCAGCTCGCGCGCGCCGGTGCAGAGGATCAATTTTTTCCAGGCCATGCGCCAGCCGCGCTGGGCATCTTCCAGCAGCAGTTCGAAGGGGGCGGGCGCGGCGACGACCCGCGCGCCGCTGACCAGCCGGATATTGGCGGTGCGGGCGATGGCGTTGCGAAGCTGCATGGCGGCTACCGGCAGGTCGGCATTCGGGCCGTCGCGCCAGATCTGGCCGCCGGGCGCCGGGTTGTCGTCGATGACCACGATGCGGGCGCCGCTGGTGGCCGCAGCCAGCGCCGCGGCCATGCCCGCGGGGCCCGCACCGATGATCAACACATCGCAATATTCAACGGCGATTGACGGGTTGTGGAGGTTCATGTTGCAGCCTCCACCACCATGCCGTCTTCGCAGCGCGTCTGGCAGGCCAGCCGGCGCAGGCCGTCGATGTCGACGCGGCATTCCTGGCAGATGCCCATGCCGCAGAAGGGCGCGCGGGCTTCGCCGTCCACCGAGCGGCGTGCCATGCCCATGCGCGGGGCGTCGGCAATGCGCAGCGCCGCGGCCACGGAGGTACCGGTCTTGACCGACAGCGGCCGGCCGTTGACGTGAAGCGTCACGGTGTCGGGTGTTTTCATGGCTGCGTTCATGGCTGTGCGGTTTGCGCAAAGCGCTGGGCGGCATAGGGCGCGGGATCGAAGGCGGGCGTGGCGCCGGTCATCTGCGCGGCCAGCAGTTGTGCCGTGCCGGTGGCGGTGGTGACACCCAGGCCTTCATGGCCGACGGCCAGCCACAGGCCTTCACGCCAGGGATGGCGGCCGATCAGGGGCAGGCTGTCGGGCGTGGCGGCGCGCAGCCCGGTCCAGGTGCGGATGGCATTCAGGCCGGCAAGCGCGGGAATGTAGGCCAGCGCGCGCTGCAGCATCCGCGAGACCATGGCGGCTTCCACCTCAAGATCGCTGGTGCCGAACTGCCGCGACGACCCGACCAGCAATTGCCCGGTGGGGCGCGGCTGCAGGTTGAACGCGACCGACGGGCCTTCGCTGTGGTGCGCGCTGGTGACGTAGCCGAGTTCCACCAGCTGGTGGTGCACCTTGCCCGGGTAACGGTCGGTGATCACCAGGTGGCCTTTTTTGGGCCGGATCGGCA
>NZ_CALROB020000034.1:0-58290 GCF_943369675.1 Polaromonas sp. YR568 | reverse complement strand
TTCCAGGACGCCGTGACCAAGAAGACGCGCGACCACACCTCGCGCCACATGACGGACGGCGAGATCGATTTCACGCTGCTGACCTATGACGACGACGCCACCTCGGCCGAATCCACCGCGGCCGGCGACGGCCCCTGCATCCACCACTTCGGCATCGAGGTGGAAGACCTGGCCAGGTCCACGGAAGAGATCAAGGCCAACGGCTGCGTCGTGGTGAGCGACCCCGGCGTGATCCCGGTCAAGTTCCGCGCGCCCGGCGGCACGATCGCCGAACTCGTCGAGATCGGCCGTTACAAGACCGACAACCAGGGCCAGAAGATCAGCCGCATCACCCACATCTCGCTGAAGGTGGAAGACATCAAGGCGGTCGGCGACTTCTACATCAAGCTGTTCGACTTCCGCGACACCGAAACCAAGAAGACGCGCGACCACACCTCGCGCCACATGACGGACGGCGAGATCGACTTCACCCTGATCAAGTACGACGCCGGCACGACCTCGGCCGAGTCCACCGCCTCCGGCGAAGGCCCGTGCATCCACCACTTCGCCGTCGAGGTAGAAGACCTGGAGAAATCCACCCGCGACATCCAGTCCATGGGCTGCGAGGTCATCAGCGACCCCGGCGTGATCCCGGTCAAGTTCCGCGACCCGGGCGGCACCATTGCCGAGCTGGTGGAAATCGGCCGCTACACCCAGCTGGGGCGCTGAGCCACCCGGTAACAAGCCACGATAAAACGCAGGCCCGCGCACCACCTTGTGGCCGCGGGCTTGCCGCCAGGGACCCATCCACCGCCCGCCAAGAGGCGGTGAGAAAAACAAAAGAGACGGAGACAAGCAATGAACACATTCACCCGAAAGGGCGATTTCTGGGCCGGCATGGCACTGGCCGCGCTGGGCATCTACATCGTCAGCCAGGCCTGGGCCTGGCCCTACATGACCGAGGAAGGCCCGGGGCCGGGCTTCTTCCCGCTGTGGTACGGCACGGTCATGGTGTTGCTGTCGCTGGCGCTGGTGGCCGGCACGGTGCTGAAGAACGACCCCAAAAGCCAGAAGGTGCTGCGCTGGTCGGAACTGCGCCGCGCCATGACCTGCTGGGTTGCGCTGGCGGTGTGCGTGGCCATCATCAAGTACGTCGGTTTCATGATCGCGTTCGGCCTGCTCACCTGGTTCATCATCGCCATCATGTTCAAGCGCCCGCAAAAAGTGGCGCTGGCCTATGCCATAGGCGGGGCTGTCGGCTTTTACGCGCTGTTCTCCTGGGCGCTGGAACTCCAGCTTCCCATCGGCACGCTGTTTTCATAACTAAAAAAGACAAGAGACAAGCACCATGGATATTTTCAGTGGATTGATGCAGGGGTTTTCGGTCGCGTTGACGCCGATGAACCTGGGCATGTGCTTTCTGGGCTGCTTCCTGGGCACCGTCGTCGGCGTGCTGCCCGGCCTCGGCCCCCCGGCGACCATCGCGATGCTGTTGCCGCTCACCTTCAAGATGGACCCGACCGGCGCGATGATCATGCTCGCCGGCATCTACTACGGCGCCAAATACGGCGGCTCCACCACCTCCATCCTGCTGAACGTGCCGGGAGAGACTTCTTCCGTCGTGACCTGCCTGGACGGCTACCAGATGGCGCGCAACGGGCGCGCGGGCGCGGCGCTGGGCATCAGCGCCATCGCCTCGTTTGTCGCCGGCACCATAGGCACCGTGCTGCTGATGCTGGTGGCCCCACCGCTGGCCAAGCTCACGCTGGCCTTCAGCGCGCCCGAGTACTTCGCCCTCATGGTGCTGGGCCTGACGATGGTGGTGCTGCTGGCCGGTGATTCGCTGACCAAGGCCCTGCTGTCCATGATGGTGGGCCTGTGGATTGCCGGCATGGGCACCGACCTGTTCACCGCGACCTCGCGCTTTACTTTCGGCCAGACCGAGTTGCTGGGCGGCATCGACTTCGTCATCGTCGCCATCGGCATCTTTGCCGTCGGCGAAGTGATGTCCAACATGGAGCCCGAAAAACCGCTGGACATGCTGCCGGTGCCCAAGGGGCTGAAGAACCTGTTGCCGACCTGGCAGGACCTGAAGGACTGCAAATACGCCTTCCTCAACGGCTCGCTGATCGGCTTTTTCATCGGCATCCTGCCCGGCGCGGGCGCGACGATCTCGTCCTTCCTGAGCTACGGCATCGAGAAGTCGTATTCCAAACACCCTGAAAAATTCGGCACCGGCGTGATCGAGGGCGTGGCCGCCCCCGAAGGCGCCAACAATGCCGACACCGCCGGCGCCATGGTGCCGCTGCTGACGCTGGGCATTCCCGGCAGCGGCACGACCGCCATCCTGCTGGCCGCGCTGGTGCTCTGGGGCTTCAAGCCGGGGCCGCTGTTCATCGAGGAAAGCCCGGCGCTGTTCTGGGGCCTGGTGGCCAGCATGTACATCGGCAACGTGGTGCTGCTGATCCTGAACCTGCCGCTGGTCGCGATCTTCGCGCAATTGCTCAAGATGCCGGGTTATGTGATGTACCCGCTGATCCTGGGCGTGGCCATCATCGGCATCTACACCACCGACTCCAGCATCTTCCAGCTCAGCCTGCTGGTGCTGTTCGGCCTGGTCGGTTATGCGATGCGCAAGCTGGACTTCCCGACGGCGCCGCTGGTGCTGGGCCTGGTGCTCGGCGATTCGATGGAAAAAGCCCTGAGGCAGTCGCTCATGATGTCGCAGGGCCACCTGTCCATCCTGTTCCGCCCGATTCCCGCCGTGCTGCTGTGCATCGCCGCTTTCCTGCTGATCGTGCCATTGATCAAGAAGTTCAACTCGGCGCGGGTGCAGATGATAGACGCCGAGGCCTGAGCCCCGCCTGATTTCCCCTTGCATTTTTGCCATATCTAAAACAGGAGACAAGCCATGAAATTTTCGAAAACACTGTGCGCCGTCGGCATGATGGCGCTGGCCGGCTTTAGCGGCCTGGCCCAGGCCCAATGGAAGCCGACCAAGACGGTCGATGTCATCGTGCACACCGGCCCCGGCGGCGGCAACGACCTGCTGGCCCGCGCGGTCGCGCTGATGCTGGAAAAGGAAAAGCTGCTGCCGGTGCGCATGCAGGTGGTCAACAAGCCGGGCGGCAACGGCGCCGTGGCGGCCGCGGCGATCGCCGAGCGCAAGGGCGACTCGCACACCCTGGGTTTCATCACCAGCGTCTGGATCGCCAACCCGCTCACCACCAATGAGGCCAAGGTCACGCTGCACGACCTGACGCCGGTCGCGCGCCTGCTGCTCGAGCCGGCCGTGTTCGCCGTGCGCGCCGACTCGCCCTACAAGACCCTGAAGGACTTCATCGACGCCGCCAAGGCCAAGCCCGGCGAGCTCAAGCAGTCCGGCGGTTCGGTCACTTCGCGCGACAACATCGTGCGCCAGCAGCTGCAGCAGCACACCGGCGCCAAGTGGGCCTTTGTGTCCTTCCAGGGCGGCGGCGAGCGCCTGGCCGCCTTGCTGGGCGGGCACGTCGACATGATGGTGATCGAGCCGCAGGAAGCCGGCGAGCAGATCCGCGCCGGCAAGCTGCGCGTGCTGGCGCAGATCGCGGAAACCCCGCTTCCCGGTTACCCCAACACGCCGACGCTGAAGCAGGCCGGTTTCGACATCGTGGCCACGCCGCAGATCCGCGCCGTCATGGCGCCCCCCGGCATCCCGAAAGAAGCGCTGGCCTATTACGAAGACCTGTTCTCCAAGCTGCGCCAGACCGCTTCGTGGAAGAAGTACGTGGCCGACAACCAGCTCGAAGACAGCTATTCGAACGGCGCCGACCTGGGCAAGGCCATCGAGGCCATCGAAAAAGACATGCGCACCCAGTTCCAGCTTGCCGGCATGAAGCTGGTGCGCTGAGCGCGGACCTTTTAACCGTTGATTTGAAACAGCGGCGGGGGCGGCGGCGAAGGGCCGCACCTCGCCCGTGGGTGGGCCTGCGCCGGCGCTGTGCGCCGGCACCCCGCACACAACAAAAAGCTCATTTTGGAGAGATGTTTGGAAGCCCTTAATATTCTCAGCGCCGGTGCCGCGCAGGCGGTGGTGGCGCGGCTGGTGGACACGCTCAGGCTGGAACAGCCCGGCGCCGTCAACGCCTGTTATGGAGCTGTCCAGTCCATGAAGTCACGCGTGCTGGTGGGCGAGCCGGTGGATGTCATCGTGCTGACCGATGCGCTGCTCGACGAACTGGTGCTCCAGAAGCTGGTCGTGCCCGGTTCGCGCGCCGCGCTCGGCACCGTGGGCACAGGCCTCGCCGTGCGTGCCGGCACGCCGGTACCCGAAGTTGCCAACCCACAGGCCCTGCGTGCCAACCTGCTGGCCGCCGAAAAAATCGTCTGCCCTGATCCGGCCGTGGCCACCGCCGGCATGGTGCTGGTCAAGGTGCTGGAGCGGCTGGAGATCCTGGAACAGGTGCGCCCGCGCCTGGTGTACTGCAACAGCGGCCACGAGGCCATGGCCCAGCTGGCGCGCGGCACCGGCCCGCGCGAGCTCGGCGTCATGCAGATGACGGAAATCATCGCCGGCGCCGGCATGGCGCTGGCCGGCCCGCTGCCGGCCGAGCTGCAAAACAAGGTCATTTATTCCGCCGGCCTGGCCGTGCATTCCAAAAGCCCCGAGCGCGCGCGCGACTTCATGCGCCGCCTGACGGGCGACCGCCAGGCGCTTCGCGTCGCCGGCTTCGGCGAAGGCCAGGGCGCCGCCGCCTCCGCATCCCTTTAAAAAACGAGGAAAGAAAACATGTCCAGCAGTTCCAAATCCACCCCGAGCGGCCCCACCATCTCCGAGCGCCTCGCCAAAGGCATCCTGGCCTGCACGCCCGCGGATTACGCCGGCACACGCGCCGTCACCAACCGCTTGTTGCTGGACATCGCCGGCCTGTGCCTGGCCGCGCGCGGCGAGACTTATGTGAAGGCGGCGCTGGCTTCGCTGGACGGCGACGGCAACTGCACCGTCATCGGTTTTCCGCGCAAGCTCACGGCCGAAGGCGCGGCCTTCGTCAACGGCATTGCCTCGCACGGCGAGGACTTCGACGACACCTATGAAGGCGGGCCGGTGCATGCCGGCGTGGTCATCATCCCGGCGCTGCTGGCCGCGGCCGAACGCCACCAGCTCTCGGGCGCCGACCTGCTGCGCGGCGTCGCGGTGGGGCTGGAAGTCATGTGCCGCCTGTGCAAGGTCGCGCCCATGCGCGTCCACAAGGCCGGCTTTCACCCCACGGCCATCTTCGGCGTGATGGGCGCCGTCGCCGGTATAGGCGCGGCGCTGCGCCTGTCGGAAGAAGAATTCGTCAACGCCTTCGGCATCGCCGGCAGCATGGCCGGCGGCCTGATCGAGTACCTGGCCGACGGCTCCTGGACCAAACGCATGCACCCCGGCTGGGCGGCGCAGTCGGGCTACCGCGCCGTGCGCCTGGCGCAGGGCGGTTTCGTCGGCCCGCGCACCGTGTTCGAAGGCCACCACGGCCTGTTCCACGGTTTTGCCAACACGCTGGACGGCAAGTTCGAGGAGATGATGGACGGCTTCGGCAAGCAGTGGCTGTGCACCACCATCGCCTTCAAGCCTTATGCCTGCGGCACCATGTCGCATCCCTACATCGACTGCGGCCGCGAGTTCCGCGCGCGCAACATCGACCCGGAGCAGATCGCCACCATCGAGGCCGAAACCGCCGAAGGCATTGTTCACCGCCTCTGGGAGCCGCTGGCCATGAAGCAGTCGCCGCCCAACGGCTATGCCGCCAAGTTCAGCACGCCGTATGCGATTGCCGCCGGCATCCTCAAGGGCGACGCGGGCCTGGGTGAATACGACGAAGACGTGGTGAAAGACCCGGCCATGACGCGCCTGGCGGGCAAGGTCAGCTACATCATCGACCCGGCCAATCCCTACCCCAACCAGTTCACCGGCCACCTGCGCATCACGCTGAAAAACGGCGAGGTGTTTGAACACCGCCAGGGCTACTTCAAGGGCGGCGCCGAGCACCCGCTCAGCGACGAGGACATCCAGCGCAAGTTCGTGGCCAACTGTGTGTACGGCGGGCTTACGGCCGCGCAGGCGCAGCAGATGGCCGATGTGATGGCCGGCCTGCTCGACCAGCCCAGGGTCGACCTGTCCCGCCTGCCGGCCTGAAGTTCGTTGAAGATTTTTTTGAAGATTGAAAGACGTTTCATGAGCAACACCCCCAAACCCCAGGCCGTCGCGCTGGTCACCGGCTCCGGCCGCAACATAGGCCGCGAAATCGCGCTGGGCCTGGCCGCCACCGGCGTGGCCATCGCCGTCAACGTGCGCTCCTCGGCGGCCGAAGGCCAGGCCGTGGTCGACGAGATCATCGCCGCCGGCGGCCAGGCGCTGCTCTGCGTGGCCGACGTGACCGACGAGGCCGCGGTGGCGGCCATGGTGGCCAGCATCAAGGCCGCCTGGGGCCGCCTCGACATCCTGGTCAACAACGCCGCGATACGCCGCGAGGCCCCGCTGGCCGACATCTCGGCGCGCGACTGGCGCGACACGCTGTCCGTCATCCTGGACGGCGCTTTTTTCTGCACGCAGGCGGCGCTGCCGCTGCTGAGAGCGTCCGGTCGCGGCGCCGTCATCAACATAGGCGGCATGACATCGCACACCGGCGCGCCCGAGCGCGTGCACGTGGTCACGGCCAAGGCCGGCCTGGGCGGGCTCACGCGCGCGCTTGCGCACGACTTGTCGCCCGAAGGCATTACCGTCAACTGCGTATCGCCCGGAATGGTCGACACCCAGCGCGCCACCAGCAGTTCCACCGCCGCGCCCAAGCACCACGCCAAGCACCACCCGCTGCTGGGCCGTCGCGGCACGGCGGCCGAGATCGCGGCTTCGGTGGTCTGGCTGGCCGGGCCTTCGGCGCGTTTCATCACCGGGCAGACCCTGCACGTCAATGGCGGGACCTACCTGAGTGTCTGACAAGGCGGCTCCCGAAGCGGCGCCGCAGACGGCCTTCCAGCTCTGGGGGCGCAGGCTGCTGACCCTGGCGGCCGCAGCTAGCGGCGGCTATGCGGCCTTCTCGCTGAAGATCCCGCTGCCCTGGGTGCTGGGCGCCATGATGGGCACGGCCCTCGTCATGTTGCTGGGTGTGGGTGGGCGGCAGCCGCTGCAGGGCCGACGCGCCGCGCAGATCACGATCGGCACGGCGCTGGGCCTGACCTTCACACAGGAAGTGATACGGGAGGTCGCCTCGCTGGGCCACTGGATGCTGGCCGGCGCCGCGTTTTCCATCATGCTCACCATGCTGTTCTCGCGCGTCATCCAGCGCCTGGCCGGCATCGACGGGCCCACGGCGATTTATTCGGTGGCGGTCGGCGCCTCGGCCGAAATGGCGCTGCAGGCGCAAAAAGCCGGCGCCGACGGCGCGCAGGTTGCCTCGGCCCACGCCATCCGCATCATCCTGGTGGTCACGCTGGCCTCCGTCGTCGCGCACTACAGCGGCGAAAAAGCCGGTCCCTATATTTCAGCGGCCACGCCCGCCATAGGCTGGCAGCTCGCTGTGCTCTTCGTCTTCCTTGCGCCGGCCTGCGGCTGGCTGGCCGAACGCCTGCGCGTGCCCAATGCCTGGCTGCTGGGCCCGGTGATCATGGCCGGCTCCTTTGCCGCCTCGGGCCTCAACGGCCGCATGTTTCCCGAAGCGCTGGTCGCGGCGCAGGTCCTGATCGGCTGGAGTTTGGGCCAGCACATGACGCGCCAGTTCTTCATCAAGTCGCCGCGCATGCTGGCTTCGGCCGCGGCGGTCACACTCAGCATGCTGGCCATCTGCGTGCTGCTGGCCTGGAGCCTGAGCAAGACCGGCGTCATCTCGCTGCTGACGGCCTTCCTCGCCGTGGCGCCGGGCGGCACGGCCGAGATGGCCATCATCGCCAAGACCTTCGGCATAGGCGCGCCCATCGTGACGGCGTTTCACTTCTTCCGCGTGATTTCGACGGTGCTGTCGATACGCTGGGTGTTCAAGTTTCTGGTGCGCACGGGCTGGGTGCACGACAAGGCTGCCGCTTGATGGCGCAAGGGCGCAATCCGTTTAGAAGCCCAGCAGCGATGAGCTGTTTTCCCGGACGTCCGGGGCCGCCTGGAAATCCTTCCATTGGGCTTGCCAGTCCTCCAGAAGGTCGGCGATTCCCATCTTCCTGGCTAAACGCCGGAGTCGGGCCTTGTTCAAGGCCTGCAGGTCCAGGTCGAAAGGCGGCCGCGCCAATCGGCTGCGGTTGGAGGCACCCAGATAAATCCAGTCGAGCAAGGCTTTCTCACCGGTCGTGCGCGGATAGTCAAAACGCGAATCGCGGATATCGTCAAATGCACCGGCGCGTTCATCGACGAGATGTGCGGGCATCGCAAAAAAACGAAACGTTCCGGCATCCGTCTTGCGATCGGATATCTGCGGATTCGGCCAGCCGGGATCCGTCGGGATGACGCAGGTCACGGTATCGCCAAAGTTGTTCGTGACACCTGCCTGTTCCAGTACCCAGGTCAGGCTGATCACGCTGCGCGATCGCACCCATTGGGCCGCGGCTGCCGGGCTGATGTCGCGATGGCCCATCGTGTTCAGGTAGACGCCTTTGATGACGCGCCGAAGTTTCCGGGCTCGCACCAGGTCCTCAAGCCAGCGCTGAAATGTCGCGCGTGGCGGCGCTGCCTCACCCGGCATGGTGGCAATCATTTGCAGCATGCCTGTGGTCAGAACCCCGGGCGTATCGCCCCGAAGCAGCCGGGCTTCCGCTTCCAGTTTCCAGACGGCAGTCACTTGGCGCTCCCACCGTTCGATGCCTGGATTTCAAGCGCAGCTTTGCACCACCTTTCAATGGCGGACCCCACCGTCAGCGTGTATTCCAGCCAGCGCTCTTCCGTCAAGATTTCCCGGATGTCCGGCGGGAGGTAAGGAAGCAACTCATCGCGCGCCAGGTGAAAACCGATCATCTCGAGCTTCGATAGCGCGTTGTTTTTAATTTGCTCCAGCGCCTGCGCCGGACTGCGGGCGGCGAGCAGGGCGGCAGGGTTTGCATTGGCCGCGATCAGGTCTTGAAGATCGTAGACATCCCTGGGTGCATTGCGCGCTTCGGACATGGCCGCGGCAATCTTCATGGCCGCGAGTGCGTCATTGGAATAGGACTCGACCACAAAAGGCGCCATGCCATAGCTTGCGGGCGGCGCGACGGTTTCCTGGCGCTTCCATTCGGGAGGTATTTCATGCCTTCCGGAGATCTCAACCTCGAACCGCACGTCTTCCCCCGTGGGGGCACGTCCCGCGAGCCGTGCCCTGACGGTGGTGGCGGTGAGTTTTGTGATCTCGGCCACCGGCTGGCGAATACCGGCGTTGGCGGCGGCGCGCACCAGCGCTTTTGGCATGCCTGTCTTGAGGCTTTCCATCGACAGGCTGGGCTGGCGGTCAAAATCGATGTCCTTGGTCAGGCGCAAGCTGCCGAAGACGGCGCGCATTGCCATGCCGCCTTTAAGGACCAGGCGCTGGCCGTACTGTCCGACGACCTCCCGCAGCAAAGCCACCTGGCAGCGGTCTATCCCTGTCAGGCGCTCGTCAAACCCTCGCTCGGAAGGACTATAAATAGCAGCCATGGCTCATTATATGAGAAATACATGCTACTTAAAAAGCTATGAGAGGGTATGGCCGGCCCTAGGCGAACTTGCGCCGCGCATCCAGCGCCAGCCCGGCGCCGATGCTGCCGAACAAATCGCCTTCCACGCGCCGCGCATCGGGCAGCAGCGCGGCGATTCTCTGCCGCAGCAGCGGCACGCTGCTGGAGCCGCCGGTAAAGAACACGGTGTCTATGCCGGTGGCCGGCACGCCGGCGCTACGTATCAACTGATTGACCGTGCGCTCGATGTCGGCCACCAGGTGGGCAATCGATCCGTCGAAAGTCTCCCGGCTCAGGGTGAAACTGTGCCCGGGCTGGATGCGGCCCAGGTCTATCTGTGTCGTGTCGCTTTCCGACAGCGCGATCTTCGCGGCCTCCACCTGCAGCGCCAGCCAGTGGCCGGAGCGCTGGCGCACCAGGTTCATGAGCCGCTCCAGCTTGTCTTTTTCCATGGCCTGGCGGTGCATGTCCTGGATCTCGGGCCAGGCCTTGCGCGTGTAGGCGAAGTTGATGGTGTGCCAGGTCGCCAGGTTGAAGTAGGGGGCCGAGGGCATCTGTCGGCCGCTGAGCAGCAGGCTGCCCAGGCCCAGCAGCGGCATGACGCTGGAAAGGCTCAGGTATTTGTCGAAGTCCGTGCCGCCTATGTGCACGCCGCCACTGGCCAGGATGTCCTCACGCCGGTCGCTTTTCAGCGCCCGCGCCGGCGACAGCCGCACCAGCGAGAAGTCCGAGGTGCCGCCGCCTATGTCGACCACCAGCACCAGTTCTTCGCGGTTGATCTGCGACTCGTAGTCGAAGGCCGCCGCGATGGGCTCGAACTGGAAGGCCACCTCCTGGAAGCCCACGGCGCGGGCGATCTCGCCCAGCGTGTCCTGGGCGCGTTTGTCCGCCGCCGCGTCGTCGTCGACGAAGAACACCGGCCGGCCCATCACGGCGCGGGTGAAGCTGCGGCCCGCGGCCTGCTCGGCGCGCAGCTTGAGCTGCGCGATGAACTGCTCCAGCAGCCGGCGAAACGGTATCGCCTGGCCCATCAGTTCGGTGGACTCGTCGATCATGGACGTGCCCAGCAGGCTTTTGAGCGAGCGCATCAGCCGGCCTTCGTGGCCGCCCAGGTAGTCGGCCAGCGCGGCGCGGCCGTAGCTGGCCTCGAAGTCCTCCGCATGGAAGAACACCACCGAGGGCAGGGTGAGCTTGCCGTCTTCAAGCGGCAGCAGCGCGGGCTGCCCGGGCCGGCTCCAGCCGACCGTGGAATTGGACGTCCCGAAGTCGACGCCGCAGGATTTAGGTGCCATGGGAAATTATTGGAGCGCCTTGATGATGGCGGCGGTGAAGGACGCCGTGTTGCCGCTGCCGCGTATGTCGCCGGTGCGCGCGGCCGCATTGCCCAGCGCAACGCCGACGGCCTGGTGCATGGACTTCGCCGCGGCCACCGCCTGCGGAATGTTCTTGCGCCGGCCCAGCCAGTCGAGCAGCATGCGCGTCGATTCGATCATGGCGTAGGGGTTGGCGCGGCCGCTGCCCGCGATGTCGGGGGCCGAGCCGTGCGTGGCCTGCGCCATCGCGAAGTCGCCCTCGCCTATGCACAGGCCCGGCGCCATGCCGAGGCCACCCACCAGCCCGGCCGCTTCGTCGGACAGGATGTCGCCGAACATATTGGTGGTGACCACCACGTCGAAGTTGTGCGGGTCGCGCACCAGGCGCATGGCCATGGTGTCGACGATGACCTCGTTGACGGTGACGTCGGGGTAGTCCCTGGCGGCCTTGTGGCACTCTTCCACGAACATGCCGCAGCCCAGCTTGAACACGGTGTTCTTGTGCACCACGGTCAGCAGCTTGCGGCGCGAGCGCGCCAGCTCCAGCGCGACGCGGGCCACGCGCTCGCTGGCGACGCGCGTGATGACGCGCACCGACAGCGTGATGTCGTCGGTGGGCCGGAACTCGCCCGTGCCCAGCAGCATGTTGCGGTCGGGCTGGAAGCCCTCGTTGTTCTCGCGCACGATGATCAGGTCCACGTTGTCGTAGAGGCAGCCGATGTCGGCATAGGAGCGCGTGGGCCGCACGTTGGCGAACAGGTTGAAGTGCTTGCGCATGATGGGGTGCGGGTTGATGGCGCCCGGCCCCTTGGGATAGTCGCGGTGGCCTATGGGGCCCAGCACAAAGCCGTCCATCTTCTGCAGCGTTTCCAGCGTGCCCTCGGGCAGGGTGGAGCCGTGCGTGTCCAGCGCCTTGCGGCCGACCGGCATGGGCCGCCAGTCGATGCTGAGCCCGTGCAGCAGGGCCGCGGCGCTGGCCACCTCCACCGAAGCCGGCACGATTTCATGGCCGATGTCGTCGCCGTTCAGGGCGCCGAGGACGAGGTGGGTCTTGTTTGTCATGCGGGCTTTGTCTCTTGATGACCCGGCTGAGCGCGCGCTTGCAGGGCTGTTATTGAAACGGCCGTGAGGCGGCCGGAGTGCCCGATGATGCTTGAGCGCTTTGGCTATGTAAATTGCAAAGATGCTGAAGTTTGATGCGGCGCGCGCATCAAACCTGAGGATGTGCCGTCAGGGCTCGAAGCCGCAGGCCAGCCGCGCGGCGGCGGTATCCGGGCTCGCCAGCAAGGCGATGAGTTCACCGGCGGCCCGCGCGTTGCGCGCGCCTGTGCACATCGCCGCCGTGTAGACGGTCGCCAGTTCAAAGGCTTTCGGCAAGGTGGCCACCAGTTCCACACCGGGCGTGAACAGGATTTCGGTGACCTGTGTGCAGCCGAGGAGGCCGGGCTCGCCGCATTCGGCCATGGCTTTCATGGCGGCCGCGCCGTTGGGGTGGGGCCGCAGACGGGCGGCAAGCTCGGCCTCCAGCCCCAGTTCCCTGAGCACCCGCATGAAGTGGATGCCGGCCGTGGCCTTCACCGGGTCGGGGAAGTAGATGCCGCGCGCGGCCTGCAGCGCGGCCTTGAGCGCGGCGGGGCTGTCCACGTCCACGGGCGGCTCGCCGGTCTTCACGGCCACGCCGGTCTTGACGGCGCCCAGGGCGCGCGCGCTGTCGGCCTGGACATGGCCGCTCTCAGCCAGCCCGGAGATCAGCGCCTGGCTCAGGATGACCACGTCGCAGGGCTGGCCGGCCAGCAGGCCGTCTTTCATCAGGCCTACGGCGCCGAAGGTGCCGGCAATGTCGAAGTGGTATTGCGAGCGGAAGCGGTCCTGCAGTTGCGTCACCAGCCCCTGGGCGGCGCCGCCGCTGAGGATGTGGAGTACGGGGGAAGAGGATTGCGGCATCAACACAGCTTCAATCCACCGTGATGTGGGCGGCCTTGATCACGCCCGCCCATTTGGCGATGTCCTCGCGGGCATATTTGTCGAAGGCTTCGGGGCTCATCACCATGGGCGTGGCGCCCTGTTTGCCCCAGAGCTGTTTGATCTCGGGCTGGCCCACGATTTTCGACACCGCCTCGTTGAGCCTGTCGACGACGGCCTTGGGCGTGCCGCGCGGCGCCATCAGGCCCAGCCAGATGGTGGCTTCGTAGCCCGGCACGCCGGCTTCGTGCAAGGTCGGCACATCGGGCAGCACCTCGGAGCGTTGCTTGCCGGTGGTGGCCAGCGCCTTCACCTTGCCTGCCTTGACCTGCTCGGCCATGGTGGTGACGGCGTCGAACATCACGTCGACCTGGCCGCCTATGACGTCGGTGCGCGCACCGCTGCTGCCGCGATAGGGAATGTGCACCAGGTACACACCCGCCATGCTTTTGAAGAGTTCGCCGGCCATGTGGTACGGCGTGCCCGGGCCGGACGAGGCGTAGTTGAGCTTGCCCGGCCGCGCCTTGGCGTCGGCGATCAACGCCTTGAGCGTCGAGTCCGGCAGCGCGGGTGTGGCCACCAGCACCAGGTCGGAGTAATTGATGGGCGCCACCGCCACAAAGTCGCGCATCAGCTGGAAAGGCTTGTTGGCGATCAGCGATTCATTGACGGTGTGCGCGTTGGACATCAGCAGCAGTGTGTAGCCGTCGGGGGCGGATTTCGCCGCGGCGTCGGTGCCGATGACGGAGCCGGCGCCGGGCCGGTTGTCGACCACAAAGGTTTGCCCCAGTGAATCCTGCAGGCGCTGCGCCATGAAACGCGCATACACGTCGGCCGGGCCACCGGCCGCAAAGGGCACGATGATGCGCACCGGCTTGCTGGGGTAGTTTTGCGCCAGGGCCGGCGTGAGCGCCGAGGCCAGGCCGAGTGCGAGAAGCATGCATCGAATGAAACGGGTGGACATGGAGGCCTCCGACATGAAAAAAGTTATTCGACCTTGCCGATGCGTTTGACCACGTCAGCCATGCGTTTCGCATCGGCCTGCACGTATTTCTCAAAGTCCGGGCTGTCCTGGTACAGCACCGGGCTGCCGGCGCCCAGGATCACTTCCCTGACCTTGGCGTCCTGCGCGGCCGCTTTGGCCGACGCACGCAGGCGCTGGGCGATGGGCTCGGGCACACCCGCGGGGATGAAGAGCCCGGACCACTGGGCGTATTCGGCATTGAAGCCGCTGCTCTTGAGGCTGGGAACCTCGGGCATGGAGGGCAGCACCTCGCTGCCCCAATGGCCCAGCACGCGCAGCTTGCCGGCCTTGACCTGTTGCAGCACGGTGGCCGGGCCGGACGACACCGCATCGATCTGCCCGCCCAGCAGCGCCACCACCGCCGGGCCGGCGCCGGTGAACGGGATGTGCGTGAGCTTGATGCCGGCGTTCTGCGCCAGGATTTCCATGGGAACGTGCATGGTGCCGTAGTTGCCCGACGAGCCGTAGTTGATCGCGCCCGGGCGCTTTTTGGCATCGTCGACAAACTGCTGCACCGTCTTCCAGGGCGCATCGGCGCGCACCGCCAGCACGGTGGGGTCGGCGGTATAGCGCGCAATCGGCCGCAGGTCGGTAAGCGCGAACATTGCGGGCCGCCCCAGCAGGGTATCGGCTTCGGGGATCACGGTCAGCGAGGAAAGCGCCATGACGACGGTGTAGCCGTCGGGTTTGGCCTTGGCGGTGTAAGCCATGCCGATACCACCGCCCGCGCCGGCCTTGTTCTCGATCACAACAGGCTGGCCGAGGTCGCGCGACATCGCTTCGGCCACCGGCCTTGCCACCAGGTCGGCCAGGCCGCCGGGCGGGAAGGGCACGACCATGGTGATGGGTTTGGTGGGCCAGGCGGCCTGGGCGGATTGCGCGGCGCACCAGCCGTGGGATGCCAGCAGCAAGGCGGCCAGCATAAGCGGGCGAAATGTCATTCATGTCTCCAGACGCCGCCGTCAAAGCGCGGGGCTGCTGGACATGCTAGCGATGAGTGGCGTTTCGCCTCTCATCGCTATCCCTATGTGTACATAGTACCTAACCGGTTTTACACAATCAGCGGCGTTTCCTGCATGGCCTCGGTCTGCTCTTCGAGCATGTCGATCTGGCCCTTCCAGTAGTCGCTGGAGCCGAACCACGGGAAGTTGATCGGGAAGATCGGGTCGTGCCAGCGCTGCGCCAGCCAGGCGCTGTAGTGCACCAGGCGCAGGGTGCGCAGCGGCTCGATCAGCGCGAGTTCGCGCCGGTCGAATTCGCGGAACTCCTCATAGCCGTCCACCAGCGCGCCCAGCTGCCGCGTGCTCTGTGCCCGGTCGCCCGAGACCAGCATCCACAAGTCCTGCACGGCCGGGCCGCTGCGGGCGTCGTCGAGGTCGACAAAGTGCGGGCCCGCCAGCGGCAGGCCTTCGGGCGTCCACAGGATGTTGCCGGGGTGGCAGTCGCCGTGCAGGCGCAGCGTGCGCACGTCGCCCACGCTTTCAAACACGGTTTGCGCCACCAGCATGGCTTCCTCAAAGGCCTTGCGCCAGCGCGACTCCATGTCCAGCGGGATGTAGCCATGGGAATCCGCGCCGCCGGCCAGCAGGATGTCGCGCGAGGCAAAACCAAAGGTCTGCAGGCTGAGCGCCGGACGATGGGTGAAAGGCTTGGCGCTGCCCACGGTGTGGATGCGCGCGAGGAAGCGGCCTATCCATTCCAGCACCTCGAGGTTGTCCAGCTCGGGCCGGCGCCCGCCGCGGCTGGGCGAAACGCTGAAGCTGAAGCCGCCGAAATGGTGCAGCGTGGCGCCGTCCAGCACCAGCGGGCCGACCACCGGGATCTCGGCGGCCATCAGTTCGGCCGCGAAAGCGTGCTCTTCGATGATTTGCGCGTCGCTCCAGCGGTCCGGCCGGTAGAACTTGGCGACCACCACGTCGCCGGCCAGCTCGGCATCGCCCACGGGGCTTTCGAGGTGGACCTGGTAGACCCGGTTCTCATAGCTGGACAGCGCCATCAGGCGGCCGTCGCCCAGCAAGCCCACGCTGGCCAGCGCGTCCAGCACGCGGTCAGGGGTCAGCGTCTCATACGCATGCAGCGTGGCGCTGGTGGGGGCTGGGCTTTTGTCGGTCATGACCCGATTGTCGGCGCAGTTGCCCATGGCCAGCCAGCCGGGGCTTGTAAACGGCTGTGTCCGTGCTTCAGGGCAGCAGGATATGCCCGGTGCGCGGGTCGCCCTTGCCGGCCAGCACCTCGCTGTACACCGCCTGCAGGGGCGCCTGGCCGGCATGCCGCTGGGGCACGAGCCAGGGCGGCCGGGTGCCGGTCACCTGGCGGATGAAGTCCTGCCAGGCTTGTGCGAGTTGCAGGCCGAAGGCTTTCGCCCCCCAGTCGGTGATGCGCTTTTTGGCCTGGGCCGGGGCGAAGAACAGCACCGGCCGGGGCCCCGGGAGCGTGCGGGTGCTCCCTTGCGCCGCGAGTTCGTCGACGTGCGTGCCGCCTATGGCGCAGTCGTGGCGCAGCGCCCCAAAGCGTTCGTGGATGCGCCGGCGCAGGCCGGCATTGCCCGCGAAGTCGACGTAAATGCTGGGGGTGCCGGCGGCGATGCTGTCCAGCGCGTCATAGGCCAGCACGCGGCTGTAACAGCCCAGGCTTTCACAAAAGGCCTGGTTGCCCGGCGAGGTGAGCCCGATCACCTCCAGGCCCTTGCGTTTGGCGAGCTGGAAGGCCGTGCCATAGGCGGTCTTGCTGGAGGCGCTGGACAGCAGCAAAGTCGTGCCGCCGCCGAAAAAATCGTTGTCGGCCAAGAAGTCGTCAATCAGGAAGGAGGTGGTGAACAGCGGGCGCAGCAGCGACTGGACGTCTTCGGTCGCGGCCTCGTAAAACGAGTCCGTGCTGCAGCGCATGTACTGGTTGTAGACCACCGGCAGCGCTTGCCGGTGCACGGCGCCGTCAAAAAAACCGGCGGGCGTGATGCGCACCGGCTGCATCACGAGCTCGCTGGCCATGGGGTAGTAGCCGTAAAACTTTTCGCCCACGGCAAGGCCTTCACACAGGGACTCCGTCACCGTGGCAAACCCCCAGACCGGGATGCAGCCCCAGGCCTCATCGCCGGTCGGGAAAAACTGCCAGTAATGCATTGCGTCGCCAAAGGCGGCATAGGTGATGTTGTTGGCGGTGAAGGCAAAGCTCTGAATGCCCAGCCGAACCTGGCCGGGTACCAGTGGGATGGGCGCGCCGGTGTGCCAGCGCGTTTGGGACAGGGCGGCCTTTCGGACCTGGAAGGTGGTGGTGGGGAGGGCTGCGTTCATATGCAGCACCGTAAATGAAACGGCCCGCCGGTTCAACACCGGCGGGCCGCTTTGGTGACAGTCAGGGCTTGATTACTTCAGCGTGATCGTCACGTCGATGTTGCCGCGGGTTGCGTTGGAGTAAGGGCAAACTTGATGCGCTGCGTCGATCAGTGCTTGTGCAGCGGCGCGGTCCATGCCGGGCAGGGTCACGTCCAGGCGCACGGCGATGCCGTAGCCGTTGGGGATCTTGCCCAGGTCAACGCTGGAGTCGATGGCCACGTCGGCGGGCACGTCGATCTTCTTCATGCCGCCGACGGCCTTCATCGCGCCGATGAAGCAGGCTGCGTAGCCGGCCGCGAACAGCTGCTCGGGGTTGGTGCCGGTGCCGGCGGTGCCGGGCGAGCTCAGCGTGACGTCCAGGCGGCCGTCGTCGGTTTTGGACTTGCCGTCACGGCCGCCGGTGGTGTGGGCGTGGGCGGTGTAGAGAACTTTTTCGAGTGTGGTCATGGTGGCTTCCTTTGAAAAATACCCCAGTCGGGGCGGGTTAAAAATCCGGTGAACTTGGTGAAAAAAATCAGGCGGTGAGGCGCTTGCGGAAAGACTGCACTTGCTGCGTCAGCGACACCAGCTCGGGGATGGAGCATTGCGTGGCGCTCAGGATGCAGCCCGGGATCCTGGCGGCCTTGGCCTTGAGCTTGCGGCCCGCGGCCGTCAGCGTGATGTGCACGCGGCGCTCGTCCTGCACGGCGCGCAGGCGCGACACCAGGCCGGCCGTTTCCATGCGCTTGAGCAAAGGCGTCAGCGTGCCCGAATCCAGGTAAAGGCGCTCGCCGAGCTCGGACACCGTGAGGCCGTCCTGCTCCCACAACACCAGCATCGCGAGGTATTGCGGGTAGGTCAGGCCCATCTCGTCGAGCATGGGCTTGTAGAGCCTGGTCATGGCCAGCGAGGTGGAGTACAGCGCGAAACACAGCTGGTTGTCCAGCTGCAGCATCGCGTCCACGGTGTCGGTTTTGTTTGGCATGGGTGAATTATAGCGAGCAATTGAATTGTGTGCAAGTTAATTTGCATCCAGTTTTTTCATCGCCTGTTTCCGGGTGGTTTTGACGGCGCCGCGCCGCCGCACCGGCGCGCTGGTGTAGCCTGTCGCCCATGGATTCCCTGATCACCGCTTCCGCCCGCGCGCTGGCCGCCGGCGACGCGCTGGGCGCCCTCAAGCGGGTCGCCCTGCGCGACGACCCGCCGGCGCTGGCCTTGCGCGGCATCGCCATGGCGCAGCTGGGTGAACACCCGCGCGCCCGCGAATTGCTGTGCCGCGCCGCGCGGGGTTTTGGCGCGCATGAAGAACTGGCGCGCGCCCGCTGCGTGGTGGCGGAGGCCGAGGTGGCCATGGCCATGCGTGACTTCGCCGGCTCACCGCGCGCACTGGCGGCGGCCTCGGCCACGCTGCAGGCGCATGCCGACACGGCCAATGCGCTACAGGCCTGGCTGGTCACCGCGCGCCGGCTGTTGCTGCTGGGCCGGCTGGACGAAGCGGCGGCTGCGCTGGCGAAACTGGATGCGCGGGGCCTGCCGCCCGCGCTCAGGGCGGTGGCAGAACTCACATCGGCCGAGTTGGCCTTGCGCTCGCTGCGCGTGGGCGACGCGCGCATGGCGCTGGCCCGTGCGCATGCCGCGGCCGAACGCGCGCAGGTGCCCGCGCTCCTGGCCGAGGTGGTTGAAGCGCGCGCCGCGCTCGACAGGCCCGCCGCCCGGCGCCTGGCCGCCGGCGGTGAGCAGGCGCTGCGCCTCGACGAGGTCTCGGCACTGCTGGCTTCGGATGCCCTGGTGGTCGATGCCTGCCGCCGCGGCCTGGGCGCCGGCGGCCAGTGGCGGCCGCTGGCGCGCCGGCCTGTGTTGTTCTCGCTGGCGCGTTCGCTCGCCCAAGCCTGGCCCGGCGATATCAGCCGTGAAGCCTTGATCGACTCCGCCTTTCGCACCACACGCCCTGATGAGACACACAGGGCGCGCCTGAGGGTGGAGATAGGCCGGCTGCGCGCGCTCGTCAAAACCCTCGCGACCATAGCCGCGACCGAGCGGGGTTTCATCCTCAAGCCGCTCGGTGAGCGCGACGTTGCCGTGCTGGAGCCGCCCATTGACGGCGAGCAGGCCTCGCTGGTCGCGCTGCTTTCCGACGGCGCGGCCTGGTCCACCTCCGCGCTGGCACTGGCCGTGGGGGCGAGCCAGCGCACCGTGCAGCGCGCGCTGGCCGAGCTGGAGACTGAGGGGCGGGTGCGCTCCATGGGCCGGGCGCGGGCACAGCGCTGGCTGGCGCCGCCGCTGGCGGGATTCACGACGATCTTGTTACTCCCCGCTTCGCTGCCGATTGGATAGAGTTGTCTCCATGGCGCCGATTCACGGTGCAACCAGGAGCCGCAATGACGAGCAAGACCCTCAGCAAAACCCCCGAAGCCAAGGCGCGCCCCGCCGAAATCGTGCGCGAATACGGCCCCTTTCCCGGCGCCGGCGACATTGCCGGCGTCACCCACGACGGCCAGCGCGTCTGGGCCGCCACGGGCGCCAGTCTGATTGCTTTCGACCCCGCGAGTGGCGAGCAAACACGCACGCTGGAATGCGCGGGCGACGCCGGCACCGCCTTTGACGGCAAACACCTTTACCAGATCGCCGAGACGCGTATCGACAAGATAGACCCGGCCACCGGCAAGGTGGTGGCGTCCATCCCGGCGCCCGGCAGCGGCAGCGACTCGGGCCTGACCTGGGCCGAAGGCAGCCTGTGGGTGGGCCAGTACCGCGACCGCAAAATCCACCAGGTGGACCCGAAGACGGGCGCCATCCAGCGCACGATTGAATCGAACCGCTTCGTCACCGGTGTGACCTGGGTGGACGGTGAACTCTGGCACGGCACCTGGGAAGGCGACGACAGCGAGATCCGCCGCATAGACCCGCAAAGCGGCGCCGTGCTTGAGCGGCTGGAGATGCCGCCCGGCGCAGGCGTCAGCGGGCTCGAATCCGACGGCGCGAACCTCTTTTATGCCGGCGGCGGCAAGAGCGGAAAAGTCCGCGCCGTGCGGCGGCCCAAGGCGGCCTAGCGCCCGCCGCGCGGGGCATGAAATCCCTGCGCTGATATTCCCCTGGCCCACCGGCCGAAAACGCGCGCTCCCGTTACCAGCACGGGCCGGGCAGCGCATTGACCCACGCAAATGAAAGAGAAGCACCATGAACACCGCAAGCACAGAAGCAAACACAAACACCGCGAGCCACCCGGTCGTGTCCAGGGACACATGGCTGGCCGAGCGCAAGACCTTGCTGGCGCAGGAAAAGGAACTGACGCGCCTGCGCGACCAGATCGCCCGCGAGCGCCGCGCGCTTCCCTGGGTCCACGTCGAGAAACACTACGTCTTCGACACGCCCGAAGGCAAACGTTCGCTGGCCGAGCTGTTCGAAGGAAAGCGCCAGCTGATGGTGCAGCACTTCATGTTCGGGCCGGGCTGGGAGCAGGGCTGCCCGAGTTGCTCTTACATGGCCGACCACACCGACGGCATGAAGATCCATCTTGAACAACGCGACCTCAGCTTCGTCGCCGTCTCGCGCGCCACGCTGCCCGAGATAGAGCGATTCCGCCGTCGCATGGGCTGGCAGTTCACCTGGGTGTCATCCAGCGGCAGTGATTTCAATTACGACTTCCACGTGAGCTTCAAGCCCGAAGAGCGCGTCGACGGCCGCGTCAACTACAACTACGGCATGGTGGAATTCCCGGCCGAGGAAGCGCCCGGCATCAGCCTGTTCTACAAGGACGGCGATGGCCGGATCTTCCACACCTATTCGACCTACGGGCGCGGTGTGGAAGTGATGATGGGCGCCTACAACATGCTGGATCTCACGCCCAGGGGCCGCGGCGAGCATGACGGCTTCTACAAGATGGACTGGGTGCGCCACCATGACCGCTACGACGCCACGTCGGCGTTCACACCCGCGCCTGTGGCTGCGGCAACGGTTGCCGCTCCGTGCTGCGGCGCGAAGGACTGAAGGCGCTGGTGTGACGGCAAGCCTCTGGCCCTGGCTGGTGGTCGCGGGGCTGGGCGCCCTGCACGGGCTGAACCCCGCCACCGGCTGGATGTGGGCCGCCGCCTGGGGCCTGCGTTCGGGCAACCGCGCACAGGCCTTGCGGGCCCTGGCGCCTATCGCGGCCGGGCATGCCGCATCGGTCGCGCTGGTCGCCGGCACTGTGGTGTTTGGCCTGGCGATGGACCGCTTCGCGCTGCAAGTGTTCGCGGGCGGCCTGCTTGCGGCCTTCGTGGTGCTTCACCTGTCGGGCCGCGCGCCCAGGGCGATGCGCGCACCGGCAGGCCACGCCGGGCTGGCGCTCTGGTCCTTTATGGTGTCCAGCGCGCACGGCGCCGGCTTGATGCTGGTGCCGGCGCTGGTGCCGCTGTGCGCGGGGGATGCATCAATTCCGGGGATGACCGCATCGGGACCACTGGCACTGGCGCTTGCGGCAGTGGGCGTTCACACGGCGGCGATGCTGGCCGTTACCGCTCTCGTCGCCGCCGGAGTCTGCCGCGCCGCAACGCGTTTGCCCGGCGGCCGCTTAGCCCAGCAGGCGAAACAGGCCGTAGAGGGAAAGCAATGCGGTTAACACCAGGAAGCCGGTTTTGGCCGCGCGGGCGCCGACCAATGTTCCGATGACGCTGCACGCCAGGATGGCGCCGAAGATGTAGCTTGTTTTCATGCCCGCAATGGTAACGGCCCAGAAGGCCGTGCCGCACTGAAAGCAAGCCAGCCGCCTATGCGCGCGACAGCCGCCGCGCCGGCTGCGTCCCCGCACGCTGCAGGCTGGCGCTGACCAGCGCCGCGGCCAGCGTGACCAGCCATGAGTAATACACCCACAGCAGGAAGGCCAGCAGCGGCGCGAAGGCACCGTAAATCGTGCGGTAGGTAGGCACGTTGGCAAGGTAGATCGCGAAACCCTGCTTGCCCAGCTCGAACGCGACGCCTGCGAGCAGGCCGCCCGCAATCGCGTCGCGCCAGCGCACGGCCGTGTGCGGCACGAAACGGAACAGGCAGGCGAAGCCGGTGGCGCTCAGGACCATGGGCCCCAGGTTCAGGGCGTGGGGCAGCCATGACGGCCGCGCGCCCGTCAGCCCACTGGAGGCCGCCAGCAGATACGACGCGGCCCACAGGCTGGCGCCTATGAGCACAGGGCCGGTGAGCAGCATGGCGACGTACAGGGCCAGCCGGCGCAACACCGGGCGCGGTTTCTTCACCTGCCAGATCCGGTTCAGCGTGTTCTCCACGCTCATGAGCAGCGCCAGGGCCGACAGCAACAGCAGCGCAAAACCCACCTGCGTGAGGCCGCCGGCATTGCCCGCGAACTGCGACAGGTGTTTGAGCACCGTCCTGGCGATGCCGGCCGGCAGCAGGCCGCGCAACAAATGCTCGCGGATCGCATCGCCGGCCGCATGCAGGGCCGGTATGCGCGCGAACAGCGCAAAACTCACCGCCAGCAGCGGCACCATGGACATCACCATCGTGAACGTGAGGCCGCCCGCGGCCTGGGGAAGGCGCTCTTCGCGGGCGCGCCGCAGGAAGATGCTGACCGGGCCGCCCTGATTTCGGTTTGTCGTTGCCATGCAAGCAATATAGCCAAGCCCGCCCGGCCCAAGGCCGCGCGCCAATGAAAAAAGGCTTCAAAACCGAAGTCTTGAAGCCTTGTTTGCTGGCCCCGGCGCAGGGCCGGGACAGCGGGTTGGCAACGGCATCTCTGCCGTTAGCAGGGTTCGCAGGGCTTAGTAGCCGCCGCGGCCGCCGCCGCCACCACCGTAGCCGCCACCGCCGGAGCGATCG
Source organism: Polaromonas sp. YR568 (assembly GCF_943369675.1). Taxonomy (GTDB): domain Bacteria; phylum Pseudomonadota; class Gammaproteobacteria; order Burkholderiales; family Burkholderiaceae_C; genus Polaromonas. The sequence goes on along the minus strand of NZ_CALROB020000034.1, from coordinate 35,269 downwards.
CCGCCACCGCCGTAGCCGCCGCCACCACCGCCGCCGAAGCCGCCGCTACGTGGAGGGCGAGCCTCCATCGGACGGGCTTCGTTCACGGTGATGCTACGGCCGCCCAGGGACTGGCCGTTCATGCCGGCGATTGCGGCTTGAGCTTCAGCGTCATTGCCCATTTCGACAAAACCGAAGCCTTTGGAGCGGCCGGTGTCGCGTTCCATCATGACTTTGGCGCTGGTGATGGAGCCGTAGGCGCCAAAAGATTGTTGCAGGTCTTCGTCGCGGACCGTGTATGGCAGATTGCCGACGTAAAGTTTATTGCCCATGGGGACTCCTCAAAAAACACATAAAAACAAAAGCGATGGGGTCCCGAAAGCACAACAAACCAAAAAGTACCGCCGTAGCGCGCGAAACTGACCGATCACTAACCTGTACGGGGTTTTTCAACCCGAACTGCTCGATTATGCGCCCAGAACCGCTGAAGGGGCTTTATTTCGTCTTTTCTCGCTGGTTTTAGCTCCCTCTCCCTCTGGGAGAGGGAGTGAAGAAGCCGGATAAAAGGGCGGCCAAAGGGCTTTGCGCCGCGCCAGGCAAGGCCCGCAGCGCCCCCCACTAAACTCGGGGCGATGCAAACCACCAGCTCCGCACGCGCCGCAAAACCGTCAAAAGGCGCCGCAAAGCCCGCGCCCGCCGCGCAAGTCATTGAAGAACTGCGCCCGGGGCAGTCGATCGAGCTGCTCAAGGAACTGCACATCCTCACGCGCGAGGGCAAGCTCAACCAGGACACACGGCGCAAGCTCAAGCAGGTTTACCACCTGTACCAGTTCATCGAGCCTTTGCTTAATGAGGCCGCGGCGCAGAAAGCCGGCTTCACGCTGGCCGACCACGGCGCCGGCAAGTCCTACCTGGGGTTCATCCTTTACGACCTGTTCTTCAACGTGGCCCACGCGGGCGAGCCCATGGCCGGCCGTGTCTACGGCATAGAAACGCGCGCCGAGCTGGTCGAAAAATCCCGCACGCTGGCAGCGCGCCTGGGCTTTGCGCGCATGTCCTTCCTGAACCTGACGGTGCAGGAGGCGACGACCTCGGCCGAGTTGCCCGCCACTGTCGACATCGTCACCGCGCTGCACGCCTGCGACACCGCCACCGACGACGCGATCGCCTTCGGCCTGACCAAAGGCGCGCGCCACATGGTGCTGGTGCCCTGCTGCCAGGCCGAGGTGGCCGGCGTGCTGAAGAAAAGCCGCGCGCTGTCGCTGGCCAAAACCCCGCTGGCCGAGCTCTGGCGGCACCCGCTGCACACGCGCGAATTCGGCAGCCAGATCACCAACGTGCTGCGCTGCCTGCAGCTCGAAGCCAACGGCTACCAGGTCACCGTGACCGAGCTGGTGGGTTGGGAGCATTCGATGAAGAACGAATTGATCCTGGCCAGCCGGCCCGCGCAGCCCCAGCCCGGCAAAACCCGCGCGGCGCAAGCGCGTTTGCGCGAGGTGCTGGACGAACTCGGCCTGGGCGAGTTGACGGCGCGTTTTGCGGTGACGGCCGAAACCGCCTAAGCCAGCGGCGCAGCCTGGCCGCGGCGCTCGGCGGCCAGCAGGCGGATGTTCGCGATCAGCGCCTGCTGCGCTGTCGTAGGCGCCATGTCGGCGCGCAAGGTCAGCCCCACCAGTTCTTCCGTCCCGGCCATGCTCACGGGCAGCTGCTGCAGCGCCCCGCTGTCCAGCTCGGTCCGCACCGCGCCCAGCGGCGAGACCCAGACCGCATCGCTTTGCAGCGCATAACCGCGCGCGATCGAGACCGACAGTGTTTCAATCGTGCGCGCCCGCAAGGCAAGGCCGCGCGTCAGGAAAAAACCGTCCGCCGTGTGGCGAATCGCCGTGCCCTGCGTGGGCAATATCACCGTGAAAGCCTGCAGCCCGGCCAGCACGCCGGCCTTCAACGCCGCCTGCGCCAGCAGCGGGTGGCCCGGGCGCACCGCCAGCACCAGCGGGTCGGCGTACAGGTGCTCAAAACTCAGGCCCAGCATGTGGGCCGGCTCGGCGAAGCGGCCTATCACCAGGTCCAGCTCCCGCTGGCGCAGGCGTGCCAGCAGCTCCGGGTTGGCGCCGGTGTGGATGCGCAGGCTGGTGTGAGCGTCTTCCGTGGCCTCGGCGTCCTGCCGCAGCAGCAGTTGCGGCATCAGCCAGGGCGCCACGGTGGGCAGCACACCGATGGCGACCACGGCATTCCCCTGGCGCCGCGTCTGCGCCACGCTGGCCACGGCCTCGCGCAGTGCGCTCACGCTGGCGCCCGCATGGCGCAAAAAGGCTTCGCCCTCGCGCGTGGGCACCGCGCCCCGGCGGCCGCGCTCAAACAGGCGCACCGCCAGCAGGCTTTCGAGTTCTTTCAAGGTCTTGGAAACGGCCGGCTGCGTGATGGCCAGCACGTCGGCCGCCTTTTGCAGGCTGCCGTGCTGCGCCACCGCCAGGAAGCACTGCAGATGCCGGTATTTGATGCGTTCATCGACCATGCCGCGATTTAACCACCATCGGCCAATTTGGTTATGGATAAGGCGAAGAAATGTCAATATACATAACCATTCAGCGCGATTAAAGTCGTCCCACCGCTGGAAACGCCTGCAAGGGCATCCAGGCAGCCCATATGACCCACGGAGACACCCCACGATGAAACCCGACCTGAGCAACAGCTTTCTCGCCCCGCGCGACTGGACCAGCCATTCGCCGCACATCTATCCCGGCTACAAGTCCACGCTGCTGCGCGGCCCCAAGCAGCCGCTGGTCCCGATCAAGCAGGCGCTGGCGCAGCTCAACGCGCCGGTCTACGGCATCGAGCAGTTCGGCCCGCTGGACAGCGACCTGACGAAAAACGCCGTCATGAACGGCGACCCGCTGGGCGAACGCATCATCGTCACCGGCCGCGTGATGGACGAAGACGGCCGGCCCGTGCGCAACACCCTGGTCGAAGTCTGGCAGGCCAACGCGGCAGGCCGCTACGTGCACAAGGTCGACCAGCACGACGCACCGCTGGACCCGAACTTCCTGGGCGCCGGCCGCTGCATGACCGACAACGAAGGCCGCTACAGCTTCAAGACCATCAAGCCCGGCGCTTACCCCTGGGGCAACCACCCCAACGCCTGGCGGCCGCAGCACATCCACTTCTCGCTGTTCGGCGAATACTTCGCCAGCCGCCTGGTCACGCAGATGTATTTCCCCGGCGATCCGCTCCTTAGCTACGACCCCATGTACATGGGCGCGCCCGACAGCGTGCGCGAGCTGATGGTCTCCAAATTCAGCCTCGACGTGACCCAGCCCGACTACGCGCTCGGTTATGTGTTCGACATCGTGCTGCGCGGCCCCAAAGCCACGCGTTTTGAATAAGCGGCAGGAAGACAACACCACCATGAGCCAGCTCAAACAAACCCCTTCCCAGACCGTCGGCCCCTTCTTCGCCTACGGCCTCACGCCCACGCAATACGGCTACGACCTCAAAAGCCTGTTCACGCCCGTGCTGGCCCAGCCCAACGCGCAAGGCGAACACATACGCATCACTGGCCAGGTCTTTGACGGCGCCGGCAACACCGTGATGGACGCCATGGTCGAGATTGCCCAGCCCGACGGCAGCGGAAAACCCATCACGTCGGTAGCCGATGCCCAGGCCCGCGGCTTCACCGGCTTCGGCCGCTGCGGCACCGGCACCCTGCCGCAAAGCCATTACGAGTTCTTCACCGTCAAGCCCGGCGTGGAAGCGCCGGGGCAGGCGCCTTTCATCAACGTCTGCGTGACCATGCGCGGCCTGCTGGTGCACACCTTTACGCGCATCTACTTTGAGGATGAAGCCGAGGCCAACGGCAAGGACGCGGTGCTGGCGAGTGTGCCGGCCGCGCGGCGCGCAACGCTGGTGGCGAAGCGCGAAGTGACGGGGGCCGGGCCGCAGTACCGGTTTGATATTTATATGCAGGGTGACAAGGAAACCGTGTTCTTCGACCTGTAAGCGCGTGAGGGCTTGTTACGCCTTCGTGTGACGGGTTGGTAGCGAACGGGCTATAAAGGCAATTCCCCAAGGGAGGCCCGCATGAGCATTGAACTCGACCATTCCATTGTTTCGGCCCGCGACAAAGTGGCTTCGGCCCGGCAGCTGGCGGAGCTGCTGGGCGTTCCTTGGGCGCCGGCCACCCTGGGGCCGTTTGCCGCCGTCTATGTCAATGAAGGCCTGACGCTGGACTTTATCGACACGGACGAGGACTTTCCCGTCCAGCATTTCTGCTTCCGCGTCAGCCCGCAGGAGTTTGATGCCATCCTGGGCCGTATCCAGGCGGCCGGCATTCCTTATCGCAGCACGGTGCGCGGGCCCATGGACAGGCAGGTCGACACGCAGTTCGGCGGCAAGGGCATTTACTGGAACGAGCCGGAGGGCCACCAGTGGGAGATGCTGACGGTCAGTTATGCCCGGGAGGCGAAGTAGATCGCGCGCGCTCCTGCGTCGCTTACGATGACTGTCCTATATCCCGTCGAGAGATGGGGCTGCAGTCATCGCTTTTCAGTCTGGGGCCTATGCACAAAACACTCACAGTTCGGACCAACAGTCTGTTCATGCTTCTATGGGGATTGCTGATCACCGCCTGCCTCTTCATTGGGACAATGCCGCCGCTGCAAATAATCTTCCTATTTGTGCTGATGGGGCTTGGCGTGGGGCTCTTTCAATCTCTGGCCATACGCTCTTCACCAGACGCATTTCTGGCAACCAAAACTGCTACCGATGTCAAGCGAGCCTTACTTTCGGCGCCGTTCGGAAAGATGTCCTTTGGCGTGCATTGGCTCGCGGTGCTGGCACTATTGGGGCTGGTATGGTTTAGCGAAGAGTCGGTATCGCTAAAGACATTCTTTACATCCTATTTCGCCCTGCTTTTTGCGAGGGAGTTGGCATCTTTTCCCGGCGTGCTGTTTCTTGCCCGGCATCACAGTGCGCCATAGGGACAGGTGAAAATCCTCTAAAGCCAGGTAGAACCGTAGCTCCCAAATTACTCGCGCATCAATGCCGCCCCGCGAGAGGGCAGGGACTCAGGCATCCTCACCGTAATCATGGTCCGGGTGATTGACCGTACCCAGCTTCCAGTAACCACGGCCCACAATGTGGCTGCGCTCCACACCGAGTTCTTCGATCAGAAGCTTGCGGATGCTGCGCATCGCGGCGGCTTCGCAGGCCAGGTAGATGCGGGCATCGGCAGCCGGCGCGCCGGCTTTGCGCAAGGCGGCTTCCAGCGCGGTGCCGGCCTGGGTGTTGTCGGCGCCGCGTGCCAGCCACTGGGTTTCCACTTTCGCGGCGCTTTGCAACGGGCGCTCTTCGGCGGTGTCGACCACTTCAACCAGCACCTGCACCTGCGCGCTGGCGGGCAGGGCGGCCAGGATGGTTTCAAACGCGGGCAGGGCGCTGTCGTCGCCAATCAATACGTGCAAGGGCGCATCGAGCGCGAGTTTGTAGCCCGGCCCCGGGCCCATCAGATACAGCACCTGGCCGGCCTGCGCCTGCGCGGCCCAGGTGGAGGCGGGGCCGTCGCCGTGCAGCACAAAGTCGACGTCGACTTCATTCACGTCATTGCGCACGGCCAGCGGTGTGTAGGTGCGCATGGACTTGGGGCGGGGCGCATCGGGCAGCGGGCGCTCGGGTTCGGTTTGCCCCGGCTCGGGAAAAATCAGCTTCATGTAGCTGGCGGGATCGTTGACTTCAAAGCCCTCGAGTTCCGCGCCCTGCAGCGTGATGCGGCGCATCAGCGGGCTCAAAGTCTGCACGCGCGTGACCTGCACGCGGCGGGGCGGGCGGCGTTTGCGCGGTGCGGCGTCAGGGGTGGCGGCGGGTGTTGCGGGTGTGGTGGACATGCGGGTCTTTCAGAAGGGGCGGCGCTTCGTGCGCGTCCTGGGGTGAAATTCTCTAGTTGAGAATAATTATCATCTTGTAACAATAAACCCGCCTCGCCAAGGTTAAGTGAGGCATGGTGACGCTTGACGATACTGACGTATCGCGTTACCATTTGGCATGATCCTGGGCTTCAAATGCAAAGACACGCACAGCCTGTTTGATGGCAAACGTGTCAGGCGATGGGTCAACATTGAAACGGTCGCCATGCGCAAGCTGGCGATGCTGAACCGGGCCGCCGTGTTGACGGACCTGAAGATACCGCCCCAGAACAAGCTGGAGGCCCTGAAGAAGGACCGCAAAGGGCAGCACAGCATCCGGATCAATGACCAGTGGCGCTTGTGTTTTCGCTGGACCGACAACGGCGCTGAAGACGTTGAAATTGTGGACTACCACTGAACCCTGAACTTTCTCCTCGAATAGTTGAATGAAGCTGCCGTGAAAGGAGTTTTTATGACACGCCAGATCCCTTATCCCCACCCCGGCGAAATCCTCGCCGAGGAATTCCTGAAACCGATGGAAATCACGCCTTACCGCCTGGCCAAGGAAATCCATGTCCCCTTGACCCGTATTGCGGCAATTCTTGCCGGTAAACGTGCCGTGACCGTTGACACTGCCTTGCGCCTGTCGCGCTTTTTCGGCACGAGCGAGGGTTTCTGGAGCGGCTTGCAAGTCGACTACGACACCGCCGTTGCCAAAGACGCGCTGGCCAAGGAACTGACCGCCATCGCGGCGTACCACGACGAACGCTTTGCGCTTGCCGCCTGACTTCAGGACTCAAGCGCGGCTTTAAGCTGCTCGCTCCGCGCGTGTCCTAAACTTCCCGATTGATTTATTTCTCACCCGAACATTTATGACCATCACCACTTTCGGAACCCCCTTGTCCCCCCACGCGACCAAAGTCATGCTGCTCGGCTCCGGCGAGCTGGGCAAGGAGGTGCTGATCGCGCTGCAGCGCCTGGGTGTGGAAACGATTGCCACCGACCGTTATGAAAACGCGCCCGGCCAGCAGGTGGCCCACCATGCGCGCACCATCACCATGAGCGACCCGGCCCAGCTCAAGGCCCTGATTGAAAAAGAAAAGCCCGACCTGGTCGTGCCCGAGATCGAGGCGATTGCCACCGGCATGCTCGAAGAACTCGAAGCCGCCGGCACGGTGCGCGTGATTCCCACGGCCCGCGCCGCGCGCCTGACCATGGACCGCGAGGGCATTCGCCGCCTGGCCGCCGAAACCTTGGGCCTGCCGACCAGCCCCTATGTGTTCTGCGATTCACTGGAAGAGTTGCAGGCCGCGATTGATTCGACCACCGGCTACCCCTGCATCGTCAAACCCGTGATGAGCTCCTCGGGCAAAGGCCAGAGCAAGATCTCCGGGCCGGACGACGTGAAAAAAGCCTGGGACTACGCCATGGCCGGCGGCCGCGTGAGCCACGGCCGCGTGATCGTCGAAGGCTTTATCGACTTCGACTACGAGATCACCCAGCTCACCGTGCGCGCGCTGGGCGCCGACGGCAAGATTGAAACCCACTTCTGCGAACCCATAGGCCACGTGCAGGTCAGCGGCGACTATGTGGAAAGCTGGCAGCCGCACCCCATGCGCCCGGCCGCGCTGCAAAAAAGCCGCGACATCTGCAAGGCCGTGACCGACAACCTGGGCGGCCAGGGCCTGTTCGGCGTCGAGTTGTTCGTCAAGGGCGACGATGTCTGGTTCAGCGAAGTCAGCCCGCGCCCGCATGACACCGGCATGGTGACGATGTGCACGCAGTGGCAAAACGAGTTCGAGCTGCATGCGCGCGCCATCCTGGGCCTGCCGGTCAACACCGCCCTCAAGACCCCGGGCGCCAGCGCCGTGATCTACGGCGGCGTCGACGCGATGGGCATCGTCTTCGAGGGCGTGGCCGAGGCGCTGCGCGTTCCCAATTCCGACATCCGCCTCTTCGGCAAACCCGAGAGTTTTGTGAAGCGCCGCATGGGCGTGGCGCTGGCCTTCGACGCCGACGTGGAAACCGCGCGCATCAACGCCAAGACGGCGGCCGCGCTGGTGCGCCCGCGCAAGGCTGATTGAGAACCTGCCCACGATGAATTTCGGCGAACTCCACCTGCTGGAAGACTCCTCCTGGCGCGTGCTGCTCTCGGCCGTCGTGGCCGTGGTGCTGGCCCTGGTGGTGCACCGCGTCGGCGCCGTGGTGATCTGGCGCATCACGCGCGGCCTGCCGGTGGCCAACGCGGTGGCGCGGCGCTGCTGGCGGCCCTCGCGTGTGGTGCTGCCGCTGATCGCCCTGCAGGCCGTCTGGCAGGCGGCGCCCGATACGCTGGCGCTGATTTCACAGGTGCGCCACGGCAATGCCTTGCTGCTGCTGGCCGCCATCACCTGGCTCGCGCTGCGCGCCATCGACGGCGTGGCGCAAGGCATCATCGGCCAGCATTCGGTCGAGGTCGAAGACAACCTCAACGCGCGCCGCATCCACACCCAGACGCGGCTGCTCGCGCGCACCGCCGGCTTCATGGTGCTGGTCGGGGGCCTGTCGCTGATGCTGATGACCTTCCCGGGCGCGCGCCAGCTGGGCGCCAGCCTGCTGGCTTCGGCCGGTGTGATCGGCATCGTGGCCGGCATCGCGGCGCGCCCGGTGTTCAGCAACCTGATCGCGGGGCTGCAGATCGCGCTGGCCCAGCCGCTGCGCATCGACGACGTGCTCATCGTGCAGGGCGAATGGGGCCGCGTCGAGGAAATCACCGGCACCTACGTGGTGCTGAAAATCTGGGACGAGCGGCGCCTGGTCATTCCGCTGCAGTGGTTTATTGAAAACCCCTTCCAGAACTGGACGCGCAACAGCGCGCAAATCATCGGCACGGTGTTTGTGTGGGTGGACTACCGCATGCCGCTGGAGCCGCTGCGCCAGGCGGCGCGCCAGGCCTGCGAAGCCGCCGCCGAATGGGACAAGCGCCTGTGCCTGCTGCAGGTGGTGGAAGCCGGCGAGCGCAGCATGCAGCTGCGCGTGCTGGTCACCTCGGGCAACTCCAGCCTCAACTGGGACTTGCGCTGCAAGGTACGCGAGGCGCTGGTGGATTTCATGCAGCGCGAATACCCGCAATTCCTGCCGCTGATGCGCGCCGAAATCGCCGGGGGCGAAAAATCCGCAGAGACGCCGCCGCCCGGCGTTTGAAGCCGGCGAGGGGCTTTTTCAGGCCGCCGCGTCCAGGCAACCCGCAAACACCGCGCTGCTGACCAGCTCGAATTCCTTCGCTTCGGGCAACTGGTAGTGCCACCACTCCATGGCGTGGTGCACAAAGCCGGCCTCCAGCATGATGGTCAGCAAATACATGCGGTTGACCTGCACGGCGGCCGGCAGGCCGGCGTAAAAATGGTGCGAGGCCGGGGTCATGGTGTCGACCGGCGTGCCCATGTCCAGCTCCTTGCCTTCGGCGTCCAGCAGGGTCAAGTCCACCGCCACGCCGCGCGTGTGGTTGGAGCCCTTGGCCGGGTCGGCCACATAACCCGGCACCGGCAGCACCGCCCACAGCGCTTCCTGCGCCTCGTGCGGACGGAAGGCGTCAAAAATTTTCAGCCTGAAACCAAAGGCACGCGCCGCCGCCACCGCGCGGCGCAGGCAGGCTTCGGCCTCGGGGTGCAGAAAGCACAGCGTGTGGCCGTAGATCACCTGGCCGGTGAAGTTGTCGGGCCGCGCATACATCATGTCGATCACGACGTCGTGCGTGGCTTCCCGGATCTGGACGAGGGGCGCTGGTTTCATGAAGCTCTGGTGCGGGTTTACTGGAAGGCCACTTCCGAAAAGCTGCGCAGCTTGCGGCTGTGCAGCTGCGTGATGCCTTCGGCGCGCAGCAGCTCGATGGCGCGTATGCCTATGCGCAGGTGCTGGTCGACGCGCTCGCGGTAGAAGTGGTTGGCCATGCCGGGCAGCTTGATCTCGCCGTGCAGCGGCTTGTCGCTCACGCACAGCAGCGTGCCGTAGGGGACGCGAAAGCGGAAACCGTTGGCGGCAATCGTCGCGCTTTCCATGTCCAGCGCCACGGCGCGGCTCTGGCTGAAGCGGCGCTGCGGCTGGTTGCCCGGCAGCAGCTCCCAGTTGCGGTTGTCGGTGGAGGCCACGGTGCCGGTGCGCATGATGCGCTTCAAGTCGGGGCCCACGGCATGGGTCACGTCGGCCACGGCTTTTTCCAGCGCAACCTGGATCTCGGCCAGCGCCGGAATCGGCACCCACAGCGGCAGTTCTTCGTCCAGCACGTGGTCTTCGCGCACATAGCCGTGGGCCAGCACGTAGTCGCCCAGTTGCTGGCTGTTGCGCAGGCCCGCGCAGTGGCCCAGCATGATCCAGGCGTGCGGGCGCAGCACGGCAATGTGGTCGGTGATGTTCTTGGCGTTGGCCGGGCCCACGCCGATGTTGACCATGGTGATGCCGCTGCGGTCGGCGCGCAGCAGGTGGTAGCCCGGCATCTGCGGCAGGCGCGGCGGCTGCACGCCGAGTTCGTCGCCGGCCGCCGCCGGCAGGCCGGTGCGCCGTGTCACCACGTTGCCGGGCTCGATGAAGGCGATGTATTCGCTGTCCGGGTCGGCCATGGCCTCGTGGCCCAGGCGCACGAATTCGTCGATATAAAACTGGTAGTTGGTGAACAGCACGAAGTTCTGGAACCAGTGCGGCGAGGTGCCGGTGTAGTGGCGCAGGCGCTGCAGTGAGTAGTCGACACGCGCGGCCGTGAACAGCGACAGCGGTTGCGGCTCGCCGGGCAGGGGCTCATACGTGCCGTTGGCGATGCCGTCGTCCATGGCGGCCAGGTCGGGCAGGTCGAACACGTCGCGCATCAGCATGCGCCGCGCAGCCGTCATGTTGCCTTCGATGTGGTCGTTCTCGGCGAACGAAAAGTGGATGGGTATCGGCTGCGTGCTGGTGCCGATTTCGAGCTCCACGTCGTGGTTCTGCATCAGCAGGCGGAACTGCTCGAGGTAGTAGTTGCCGTAGAGGTCGGGCCGCGTCAGCGTGGTCTCAAAGCGGCCGGGCCCGGCGACAAAACCAAAGCTCAGTTGCGAGATGTCCGGCGTCTCCAGGATGGCGCGGGCCACCGTGTCGGTGTGGATGCGCACAAAGGGATAGCAGGCGCGCACATGGCCGGGCAGGGTTTCGCCGGCCACGTAACGTTGCATGGCGTTGCGCAGGTGGGCAATCTGCTGGTCGTAAATCGCGCGGACCTGGGCCAGCGCGGCGGCCGGGTCGCTGTAGCGGGTGGGGGCGATGAAGGGCGGGAGATAGGGCATGAATCGATAACCTGTTTTTTAATTTTTGGGTTTACTTCTTGGCTTTACTTGTTGCGGCAACCGGCGCCAGGGTGATCTGGTCGGCTTCGGTCACCACGGCTTCGCGCTTTTTGCGGTCGAACAGGCACAGCACGCGGCCGGCCCGGTTCTTCATGTGCGGCTGCGGGTAGTGGCCGGCCACCAGCAGGGCCGTCATGCCCACGCCGTCGTCATAGGCCATGGGCTGGCCGGCGGGCTTGGCGTCCTTCAGGCCGCTGGCCTTGACGCAGGCGGCGGCCACTTCCTTGTCGTGGGCCGACCAGGCGGCGGGGGAAGAGGCCTGCGCCGCGCCGGCCAAAAGGGCTGCGGTGAGCAAGAGAACGGTCGTGGGAAGCAGTCGGCGCATGGGATTCCTTGTCATGGACGGGGAAAGCACGGTGTATGCCACCATTGTGCGGCAACTGACATGGCCCCGCCCTAGAATGACTCGATGAACCATTCCACGCCCTCCCGGAAACTGTGCGCCATGCTGGCCGCCATCCTGGGGGCGCTTTGCCTCCAGGCGGCCCACGCCCAAGCCCCCGCACCGGCCGCCGCCGCTCCCGCCGCGGCACCGGCCCAGATCTCGCGCGACGCCCAGCGCGCCTACGAGACCACACGCGACAAGCTGGTGCAGATACGCACCCTGCTGCGCAACTCCAACACCCAGGCCAGTGTGGGCTCGGGCTTTTTTGTCTCGGCCAACGGCCTCATCATCACCAACTTCCACGTGGCCAGCCAGCTCGCGCTGGAGCCCGAGCGCTACCGCGGCGTCTACGTGCCGGTGGACGGCAAGGAGGCCGAGGTCGAACTGCTGGCCTTCGACGTGCGCAACGACCTGGCCCTGCTACGCGTGAAGACGCCGGCCGCGGGCGCGACGCCGCAGCTGGCCTTTCGCGGCGCCGACCGGCCCCTGGCGCGCGGCGAGCGCATCTATTCGCTGGGCAACCCGCTGGACATCGGCTTTGCCGTCACCGAAGGCACGTACAACGGCCTGGTGCAGCGCAGCTTTTACCCGCGCATCTTTTTCGGCGGTGCGCTCAATCCCGGCATGAGCGGCGGCCCCGCGCTCGACGACGCGGGCCAGGTGGTCGGCATCAACGTTTCCAAGCGGCTGGACGGCGACCTGCTGAGCTTTTTGATCCCCGCCGAATTCGCCCAGGCCCTGCTGGCCAAGTCCGCTTCGGCCCAGCCCATCACCAAACCCGCGCATGCCGAAGTCGCGCGCCAGCTCGGCGAGCACCAGGCCCTGCTGACGCAGCGCTTCACCGCCCAGCCGCTGACCGCGCAAAAGCACGGCGGCTACAGCGTGCCCGTGCCCGACGACGCGCTGGCCCGCTGCTGGGGCCGCGGGCGCGAGACCGACTTCAAGGCCTTCGACCTCGAACGCACCGACTGCCAGATCGACAGCCACGTCTTCGCCGGCGACTTCAACACCGGCTACATACGCCTGCGCTACGAGGCCTACAACGCGCCCAAGCTCGGGCCCCTGCGCTTTTCCGCGATGTACTCGCAAAGCTTTGCCAACGAGGCCTTTTCCACACGCGGCTCGCGCAAGGCCACACCCGTCGAATGCTCGGAACGTTTCATCGACACCGGCGGCATGCCGATGCGCGCCGTGGTCTGCATGAGCGCCTACCGCAAGCTGCCCGGCCTCTATGACGTGTCTGTGCTGACCATGTCGGTCAACCAGTCCACGCGCGGCGTGCAGGGCCGCATGGACGCGCAGGGCGTGAGTTTCGAGAACGGCCTCAAGCTGGTCGCGCATTACCTTGCCGGCTTCAAGTGGGAGGCCGCGAAATGAGCGCCACCCCCGTCCTGGGCCTGCTGCAGGCCACCGACCGCAACGGCGCCGTGGTCGCCCGGCTCGACGTGCGCCACTGGCCCGTCACGGTGGGGCGCGCCCTCACCGCCGACCTGGTGCTGGATGACAGCCATGTGGCCGGCGAACACCTGCGCATAACCCGCACGCCCGAAGGCGGCATCAGCGTGCAGGTGCTGGACAGCGCCAACGGCGCGGCCCTGGGCCGCGCCCGCCACGGCCGCGATGCGCAGTTCGACTGGCCTGCCGGCGAGCCGCTGACCCTGGGGCGGCTCAAGCTCGGCCTGCGCCTGGCCGAGGAGCCCGTGGCGGCCGAAGAGCCGCTGCCGCATTTCCCGTGGCGCACCACCGGCTGGACGCTGGTGGCGCTGGCCGGCATGCTGGCCCTGGTGCTGGGCCAGTCCTGGCTCACGCTGACCGAGCCTTCGCAACTGGCGCGGCAACTGCCCGGCCTGCTGGGCGCGGTGGCCCTGGGCATCGCCGTCTGGTCCGGGTTGTGGGCGCTGGCCACCAAGCTGTTCACCGCCCACCTGCAATTCTGGCGCCACGTGCGCATCGCCTGCTTCAGTTCGCTGGCGGTGCAGGCGGTGTCCGTGCTGGCCGGCCTGCTGGCCTTTATGTTCTCGCTCGAGAGCCTGGCGCGTTTTGAGGGGCTGCTGGTGCTGCTGGGCGGCGCGGCCGCCATTTACATGCACCTGACGGTCATCGTGCCGCAGCGCCGCCGCGGCCTGGCCGGGCTGGTGGCCGGCATCGCCGTGCTCGGCCTGGTCGCCATGCTGGGCACCAACTGGCTGCAGAACAAGCGCCTGTCGAACAAGCTGTATATGTCCACCATCTACCCGCCCGCGTTGCGCATGGCGCCTGCGGTACCGGTGCCGCAGTTTCTGGACGAGGCTGGGGCGATTCGCCAGCGGCTGGATGAGCGCTTGAAGGACCGCGAACCGGATGTGGATACGCCAGAGGATCCGGACGCTGATTGATACTTCACCCCACCGTTCGGGCTGAGCTTGTCGAAGCCCTTCGACAGGCTCAGGGCGAACGGTAGTGCGGGCAGGCGTGATTCAGGCGAGTCCCGAACAGGCGCTAGTCCTTGACCGGCTCCCGCATCGTCACAAACTCTTCCGCCACCGTCGGGTGAATCCCGATCGTGCTGTCAAAGATGGCCTTGGTCGCGCCGGCCTTCATGGCCACCGCAAAGCCCTGCACGATTTCGCCGGCGTCCGGGCCGACCATGTGCAGGCCCACCACGCGGTCGGTGGCGTCTTCGACCAGCAGCTTCATCAGCGTGCGTTCGGTGCTGCCGCTCAGCGTGTGCTTGAGGGCCTTGAAGTCGGCGCGGAACACCGTGACTTTGCCGAACTTCGCGCGCGCGTCGGCTTCTGAATAACCGACCGTGCCGATGTTGGGGTGGGTGAAAACGGCGGTCGGCACAAACTCATAACTCATGTTGCGCGGCTTCTTGCCGGCGGCCGGGCCGAAGAGTTCGTCCACCACCACCATGGCTTCGCCCAGCGCCACCGGCGTCAGCTGCATGCGCGCCGTGACGTCGCCGAGTGCGTAGATGGAAGGCACGGAGGTCTGGTAGCGGTCGTTGACCTGGATCGCGCCGGCGGCGTCGACCGCCACACCAGCGGCTTCCAGCCCGATGCCGTTGGCATTCGGCACGCGGCCCGTGGCGTACAGCACCGCGTCCACTTCCAGGCTGCCGGCGCCGCCTTTGAGTTCAACCTGCAGGCCGGTGTCCGTCTTGGTGATGGAATCGACTTCGCTGCCTAGTTGCAGCTTCACGCCGGTCTTGCCCATCTCGGCGGCGACAAAGCGGCGCACGTCGTCGTCAAACCCCGTGAGCAGCATGTCGCGGCGGTGCACCTGCGTCACCTCCGAGCCCAGGCCGTTGAAGATGGAGGCGAACTCGCAGGCGATGTAGCCGCCGCCCACCACCAGAAGGCGCTTGGGGAAGGGGCTCAGGTCGAACATGTGGTCGGAAGTCAGCACATGCTCGCGGCCGGGCAGGGCGGGCACGGTGGCCGTGCCGCCGGTGGAGACCAGGATGTGTTTGGCGGTGAATTTCTGGTCGTCGACTTCGATGGTGTGCTCGTCGAGCAGGCGGGCCCAGCCCTTGATGATCTTCACGCCCGCGCTTTCGAGCAACTGCACGTAAATGCCGTTGAGCCGCGAAATCTCGCGCGCGCGGTTGGCCTTGAGGATGTCCCAGTCGAAGACCGGCTTCTCGCCGACCCAGCCGAAGCCGTGCGACTCTTCAAAGCTGTCGCCGTAGTGGGCGGCATAGCTGTAGAGCTTTTTCGGGATGCAGCCCACGTTCACGCAGGTGCCGCCCATGGCCGCGACTTCGGCCAGGCCCACGCGCGCGCCGCGCTGGGCCGACATGCGCGCGGCGCGCACGCCGCCGCTGCCGCCGCCGATGACAAAAAGGTCAAAGTCAAAAGTCTTCATGCGCTGTATTCCTTCTTCTCTTATCGGTTCTTATCTGGTGCCTGAATGCCGGGCGTCAAGCCTGGAACTCCTGGAGTTCCGTTTTCATCCACTCGATGAACACCCGCGTGCGCATGGGCAGCAGCCGGGCGTGCGGGTAAACAATGTTGATGGGCCGGCGCGGCGGCTCGAAATCCTCCAGCACGGTGCGCAGTTGCTTGTTCTTGAGAAACGGCGCCACCTGGTAGGAGAAAAACGAGCCGAATCCCGCGCCCGCCGCGCAGGCCGCCACGGCCGGTGCGATCTGGTTGAACTCCAGATTACCACTGACCGCCAGGCGCAGCGGCTTGCCCTGGTCATTGAACGGGCCCCATGTGGGGGAATGGTCGGTGATGCGCACGCAGTTGGCCTTGAGCAAATCTTTCGGGTGTTTCGGCACGCCGTGGCGGCGCAGCCAGTCGGGGCTGGCCACCACCAGGCGGCGGATGTAGCCCACCTTCTGCGCCACCAGGCTGGAGTCCTCGGGCTCGCCTATGCGTATGCCCACGTCAATGCCTTCTTCCAGCAAATTGACCACCCGGTCCAGCAGCACCATGGAGCAGCGCATCTTCTCGTGCTGCTGCACAAAGCGCGTGACGGCCGGCGCCACGTGCATCTGCCCGAACAGCATGGGCGCGGTGATGGTCAGGTGGCCGGCGGGCTCGGCCGCGTCGGCCGACAGCGCCGCCTCGGCGTCGGCCAGCGCGGCCAGCAGCTGGCGGCAGCTTTCCAGGTGACGCCGGCCTTCTTCGGTCAGCGAGATGCGCCGCGTCGTGCGGTTGAAAAGCCGCACGCCCAGCTGCGCCTCAAAGCCGGCCAGCGTGCGCACCATGGCCGGCAATGACGATTCCATGACCTGGGCCGCGGCCGTGAGGCTGCCTTGTTCCGCGATGTGAATAAAGGCCTGCATGGCCCTGAGCTTGTCCATGGGCCACATGCTACGCCGGTTGCAGCAATTCATCCAGTTAATGGATTAGTTAAATGACATAGAAGCCATTTATTCAGGATAACGGTTCAAACAAAATCCATCCCATACACAGCTTCTTCACCCTGCAACCTACCGAAAGCCCACCATGAGCACACCCGCCGCCAAAGCCGCACCCGCACAGCCCATCCGCCTGTACCGCGTCGCCATCTCCGGGCATTCGCACCGGGTGGAACTGTTCCTCTCGCTGCTGGGCCTGCCTTTCGAGCGCATCGAGATAGACCTGGCCACCAAAGGGCACAAGACACCGGCCTTCCTGGCGATGAACGCCTTCGGCCAGGTGCCGGTGATCCAGGACGGTGATGTGACGCTGGCCGACTCCAACGCCATCCTGGTCTACCTCAATGCGCGTTATGCCTCGGATGCCGAGCAGTGGATGCCACGCGACCCGATCGCCGCCGCGGCGGTGCAGCGCTGGTTGTCGGTCGCGGCAGGGCAGCTCGCCTACGGCCCCGCCGCGGCGCGCGTGATCCAGCTCTTCAAGCGGCCCGAAAGCCCGGAGTCGATTGAACGCGCCCACGCCCTGTTCGCGGTGATGGAGCAGCAACTGGGCCAGTCGGCCTTCCTCGCGGGCAGCACGCCCACGCTGGCCGACATCGCCAACTACAGCTATTCGGCCCATGCGCCCGAAGGCAATGTCTCGCTGGAGGCCTATCCCCGCATGCGTGCCTGGCTGGCCCGCATCGAGGCCTTGCCGCGCTTCCTGCCCATGGTCCGGACGCCGATAGGACTCGCAGCATGATGGCCGCCCCCACCTTCCATGCGGGCGAGCGCGCGGTACAGGCGCGCGTGAGCCCGGCCGTGCGCGCGCGTATGGCCGAAATCGGCCCGCGCGTGATCCGCGACTTCATGCCCGACCAGCACCGCGAGTTTTTTGAGCAGCTGCCCTTTGTCGTCGCCGGCACGGTGGATGCAAACGGCCAGCCCTGGGCATCGATACTGGCCCAGCCGCCGGGTTTTATCCATTCGCCCGATGCGCGCCACCTGCTGCTGCGCGCGCAGCCGCTGCCCGGTGACCCTTTGCAGGGCACGCTGGTCGATGGCGCGGCGATGGGCTTGCTGGGCATAGAGCCGCACACGCGCCGGCGCAACCGCATGAACGGCATCGTCCGCGGCGTCAATGCCTCGGGCTTTGCGGTGGAACTGAGCCAGAGCTTCGGCAACTGCCCCAAATACATCCAGGCGCGTGAACCGCTGTATGTGGACCGCCCCGTTCCCGCAGCAGAGCCTGTGGTGCACGAGTCGGCGCAGCTGGGCGACGCGGCGCGCCGCATGATCGAACAGGCCGACACGCTGTTCATCGCCACCGCCTATGCGGGCGACAGTGACGAAGCCGGCAGTGCGGGCGGCGTCGACGTGTCGCACCGCGGCGGCAAGCCCGGCTTTGTGCGCGTGGAAGCCGACGGCACGCTGACCGTGCCGGACTTTGTCGGCAACTACTTTTTCAACACGCTGGGCAACCTGGTGGTGAACCCGCGCGCCGGCCTGCTGTTCGTCGACTTCGACACCGGCGATCTGCTGTATGTGGCCGTCACGGCCGGGATCATCTGGGACGGCCCCGAGGTCGATTCCTTTGCCGGCGCCCAGCGCCTGATGCGCTTCAAGGTGCAATCCATGCGCCTGGTGGAGTCTTCCTTGCCGCTGCGCTGGGGCGAGGCGGAGTTGTCGCCGGCGTCTGAAGCGACCGGCGCCTGGGCATGAGCGACGTTACGGCGCAGGCCTCTGTCCCGTTCTGTAGCGGGCCAATTCCAGCGTGCCGATGCAGACTGCGAGCCAGGCTGTGCCCGACGCAAATCCAGCCAGTACATCACTGGCAAAGTGAACCTGCAGGAAGACGCGGCTGCTGCCCGTGACAAACGCCAGCGCCGTGGCGAGCAGCACCGCCGCCAGCCGCAGGCCGGCGGGCCAGTGCGCGGGCAACAGGCGTACAAGCAAATACGCCAGCATGCCGTAGGCCACGACCGAACTGGAAGCATGGCCACTGGGAAAACTCCACCCCTGCGCAGAGGCGAAGCCGTGGTCGTGGACGGGCCGTGTTCGCGCAAAAATGCCTTTGAGCGCGGGATTGAGCAAGGCATTGCCTGCGACAGCCAGCACCCAGCCCGCTGCCAGCAGGCGCTGACGGCGCAACAGCAAAAGCAGGGCCACCAGCACACACAGAACGGTGAGGACAGAGGGGTCGCCAAGATGCGTCAGCACCGCAAAAATCTGCAGTACTTCCCGTGTGAGTGTGCTGCGAAGCGTGTCGGAGAACAGCAGGTCCAGCCGGCCCAGTTGCTCGCCTTCCCCCAGCTCCTCGGCGATCTCTGCGAACAGCGCCGCACTGCCGGCGATGACGGCAAAGCCGAGCATCAGATGGCCGGCGAGGTAGGCGATCGGCGGCCAGCGGCTTTCCTGGCGGCGCACACCGTAATGGTGCCCCAGCTGCCAGAGCACCGCGACGCCCGCCAGCACCAGCAGCAAGGCGATACCGAACGCGGGCAATGCGTGCGTGGCCAGAGCCTCGACGGCTGACATCACGGCGGGAGAGTCAACTTTCATGGCAAGAACGATTCATGCGACGCAACACATCAGCCGATGGCTTCGAGCGCCAGTTCACGCTCCAGCCAGGCGCGGAATTTTTGTACGGCCGGCCGCTCGGCGCTATGGGTGGAGGTCACGAGGCGATAGCCCAAACCGGCCACCGTCTGGCCGGGCAGGACGACGGTGAGCTGGCCGTTGCGCAGCAAGGGCAGCACCAGCGGCGTGCGCCCTATCGCCAGGCCGGCGCCCTGCACGGCGGCGTTCAGCACGTGCTCGTACTGCGAAAAATACAAACAGGGCTGCTGCGACGATTGCTTCAAACCCAGGCGCTCGTACCAGTCGGGCCATGACATCCACGGGAAACGCGTGGCCGGGTCGTAATAGACGAGCAGCGGCGTGGCCGGGATGTCTGCGGCCGTGTGGATGCGCGCCGCGACGGCCGGCGCCGCCACCAGCAGGGCCTGCTCCTGCAGCAGCGGCGGCGGGCCCTCATCGCCCGGCTGCACCGGATAAAGCCGCACTGCCAGGTCCATGCCTTCGCGTTCCAGGTTCACGCGGGCTTCCGACGCGTCCACGCGCACGTCGATGGCGGGCTCCTGCAGCTGGAACTTCGCCAGCTTGGGCGCCAGCCACAGCGCGGCAAAAGAAGGCGTGGTGGTGACGGCCACCGAGGCCCTGTCCACCGCCAGCAGCCGGTCCACGGCCGAGGCCAGCTGCCCCAGCGCGGCGCGGGCCGCCTCATACAACGCGCGGCCCTGCGGCGTCAGGCTCAAACCCTTGCCGCCGCGCAGGAACAGCGGCGCGCCCAGCGCGTCTTCCAGGCTTTTG
This sequence comes from Polaromonas sp. YR568, assembly GCF_943369675.1. Lineage (GTDB taxonomy): Bacteria > Pseudomonadota > Gammaproteobacteria > Burkholderiales > Burkholderiaceae_C > Polaromonas. The sequence goes on along the minus strand of NZ_CALROB020000034.1, from coordinate 15,457 downwards.
ACCTGTTTGCTGACGGCCGACTGCGTGATGCACAGCTCTTCGGCGGCGGCGGTAAAGCTCAGGTGGCGCGCCGCCGATTCAAAACCGCGTATCGCGTCCAGCGACATGGCGCGCAGCGCATGGGAGGAAGAAGGGTTCAGCATGGCATGAATGGCTGTAGTTGCATGAGTGGCAGGAATACCCCGGATGACAAACCATCCGGCCGCTGGGGCCGGTTCCAAAGAAGAATCAAACCACACTTTCCAAGGAGTCCGCCATGCATGCCCCACAAACCCCGCAAACGCCGTTGACGCTCGGGTCCATCCCTCAACCCTTCCGCCTGCCGCGCGGCCAGGTGTTGGCCTGCATTGGCGGCTGCCTCTGGATCACCAGTGATGCGCTGGCCGGCCTCCGCGACAGCGACGTCGTGCTGGAGAGCGGCGAGTCCTTCGTCACACCGCAGGCCGCGACCTATTTTGTCGGCGCGCCGCGCGGCTGCGGCGTGCTGGATTTTTCACCCGCCCTCCAACGCACGGAGACCACATGCTGATAGAAGCAGAACGCCACGGCCAGCATGTAGTGCTCACCCTGAACCGCCCCGAAAAACTCAACGCGCTCAGTTATGAATTGATAGACGAATTGATGGACAGGCTCAATGCCCTGGAGCGCGACGACAGCGTGCGTTGCTTGATCCTCACCGGTCAGGGCAACAAGGCTTTCAGCGCAGGCGCCGACATCGCGGGCTTCGCACCCGACATTGCCGCATCGCCCGAGGCGGCGTACCGAAACTTCGTGATGCGCGGCCAGGCCATGACGCGGCGCATCGAGAACTACCCCAAACCTGTCATCGCGGCCGTCAACGGCATCGCCTTTGGCGGAGGCTGCGAAACCATGGAAGCCTGCAGCATCGCCATCGCGGCGGAACACGCGAGTTTTGCCAAACCCGAAATCCGGCTCGGCTTTCCGCCGCCCTTCGGCGGCACCCAGCGCCTGCCGCGCCACATAGGCCGCAAGCGCGCCAACGAGATGATCCTGACCGGCGACGCCATCAGCGCCGAGGAAGCCCTTTTGATAGGCCTGATCAACCACGTGGTGCCCGCCGATGAGCTGTTGCCGGCCTGTTTGCGCATGGCCGACCGCATCGCCGAAAACTCCGCCGTGGCGGTAGCTGCCTCGCTGCGCGCCGTCACGCGCGGGCTCAATGTCTCCATCGACGAGGGCCTGGCGATTGAGGCCGCGCAGTTCATGATTGCGGCGGCTTCGCAGGACGCGAGAGAGGGAACGGCCGCCTTTGTCGAGAAGCGCCGGCCGGTGTTTTGCCATCTTTAAACAGGGGTTTAAGGGGCAAAGTCGATAATGGGGGATGAGTTCCTCCCCTTCTTCCTCCAATACCGACTTCGCCAGCCTGCCGCTGACCCCCGCCACGCTGGCCAACCTGCAGCAGCTCGGCTACCTCAGCATGACGCCCATCCAGGCCGCCAGCCTGCCGGTGGCGCTGCTCGGCAAAGACCTGATTGCCCAGGCCAAAACCGGCAGCGGCAAGACCGCCGCCTTTGCGATTCCGCTGCTGGCCAACCTCAATGCGCGGCGCTTCGCGGTGCAGGCCATGGTGCTGTGCCCCACGCGCGAGCTGGCCGACCAAGTCGCCACCGAGATCCGCCGCCTGGCCCGCGCCGAAGAAAACACCAAGGTCGTGGTGCTGTGCGGCGGTGTGCCGCTGCGCAACCAGACCGCCAGCCTGGAAAACGGCGCCCACATCGTGGTCGGCACGCCCGGCCGCATCATGGACCACCTGGCGCGCGGCAACCTCACGCTCGAAGCGCTGAACACCCTGGTGCTCGACGAAGCCGACCGCATGCTGGACATGGGCTTCTTCGAAGACATCGTCACCGTGGCCAAGCAGTGCCCCAAAGAGCGGCAGACCCTGCTGTTCTCGGCCACCTACCCGGAAGGCATCGCCAAGCTCAGCCAGCAGTTCATGAAGACGCCGCAAACCATCACGGTGCAGGCCCAGCATGAAAAAACCAAGATACAGCAGCGCTGGTACCAGGTGCCCGACAGCGACCACGACGAAGCCCGCCTGGGCGCCGTCGCGCAGGTGCTGCGGCACTTCCGCCCGGCCAGCACGCTGGCGTTTTGCAACACCAAGTCGCAGTGCCGCGCCCTGGTGGCTTATTTGAAAGAGCAGGGTTTCAGCGCCCTGGCCCTGTTCGGCGAGCTGGAGCAGCGTGAGCGCGACCAGGTGCTGGTGCAGTTTTCCAACCGCAGTTGCTCGGTGCTGGTGGCCACCGACGTGGCCGCGCGCGGCCTGGACATCGCGCAACTCGCGATGGTCATCAACGTCGACGTCACGCCCGACGCCGAAGTGCACATCCACCGCATAGGCCGCACCGGCCGCGCCGACGAAGAAGGCTGGGCCATCAGCCTGGCCAGCATGGACGAGATGGGCCACGTCGGCAAAATCGAGGTGCTGCAGAAGGCCGAGTCCGAGTGGCACAAACTCACCGAACTCACGCCGGCCAGCAATGAACCCCTGCTGCCGCCCATGGTGACCTTGCAGATCGTCGGCGGCCGCAAGGAAAAAATCCGCGCCGGCGACGTGCTGGGCGCGTTGACCGGCGAGGCCGGCTTCACGCGCGAGCAGGTCGGCAAGATCAACGTCAACGAGTTTTCCACCTATGTCGCGGTGGACCGCCGCATTGCGAACGACGCGCTGAACAAGCTCTCGACTGGCAAAGTCAAAGGCAAGAGCGTGAAGGTGCGCTTGCTGGAGGACTGAGGGTCTTTTGATGGCCACCTGCCTCCGGGCGCGCGGCCGCACAACAAAAACTTCGCAGCGGCGCCTGAGCTGAACACTTCAATCCGCTAGCGGAACGGTCGGCTCTACACGCGGATATTGCGGTTCAAAAAGCAGCGCCATGGCGCTGCTTTTTTCTTTCCGCATTCACTTCGCCATCTCGCTGAGGGACATCCAGCGCTCTCTGTATTCATTCCATTTTTCTTGCGCGCATGTGCGCGTGATGCAGCTGCGCGCGAGCATTCGGGTTTGTGTCCACGCTCGCGTTTGTGCTCATTCTCCCTATGGTTTGTGTCAATTCGCCGTATGAAAGATACGTATGCACGAATGTCCAAACACTATTGGCGTGTTTCTCTTCCTATCTTTACAGTCCGGCGACTGATGCATTGCAAAAGGAGAGAGTGTGGTTGGTTTCGATCGAGCTGGTGAGGTTCTGGCGGGAAACGGCGCCAAGGTGCAAAAACTGTTCGATGCTGAGGCGACTCAGTTTTGGGGCGAACGCGCTGGAATGAACGACGCAAGCGAGGCATTCAGGCCTGCATATTTAGCAGCGCGAATCGCTCAACTTTCAGTTTGAAGGAGCTAATTTATGGAGGGAATTTTATTCCTCATTTTTGTAGTTATTTTCCTGGTGCTATTGGTCTTGGGCCCTCTCCTTGGATATACCTATTTGTGCCGCCCTGTTCTTTTTATGGAGCATGTTTTTCCCAAAAATAGACCAGCAGGTATCTTTTTTTCAAAAAAGAAGGGGGATGGAGATCGGTTAGTTCTTTACTACGGCGCGCGATTGTTTCTGGCTTCCCTTGTAGCCATCGTGGTGGTTCTGCTGCTGCAGTCTCATTTTTTTAACCACAATTGAAAGACCATTTTTTCTTGTACTTGGTGTGGCCTCTTTTTTTGCATCGTGTCATTTCCGCGGCTTTTGCGCCTTCCTTCGTAGCCATTCCTGCAGATCAACTTAGAAAAACTCCATGGCTCTATTAATCATCATTTTTCTTGTGCTTGGTACGGCCTCTTTTTTTTGCCTCGTGTTATTTGCCGCATTCTATTCGTCGATCTACTGCCGCTACGCATTCTCAAGGAACGCGCCGAGAGTTTTCGGTAAGGACGCTGCGTCAACAGACGAAATAGTTGCCTATTACTGCACGAGAGTGTTTCTGACCAGCCTGGTTGGCTTGGTTTCCATCTACTTGTTTTATCTCCTCAAAGGCTAATCATGTTGGTTCCCGGATTTTGGTTCGTTCAACATAAAGTTGAAATCGACCTTCGATACCGCAGTGGAGCGATAACTTGAACATCAAACGTAATCCGCTTATCAATGGATTTGCAACTCTCGCGCGGTTCTACTGGCCCGATATTGCCTTGTTTGCAATGGTGTTGTTGGCGCCGGAAAAAACAGCTGATTTTCTTGGTAATGCGCTTCGATATGGTTTTGGCGACTTTTGCGGAAAACATGAAATTATCTATTCGAGCGCCGTATTTTTGGGGACATCAGCGTGCTTCGGCACCTTTCATGCATGGAGAGTTTTGTATTTCAGTCGAGTTGGAATTTCTAGTGATCCCGATGATTCTGCGAAGTCTTGGATCGTTCGCGTCTTCGTGCTGATTACGGTGTTTGCTATTGCGCGGAAGTCTATTGATCAGCGGAGCATCGGGCCAGCGGATCTGTCGTTCGGAGCCGTTGGAATAGAGCTTTTTTTTGCTTGGGTGTTCTCGCTAATTCTGATCGAAATGATCTCGCTATTGGCCCGTCGGGTCATGACTATTCCTAGAAAGAAATAAACATGGCATTCGCAGTCCCACCCATCATTACCAATTTACTCATTGGTCACGAAGTCAAGGAAGCGATTTCGGAGAACATTTCCCGTGGCCTCGATGCCGTAGATGCTGGCGACATGGTTGGAGCCACGCAAGCATTTTCACAGGCCACTGCTGTATTGGCCACGGGCATTGCGGCAATGCTCATAAGTTTGGAGGTAAACGCGATTTCGGGCTTAAAGCCGGTATTCTTAAGTGCGTCAAGCAACAAAGGAGTTGTTGCTCAGATTTTGGAAAGATACGTGGGACTTCATCCTGTAGATGTAGCAAAACTCGGAAATTGGAGTAAGAGTACAGCTGCGGGATATGGCGTTGCGTGGTGGGTCAACGAATCTATCAATGCAATTAATTCGTTTGGGCTTGGTGGACGCCTTTACGATATTACTCACACAGATTCACTCATCACCTCCCTGCAAACCCAATTCAACATAGCCCAGCAAACCGCCAGCCCGCTCATCCTCGACCTCGACGGCAAGAACGGCGCGGAAACCCTGGGCAAAGACGCCGGCATCCATTTCGACCACGACGGCAACAAGTTTGCCGAACTGACCGGCTGGGTGGGCAAGAACGACGGCCTGCTGGTGTGGGACCGCAACGGTAACGGCCAGATCGACAACGGCACCGAACTGTTCGGCAATAACACCGTCCTCAAGGACGGCAGCAATGCCGATAACGGCTTTACCGCGTTGGCCGATCTGGATTCCAACAAAGACGGCAAGGTCGATGGCAACGACGCCGCCTCCAGCCAACTGCGTGTTTTCAAAGACGCCAACAGCAACGGCGTCGTCGATGCCGGCGAACTGCTGACCCTCGCCCAGGCCGGCGTCAAAAGCCTGAACACCGGCTATGACACCCCCGCCGTCCTCGAAGCCAACGGCAATCAGCACCTGCAAGCCGGCAGCTTCACCACCACGGCCGGGCAAACCCGAGCCATGGACGACGTCTGGTTTGCAGTAGACCTCGCCCGTACCACCGAAACCGACCTGGTCGCCGTCAACAGCACAATTTCCGCACTGCCCGACCTGGCCGGCTTCGGCAATGTGCACAGCTTGCGCCAGGCCATGGCGCGCGACGCCAGCGGCAAGCTGCAGGGCCTGGTGCAGAGTTTTCTCAAGAGCACCGACGGCGCCGTCCGCCACGACCTCTTTGACCAGGTCCTTTGGGCCTGGGCAGGCAGCGACAGGCAAGCGTTCGACAGCCGCGGCCCCTACATCGATGCGCGCAAGCTCTGCGCCATCGAGGCTTTCCTGGGCCAGCCCTTTGGGCAGAGCTGGGCCCACGTTCCCGACCCCGGTCCCCATGCAGCCGAAGTGTTGAACAATGCCTATGCCGAACTCAGCCGGACCTTGTACGAGCAACTCATGACCGCGAGCATTTTTAAACCCCTGTATGACAGCCTGACCCTGCAGTGGGATATCACGAGCCAGACACTGGCGTTGGACGTGAGTGCTCTGGCCGCCCTGCTGAAAACGCAATACAGCGCCAACCCGGGCCAGGGACAGGCCTTGATCGATGGCTTCGCAGACAACCTCAAAGCCGCGGGCGAAGCAGGCGCCCAAATCCGCACCCAACTGCAGGCGCGCGGAAACCTCCAGGCGCAAGGCTTTGACTGGGCCCTGGCCACGATGGGCGATGACTTCCTCACGGGCGGAGATGGCGCCGACACACTCAAGGGCGGTGCCGGTGCCGACAGTTTGTACGGCTGGGCCGGTAATGACGTGCTCGACGGCGGCGCCGGCAACGACACACTGCATGGCGGGATGGGCAACAACATCTATCTGTTCGGCAAAGGCGATGGGCAGGACCAGATCATCTACTACCTGGGCTATGGCGACTATAGGGACTATGGCGACAGCACTTCGGGCAAGCGCAACACCTTGCAGTTCAAGGCAGGTGTGCTGGCTTCGGAGGTAGACGTCAAGCAGGTTTATAACGCTGACTTCATGAGAACCGGCGCATTGGAGGTTTCCATTAGGGGGCGGACCGACAAAGTCACCATCAACGGCTTCTTCGGTGGTGACGATCCCACAGTTGTCATCAACAGTGTGCAGCAGATCAGGTTCGCGGACGGCACGGTGTGGAGCATTGCGGCCATCCTGGGCAAGGTGTTTGCTGGAACTAGTGGAGTCGACTACCTTCGCGGCACCATTGCCGCGGACACCCTCAATGGCGGCGCGGGCGACGACAGCCTCAACGGCGCGGCCGGCAATGACTCGCTCAATGGCGGGGCGGGCGATGACATGCTCAATGGAGAGGATGGAGCCGATATTCTGGATGGCGGCGCCGGCAACGACACCCTGGGTGGCGGCAGAGGCAACAACATATACCTGTTTGGCAGAGGCGATGGACAGGACACGGTATACACCTACGACGAAACCGCCGGCAGGCTGGCCACGCTGCAATTCAAGAGCGGCGTGCTCAGCTCGCAGGTCATTCTCAAGGAGGCCGACGGCACGCTCGGTAGCATGCGCGCGCTGGAGGTCTCCATCGCCGGGACCAGCGACAAGATCACCATGAACGGGTTCTTCTACGGCGGCGACGCAACCAGCGCTTACAACGGCGTGCAGCAGTTCAGGTTTGCCGACGGCACGGTATGGAACCTGGCGACCATCCAGAGCAAGCTGTTTGCGGGCACCGCCGGCGACGACACTTTGCTCGGCACCAACGGCGCGGAAACCATCAGCGGCGGTGCGGGCAGCGACAGGCTCTACGGGTCATGGGGCAACGACGTCCTGAACGGCGGCGACGGCGACGATTCGGTGCAGGGCGAAGAGGGCAACGACACCCTCAACGGCGGTGCCGGCAACGACTACCTCTACGACGGCGCCGGCAAAAACACATTCGACGGCGGCGCCGGCAGGGACACGCTGGTCGGGAGCGCGGGCAACAACGTCTTCCTGTTCGGCAAGGGCGACGGTCAGGATGTCATCGGCAACCGCTACGACCTCACGCGAAGCACGCTCAACACCTTGCAGTTCAGGGCAGGCGTGCTCAGCTCGGACATCGTGCTCAGGCAGGTCGATGACCCGTTCTGGACCGATCTTGCCCTGGAGGCCTCGATTGCCGGCACCACCGACAAGGTAGCCATCAGCGGCTTCTTCTACAGCGACGACCCCGGCGCTTACGGCGGCGTGCAGCAGTTCAGATTTGCCGACGGCACGGTGTGGAATATCGCCACCTTGCGCAACAAGCTGTTTGCCGGCACCGCCGACAATGACACCCTGATCGGAACCGGCGCTGCGGACACCCTGAGCGGCGGCGCGGGCAATGACTGCCTCAACGGCGCGAGCGGCAACGACACCATCAATGGCGGCGACGGGGCCGATGCGCTGTATGGCGATGCCGGCAACGATATCCTCGATGGCGGCACCGGCAATGACATCCTGGACGGCGGGCAGGGCAACGATACGTTAAGTGGCGGGACGGGTAAGGACACGCTTTATGGAGGCGATGGCAACGATATTCTTGACGCAGGCGCGGGCAACGACAGCCTGTACGGCGGCACAGGCAACGACAGCTACCTGTTCGGCAAAGGCGATGGACAAGACCTGATCGGCTACAACTACGATCCCAATGCGCGCAGGCTTAACACCTTGCAGTTCAAGACCGGCGTGCTGGCCTCTGAGATCGCCCTCAAGCAGGTCGCCGACAGTACCTTTGGCGGCACCAGCGCGCTGGAAGTGTCCATTGCAGGCACCACCGACAAGATCACCGTCAACGGTTTTCTGTACGGCGACAGCACGGCCAATGTCTACAACAGCGTGCAGCAGTTCAAATTCGCCGACGGCATCGTGTGGAACCTCTCGGCGATCCAGGGCAGGCTGTTTGCCGGCACGGCCGGCAACGATATGCTCATCGGTACCGTGGCCGCCGACACACTCGCGGGCGAGTCCGGAAACGACACCTTGTACGGACGCGGCGGCAATGACAGCCTGAGCGGCGGTATCGGCAAGGACACGCTGTATGGCGAAGACGGCAATGACACCCTGGACGGTGGCACGGGCGCCGACCGCCTCATCGGTGGCCTGGGCAAGGACCGCTATTTTGTGGACAGCACCGGCGACGTGGTGGTCGAGCTGCCTGGGGAAGGTATAGACATGGTCAATGCCTCCATCAGCTACACCCTTGGCAGCGATGTCGAGAACCTGACGCTCACCGGCACCCGCGCCATCAAGGGTACGGGCAACGCGCTGAACAACGTTCTCACCGGCAATGCAGCGGCCAATACCCTGACAGGTGACGCGGGCAAGGACACGTTGATCGGCGGCGCGGGCAATGACATCTATGTGTTCAATCGCGGCGACGGCAGGGACACCGTACAGGAAAACGATGCCACCGCCGGCAACCACGACACCGCGCGCTTTGGAACCGACATTGCGGCCAACCAGCTGTGGTTCCGCAAGGTTGGCAACAACCTGGAGGCGAGCGTTATCGGGACGGCAGACAAGCTCACGGTGAGCGACTGGTACCTGGGTAACCAGTACCACGTCGAGCAGTTCAAGGCCGGCGACGGCAAGCTGTTGAAGGACACCCAGGTCGACAAGCTGGTGCAGGCCATGGCCGGCTTCACGCCGCCGGCCATGGGGCAGACGACGCTGACGGCCGCGCAGCAGACGGCGCTGGCGCCTGTGCTCGCCGCGAACTGGCATTGAGCCGTGTCTTGTAGGCCTCGGCGACGCGGGCCTGTCGGCCTTGAAGGCCAGGGCTTCCCGGGAAACTTCGCCAACGGTGGATGGGGGCTTTTTTTGCGCGCCTAATGGGTGGTGATGGCGAACGATTCCGGTCGCCGCAGACATACCGGCTCTTTTTGGAGCCAATCCCCAAGGCAAAGGCATGAAGGCATCCCATGGTCAGGCTTGAATTTTCCACCGTGCTGGGCTATGAGGTCATGGTGCCCGGCGCGGACTTTATCTTCAACATCCAGGCCGCGTACACGCCGCGGCAGCTGGTGGTGCACGAGTCGCTGGGCTTGAGCCAGCCGGTTCTCACCAGCAGCTACACCGATCCGGCGACACAAAGCCGGTTTTTGCGCGTGCATGCCGAGCCGGGCAACTTCACGGTGAGTTATACGGCGGTGGTGGACCTGGTCCACTTCGAGGCGCAGCCGGGCTCGCTGCCCGAGCTGAGCCCGCTGGCGCTGCCCGGCGAGGTACTGCCTTACCTGTATCCCAGCCGTTATTGCCAGTCGGACCGTCTGCTGACGCTGGCCAACAGCCAGTTCGGCCACCTGCCGCTGGGTTACGGCCGGGCGCGGGCTATTTGCGACTGGGTGCAGCAGCATGTGAGTTTCCAGGGCAACACCAGCAACAGCACGACCTCGGCCATAGACACCCTGATCGAACGCGTGGGTGTGTGCCGCGATTTTGCGCACCTGATGATTGCGCTGTGCCGCGCGGCCAATCTGCCGGCGCGCATGGCCAGCGGCATGGACTACGGCGCCGACCCTGTGCTGGGCCCGCCGGACTTCCATGCCTATGTCGAGGTCTACCTGGGCGACCGCTGGTACATGTTCGACCCTTCGGGCACGGCGATTCCCATGGGTTTTGTGCGTTTCGCCACGGGGCGTGACGCGGCCGACATCGCGTTTGCCACCATCTTCGGCAGCGTGCAGGCGGCGCAGCCGCAGATCCACATCGAGGCCGTGCCCAACGGCCAGGGACAACTGGTGATTCCGCAGCATGTGAATTACGCGCTGTCGACCGACGGGCCTTGATGGCCTGAATCCTGGGTCACCCATCAAAAAAGCGCGCAGGTCCTGCGCGCTTTTTTGTGGGCGGCGTATGCGATGCAGCCGCTCAGGCTTGCTGCGATGCCGCTTTGGCGGCGTTGCGGCGGCGCTCCAGGAAGGCCTGCAACTCGCCGATCACGCCCTTGCGGAAAGCCAGCACGCACAGCACAAAGATCGCGCCGATGATGACGGTGACCCAGGAGCCGACCTTGTCGGCCAAGAGGTTCTGCAGCGCGATGACGATGCCCGAGCCCATGACCGGGCCGAAGAAGGTGCCCACGCCGCCCAGCAGCGTCATCAGGATGACCTCGCCGGACATGGACCAGTGCACGTCCGACAGCGTGGCAAAACCCATGACCAGGGTTTTCATCGAGCCGGCCAGGCCTGCCAGCGAAGCCGACAGCACGAAGGCCAGCAGCTTGTAGCGGTCGACGTTGTAGCCCAGCGAAATGGCGCGTGGCTCGTTCTCGCGGATCATCTTGAGCACCTGGCCGAAGGGCGAATGCACGATGCGCGAGATGAAGAGGAAGCAGCCCACAAACACCGCCAGCACCACGTAGTACAGCGTGACGTCGGATTCCAGCGGCAGCAGGCCGAAGAGCTTGCCGCGCGGCACGCCCTGCAAGCCGTCTTCACCGCCGGTGAAGCTCGCCTGCAGGCAGACGAAATACACCATCTGCGCAATGGCCAGCGTGATCATGGCGAAGTAGATGCCCTGGCGGCGAATGGCCACCAGGCCGACCAGCAGGCCGATCAGCCCGGCCGCGACCGCGCCGGCCAGCAGGCCGAGTTCGGGTGTCCAGTTCTGCGACTTGATGAACCAGCCGGTGACGTACGCCGCCGAGCCGAAGAAGGCCGCATGGCCGAAAGACAGCAGGCCGGTAAAGCCCAGCAGCAGGTTGAAGGCGCAGGCAAACAGCGCGAAGCACAGCAGCTTCATCACAAACACCGGATACAGCCCGAGGAAAGGCGCGGCCAGCGCAAAAGCCAGCAGGACGAGGTAGGTGATGCGCAGCATGTTGGCGGCTTTGGTGGAAAGGTTGCTCATGGTCATGCTTCCTTTCCGAAGAGGCCGGCGGGCCGGAACATGAGAACAATCACCATGATGACGAACACCACGATGTTGGAGGCTTCAGGGTAAAACACACGGGTCAGGCCTTCGACGATGCCCAGGCCCAGGCCGGTGATGACCGAGCCGAGAATGGAGCCCATGCCGCCGATGACGACGACGGCGAAGACCACGATGATCAGGTTGGAGCCCATGAGCGGGTTGACCTGGATGATGGGCGCGGCCAGCACGCCGGCGAGAGCCGCCAGCGCGGCGCCGGCGCCGTAGGTCAGCATGACCATCATGGGCACGTTGACGCCAAAGGCCTGCACCAGCGGCGCGTTTTCGGTGCCGGCGCGCAGGTAGGCGCCCAGCCGGGTGCGTTCGATCAGGAACCAGGTGCCCAGGCAGACCACCAGCGACACCACGACCACCCAGGCGCGGTAGATCGGCAGGCGCATGAAGCCGAGGTCCATGGAGCCGGCCAGCAAATCGGGCACGTTGTAGTTCTGGCCCGAGACGCCGTAAATTTCACGGAACACGCCTTCGAGCACCAGCGCCAGCCCGAAGGTCAGCAGCAGGCCGTAGAGCGGGTCCAGCTTGTACAGGTGCTTGAGGAACAGCCGTTCGATGATGACGCCGAGGATGCCGACCGTCAGCGGCGCCAGCACCAGCGCAAACCAGTAATTCAGGCCGAACTGGTCCAGCATGATCCAGGCGGCGAAAGCGCCCAGCATGTAGAGCGCGCCGTGCGCGAAGTTGACGATGCCCAGCAGGCCGAAAATCACCGCCAGCCCCAGGCTCAGCATGGCGTAGAAGGCGCCATTGACCAGGCCCAGCATCAGCTGGCCCATAAACGCTTGCAGGGGAATACCGAAAATTTCCATGGGAACCTGTCAGGACACCAATTGCCGTTAGTCGTGGCGGGAGCATGAGGGCCTTTCAAGAAGCAGCCGGCCATTCCTTCGAATGGCCGGCTGGATCAAACCCTCGTTCTTCCCCGTTTTGTCTTTTTCCGTCAGTTCAAGGCTTGCGCGCTTGAGTCGTGTTGAAGTCGAGTTGGCTTACTTCTTCAGGGCCGCGCACTTGGACTCGGCCACCGTGGTGAAGGCCTGCTCGCCTGGAACCTTGGCGATGGTCTTGTAGTAGTCCCATGGTGTGCCGGAATCCTTGGAGCTCTTGACTTCGTACAGGTACATGTCGTGGATCATGCGGCCGTCGGCGCGGATCTGGCCCTTGTTGTAGAAGTCGTCGATCTTCATGCCCTTGAGCGTGCTCATGACCTTGTCGGAATCGGTGGTGCCGGCGGTTTGCACGGCCTTCAGGTAGTTCATGGTGGCCGAGTAGTCGGCCGCTTGCAGGCTGGAAGGCATGCGCTTGTATTTGTCGAAGAAGCGCTTGGCGAACTTGCGCGAGGCGTCGTCCTGGTTCCAGTACCAGCTATCGGCCAGTTGCAGGCCTTCGGTGTTGGCCAGGCCCAGGGAGTGCACGTCGTTGATGAACACCAGCAGGCCGGCAACCTTCATGGTCTTGCCGATGCCGAATTCCTTGGCGGCCTTCATGGCGTTGGTGAAGTCGCCGCCGGCATTGGCCAGGGCCAGGATCTGTGCCTTGGAAGACTGCGCCTGCAGCAGGAAGGACGAGAAGTCGGAGGCGTTCAGCGGGTGGCGCACGGTGCCGGCGACGGTGCCGCCGTTGGCCTTGACCACGGTGGAGGCATCGCCTTCGAGCGAGTAGCCGAAGGCATAGTCGGCGGTCAGGAAGTACCAGCTCTTGTTGCCGGCCTTGACCAGCGCGGAACCGGCCACCTTGGCCAGCGACACGGTGTCGTAGGCGTAGTGCACGGTGTAGGGCGAGCAGTCTTCATTGGTCAGGCGGGCGGAGCCGGCGCCGATGGCGATGAAGGGTTTCTTCTTTTCGGTGGTGACTTTCGACATGGCCAGCGCCGTGCCGGAGTTGGTGCCGCCAATCAGCATCTGCAGGCCGTCCTTGTCGATCCACTCACGGGCTTTCGACGATGCGACGTCGGCCTTGTTCTGGTGGTCGGCGCTCAGCACTTCGATGGGGCGGTTCAGGACCTTGCCGCCGAAGTCCTGCACGGCCCACTTGAGCATTTCCGCGCCGGCGGGGCCGTCGATGTCGGCGTAGAGGCTGGACATGTCGGTGATGATGCCGATCTTGATCGGGCCGGTGTTCTGCGCAAAAGCGGCGCCGGTCAGGCCGAGGGCGAGTGCGGCAACAAGTGCTTTGAGTTTCATGGTTGTCTCCTGTTATGGATGGGGGTGAACTTGGGTGGGGAAATCGAAGGGATTGAAATGGATCCGGGCGTAGTTCAGGCGTCAGACGCCCAGGTATTCCTGCAGCATGCCCATATTGCCGGCCAGCTCGCTTTGCGCAAACTGCTTGACGATGCGGCCGTGCTCCATGACGTAGAAACGGTCGGCCAGCGGCGCGGCGAAACGGAAGTTCTGCTCGACCAGCACGATGGTGTAACCCTTGGCCTTGAGCGTGAGGATCATCTCGGCGAGTTTTTGCACGATGACGGGCGCCAGGCCTTCGGAGATTTCATCGAGCAGCAAGAGGCGCGCGCCGGTGCGCAAGATGCGCGCGACGGCCAGCATCTGCTGCTCGCCGCCCGACAGGCGCGTGCCGGGGCTGCTGGCGCGTTCCTTGAGGTTGGGGAACATCGCGTAGATCTCGTCCAGGCTCATGCCGCCCGGGCCTATGGTGGGCGGCAGCATCAGGTTTTCTTCGGCCGTGAGGCTGGCAAAAATGCCGCGCTCTTCGGGGCAATAGCCCACGCCCAGCCGCGCCACCTTGTGCGGCGCCAGCTTGATGGCTTCTTCGCCATTGATCTTGATGGAGCCCTTGCGCGTGCCCGTCATGCCGACGATGGCGCGCATGGTGGTGGTGCGGCCGGCGCCATTGCGGCCCAGCAAGGTCACGACTTCACCTTCATTGACGCTGAGGTTCACGCCATGCAGGATGTGCGACTCGCCGTACCAGGCGTTGAGGTCTTCTAACTTGAGGAGCTCTTTCGTCATCAGTGAGCCCCTTGGAGTTCGGTGTTGGCGGTGCCCATATAGGCCTCGATCACCAGCGGATTTTTTGCCACTTCGGCATAGGGGCCGTCGGCAATGATGGCGCCGCGCTGCAGCACCGTGATGCGGTCGGCGATGGACGACACCACGTTCATGTTGTGCTCGACCATCAGGATGGTGCGGCCCACTGAAACTTTTTTGATCAGCTGCGTCACGCGGTCCACGTCCTCGTGGCCCATGCCCTGGGTGGGTTCGTCGAGCAGCATGAGTTCGGGCTCCAGCGCCAGCGTGGTGGCGAGCTCGAGCGCGCGCTTGCGGCCGTAGGGCAGGTTCACCGTCAGCTCGTCGGCAAAGTCGCTGAGGTCGACCTCGGCCAGCAGTTCGCGGGCGCGATCATGCAGATGGAACAGTGTGTCTTCGGCTTTCCAGAAATGGAAGGAGGTGCCCAGGTTGCGCTGCAGCGCCGCGCGCACGTTTTCCAGCACCGTCATGTGCGGGAACACGGCCGAGATCTGGAAGGAGCGCACGATGCCGCGGCGCGCGGTCTGCGCGGGCTGCTCAAAGGTGATGTCGGTGCCGTTGTAAACAATGCTGCCGCGCGTCGGCGTGAGGAATTTGGTCAGCAGGTTGAAGAAGGTGGTCTTGCCGGCGCCGTTGGGCCCGATCAGCGCGTGGATATGCCCGCGCTGGACCTTGAGGTCCACGTTGTTGACGGCCACGAATCCCTTGAATTCCTTGGTCAGTCCCCGTGTTTCGAGAATGAACTCCACTGGCAAATTGCTCTCCGGCAGGTAAGGGGGTTGGATCACGGGGCGCCAGGGCGGCCGCGGCAGGTATGCAGCCGCGGGCATAGGCCCGTGAAACACAGGTGGTCATCCTAGCTATCCGCCCATAGAGGCGATACCGGGTCAGACCCTTAGGTAGTTTTGCGTCATGGGCAACCCCTAGAGGGCGCTCGCAAAAGCCCGCCTGGCGTTGTTGCGCTGCCTTGCCGTGCTGGTGCACTGTATGCGGCAGCGCGCCTAGCCAGACGGGCTTTTGCGAAC
>NZ_CALROB020000033.1:0-58950 GCF_943369675.1 Polaromonas sp. YR568 | reverse complement strand
AGGCCAGGCGCGCCATGGCGTCTTCGCGCAGCTGGCCGGGGAAATCCTGAGCCAGCCAGCGCGTGGTCCAGTCTTCCATTTCAGCCACGCTGCGGCCCGCAAGCGTGGCTTGCATCAGTTTGGCTTTTGCCACGTTGTTGGGCACCAGGCGCAGCGCATAGCCGGCCAGCCAGGGCGAGCAGCGCAACAGCGCCCAGGCAAAACGCGGCCAGCCCAGGCCGCGCGCGAGGAAAACCGTGAAGGTGTCGCGCCGCGTCAGCGTGCCGTCGAAGTCAAAAGCCGCGACGACAGTGCCGGCGGCGGGCACGCTTACCTCGGGCATCGCACCTGGCCGCAGTAGCGTTCGCAGAAAGGGCAGCCCGTCATGGGCAGCCATGTGGGGATGTTGAAGTAGCGCTTGAACACCGTGCCGAGCACGCCTTCGCGGTAGGCCTGGTAGTTGAAGCCCGTGCCTTCAACGGCATAAAAAGGCACGCCGCTCTGCTCGAAGCTGAGCACCCGCACCGAGGCGAAGTAAGGCGCAAACTCCTCCAGCCGCGGCTTGTCGGCGAGGATGACGCGTATGGTCTTGCCCTGGTAGAGCGAAAAATCGACCAGCATGTCGTCCTGGCGCGCGTGGAATTTGCCGACGCCGAAGACCGGCATGTACTGGCGGCGCTCAAACCCGAAAATCGAGGCCGGCGTGTAGGCCTCGCCCATCAGCACCGCACCGGGCACCGTGACCTGCTTGAGCATCTCGGCGGTCTTATAGCTGCGGACGATTTGCGGGTAGAGCTTGGTGCTGCGCCAGGTGTCCAGCGTGGTCATGTACAGCCCGGCCACCACCAGCACATGCAAGCCGGCGAACACCGCCAGCCCCTTGGCGCAGGCCTTGAGCCTGTCGGCCGGCAGGGCAAAGGCCAGGAAGGCAAAACCAAAGGGGTAGAAGGACAGCACCCAGTGCAGCCCAATCACTTTTTTGGCCGACAGCAGCGCGAAGAACAGCAGCGGCACCACCACCAGGCAGGCCAGCAGGCGCTGCGAGCGCGCCGCCGCCAGCAGCGCCTGGCGGTAGCGAATGGCCATCCACACCGCGACCGGCGTGATCAGGTAGACCATCATGCCGATATAGGTCAGCGGCTTGCGCCATTCAAAGGCGGCATCTTCATTGCGGTTGTACACATTGAACATGATGTTGGACCAGCCGTGCGACATGTTGTAGGCGATGTTGATGGCCGGGCCGGGCAAGGCGCAGAGCACCAGCAGGGCAAAACCCGCCAGCCGCTCACGGCGGTACAGCACGAAGTACACGAGGTAGCTGAAACCCAGCACCACCGAGAAATACTTGGACAGGAAAGCGCAGCCCAGGAACACGCCGGACAGCGCATACAGGCCCCAGGCGGCGCGGTCCATCTGCGCGCGCCGCTCGGCGCGCAACAGCGCGGCGGCCGACAGCGCCGACCAGAAGATCAGCGGCGTGTCGGTGGTGATCAGGGTGTTGAGCCAGTTCAGCGGCGCGAGCCAGAAAAACAGCACGGCCCAGGCGGCGCGCACCTTGTCGACGGGCTTGAGGGCCCACCACAACGCCCCGCCCAGCGCCAGCGGCAGCAGCACGATGGGCAGGCGAATCGACCAGAGGCTGTCGCCCAGGGTGGCGCGCATCAGCGCGATCAACCAGCCCACCATGGGCGGGTGGTCTGAATAGCCCCAGGCGGGGTACACACCCCACCAATAGAAGAAGGCCTCGTCGCCGGTGATGGGGAAGCTCACGGAAACCCAGAAACGCAGCAGCAGCGACAGCAGGCCGGCGGCCAGCAGCCAGCGGCTCAGCGAAACAGGAAAGGCGGCGGAATCAGGGTTCTGGGACATGAAGACTCGAAGGGGGAACGGGGCCGGCGGCAACGCAAAAGCAGAAGGCGGGAAAGCCGCGCGCGGGCTAGCGAAAGCTGATTTCCTTGCGGATGGCCGCACTATAAAGCAAGGCCAGCACGCCGATGGCCACGGCCAGCCACAGCGTCAGCAGCCGCGCCAGCACGGTGACGGCCAGCGCCGCGGCGGGTGTCGCGCCCTGGGCCACCAGCAGGCCCGTGAGCACGGCCTCGGTGCCGCCCAGGCCGGCGGGCAGTGCCGACAACGCGCCGGCCACCATGGCGACGGCATAAAAGCCCGCCGCCGTCAGCAGCTCAACCTGAACGCCCATGCCGCGGCAGATCAGCCAGACGGCGATGCCCTGCGCCGCCCAGGCCGTCAGGGTCAGCCCCAGCCAGAGCCATGGGCGCAGCGCCAGGCAGTGCCAGGCTTCCTGCAACCAGGGAAGGCGCGCGAAAAGCCGGGCCCGGTGTTTGACGAGCAGGCCCAACGCGACCACCAGCACCAACGCCGCGGCGGCCAGCAGGCCGCCTATCAGGGTGGACGCGGCCTGCGTCGCGGGATGCCGCAGCACCCAGCCGGCGGCCGGCAGGCACAACAGCAGCAGGCACAGCAGGTCGGCCAGGCGTTCGGCACCGAAGATGGCCAGGCTTTGCCCGGCGCCCAAGGGCTGGCGCGCCAGCATCAGGCCGCGCGCCGCCTCGCCGACATTGCCGGGCGTGGGTGTGAAGGCGTAACCCGCGAGGTAAAGGCGCAAGCCCTGCAGCCAGCCGAAATGCCGCCCGTAGTGCGCCATCCAGAGCCGCCAGCGCAGGCCGCGCAAAAGGTAATTGAGCAGGCACAGGCCCGCGGCCTGCGCGCCCGTCCAGGACCACAGCAGCGCGAGCGAGGCCTTGGGGCTGTCGCCCCAGACCAGCAACGCGGCCGCGTAGGCCGTCGCCACCACGCCCAGCACCAGCAGCAGGCGCTTGAAGGGCAGGCCGCCCGCCGCGGCCGGCGTGGACGGGGCGGGTGAAGGGTTCACAGCCGGTGGCTCAGGAAGATGGCCAGCCACAACACGCCGGCTCCCAGTATCCAGGGGTCGCGCAGCATGTCGCGCGCCACGTCTTCGCCGTGGCCGCGGTGCACCTGGTAGGTGTAGCGCAGCATGCCGAAGATCACCACCGGCACGGTGTAGAGCAGGCGTTCGCCGTGCTGCAGCTGCGCTTCGGGGCTGGTGGCGAACAGGCTGTAGGTGGTCAGCGTGGCGGTCATGGTCACGGCCATGAAGGTGTCCAGCAGGGCGGACGGGTAGTGGGCCATCACGGCGCGCCGGCTGGCTTCCTCATGGAAGCTCTCGGCCTTGCGTTTGGCAAAACCCAGGAACAGCGCCACAAAAATGCCGGTCAGCAGCAGCCAGCGCGAGGGCGGTATGCCGACGGCCACGGTGCCGGCCAGCAGGCGCAGCATGAAACCCGAGGCAATGATGGACACGTCGACCACCGGCACCTGTTTGAGCCGCCACGAATACGCCAGGTTCAGCACCACATAGGCCGCGAGCAGCAGCAGCAGCGTGCGGTTGCCCGCCGCCAGCAGCAGGCCCGCGACCAGCAGCAGGCCGGCCAGCACCAGCGCCACGGGCACCGCCACGGCGCCGCTGGCCAGGGGGCGATTCCGTTTGGTGGGGTGCAGGGCGTCGCTGGCGCGGTCATGCCAGTCGTTGATGATGTAGACCATGCTGGAGAGGCAGCAAAACGCCGCAAAGGCGTAGAAGACGCGCCAGTCCAGCGTGGTGTCGCGCCAGTTCTGGCTGAACACCAGGCCGGCGAAGACGAAGACGTTCTTGAGCCACTGGTGCGGCCGCATGAGGCGAACCAGGGCCAGCGGGGAGGAGGACGAAGATGCCATCAGGAAGGGGGGAAACACCCCGTGGGGAAGCGGGCTTCAAGCATAACTGACGGGCAGGCCACGGACATTCCCGAATACGGCCAGAATGAAGCCATGTCCTTCGCACCCTCCCCCACCCTCGCCCCCACTCCCGCCACCCTGCCCGCCGTCTCGCCCCGCGCCCTGGAATTGATCCAGGCCCTGGTGCGCATGAACACGGTCAGCGACAACAGCAACCTGGAACTGATCCATTTCGTGCGCGACGAGCTCGCCCGGCTGGGCGTGGCCAGCCGCATCACCACCAATGCCGGCAAGACCAAGGCCAACCTGTTCGCCACGCTGGGCGAGGGCAAGCCGGCCGGCATCATCCTCTCGGGCCATACCGACACCGTGCCCTGGGACGGCCAGGACTGGACGCTGGACCCGCTGTCTGCCGCCATCGAGGGCGGCAGGCTTTACGGCCGCGGCAGTTGCGACATGAAGGGTTTTATCGGCATGGCGCTGGCCCACGCCGGTGATTTCCTGAACAGCCAGGCGCCCTTCGCGGTGCACCTGGCTCTGAGCTATGACGAGGAAGTCGGCTGCCTGGGCGTGCGCGGGCTGATCGCCGACATGAAGGACGCCGGCATCGCGCCGCTGGCCTGCATCGTGGGCGAGCCCACCAGCATGGTGCCGGCCACCGCGCACAAGGGCGTCTACCGCTACAAATGCTGCGTGCGCGGCAAGGAGGCGCACTCCTCGCTCACGCCGCAGTCGGTCAATGCCATCGAGATGGCGGCGCGCGTGGTCGGCAAGCTGCGCGACATGGCCGAGGGCTTTGAGGCCAACGAGCCGCGCTACGAGGGTTTTGACGTGCCCTTCAGCACCGCCAGCGTCGGGCAGTTCCACGGCGGCATCGCCGACAACGTGGTGCCGCGCGACGCCGAGTTCCGCTATGAATTCCGCAACCTGCCCGGCGCCGACGCGCTGGCCATGCAGCAGGAAATACGGGCCTACGCCGAACGCGCGCAACCGGCGATGAAAAAAGTCGCGCCCGACGCGGGCTTCAGCTTTGAAACGATTTGCGAAGTGCCGGCCTTCCTGGGCTCGGCCGGCGACGACGTGACCAAACTGGCGCAGCGCCTGGCCGGCAGCCGGGAAACCACGCTGGTCGCCTTCGGCACCGAAGCGGGCATCTTCAAGGGTGCGGGCATTCCCACCGTGGTGTGCGGCCCCGGCAGCATCACCCAGGCGCACCAGCCCGACGAGTTTGTGAGCCTGGAGCAGCTGGCGCGTTGCCAGGAGTTCATGGCAGGCCTGACGAAAACGAGCGAACTTCGCTAAAGGGCGGGCTTCACGCGGGGCCACCGCGGAACCGGCTTTGCCGGGCCGCCAGTGGCGCCCCCTTGAGGGGCTGAGAGCCGCGGCTCCAAGCCTGCCCGCGCAGGCTTGGACGGCTCGGAAGAGCCGCCGCCTCTGGCGGCGGTACGGGGCGGCCGCAGGCCGCTTCGGGGGGAGTTAAGTTCTAACGCGGCCGTCGCCGGTCAGCATCGACAGCTCCACAAAGCTCGACGCCACGTGGTCCGTCGGCGAGAAGGACACGGAAAAACCGCCCAGCGACTGGCTGCCCATGCCCTCCAGCCCGCTGATCAAGGACTCGCGGCTGATCTTGGCGCCGCCGCGCTTGAGGCCGTCGACCATCACCTTGGCGGCCACATAACCCTCCATGCTGGAGAAGTTGGCCTGGGCGTCCTTGCCCGCCGCTTTCACCGCATCGACAAACTCGCGCGCAATCGGGCGCGCCGTGTTGTAGGGCGAAGGCATGACTTGCGACACCACCACGCCCGCGCCGTCCTTGCCGAGCTCGTCGGCCAGCGCCTGCGTGCCGACGAAGGACACGTTGTAGAAGGTGCCGCCGTAGCCGGCCTTGCGGGCCTCGCGGATGAAGGCCGCGCAGGCCTTGTAGGCGCCGATCTGCACCACCGCGTCGGGCCCGGCGGCGACCAGGGTCTTGACCGCTGCGGCCACATTCACCGTGTTGCGCTCCACCGTCGCCTGCGCCACGGGCTTGAGGTTCTGCGCCGACAGGGCCAGCGTGACGCCGTCCAGGCCGGCCTTGCCGTAGGCATCGTTCTGGTAGAACACGGCGATTTTTTTCAGGCCCAGGCTGGTCAGCTGTTTGACAATCAGGCCGGTCTCGTCGTTGTACGAGGCGCGCACATGGAAGGCGTATTTGTTGAACGGGTCGCGCAGCGCCATGGCGCCGGTGAAGGGGGCGAAAAAGGGCACCTTGTCCTTGGTGGCCAACGGCAGCGCGGCGATGCTGGTGGGTGTGCCGATGTAGCCGAACAGCGCGAACACGTCGTCGGCGATCAGCTTGCGGGTGTTTTCGGCGCAGCGGTCGGGTTCGTAGCCATCATCGAGGTTGCGGATCTCGATCAGGCGCTTGCCGACGCCGCCCTGGGCGTTGACCTGGTCGAAATAGACTTTTGCGCCCTGGTAGAACTGGATGCCCAACTGCGCGGCCGGGCCGGTGAAGGCGGCCGACTGGCCCAGGATGATCTTGTCGGCCTGGGCATGGGCGACGTTGAAACCGGCCAGCATGGAAGCGCCGGCGGCGATGGAGAATTTTCTGCGCGTAAGGTTCATGGCTTGATTCTCGCGACACAACTTACAGACTGGTTACCTCTTTCGTAACAGCAGGAAACCCTGTGAGATAGATCACAACTTTTGCCGTCCGCAGCGGCTGGATTGCCAGCAATTTGTCAGCTTCTGCGGCGTCCACCCAACACACCGCCTTGCCGCCGCTACTCGCGCACCCGCCCGGTGCCGTCGATCAGGCTCAGTTCCACCAGCCTGGAGCCCACGCGGTCGCCGTCAAAGTGGATGCGAAAACCGCCCAGGTTCAGGTCCTGCAGGCTGTCCAGCGCCTTGCGCAGCTTGGCCCGGGTGGGGTCCTTGCCGACCTTGCGCAAGGCTTCGGTGTAGGTCCAGGCGGCGATATAGCCTTCGAGCATGTAGACGTTGGACTTGCCGAGTTTGGCCGCCAGGGCGTCGGCCTGCAGTTCACGCACCAGCACGCTTTTGGCGTTGTCCGACTTGGGCGTCACGCGCGCCACCACCACGCCGGCGCCGGCCGCGCCCAGCTGCTCGGCCAGCAGGCTTTCGCCGGTGGTGGAAAAGCCGTAGACCGGCCCGCGAAAGCCCTTGGCGCGCAGGTCGCGTATCGCACTGGCGGCGCCCGCGGCGTCGCTGATCACCAGCACCGACTCGGGTTTCTTGTCCAGCACCTGGTCCACGCTGGAGGCGACACTGCCGCCCGACAGCGCCGACTTGGCCACCAGGTTGGCGCCCAGGCCGCCCATGGTGCGTTCGGCCGAATCCAGCGCCGCGAGCGACTCCGGGTCTTTGGCATGCAGGATGGCCAGCTTGCGCATGCCCAGGGTTTCCGCATGGCGCGTGATCACGGCGGCTTCTTCCGAATAGCCGGGCCGCACCGAATAGACATTGGGGTAGAGCGAGCCGCGCAGCTCGTCGGCGCCGGCCATGGGCGCGAACAGCAGGACGTCGGTGTCCTTGAGCAGCGCATTGACGGCGGTGACCTGCGGCGAGCCGTAATAACCAAACAACGAAAACACCTTCTGCTCCAGCAGCTTTTTGGTGTTGGCCACCGCGGTGTCGGGTTTGCCCATGTCGTCCAGCGTGCTGAGCTCGATCTTGCGGCCGTTGATGCCGCCGCCCGCGTTGACGCGGTCGAAGTAGAGGCGCGCGCCCTGCGCGAAGGGCAGCGCCAGCGTGGCACCCGGCCCGGTCATCGCCACCGACTGACCCAGGCTGATGGCGGTCTTGCTGACCCCGTCCTGGGCCTTGACCCCTGCCGCGGCCAGGGCGGCGAAGGCCGCTACCATCGTGATTCTGGCAAAGGCGCGCAATGCCCCCGCGACCTTGATTGTTGTTGTCATGTTGTCTCCCCCGGTGTGCCGCTATGCCTGTCAATATAAAGTCTTACCATGAGCAATACCATCAGCATCTCCCCTATCGCTAACCCTGATGCGGGCGCGAAGCCGGCCGCCCACCAGGTGCTGGGTGCCTGCCCGCACGACTGCCCCGACACCTGCTCGCTGCTGACCACGGTGGAAGGCGGCGTGGCCACCCGCGTGCAGGGCAACCCCGAGCATCCCCACACCGGCGGCGTGCTGTGTAACAAGGTCTCGCGCTACACCGAACGCACCTACCACCCCGAGCGCCTGCTGCGGCCGCTCAAGCGCAGCGGCCCCAAGGGCAGCGGGCAGTTCGAGCCGGTGAGCTGGGAGTCGGCGCTGGCCGACATCGCGGCGCGCCTCAAGGCCATCGCCGCGCGCGACCCCGAAGCCATCCTCCCCTACAGCTACGCCGGCACCATGGGCTACGTGCAGGGCGAAAGCATGGCCGGGCGTTTCTTCAACCGGCTGGGCGCGTCCTTGCTGGAGCGCACCATCTGCTCATCGGCCGGCGGCGAGGCCCTGGTGCAAACGCTGGGCGCCAAGGTCGGCATGCGGGTGGAATTTTTCGCCGAGTCCAAACTCATCATCATCTGGGGCAGCAACTCCATCGGCAGCAACCTGCATTTCTGGCGTTATGCGCAGCAGGCCAAGCGCGACGGCGCCAAACTCATTTGCATAGACCCGCGCAAAAGCGAAACCGCCGAAAAATGCCACGAGCACATCGCGCTGCTGCCCGGCACCGACGCCGCGCTGGCGCTGGCGCTGATGCACGAGCTGATCAACCACGACTGGCTGGACCACGACTACATCGCGCGCCACACCCTGGGCTGGGAATCGCCGGACGGCGGGCTGCGTGAGCGCGCATTGCAGTGGAGCCCCGAACGCGCCGCCGCCGTCTGCGGCGTGCCGGCCGAACAGATCCGCTCGCTGGCGCGCGACTACGGTGAATGCATGCTCAAGCAACAACCCGCGGCCATACGCCTGAACTACGGCATGCAGCGCGTGCACGGCGGCGGCAATGCGGCCCGCGCCGTCGCCTGCCTGCCGGCGCTGACGGGCGCCTGGCGGCACCGCGCCGGCGGCGTGCTGCTCAGCAGTTCCGGCCAGTTCCCGGTGGACAAGGCGGCGCTGCAAAAGCCCGAGCTGCTGGGCGGCCGGCAGCCGCGCACCATCAACATGAGCACCATAGGCAACGCGCTGCTGGAGCCGGCCTCGCTGCGGTTCGGCCCCCAGGTCGAGGCCGTCATCGTTTACAACAGCAACCCGGTGGCGGTGGCGCCGGAATCGGGCAAGGTGGTGCAGGGCTTTGCGCGCGAAGACCTGTTCACCGTGGTGCTGGAGCACTTCCAGACCGACACCGCCGACTACGCCGACTACATCCTGCCGGCCACCACACAACTTGAGCACTGGGACGTGCACGGCTCTTACGGCCACACCGACGCGCTGCTGAACCGCCCGGCCATCGCGCCGCTGGGCCAGGCCAAGCCCAACACCCAGATATTCCGCGAGCTGGCCGCCCACATGGGCCTGGCCGAGCCGTGTTTTTCCGACAGCGACGAGCAGCTGTGCCGCGCGGTCTTCGGCGACAAGGTGGACTTCCAGCAACTGCTGGACAAAGGCTTTGCCACGCTGGAGCTGCCCGATGCGCCTTTTGCCGAAGGCAATTTCCCGACGGCCTCGGGCCGCTGCGAATTCTTCAGCGCGCGGCTGGCGGCCGAAGGCGCGGACGGCCTGCCCGGCCACGTGCCCAACCATGAAGCCGCGGGCACGTCCGACGAATTCCCGCTGGCCATGATCTCGCCGCCGGCGCGCAACTTCCTGAACTCCAGTTTCGTCAACGTCAAAAGCCTGCGCGACATCGAGGCCGAACCGGTGCTGGAAATCCACGCCGACGACGCCGCCGCGCGCGGCATCACCACGGGCGCCGTCGTCAAGGTCTTCAACCAGCGCGGCGAGTACCGCGCCAAGGCCGAGGTGTCCGCGCGGGCCCGGCCCGGCGTCGTCAACGGCCTGGGCATCTGGTGGCGCAAGCTGGGCCTGGACGGCACCAACGTCAATGAACTCACCAGCCAGCACCTGACCGACATGGGCCGCGGCCCGGTGTTCTATGACTGCCTGGTGCAGGTGCAGCGCGAGGCGCAGGCCGCCTGACCGGATTGCGCGGTGAAACGCAGCACGCTGAAACGAACGCTGGCCGTGGCGCTGGCCGCGACGCTGGGCCTGGCGGGCTGCGCCGACCTGGGCTACTACTGGCAGTCGGTCAGCGGCCACATGCAGATGCTCAACGCGGCACGGCCTGTCGACGACTGGCTGAGCGACGCCCAGGCCTCCGAACAGCTCAAAAGCCGGCTGGCGCTGTCGCAGCGCATACGCAGCTTCGCCGTGAGCGAACTCAAGCTGCCCGACAACCCGAGCTACCGGCGGTATGCCGACCTGCACCGCAGCGCCGTCGTGTGGAACGTGGTGGCCGCGCCCGAGTTCTCGCTGACGCTCAAGACCTGGTGTTTCCCGGTCACGGGCTGCGTGGGCTACCGCGGCTATTTCAACGAAGCCGAGGCGCGCGCCGAGGCCGAAAGCCTCAAGGCCCAGGGGCTGGAGACCAGCGTCTACGGCGTGCCCGCCTATTCCACGCTGGGCTGGATGAACTGGGCCGGCGGCGACCCGCTGCTCAACACCTTCATCGGCTACCCCGAGGGAGAACTCGCGCGGCTGATCTTTCACGAACTCGCACACCAGGTGGTCTACGCCAGCGGCGACACCATGTTCAACGAATCCTTCGCCACCGCCGTCGAGCGCCTGGGCAGCCAGCGCTGGCTGGACAGCGAGGCCGCGCGGGGCAACGGCAAAGCCCGCCAGGACTATCTCCAGTTCGACGACAGGCGCCGGCAGTTCCGCGCGCTGGCGCTGGCCACACGGCTGGAACTGGCTGATGTCTACAGGAACAAGCCGGCGACGGATGCCGGCAAGGCCGGGCAGGCGGCGCTGAAGGCCCAGGCACTTCAGCGCTTTCGCGACGGCTACGCGGCGCTCAAGGCCTCCTGGGGCGGCTTCGCGGGCTACGACCCCTGGGTGGCGCGCGCCAACAACGCGGCCTTCGGCGCGCAGGCCGCCTATGATGAGCTGGTGCCCGGTTTCGAGGCCCTGTTCGAGCGCGAGGGCCGCGACTGGCAACGGTTTTATGATGCGGTCAAAGGGCTGGCCAGGCTGCCCAAAGACGAGCGCCGCAAAGCGCTGGACATGCACAACAACATCAACACGGAGACTTCCCATGGCTGACATCCAGATCCTGCGCGAACACACCCTGGGCCTTGCCGAAGCGCGCAAGATCGCCTTCAAGTGGGCCGAGCAGGCCGAAGAAAAATTCGACATGGAATGCACCTACGAAGAGGGCAAGACCGAGGACCTGGTGAGTTTCACGCGCTCCGGCGTCAACGGCACGCTGGCCGTCACCAAGGACAGCTTTGAGTTCAACGCCAAGCTGGGCTTCCTGCTGGGTGCCTTCAAGGACACCATAGAAACCGAGATCGTGAAAAACCTGGACGCGCTGCTCGCGAAGAAGCCCGCCGCCAAAAAAGCGCCGGCCAAAAAGAAAAGCGCCTGAGCCCTTCACGGCCCTTCAGGCCTCAGGCCCGCCTCTCAGCGTGAACTACAACCTCGCCCGCTTCGACCTGGTGTCCGTGCGCCTGGCGGTGGCCTGCGCGCAGACCGGCAGCCTGACCGCGGCGGCGCGCGACTCGCACCTGGCACTGGCCGCGGCCAGCCGGCGCATCCGCGAACTGGAAGACGCGCTGGGCGAGGCCTTGTTCGAGCGCCATGCGCGCGGCCTGCTGCCCACCGCCGCCGGCCGCGTCTTCGTCAAGCACGGCCTGACCCTGCTGCAAACCATGGAGCAGCTGGGCGGCGAGCTGGCGGACCTGCGGCGCGGCACCGCGCGCCACATACGCCTGTGCGCCAGCAGCGCCGCCATCAGCCAGTTTTTGCCGCCGCTGCTGGCGCGCTACGGCGAACTGCACCCGCAGGTGCACATAGACCTGGAAGAGCAGGTGTCCGAAGCCGTGGTCGCCACTTTGCGCGAAGGCCGGGCCGACGCGGCGGTGTTTGTCGAGGGCCCGGACACCACGGGGCTGGACACGCGCCTCTTTCGCGAGGACGAGCTGGTGCTGATCCTGCCGGCCGGCCACGCGCTGGCGGGCCAGACGCCGCTGGCCTTTGCCGATGCGCTCGACGAGGAATGGATCAGCCTGACGGCCGGCGCCGCCATGCTGCAAAAGCAGCAGCAGGCCGCACTGGCCGCGAACCGGCCGCTCAAGCTGCGCATGCAGGTGCGCAGCTTTGACGCAGTCTGCCACATGGTGGCCTCGGGCCTGGGCGTGGCCATCCTGCCCAAAGGCGCCACCCTGCCCATCATCAAAAGCATGAAGCTGGGCTGGCGGCCGCTGGCCGACGCCTGGGCCCAGCGTCGCCTGCTGGCGGCCACCATGGCGGGGCAGCCTGATGCGGCCGTTGCGGCGCTGGTGGACTTTCTGGTGGCACCCTCCGGGCCTGGCAAGTCGAAAGCGAAAGGCGCCCAGCCTTCGCAAAACGCGAAAGCCAGGGCCCCAAAGCGGTAATGGACGGGGCGGGCCGCGGGCGGCACACTGCCGGCCATGGCCACTGAACAATCCCTTCCCGTCCCCGCCGCCTCCGGCCCGCTCGCCGGCCTCAAAGTGCTGGAGCTGGGCCAACTGATCGCCGGGCCCTTCGCGGCCAAGACGCTGGCGGACTTCGGCGCCGACATCATCAAGATCGAAACTCCGGGCGCGGGCGACCCGCTGCGCAAATGGCGTTTGCTCAAGGACGGCACCTCGGTGTGGTGGCAGGTGCAGTCGCGCAACAAGCGCTCCGTGGCGCTGGACCTCAAAAGCCCCGAGGCGCAGGACATTGTGCGCCGGCTGGCTACCGATGCTGACGTGCTGATCGAGAACTTCCGCCCCGGCGCGATGGAGGGCTGGGGCCTGGGGCCCGAGGAACTGCTGGCGCTTAACCCGCGCCTCATCATGCTGCGCATCAGCGGCTACGGCCAGACCGGCCCTTACCGCGACAAGCCGGGCTTCGGCGTGGTCGCCGAGGCCATGAGCGGCCTGCGCCACCTGACGGCCGAGCCGGGCCGCGTGCCGGTGCGCGTGGGCGTGAGCATTGGCGACACGCTGGCCGCGTTGCATGGCGTGATCGGCATTCTGCTGGCCATGCAGGAGCGCCAGCGCTCCGGCAAGGGCCAGGTGATCGACGTGGCGCTTTATGAAGCGGTCTTCAACTGCATGGAAAGCCTGCTGCCCGAATACAGCGCTTTCGGCGCGGTGCGTGGCGCGGCCGGCAGCGCCCTGCCCGGCATCGCGCCCAGCAATGCCTACCTGTGCAAGGACGGCGGCTACGCGCTGGTGGCCGGCAACGGCGACAGCATCTTCAAGCGCCTGATGGCCACCATAGGCCGCAATGATCTGGGAAGCGACCCGGCCCTGGCTGACAACGCCGGCCGCGTGGCACGCGTGGAAGAAATCGACGCAGCCATAGGCCAGTGGACCGCCGGCCTCACGGTGGACGAGGTGCTGGCCGCGCTCGACAAGGTCTCGGTGCCCGCCGGCCGCATCTACACCGTGGCCGACATCGCCGCCGACCCGCACTACCAGGCGCGCGGCATGCTCGGCGAAGTGCGTATGGACGACGGCAGCTTGCTGGCCGTGCCAGGCATCGTGCCCAAGCTCTCGCGCACGCCGGGCAGCCACCGCCGCAATGCGCCGCAGGTGGGCCAGGACACCGATGCGGTGCTCAGTGAAATGGGGTTGACGCCCGCGCAGATCCAGGCCTTGAAAGACAAAGGCATCGTGGCCGGAAAGGACGCGGTATGAAAAACGCAGTGCGCCGCGCCGGGCCGCCCCAAGCAAGCACAGCCCCTTTAGCAAGTGAAAGGGGCAGCGCAACGCCGAAGGCACACGAAGTGAAAAGCGTGGGGGCCAGGATCTTCTTCAATGAGGTCGCCACACGCGACGGCTTCCAGATCGAACCTACTTTTATCCCAACCGACGACAAGGTCGCGCTGGTCAATGCGCTGAGCGGCTGCGGCTACGCCAAGATCGAGGTGACGTCTTTCACGTCGCCCAAGGCCATCCCCATGCTGCGCGATGCCGAGGAAGTCATGGGCCGCATATGCCGCGTGCCGGGTGTCGAATACACGGTGCTGGTGCCCAACCTGCGCGGCGCCGAGCGCGCGCTGGAGTCGCGCGCCGACGAGCTCAACCTCGTGATGTCGGTCTCGGAAACCCACAACCTGGCCAACCTGCGCATGCCGCGCGAGAAAAGTTTTGCCGCACTGTCGGACGTGATCCGCCACGTGGACGGCCGCACGCCTGTCAACGTCTCGCTGTCCTGCTGCTTCGGCTGCCCGATGGAAGGTGAAGTGGCTGAGGAGGAAGTGCTGCGCTGGAGCGACCGTTTCGCCGCCTTCGGCGCGGACCGCGTGCGCGGCCTCACGATCTGCGACACCACCGGCATGGCGCACCCGGCGCAGGTGGCACGCATAGTGAAGGTATTGCAAGAGCGCTTTGCCGGCCTGCAGCTGACGCTGCACTTCCACAACACGCGCGGCATGGGCCTGGCCAATGTGCTGGCCGCCGTGCAGGGCGGCATCACGCGCTTTGACGGCTCGCTGGGCGGCCTGGGCGGTTGCCCTTACGCACCCGGCGCCAGCGGCAACATCAGCAGCGAGGACGCCGTCCACATGCTGGACGCCATGGGCTACGACACCGGCATGGACATCAGCAAACTGCTGGACGTGGCGCGGCAAATGCCCGACATCGTCGGCCATGAGGTGCCCGGCCAGGTCGCCAAGGCCGGCCGCATCACCGACCTGCATGCACCGCCGCCTTATGTGGCCGAGCTGAGGGCTGCCTCCGCCTGATTAATTGACAGAGATTTTCGAACTTGCCTGAAAAGGCCACCCTAAAACTACGACTGGAGACAAACCCATGACTTTCATTTCCCGCAGAACATTGCTGACCGTTGCCGGGCTCAGCACGGCCGCCTGGCTCAACCCGGTTCGCGCCCAGCTTGCCGGCAAGCCCATCACGCTGGTGGTTCCCACGGCGGCCGGCGGCACCACCGACATTGCGGCGCGCATGCTGGCCGAGCCGCTCGGCAAAATTTTGCAGACCACGGTGGTCGTGGACAACCGCGGCGGCGGCAACGGCAACATCGCCGGCCAGATGGTGGCGCGCGGCCCGGCCGACGGCACCAGCCTGCTGGTGCAGTACTCCGGCTACCAGTGCATCACGCCGCTGATCCAGCCGGTGCCGGGCTTCGACCCGGCGACCAACCTCAAGCCCCTGGGCCATTTGATCGACGCGCCGCAACTGCTGGTGGTACGCGGCAACTTCCCGGCCGACAACTTCGCGGACTTCCTCAAGTACGTGAAGGCCAATCCGGGCAAGGTCAATTACGCGTCCAGCGGCAACGGCTCGCTGCAGCACGTGACCACCGAACTGCTCAAGGACCTGACCAAGACCTTCATGGTGCACATCCCTTACCGCGGCACCGGCCCGGCGCTCAACGACCTGCTGGCCGGCACGGTGGACTTCACCATCACCACGCCGCCGCCGCTGCTGCCGCACATACGCGCCGGCAAACTCAAGGCGCTGATGGTGACCGGCCGCACACGCCTGGCCGCCCAGCCCAACGTGCCGACCGCCACCGAAGCCGGCGTGCCGCTGGTGGCCTCATCGTGGTTCGCGGTCTACGGGCCGACGGGCCTGTCCGCCGACCTGCAAGGCCGGCTCTCGCTGGCGATCAAGCAGGTGGTGGAGTCGGAGAACTTCAGGAAACGCGCCGAAGAGCAAGGCGCCAAGGCGGTCGTCATGAGCGGCGCCGAGCTGGCCGCCTTGGGCGACAACGAACGCAAGATGTGGGCGCGCATCGTCAAGCTGGCCAATATCAAAGCAGACTAACTCCTTAAAAGGGAACGCCAGCCGTCTATTTCGCGACTCGTACCCGAATCCGCACCTGATCTAGTTCCGACCTGAGGAAATTGGTAATAGTTCACTTGTTTTTACAACCCACCTGACTAGCATCTCTTGCACCCAGGGAGGTTGTATGAAACATTTTCTCCTTCGTTTTTCCATCCAACGCATCTTGAGCTTGGCGCGAAAGGTGCTGCTTCTGGCATGCGGCGGCATGCTGCTTGCTGCACCGGTAGCGCAAGCCAAAAGCAGGGAGCTGCGGGAAGATATCAACCGCCTGCAAGTGAGAATAGATGCGGTGCGAAGCAGCATGATGCGTCAGGGAAGTACTGATTTTTCTTCTGATGCACTGCAGCCAGACAAGCCCGGTTCAGACCTCCTGAGTCAGTGGTACAACTGGGGCAACGGTTGGAATAACTGGGGCAACGGTTGGAGAAATTGGGGCAATCTCTGGCGCAACTTCTAGAGAAAATCGTAGCTATCCGCCCACGCCCCGACGCACCGGAATTCCCCCGTGCAGAGCGAACCCATCACCTTCTTCAAACGGGCGCCGGCTTCGCCTTCACGGCATCGTCAGGCGATAACGCCGCATCAGGTGAAGCTGCTCATTTTGCAGCCGACGCCGTTTTGCAATCTTGATTGCAGCTACTGTTACCTCCCTGATCGTTCCGACAAACGGCGCATGGCGCTGGAAACGGTGGACGCAGTCGGGCGTGAAGTCCTGGCACGGGGCCTGACGGCCCCAGAACTCACCGTCATCTGGCATGCCGGCGAGCCCCTCGTGGTTCCAATCGACTGGTACCAGCAAGCTTTTTCGGTATTGGCGGCGCACGGGCTTTCGCGGGTGAAACTCACACATGCATTCCAGACCAATGGGACGCTGATTGACACGCAGTGGGTTGAGTTTTTCAGACAACACCAGGCGCGGGTCGGCATCAGCATAGACGGCCCGAAAGCAGTGCACGACGAAAGGCGGCGTGGGCGCTCTGGACAAGGCAGTTTTGAACAGGGCATGCGAGGCTTGCGGCGGGTACGTGAAGCCGGGTTGCCCTTCCATGTGATCAGCGTCCTGAGCGCTCGCAGCCTGCGCATGGCCGATGAACTGTTTGACTTCTATGCCGCGGAAGGCATACGCCACATCTGCTTCAACGTCGAGGAAATCGAAGGGCCTCATGTGGCGTCTTCGATGGCTGGAAAAGCCAGGGAAGCGGACTTTGCCGCCTTTCTGCGGCGTTTCATCCAGCGCTGCTCGGCCATGGCAGACCCGCCCTGGGTGCGCGAACTGGCGGGCGCTGTGTCCAGCCTCATGGCACCGGCCGACCTGAAGGGTGACAACGCCCAGGTCCAAACCCTGGCCATGCTGTCTGTAGGTGTGGATGGCGCCTTGTCGACCTTCTCACCGGAACTGCCTGGCGCACGCGCACCTGCCTACGACGATTTCAATTTCGGCAATATCCATACTGGCGGCATCAGTGGCATGCTGGAAGCGGAAAGCCTGCGGGGCGCGGCTGCCGACATCGCCAGCGGCGTTGCCGCCTGCGAACGCGAATGCCGATGGTTTCAGTGGTGCGGCGGTGGCGCTCCGGCCAACAAATGGTTCGAAACAGGCGACCTCAAGGCCACCGAAACCCTGTACTGCCGCTTGACCCGCAAGGTCTTGCTGGAGACGGTGCTGGATGAACTGGAAGCCGGCCATTGCCGCGGCTAAGGGGAACCCTATGACACGAACGGCTCGCCGAACCCTGTCCCGCAACACCCCGCGGCGGCATGCACCCATAGGGCATAACCGCAAGACCGGTCCGCGCCAGAAGTTATGGCACAGCCCATGGCGGCTTGACTTCCTGAAAAGCCTGCCCGGAAAGATCACAGGCGATGTCATTCGGCTCTCAAACACCAGGACCGTTCTTGTTATTCGGCAATGGTTGCGGCACATCCGACAACTTATCGAACTGACATGGACAAAAGTCTTTACGGGCGCACTGCTTGTTCTGGCCTTCCTGCTTTTGTATCCAGACGTCGTCCGAAGTAGGCTGGACGCCTACGAAGTGCACCTCGACTGGCCCTGGAGCTGGAGCCTGTTGGGTGGCGACTCCAAAGGGCTGATTCTGCTGGACACGCCGCAGGTCTTCACCCGGGGCAGGCTGGTGAACGACCGCACCAAGGAAGCCGACTGGCTATCTGAGCAGCTAGGGCGTACAAACCAACTTTTGCGGGAGGAAAGATTTCGTGGCGTCCAGAACCGCTACACCAGCGACCGCAAATTGGGCTGGCAAGCGGCCGAGACCCAATCGGCCGCTCCACCGGCGGATAAATCGCAGGCGGCACCCCTCGTTCCAAGTCCTGGTCCGATTGACGAATTTGTGCTGGCGAGCAACTATCGTGAAACCATCAGGAACAAGATCATGTCGACGGTCCTGGATGATCGTCACGACATTGACGGAAACTCGATCTACCGCCTCAACTTCAACGCCACAGTTCTACCGCGCAAAGGCAGCAAGAAAGTAGCCCTGCTGGTGGCCAGCATCAGGGAATTTAGAGATGACCATTCCGTCAGCCCCGATGACAGACGCAAGGTTTATATAGAACTCCTGCATGACTGGCGAAAAGAACTGGAGTCTATTGCAGAGCGAGGCAGAAACAGCGCCGAGAAAACGCTCTTGGGCGGTTCTTCAACCAATCGCTTGATGGCGAATCAAGCTCAAGAACTCAATCACTGGATCTCTGAAAAACTGAAAAACTCCAAGGGAGTAGCTTTTACAAACACGCCATTGCAAAGCAATTTTTCCATTGAACGTTACATCGAACTTGCCAACTTGGCGCACTACCAGCTCTTGAAAAATGACTGGGAGGCAGAATTCCTCCGGGAGCTTTCCTCGTTCGAAAGCAAAGTCGCCATGCTGGCCAAACGCCTCGCGCAGGAGCGCGAAAAAGCCGAGGCGCAGGCTTATAAGCACATGGATAGATCGACAAAATCCAGCGGTCCGGTTGAAAGCACCAGCAAGAACGCTCAAGACGCTGGCCGCGCTCTGACCGCCGTAATCGCCTCAATTACTTCACAGGCCTCGAGTCCCGAAGAACCTGCACCAATGACAGCGAATCCGATAGATATATTGCGCTCACGAATAGCTGCCATTGCGCGTATCCGGTTGAATCTCCAGAGAATTTCCAGCGAGTCCCAAGGTAGAAAGCAGGCAGCGGCACGGATCCATCAGCTGTGCCGGGCCCAGGGGCGGGGCGATGTATCCCTGCTTGACGCGCTCCACCCTGGCATTCGCCTGGACGACCGGGACGCCGAGGAGGCCAGCATCCAGGTCAAGTGTCCTGAATTACTGATCCCCGAGCTGGCGATACTTGATTTGGCCGTTTTACTGAACCGACCGGACATAAGCTGCGGTACCCCCGCAAGCGAAGCACCACCAGCCGATCAGCGCCGGAAGAACGAACTTTCCCTGGCAAGGCTCGCGGCGCTTATGCAGGCCACCGTCTGGCAGGCGCCAGCAGAATTAGCATGGCCATGCACGGGGAGAGAGGAACCACTCGCCGCCTTGCGCGAATTACCTGCTTCTCTTGAATTTTTGAGAAAACAGGCGATCGCCGAATGGTATGCGTACTATCTTAAAACGCAACGCGCAAAGATTGATGCAAACGCTGGCGGGGACCGTTGCGATTGCGATCCAAGTCGACGATGCAAGACGACCAACACCACAGTTCAACGCCTGATGGACTGGATTTTCCCACAGCCGACGCAAGCGGCACCCCGACTATCGAAGTCATTGGAACTAGGGAATTTCTACGATTTCGAAGTTGACTACGGTACTGCAACCATCAAGGTGAGCTTTCCACCCAAGCCGATGAATACGCAAGGTCTGGCCGAACAACTGCGTTCGTTGATGTGCCGCCGAGCCTATGCCCACACCTATGCAGTATTCGGCAACGACACGCGGCTTGCGCAGGCGCGTGCGTATGCGTCCGAGGTGAGTGCTCAGCAGGGCGGCATGCGGATGAGTGATGCCGTCAGTGGCAGCGGCATGGAACGCTCACCGCTGGTGCTGGGGTTTCGGGACTGGGCCGAAACGAGTCAAGCCTCCAGCGTGCAGGAGCCCGCGCGCGCGCGCTTCGGCTGGGCCATACTGCCGCAATCGAGCGAAGGTAATGGGTTTGTGAAGGCGCAGCAACCCGAAAGTTACGCGGTCAGTGCGCTGGTTGCCTTGCCGGGCTGGTGGAAGACCGCACACCTGGAGGTCAGAACCTGCTGGGTAGCCCAATCCGACCTGCGGCCACAACAGGACCTGGACAAATTTTGCGGCTCGTTTGCCGAGGCCGATACCAACCGGTTTGACATTCGCTTGCAGAGCCCCAGCGGCAATGTGGATCTCATGGAAAATCTGCGCTTCTTCGTGGAAAAAGCGCCTTCCATCTATCTCACTGCACCACCCCTGGTCGAAGCAGGACGCCCCGGTGCCATCCGCATTCCCGGCACCCGCCTGTGGCGCTCGCCGGTGGTGCTGCTCGGAGAACAGCAGGCGGACTCCATTGAAGTGCTCCCCGATATGAAAGGCATCATCGCCAAGTTCAATTGTGTGCATTGGCCAGTTGTGACGGCGTCGCACAGCGGCGGACTGGAGACGGAGGTAGCTCTTGTGGTAACAACCAGTGAAGGATCCATTCCAGACCCCGCCCCTAGGGCCAAGGTTTTGCCATTTCAGCCCAAACGAATCCAGGCAGGCAACGGCCAAATGCAGGAACTCGATTGCGACATCGAAGAAAAAAACAGGAAGGTCGCGACGTCAAGTCCGCGCTAAGCCCCGATTTGACTCAACTCAGCTCAGGTCGGCAATCAGATCAATGTACTGCTGCATCGCATCGTCCTGCGACGTGCCCTTGACCCCATTCCATGCGTCCCACTTGGCGCGCGCGACCATGTCGCCGAAGCCGGGCTTCTTGTCGTTGTTGTCGCCGCTGCTGCCTTGTTTGTACAGCGCGTAGAGCTTCAGCAGCGTGGCGTTGTCAGGGCGCTCGCTGAGGTTTTTCGAATCGGCCATGGCTTTGTCGAAGGCGGCTTTCAGGTCTGACATGAGGGATCTCCGTTTTTAGAAGTGGGTCACCAATGACGGTGCTTGGGGTAACTGCCCGGTATCTTAGCGAGGCGGTTCCCGCCAAAATAGGGAACTTACCCCATCCGGGGCGGATTCTCAGAAGTTTTGCATCGGGAGTGCTCATGGTTACACGCGTTACCGCCCAGGCCGCCGGCCGGAAAGTGGCAAAAAACGTCCAGAAGAACGTCAAGCGGGCTGTCTCGGGAACCCTGGGAATTTCAGGGGAGCGCATGAGCAAGGTCGACACGGCCTGGCTGCGCATGGACAACGATGCCAACCTGATGATGATCGTGGGCGTGTGGCAGCTGGCGCCGGGCGTGAAGCACGCGGCGGTCTGTGAGCGGATCGAAAACAGCCTGCTCAAATACGACCGCTTCAAGCAGCGTGTGATGGAAGATGCGGCCGGCGCGACCTGGGTGATGGACCGCAACTTCGACCTGGCCAACCACGTGGTGCCGGAGAAACTGCCCAAGTCGGCCAACCAGGAGCAAGCCCTGCAGGACCGCGTGGCCCAGCTGGCCACCCAGCGCCTGGACCCGAAACGCCCCTTGTGGCAAATCCACCTGATCGAGGACTACACCGGGCCCGACGGCGTCAAGGGCAGCGCGATGATCGTGCGCATCCACCACTGCATCGCCGACGGCATCGCGCTGATTTCGGTGACCATGTCGCTGGTCGACGGCGGCGCGCCGCCGCCGGAGCGGCGCAAAAAAGCCGCGGCGGCCGCCGGCTCGGAAGACTGGATCGCCGACACGCTGCTCAAGCCCTTCACCGACATCACCGTCAAGGCGCTGGGCGCGGTGGGCGAAGGCGCGGCGCGTTCGCTGGGCATGCTGGGCGACCCGAAAAAAGGCATGGAGCAAGGCATGAGCGGCTCCTTCGACATGGCCAAGGTGCTGATGCAGGTACTCAAGGACGGCGCCGCGCTGGCCCTGATGCCGGACGACTCCAAGACCCGGCTCAAGGGCAAGCCCGGCGGCGCGAAAAAGGTGGCCTGGTGCCACCCGATCCCGCTGGATGAAGTGAAGGCCGTGGGCAAGGCGCTCAACTGCTCCATCAACGACGTGCTGCTGAGCTGCGTGGCCGGCGCGCTGGGTGAATATCTGAAGACTTTCGGCGACGACGTGGCGGGCCAGGAAATCCGCGCCATGGTACCGGTGAATTTGCGGCCGCTGGACCAGGCGCACAAGCTGGGCAACCGCTTCGGCCTGGTGCCGTTGGTGCTGCCCATAGGCGTGGACAACCCAATCGAGCGCGTCTACGAAGTGCGCCGCCGCATGGCCGCGCTCAAGGGCAGCTACCAGCCCTTGCTGGCATTCAGCCTGCTGGCGGTGGCGGGGCTGTTGATCAAGCCGGCGCAGGACGTGATGCTCAACCTGTTCGCCAAAAAGACCACGGCGGTGATGACCAACGTGCCGGGCCCGCGCGAAAAACTCAAGTTCTGCGGCTCCACGCTGGAGCAAAGCATGTTCTGGGTGCCGCAGTCGGGTGACGTGGGCCTGGGCGTGTCCATCCTGAGCTACGGCGGCGGCGTGCAGTTCGGCGTGATCACCGACAGCACGCTGTGCCCCGAGCCTCAGCGCATCATTGACGAATTCGTTCCCGAATTCGCCAAGCTGTCTATCGTGACCTTGATGCTGCCCTGGGGCGAGTAAATAGCTCACCCCTGTTGAGGCTCACTTCGTGTAGCCTCCTCTCCCCTTGCAGGGGACGGGGCCTGCGGCCTGGCAAAGCCAGTTCCGCAGCCCCCGCTGGAAGGAGATTTTCAGATGTCACGCAGCAAAGCGGCGAGAGGCTATCTCGAGTAGCCCGTCAAAAATCAGACTGTCCACCAGCTCGAACTTCACCGACATGCTGGGCGCCATCTTCCAGCCAGCGCCGCCGGTCATGATGCATTCGGGCATCTCGCCGCAGTGGCGCGTGATGTTTTCCACCATGCGCTGCACCGCGCCGGCGATGGCGAAGGTGCCGCCGCTGGTGAGCGCGTCGCTGGTGTTGGTGGGGAAATCGCGCACCTCGCCGGTGGGCACGTGCAGGCCGGCCGTGCCGGACTCGAGTGCGCGCAGCATGATGCCGTGGCCCGGCAGGATGATGCCGCCCAGGAACTTGCCGGAGGCGTCTATGGCCTCGACGGTGACCGCCGTGCCGACCATAACGACCACACAGGGTTTTTGCACGCCGCGCCCCAGCAGGCGATGCCGCGCGCCTATCATCGCGACCCAGCGGTCGGCGCCCAGGCGGGCCGGGTGGTCATAGCCGTTGGTGACGCCGGCCTCCTGCGGGCTGGAGACGACCCAGCGCGGCGCCACGTCCCAGAGCTCCATCTGCTCGGCCACACGCCGCTTGATGGCGTCGCCGGCGACGATGCAGCCCAGGATGCGCGTGGGCACGGGCAGCGCATTCCACTCCTCCTCCGCGAGCTTGTCGATGTTCTCGAGGAACACCGCACCCTGTGCCAGCAACCTGGCGCCCGCTGTGGGCGCTTCGTACTGGGCCCATTTCAGGCGGGTGTTACCCACGTCAAGCGCTAGAAAGGTCATTTGGCGGATTATGAACAGGTTTGGCGCCCGCCCGCGTAGACCGGCCTAAAGGTTTTCCAGTAGAGCGCTCTGGGGGAACACGGCGTCAAATGAGGCCAAACCAGCAGGCGCGCTGGATGGCGGCGAGTTTGTTGTCGACCCTGAGCTTGGTCATGGCATTGGAGAGGTGGAAGTTCACCGTGCGCTCGCTGCAGGCCAGGCGCTCGCCGCTCTCACGCGCCGTCATGCCCTGGAAGGCCAGGCTCAGGCATTCGAGTTCGCGCGGGCTGAGCGGGCTGCGCGCCTCGGCCAGCGCGCGCTTGAGCAGCGGCCAGATGTTGAGCGCCGACCAGGCCAGCAAAGCCGCCTCGCTGCGGTCGTGCCACTGGCGCGGGCTGAAGAGGTAGCACTCGAAGGCGCGCCCCACGGTCAGGGGAAAGGCGATGCGGACCACGCTCTGGTAGCCGTGGGCCAGCCAGAGGCGGCGCCAGCGGCCCAGGTTTTCGAAAGCCGATTTGGAAATGTCCTGCCAGGCCACCAGGGGCGCGTCGGAGTCGCGCCAGGGCGCGCCGAAGTCGTGGCTCTCGGCCAGGGCCTCGGCGGCGTCCAGCAGGCGCGGTGGATGGATGGCCAGCACCAGCCGGTCTTCCTGGCCCGCGAAGGGGTCCGGCCCCAGCACCATGAGGGCCTCGACCGAGAACTCGCGCAGGGCGCACAGCCAGTCGCTGATGACGCCGTCCAGGCTCACGCTGTCAAAGTTGGCAGGTAACAGCATTAGCTTGACGGAAAAAGAACCGGGACAATACAGTCACATGTCAAATGCATCATCAGTCAGGTCCCTGTTCGTGCTGGAGAGAGTTCTAAAGTGAGGAGCGCCCGCTTCCATGCGTGGCTGGCACAACGTCCCTTGCTCCAGTGGCTGCGGGAGGAACTGGTACTCGCCCCGCTGGAGCCCATTTTGCATCCATCGCCGCGGCGTCTGTGGTGGCTGGGGCTTTCTTTTTTTTCGGGCAATGCCCTGTTCGCCTGGATCTGGTCGGCCTGGCTGCCGCAGCCCTACGAAAACCTGCCCCTGCGCGTGGTGGCCAGCCTGCTGGGCTACAGCCTGATGACGCGGCGCGTCAACCACGACCCGGGCAGCCGCCTGGCGCAGCGGGTGTTCGGCCTGGTGTTCTGGCTGGAGCTGCCGGTGCTGTTCAGCTGGATGTACCTGTGCAACGGCGGCAACACGGTGTGGCTGGCCACCATGGCGGCCATGGTGCTGATTTATTACCACGTCACCGACTGGCGCCTGGCCACGCTGGGCACCATCACGGGCGGGCTGCTGGCATTCGCGGCCTTCATGGCCATTGGGCCCGCGGTTCCCCTGCTGC
Source organism: Polaromonas sp. YR568 (assembly GCF_943369675.1). Lineage (GTDB taxonomy): Bacteria > Pseudomonadota > Gammaproteobacteria > Burkholderiales > Burkholderiaceae_C > Polaromonas. The sequence goes on along the minus strand of NZ_CALROB020000033.1, from coordinate 34,298 downwards.
CGCCGGAGCAGCGCGCCGTGCACGCCGTGGTGTTCGCCTTCGCCTGGTCGATCGCGCTGGTGCTCAACCTGTCTTCGGCCAACCTGAGGCGCGAGCAGCTCTCCAGCACGCTGGCCACCATCGGCATCATGGCGCACGAACTTCGCACACCGCTGTCGACGGCCGCGCTGTTGGGCGACGCGATCCAGCTCGAGGTGCAGCGCCAGCCCGACAACCCGCGTGGGGCGCAGTTGGACAAGCTGGCGCTGCGCCTGCACGCGCTGGTGCGCAACATGAACCACCAGATCGACACGCAGATCGCCAATGCCAAGCTGCTGCAGCTGCCGCGTTACACCGAGCGGGTCTGGGCCAGCACGCTGGTGCAGGAGGTCGTGGTGGGCTATCCCTATCAATCGAGCCGCCAGCGCGAGTGCGTCAAGGTCGTCATTCAGGACGACTTCAGTTTTCGCTCCTCGGCCACGCAGTTTTCGCAGGTGCTGGACAACCTGATCAAGAACGCCCTGCACTCGCTGATGGCCGCCGACTCGAAATACCCGGCCGGCGCGCTGCGCATCGAGGTGAGCCGGCTGAAGGAACGCGGCCGCATCGTCGTGGCGGACGAAGGCATGGGCATAGACGCCGCCTTGCTGCCGCAGATTTTCAAGCCGTTTTTTTCCAGCAACCGCGGCACGGGCCATGGCCTGGGTTTGGCGTTTTGCCAGCAAGTGGTACAAAGTGCGGGTGGCAACATTCATGTGAAATCAGAGTTTGCTGTCGGGGCTGTTTTTACCATTGAGCTGCCCATCGCCCCTTGATCGCCTTGCGTATAACTATTTTTGATTACTCCCTAAAACGACACCCATGTCCTTTTCCCTTTACCGCCGGCCAGGAGGCGTGGTCTTCCTGGATGACGACCCTGACTATCTTGAGATGTTGGCCGAGGTCATGCCCCTGGACTGGTACGTGCGGCTCTTCCTTCGCCCGGTGGCCTGCATCGAACTGCTGCTGCGCGAGCCGGCGCGCTGGGAAGCCGACGCCTGGCGCCAGCAGGAAATCATCAACCGCTGGCGCGAAGGCGCGGCGCTGATCCCGCAAATCCTGCAGTACTGGCGGGAGGACGGCACGGCGCGTTTTGCGCTCACGCAGGTCTGTGTGGTGGACTATTCCATGCCGGCGATGAGCGGGCTGCGCGTGCTGAGCGAGCTGACGGGCTGGTCGGGCGCGCGCGTGCTGCTGACCGGGCGCGCCGACGAGCAGCTGGCCGTCTCGGCCTTCAACCGCGGGCTGATCGAGCAATTCATTCCCAAGCAGTCCCCTGAAATCCGGCTGCGGCTGACCGACGCCATCCAGGCGCTGCTGCGCCAGTCCGACGGGCGGCACCAGCAGACCTGGCGCTCCACGCTGTCGCGCGACCAGCATGCCCTGCTGTGCGAACCGGCCATCGCGCAGGAACTCGAAAACCTGGCGCTGCGCCAGGGCTGGATAGAGCACGTGGTCATAGGCGCGCCTTTCGGCGTGCTGGCACTGGACCGCAAGGGCAGCGCCAGCTGGCTGCAGCTGGAGCCGGCCGCCAACCTGCGCGAGCTTGCGGAGATCACCGAGTCCCAGGGATGGGATGCCGCGACCGTGCGCGACGTGGCCGCGGGCAAAAAGCTCATAGACCTGGAGCTGCAACTGGCGCTGGGCTCCGGCCACAAGCCGCAGCCGCGCCAGGCGTTTGCCATCTCCTCCGGCCCGGCCGTGCTGCATGCCGCCCTTTTTGCCATCGGCGAGCCTTTCAGCCCGGGCTTCATGACCAGCCACGAGCGCTTTATCGCCACCTCCGGCGAGAGGCAGCTGCAGGACTAGGAGTCTGGGCGGCAGAAGGCATCGAAGCGAAAAGCGAGCCCGGCGAGGACAGTTTTTGCCGGGTTTGCAGGCCCATAGCCCAGCCATGGGGCAAAAAACCGTTGAAAAATGGACCGCTGCGATCGCTTTGCAGCGGATGTTCCTTCTGCCGCGCAGACTCCTGGGGCCAGCCGCTCAAGCGTCGGCCTGGCCGGCCCGGGCGCGCCGCGCGATAGGCCAGTCCCAGGGCTTCACGATGGGCGCGATCTCGCGGGCCACGGCCTCCACGTGGTCCAGTTCCGAATCCATCAGGCCGGCGCTCAGCGTCATGCGCATCATGGCGCGCTTGGCGCTGGTGGCCGGCGCACAGAACATCGAGGAAAACACGTTGCGCTCCTCCAGCCGGTCGCGCAGCACCATGGTGTCGCTTTCCGAGCCGACTTCCAGCGCGATGATCTGCTGCGTGCCCTGGTGGATGGGGTAGCCGAGTTCGCTCAAGCTGCCGCGCAGGCGCCGGGTGTTCGCATGCAGGCGCACGCGCGCATCGTCGCTCTTTCGGATCACATCCAGCGTGGCCGCCAGGCCGGCGATCTCGTGCGGCAGCAGGCTGGAGCTGAAGATATTGGGAAAACTCGAGCACAGGATGTAGTAACGCATGTGCGCCGGCGCGGTGAAAAAGCCGGCGCGGCCCGCGAAAGCCTTGGCCAGGCTGGCGGTGATGAAGTGCACCCGGTCCGTCAGGCCCAGCTCGGCGCACAGGCCCGCGCCCTGCGGCCCGTGCGTGCCCAGCGAATGGGATTCGTCGACCAGGATCATGCAGCCGTTCTGCTCGGCCACGTCCACGATCTCCACCAGCGGGGTGACGGCGCCCGTGGTGCTGTAGACCGAATCCACCACCACGATGCCCGGGCCGTTGCGCGCGATCATGCGCGCCAGGTGGCCCGGGTCGTTGTGGCGGAAGGCGAAGGCCGGCGCGCGCGCCGCGTGGGCGCCTTCCCAGAGCGAGGCATGCGCCAGGGTGTCCAGGTAGACCGGCGTCTGCGCGTCGGCGATCGCCTGCAGCAGGCCGACGTTGGCCGCGTAGCCCGACTGGCAGATAAAACCGTCGTCCTTGCCGACCCAGCCGGCCAGCGCCATTTCCAGCGTGTGCGTCGGGTGCTGGTTCAGGTGGAAGACGCCGGACTGGACGACAAACTCCTGCTCCTTGCGCAAGGCCTCGACCTGCGCATGGACGATCTGCGGATGGCCCGTCACGCTGAGGTAGTCGTTGCCGTCGAGGCGTATGGCATTGGAGTCCGGCGTGCGGCCGTGGAGCATGAACTTACCGCCCCACTGCTGGTCCCAGCGCGGCTTGAAATCGCGCGCGATACGCTGGGTCAGCCGGGAGCCGAGGGCGGGGTTGGAAGGCGCCTTGGCGGCAGGGGATTGTTCGCGTTCGAGTACTTGCATGGAAGCTCCGTTAGAAAGAGGAACCCCCATTGAAAGCGCTCAAACAAATTGATACGTGTAACCCCCTGTCAGTTCTGACAGGGGGTGCGCCAATACACCAAAATTCAGCCTACGTGGTGTGAACTATTCACTTCATTTTTAAAACTGCTTAGGCTATTCACTTACATACTCAAGTTACCAAAGGTACGGAAAAGCCAGGAAATTACCGGGCCTGGACAGGGCTTGCGGTATTCAGCCCTGTTTCCACGGCAGGCCCTGAAAACGCCAGCCACCCTTGCGGCCGCGCTGCCCTTGTTCATCGGCATCGCCTTCAAAGCCCTCGAGGATGTTGTAGGCCTCCAGGCCCAATTCAGCAGCGCGTTTGGCGGCCGCCACCGAGCGCACCCCGCTACGGCACAACAGCACCGCCTTCTTGCCGGGCGGCACGGCCGCTTTCAAGCCTTCGTCAAAGCCCGCATTCATGGCCATGCCCGGCCACTGCTTCCAGGCCAGGGGCACCGCGCCGGGCACGTAGCCCACCCACTCACGTTCGGCGTCCGTGCGCACGTCCACCAGCACGGCCTCGCCCGACTGCACCCACGCCAGCGCCAGGCGCGCGGGAACATCGCCCGCGTAGCCGGCGGCCGGGCGGACCTGAAGCGGGGAGGAATCATTCGCGGGAGTTGGGCTTGTCATGTCGGCACCTTGTCATGTGAGCGTGAAGGAATGTGAAACCGGGAGCCGGCGCGCGAACGCGGCCCCCTCAAAATCCAAGTTTATTCCCCCGCCGCCTTCCGCGAAACCATCAGGGGAAAAGCCAACGCGGCCGCACCGCCGCGCATGCACAATCAGTCCGGCAAGCCCGCCCACAACCGGAGACCCCCATGCCCACTGACCCCGTTGACTTCTCTGCGGCGCCCGATACCCCGGCCGGCAAGGCTGCGCTGAAGGCCCTGGCCAAAATGCTGGCCAAATGGCAGCCACCGCAAACCGGCGCGGACGGCCTTGCGCCGGCAGGCAAAAAAACCGGCAAGGCCTGGTCGCTGGCCGGCTTCGACCCGGCGGCCAAACCTTTTTCAAACGGCGACAAGCAGCGCGACAAGGCCGTGGTCGACACCCTGGCGGTGGAGCTCGACGAACTGCAGAACCTGCTCTACGCCGACAAGCGCTTCAAGTTGCTCGTCATCCTGCAGGGCACGGACACCGCCGGCAAGGACGGCACCATGCGCGGCGTGTTCGGGCGCATCAGCCCGCTGGGCGTGCACACCGTGAGCTGGAAGGCGCCCAGCGAGGAAGAACGCGCGCACGACTACCTGTGGCGCATCCACCGGCAGGTGCCGGCGTCCGGCGAGATCACCATCTTCAACCGCAGCCACTACGAAGACGTGCTGGTGCCGCCCGTCAAGGGCTGGATCACGCCGGCGCAGACCGCCGAGCGCTACCGCCACATCAACGACTTCGAGCGCCTGCTGGCGCAGACCGGCACGGTCATCCTCAAGTTCATGCTGCACATCAGCAAAGACGAGCAACGTGAGCGCCTGCAGGCGCGGCTGGACGATCCGGCCAAGCAGTGGAAATTCAACATGGACGACCTCGAAGCGCGCAAGCAGTGGAAACAATACCAGCAGGCTTACGAAGACCTGCTGGGCGCCACCAGCACGCCGTGGGCGCCGTGGACGGTCGTGCCGTCCGACTCCAAAACCCACCGCAACCTGATGATCGCCACCGTGGTGCGCGCCACCTTGGTGCAACTGGGCCTGCGCTTTCCACTCGGCGATCCCTCGCTCAATGGACTGAAATTTCAATAACCCCCGTCGTTCTCACTTCGCTGCGCTTCGTGTAGTTCCTTCCCCCCTTGCAGGGGAGTACGCCGCACACCCCCGTCGTCCTCACTTCGCTGCGCTTCGTGTAGTTCCCTCCCCCCTTGCAGGGGGCGACGCGAGGCGCCCGGCGGAGCCGGTTCGCCCGCGTCTGCTGGTCCAGAAGATTGCAAGGAGTCCGACACCGCGTCGGGCAAGTTGCAGCCGATTCCTGCTTGGGTTGCAAAAACTGTTTCACCCTGAGCAGGGGTAATCGAACGGGCAATCAGCGGCGTGCGTTGGTGGAAACCCTCTTTGTAAGCCTTGGGCAAGGCGGAATGATGAGTGCTCTTACGTTTTTCAACAACAGGAGACAAGTCATGACCGAGAGCAAAAGCCCCCGCAGGCGCGGCCTGCTGAAAGGCGCCGCGATCGCCGCGGGCGCCATGTCCGCCCCCATGGTCGCCATGGCGCAGACAACGTCTTTGCGCTTCCAGAGCACCTGGCCGGCCAAGGACATCTTTCATGAGTACGCCAACGACTTCGCGAAGAAGGTCAATGACATGGCCGGCGGCCGCCTGAAGATCGAAGTGCTGCCGGCCGGCGCGGTGGTGCCGGCCTTCCAGTTGCTGGAAGCCGTAAACAAGGGCACGCTGGACGGCGGCCACGGTGTGGTGGCCTACCACTACGGCAAGAATTCGGCGCTGGCCCTGTGGGGGTCCGGCCCGGCCTACGGCATGAACTCCAACATGGTCCTGTCCTGGCACGAGTACGGCGGCGGCAAGGCCCTGCTGGAAGAAATCTACAAGTCCATCAACATGGACGTGGTCTCTTTCCTGTACGGCCCGATGCAGGTGCAACCCCTGGGCTGGTTCAAGAAACCTGTGTCGCAGGTTGCCCAGATGAAGGGCCTGAAGTTCCGCACCGTCGGCCTGGCCGTGGACGTGTTCAACGACATGGGCGCCGCGGTGAACCCATTGCCCGGCGGCGAGATCGTCCCCGCGCTGGACCGCGGCCTGATCGACGCGGCCGAGTTCAACAACGCATCTTCCGACCGTGTGCTGGGCTTCCCGGACGTGGCCAAGAACTGCATGCTGCAAAGCTTCCACCAGTCGGGCGAACAGTTCGAGATCCTCTTCAACAAGACGAAGTACAACGCGCTGCCCGCCGAACTCAAGGCCATCATCACCTATGGCGTGCAGGCCGCCAGCGCCGACATGAGCTGGAAGATGATCGACCGCAATTCCAGCGACTACATCGAGCTGAAAAAGGCCAAGGTCAACTTCTACAAGACGCCGGACTCCATCCTCAAGGCCCAGCTGGACGCGTGGGACAAGGTGATCGGCAAGAAGGCCGGGGAGAACCCGCTGTTCAAGAAGGTGCTGGATTCGCAGCGCGCCTTCGCCGAACGCGCCGTGGCCTGGGACAACGACTACAACATCAACTTCCGCATGGCGTACGACCGCTATTTCGGCAAGGGCGCCAAGAAAGCCTGATGACGGATTGACAGGCTGGGGCGGCTGCCTGAAGGGACAGCCGCCCTTTTCTTTGATTGGAAATACATAACATGCAAAAACTCCTGCTGGCGGTGGACCGGCTGTCCACCTGGATAGGCCAGCTGTTCGCCTGGTCGATCGTCGTGCTGACGGTGGCTATTTCCTGGGAAGTCTTCTCCCGCTACGTGTTGGGCAAGCCGCACGGCTGGATGCTGGACGCGCAGATCATGATGTACGGCATCCTGTTCATGATGGCCGGCGGCTATACGCTGTCCAAGAACGGCCACGTGCGCGGCGACGTGCTTTATGGCTTCTTTCGCCCCCGCACGCAGGCCTCGCTGGACCTGGCGCTGTACATCCTGTTCTTCCTGCCCGGCGTGGTCGCGCTGACCTGGGCCGGCTGGAACTATTTCACCGACTCACTCGCCATCCGCGAGCAGACTTTCAACGCGGATCCGATCCCGCTGTACCCGTTCAAATTCTTCATCCCGTTCGCCGGCCTCATCCTGTTGATGCAGGGCCTGGTGGAGATCGCCCGCTGCGTGATCTGCATACGCCAGGGTTACTGGCCCTCCCGGGGCGAGGACGTCGAGGAAGTGGATGTGGGCAAACTCAAGGCGATGGTCAACGTCAGGGATGAAGACATCCAGGCACTGGACAAGTACGTGGTCAAGGAAGGGGCTCCCCGATGAAAATCCGCAAGGAACTGTGGTTCGGCTTCAGCCTGATGGCGCTGATCGTCCTCGCCGCCATTTACATGCTTTTTGCCGTGCCGGTCATCGAGCGCGGCCACATCGGCCTGCTGATGCTCTCACTGGTGGTCGTGGCCATCATGCTGGGGTTCCCCACCGCGTTCACGTTGATGGGCATGGGCATGATTTTCACGTGGCTGGCGTACGACCGCAACACCACGCACACGCTGGACCTGATGGTGCAGGCCGCGTTCAAGACCATGAGCAACGACGTGCTCATCTCGATCCCGCTGTTCGTGTTCATGGGCTACCTCGTGGAGCGCGCCAACCTGATCGAGAAACTGTTTCGCAGCCTGCACCTGGCCATGTCGCGCCTCCCTGGCGCACTTGCCGTGGCGACGCTGGTGACTTGCGCCATCTTCGCGACGGCGACGGGCATCGTAGGCGCGGTCGTGACGCTGATGGGCTTGCTGGCCCTTCCGGCCATGCTGCGTGCGGGCTACAGCGTGCAGATGTCCGCCGGCGCCATTACGGCCGGCGGCTGCCTGGGCATTCTTATTCCGCCGTCGGTGCTGCTGATCGTCTACGGTGCGACCGCCGGCGTTTCGGTGGTGCAGTTGTACGCCGGCGCGTTCTTCCCGGGCCTGATGCTGGCGGGGCTGTATATCCTCTATGTGATCATCATCGCCAAGCTGCGGCCCTCCATGGCCCCGCCTCTTTCGGCCGAAGACCGTTTCGTGCCCTTGCCGCCGCTGTCCGAGAAGATCGCGCCCTCGCATGCCAGCCTGGCCCTGCCCACACTGCTCAAGGCCTTGAAAGGCAAGCGCAACGCCGATGTGCCGACAAGTTATGTGCTCAGGCAATTGCTGGTCGTCGCGCTGCCGGCCATCCTGTTTGCTTTTGTCGCCCTGTGGAGCTACCAGGGCGTCACCAACCCGGTGGTTGAGGAGGTGTCCACCCTGCAGCGCATCGGCGACGCGCCGGCCGCGGAACGCAGCGGCGGGCTCGCCGAGCCGCCCAGCGAAGGAGGCTTGAAAGAACCGCCGGCCGAAAGCGGCCTGCAGGAACCGCCGGTGGAAGGCGCCTTGAACGCGCCTCCCGCCGAAGGCGTGAAAGAACCCGTGGCCGAGGGCGTGAAAGAGCCCCCGGGCGCCGCGCCCGCAGCCGCACCCGCGGTACAGGCCGGCGAAACCCTTGCCGCCGAAAAGGTGCCGGCGCCCGCCGCCTACTGGATCAGCCTCGGGGTGGGCGCCGCCGTCCTCGTCGCGTTCTATGCGCTGCTGAGCTTCACGCGGCTCGAAATCTTCAAGATGCTGCTGACCAGCTTTTTCCCCCTGCTGGTCCTCATCCTGGCGGTGCTCGGCTCCATCGTGATGGGCCTGGCGACACCGACCGAGGCGGCCGCCGTCGGCGCGCTTGGCGGCTTCCTGCTGGCCATCGCGTACCGGCAACTCACCTTCAGCGTGGTCAAGGAAAGCGTGTTCCTCACCGCGAAAACCTCGGCGATGGTGTGCTGGCTGTTCGTCGGCTCCGCCATCTTCTCCGCGGCCTTCGCGCTGCTGGGCGGGCAGGAACTGGTGGAGCGCTGGGTGCTGTCCATGGACCTGACGAAGACCCAGTTCCTCATCCTGTCGCAGGTCATCATCTTCGTGCTGGGCTGGCCGCTGGAATGGACCGAGATCATCGTGATCTTCATGCCCATCTTCATCCCGCTGCTGGACAACTTCGGCGTGGACCCGCTGTTCTTCGGGTTGCTGGTGGCGCTGAACCTGCAGACCGCCTTCCTGTCGCCGCCGGTGGCCATGGCGGCCTTTTACCTGAAAGGAGTCAGTCCGCCGCACGTGTCGCTGAACCAGATCTTCCTCGGCATGTTGCCCTTCATGGGCATCCAGATCCTGGCCATCGTGATGCTGTACCTGTTCCCCGGCATCGGCCTGTGGCTGCCGCAGCTGCTGTACAGCCGCTGACCTTGCGGAAGCTGTGAACGCAAGGAAAGGGGCGCATGGCGCCCCTTTTTTTATGTCACGCCGGCGCCCTGGCCAGCGCGCTGTACGCCTCCCAGCCGTCGCGCTCGACCCAGTTGTGCATGAGCTTGCCGTCCTCGCGAATCTGCCGCCGGCAGGCCGAACATGCCGTTGTTCCGGCCGCTCTCGCGCCAGCGCGAAGCGACCCGGCTTCCATCCTCGCTCTGGAAGGTTTCGATGACGTCGAATTGAAGATCGCCGACAAGGCGGTTGAATTGTTTCGCCCACGCCTTGAAGCTTTCCCGTGAGACGACGTCCACGCCGCCAGAGGTGATGACGAAGTCCTCAACGCAAAACCGGTCTATGGCATCAAAGTCTTTGCCCTGCCATACCGCGGCCCAGAAGGCCTCGACGATCTTCACTGAATCCTGTTTGTTCATGGCGTCCTCAAAAAATGTGGGGATTTCATCTGGTTCATCGCGGCATACGCGCCGTGACAAAACACGCTGCCGCTGCGGCGGCGGCGGCGGCCAGCACCATGGAGAAGGCCGTCGCACCCGCCGCCAGCCCGGCCCGGTCGACCAGGAAACCGGTGGCCACCGGCAGCAAGCCCGCCGGAATGTAGGCGCCGATGTTCAGCAGCGAATTGGCCTGGGCCCGCTGCCCATCCGGCACCTTCATGCCGATCGCCGTCAGCCCGCCCAGCTGGCCCAGCCCCTGGCCCATGCCCGCAAAGACGGCGGCGGCCAGCAGCATGGCCGGCGCCACGGCCTGGACAGCCACGACCATGCGGCCATCGCCAGGGCCGTCGCCGCCGCACCCAGCAGCAATACCGTACGGATGGACAGGCGTTTGACGGCGAACTGCACGCCGGTCGCGCTCATCAACATCAAGCAAACCGTGCCGCCCGCCGCCAGCGGACTGCCGACATGCAGCAGCCCCGACAGCAGGGCCGGCCCCAGCGACAACACAAACGAGGTGGCCGAAATCCCCGGCGCAAACACCGCGATGCCCAGGGCCAGGTCCAACTGGTTTTGCGCCGGCACAGTCGGCAGGCGCAGGCGCCAGGCGGAAGCACCATTGCCGCCGCGCGGCACACCGGGCAAAGGCAGGGCCAAGGCGGATGAGGCGCTGCAAGCCTGCTTTTCCCGGTTTCCCCCTTGATCCCCGCCGCATTGGCGGAAAAAGGCCTGCGGGCGCACACTTGATCGGTGCCGGCTTACCGGCTAAGATTGACGTTTACGTAAACGTCAACTTAACAGATCACAGATCAGCGGGCTCCATCGCCCGCCCGGAGACACGCATGACCGACATGTCCGCTGAATACAAAGCGCTCGCCAGCTACCGCCCCACCCACAAGGTGCGCTTCATCACGGCGGCCAGCCTGTTTGACGGCCATGACGCCGCCATCAACATCATGCGGCGCATCCTGCAAAGCATGGGCGCCGAGGTGGTCCACCTGGGCCACAACCGCAGCGTCGACGAAGTCGTGACAGCCGCCCTGCAGGAAGACGCGCAGGGCATTGCCATCAGTTCCTACCAGGGCGGGCACGTCGAATACTTCAAGTACATGGTCGACCTGCTCAAAAGCCGCGGCGGCGAGCACATCCAGGTTTTCGGCGGCGGCGGCGGCGTGATCGTGCCGCCCGAAATCCGCGAACTGCATGCCTACGGCGTCACGCGCATCTACAGCCCCGAAGACGGCCAGAAGATGGGCCTCGCCGGCATGATCGGCGAGATGGTCATGCGCTGCGACAAGGACCTGACCGGCTTCGCGCCCAAAACCGTCAAGGCCATTGAAGGCCACGGCGAGATGAACTGGCGGGCGCTGGCCCAGCTGATCACTGCGCTGGAAAACGGAAAAGCAGATTCAGCCTTGGTCGACAAGGTGCGCACGCAAGCCGCCACCCGCAAGATCCCCGTGCTCGGCATCACCGGCACCGGCGGCGCCGGCAAGTCCTCGCTGACAGACGAACTGATACGCCGCCTGCGCCTGGACCAGAACGACAAGCTGCGCGTGGCCGTCATCAGCATCGACCCCTCGCGCCGCAAGAGCGGCGGTGCGCTGCTCGGCGACCGCATCCGCATGAATGCCATCAACCCGTGGACGGTGCCGCTCGCCGGGCAAAAGAACGCCGACAGCGGCCAGCGTGTGTTCATGCGCAGCTTGGCCACACGCGACTTTGGCTCCGAAATCAGCCAGGCCCTGCCCGACGTGATCGCCGCCTGCAAATGCGCGGGCTTTGACCTCATCGTCGTCGAAACCTCGGGCATAGGCCAGGGCGACGCCGCCATCGTGCCGCATGTGGACGTGCCCATGTACGTCATGACGCCCGAGTTCGGCGCCGCCAGCCAGCTCGAAAAAATCGACATGCTGGACTTCGCCGAGTTCATCGCCATCAACAAGTTCGACCGCAAGGGCTCGCTAGACGCCCTGCGCGACGTCTCCAAACAAGTGCAGCGCAACAAGGAAGCCTGGGGCACACCAGCCGACAAAATGCCGGTCTTCGGCACCATGGCCGCGCGCTTCAACGACGACGGCGTGACCGCGCTGTACCAGGCGCTCAAGCCGCGCCTGGCCGCGCTGGGCCTGGCGCTTGAAGCCGGCGTACTGCCCGCCGCCGAAGTGCGCCACAGCACCAACCAGACACCCGTGGTGCCGGCCGCGCGCACGCGCTACCTGGCCGAAATCAGCGACACCGTGCGCGGCTACAAGAAGCGTGCCCGCGCCCAGGCCCAGCTGGCGCGCGAGGTTCAGCAGCTCAAGGCGGCAGCCGCCATGCTCACGGAAGGCAAGCCCGAACGCGCCACGGCCGCCGAGGCCGCGCTGGACCTGGCAGGCCAACGCAACACCCGCATGGACGGCGACGCTCGCGCCCTGCTGACGCAATGGCCAGCCATGCAGGCCGCCTACGCCGGCGACGAATACGTCGTGAAAATCCGCGACAAGGAAATCCGCACCGCGCTGACCACCAAGTCGCTCTCGGGCACCACCATCCGCAAGGTGGCCTTGCCGCAGTACGAAGACCACGGTGAAATCCTCAAGTGGCTGATGCTGGACAACGTGCCCGGCAGCTACCCCTACACCGCCGGCACCTTCGCCTTCAAGCGCGAAGGCGAAGACCCGACCCGCATGTTCGCCGGCGAAGGCGACCCCTTCCGCACCAACACCCGCTTCAAGCTGCTCAGCGAAGGCATGGCCGCCAAGCGCCTGTCCACTGCGTTTGATTCGGTCACGCTCTACGGTAACGACCCGGCCCTGCGCCCCGACATCTACGGCAAGGTCGGCAATTCCGGCGTGTCCATCGCCACGCTGGACGACATGAAGGTGCTGTACGACGGCTTTGATTTGTGCCACCCGTCGACCTCGGTCTCCATGACCATCAACGGCCCGGCGCCCAGCATCCTGGCCATGTTCATGAACACGGCCATAGACCAGAACCTGGAAAAATTCAAAAAAGACAACGGCCGCGACCCGACGGCAACCGAGGCCGCCAAGATCCGCGAGTGGGTGCAGGAAAACGTGCGCGGCACGGTGCAGGCCGACATCCTGAAAGAAGACCAGGGCCAGAACACCTGCATCTTCTCGACCGAGTTCAGCCTCAAAGTCATGGGCGACATCGCCCAGTACTTCGTGCACAACCGCGTGCGCAACTTCTACAGCGTCTCCATCAGCGGTTACCACATCGCCGAAGCCGGCGCCAACCCCATCAGCCAGCTGGCCTTCACGCTGTCCAACGGCTTCACCTTTGTTGAAGCCTATCTGGCGCGCGGCATGCACATTGATGACTTCGCGCCCAACCTGAGTTTCTTCTTCAGCAACGGCATGGACCCGGAATACACCGTGATGGGCCGCGTCGCGCGCCGTATCTGGGCCGTGGCCATGAAGGAAAAGTACGGCGCCAACGAGCGCAGCCAGAAGCTGAAATACCACATCCAGACTTCCGGCCGCAGCCTGCATGCGCAGGAAATCCAGTTCAACGACATACGCACCACGCTGCAGGCGCTGATCGCGATCTACGACAACTGCAACTCGCTGCACACCAACGCGTTTGACGAAGCCATCACCACGCCCACCGAAGAATCAGTGCGCCGCGCCATGGCCATACAGCTCATCATCAACCGCGAATGGGGCCTGGCCAAAAACGAGAACCCCTCACAGGGCGCCTTCATCATCGAGGAGCTCACCGAGCTTCTCGAGGAAGCCGTGCTGCTGGAGTTCGAGCGCATCGCCGAGCGCGGCGGCGTGCTGGGCGCCATGGAAACCGGCTACCAGCGCGGCCGCATCCAGGACGAGTCCATGCACTACGAGATGCTCAAACACACCGGCGAGCTGCCCATCATCGGCGTCAACACCTTCCGCAACCCGCACGGCGAAGTCGTGCAGGACAAGCTCGAACTGGCCCGCTCCACCGAAGAAGAAAAGCAGAACCAGCTCAAGCGCCTGGACGACTTCCACCGCCGCCACGCCGCCGAATCCCCGGCCATGCTCAAACGCCTGCAACAGGCCGTGATCGAAAACCTCAACGTCTTCGAAGTGCTGATGGATGCGGTGCGCGTCTGCTCGCTGGGGCAGATCACCAATGCGCTGTTTGAGGTGGGTGGGCAGTACCGGCGGAATATGTGAACGGCCCGCGTACCGCGTCCAGGCTTGCGATGTACCGCCTGGAAGTATCATCAAAACCATGGTCACTGCGTCCCAACTCCTCCCCTTCCTGCTCACAGCCCTCCTGATCACGATCACGCCGGGGCCCGACAACCTGATGGTGCTGGGACTGGGCATGTCCAAGGGACGGCGCCTGGGCATGACCTTCGGCTTGGGCTGCGCATCGGGTTGCCTGAGCCATACCGTGCTGGCAGTCATTGGCGTCAGCGCCATCGTCGCGGCCTCCCCCACAGCCTTCCTGCTCCTGAAATGGGCAGGCGGCGCTTACCTCGTCTGGCTCGGCGTCCGGGCTATCCGTCACGCCGGGGCCGGCACCGCGGCCGCCGCCAATTCCCGGGAGGGAACGGCCCGTGAGCTTTTTGCAAAGGGCCTCGCGGTCAACGCCATCAACCCGAAGGTGGTGCTCTTCTTCCTGTCCTTCCTGCCGCAGTTCGTCGACCAGGCCCAGGGACACGTCGAGTGGCAGCTCGGGATCCTGGGCCTTGTCTTCACGGCGCAGGCAGCCGTGGTGTTCGGCCTGCTGGGCTACTTCGCCGGCACCATAGGCGCGTGGTTGACCCGCACGCCCCGTGCCGCCGCATGGCTGGACCGCGTGGCCGGCGCCGTATTCGTCGGGCTGGGTGCGCGGATGATCGTAAGCCGCTGACCGTTCAGGCAGCACGGAGACCTCCGTCATCACCCTTCGCCATGGCATTCCGCACGCCAACCCCTCCGCTCAACCACCTGCGCAGCTTTCAGGCCATCGGCAAGCATTTGAGCCTGGCCCGCGCGGCTGAAGAACTGCACCTGACGCCCTCTGCCTTGAGCCATCAGCTTGGCCAGCTCGAAGAACGGCTGGGAACCAAGCTGTTTGCGCGCAACGGCCGCGGGCTGCAATTCACCGACGTCGGGCGCAAGCTGCATGCGCAGGTGGATGAAAGCCTCAGCCAGCTTGCGCTGGCGCTGCGTGACGCGGCAAGCCAGCCTGGCGACAGGCCGCTGGTGGTCAGCGCCCTGCACACGTTCGCCTCGCGTTGGTTGTTGCCGCGCTTCTCGCGTTTCCCGGCGCAGGTGGCGAATACGGAAATCCGGGTGTCCCGCGTCGATGCGAACTTCGACCGCGACAACGTGGACTGCGCCGTGTTTTATGGCGACGGCGGCTGGCGCGGGTTGACGGCGGATTTTTTGCGCGACGAATACCTGGTGCTGGTGTGCGCGCCCGCGGTCCTGGCGCAGCGGCCGCTTGAGCGCTACGAAGACATCCACGGCCACCAGCTGCTGGAGGCCAAGCCCCGGCCGCAGGATTGGGAGTTGTGGCTGCAAAAAGCCGGTGTTGCGCCGGACCCCTTGCCGCGGCTGCTGACACTGGAAAGCCGCAACCTGGTGATTGAAGCCGCCGAGGCCGGCCTGGGCCTTGCGGTCGTTGACCCCGAGATGGTTACCAAGGAACTGGAAACCGGCCGCCTGGTGCAGCCGTGGCCGCTGGCCGCGAAAGGGCCCGGCGCCTATTACCTCGTTTACCCTGAAGAACATGAACTGGCCGGAAAGGTGCTGGCTTTTCGTGAATGGCTGCTGAGCGAGTTCACACCGCAAACCGGCCGGAGTTGAGCTTTTCTCAACTCTGAGCTGCCAAGCTTTCGTTTGTGCGTGGCTCGCCTCCTTCCTAAGATCGGGGACTTCAACGGCCTGCAAAGGCCGAGCCCCCACGAAGGAAAACAATGGCATTTCTCCGCAACACCTGGTACGTCGGCGCCTGGGCCTGCGAAATTACCCGTGAACTGACACCGCGCACCTTGCTGGGCGAGCCGGTGCTTTTCTACCGCAAGGAAAACGGCGAGGCGACCGCCATCGGCAACCGCTGCCCGCACCGGTTCGCGCCCCTGCACCTCGGCAAGCTGGTGGGTGACGTCGTCGAATGCGGCTACCACGGCCTGAAGTTCGACTGCACGGGAAGCTGTGTGGAAAATCCGCACGGCGACCACAAGATCCCCTCCGCGGCCAGGGTCAAGGCCTATCCCCTGGTGGAACAGCACGGCCTGGTCTGGATCTGGATGGGCAAGCCCGAACTGGCCAATCCCGCGGACATTCCAGACTACAGCCACCTCGTGGACCCCAGGCTCAAGACGATCGGCGACCTCATGCTGCAACAGGCCCACTACGAACTGGTCGTCGACAACCTGATGGACCTCACGCATGTGAACTACCTGCATGCACCGTACCAGAAGAACGACGACTTCCTGGCCGCCAAACACGAGGTGGTGCAACAAGGCAGGATGCTGGACAGCCTGCGCTCCATCCCGTCGACGACCGCGCCGCCTTCCTTCGTTCCGTTTCTGGATGACCCGGCCGCGCCGGTGGACTACTGGCTCAACATTCGCTGGCACGCGCCGGGGGCCTGCCAGCTGGAGGTCGGCGTGGTGCCCGTCGGCCGCCCGCGCGCGGAAGGCATACGCAGGCAAGGCACACACATCGTGACGCCCGAGACCGACACGACCACGCATTATTTTTATGCCAGCTCACGCAACTACCTGCTGGACGACCCCAAGGCCGACCTGGAAACCAGGAACTGGCAGCAGGTGGGCTTCCACGAACAGGACAAGCCCATGCTCGAAGCGGTGCAAAAAATGATGGGCACGACCGACCTGGATTCGCTCAAACCCGTGCTGCTGGCGTCCGACGTGGCCGCCGTGCGGGTGCGCCGGATGATGAAGGAACTGATCAAGGCGGAGACCGAGCCGCAGGCGCAGCCGATTTTTGTGCTCAACAAATAAGCCAGGCGCCATAGCCGGCCTGCAGAGCCGGCGGCGCCCATGATTTCCCCACAACCAAAGAGACAAGAGACAAACCATGCTGAACTTCCCATTCACCAGACGCGGCCTCGGCGCCGTGATGGCCGCTGTGGCCGCCTGCGCACCGCTGCTGGCCGCTGCGCAAGAGCCCTATCCTTCGCGCCCCGTCAGGCTGATCGTGGCGCAATCGCCCGGCGGCGGCCCCGACCTGCTGGCCCGGCTGGTGGCGCAGGAGCTGAACACCCAATGGAAGCAGCCGGTCATCGTCGAGAACAAGCTTGGGGCCGCGGGCGGCATTGCCGCCGAATATTCGGCGAAATCCCCCGCGGACGGCTACACGCTGTTTGTCGGCAGTTCCGGCATCATGGCCATCGCGCCGGCCATGCCCAGCAAGCTGCCTTATTCGCCCGCCGAATTTGTGCCGCTTGTCCACCTCGCGTCGCTGTCCAATGTGTTTGTGGTGAATGCCAGTTCGCCGATCAAGTCCATGCGGGCACTGGTGGACACGGCCAAAAAAGCCCCCGAAGGCCTGAGCGTGGCGTCGATGGGCCCGGGATCCACCGGGCAAATCTCCGGGGAGATGCTGGTCCGGCAATCCGGCATCAAGATCGTGGAAGTGGCTTACAAGGGTGAGGCACTGGCCATCACGGACCTGCGCGGCGCCCACCTGGACTTCATGGCCGCGGGTTTGCCGGTGGCCCTGGCCCATGTGAAGGCCGGCGCCCTGACGCCGCTGGCGGTGACCAGCGCCAGGCGCTCGGCCATGCTGCCGGACGTGCCCACCATGGCCGAAAGCGGCTTCAAGGATTACGACGTGACCCAGTGGTATGCCCTGTATGCACAGTCGGCACTGCCCAAGGACATCCAGGCCAAAATCATCGCCGCGGTGCGCGCGGCCCTGGCGAAACCGGCGGTGCAAAAGCAGATCATGGACATGGGAATGGACCTCACCAGCACCGCGCAAAACGACTTTCCGGCTTTTGACAAAGCCGAAAAACACAAATGGGCCGAGTTCATGAAGACCGGCAACGCCAAATAAAGCACCACGCCGCGCCGGGCGTCCCATCCATGGATGGCCGCCCGGCTGCGCTGCCAAACCACCCCTCTTTTCCGACTGGCCACCCTATGACAAGCGCCAGCCTGCGCGTGCGAATCCACGACCGGACCCTGGAAACCGGGCATATCGTCCGGCTGGAGCTGGTCCATGCCACCGGTGCCGAGCTGCCGGTGTTTACCGCCGGCGCACACATCGACGTGCACCTGCCCAACGGCATGGTGCGCCAATACTCCCTGTCCAACTCACCGGCAGAGCGCCACCGCTACGTGATAGGCGTGTTGCGGGACCCCGCCGGCCGTGGCGGATCCGAGTCCGTGCACGGCCTCAAGGCGGGCGATGAAATTGACATCAGCGTTCCCCGCAACCACTTCCCCTTGGTGAAAGCGTCCCACACCACCTTGCTGGCCGGCGGCATAGGCGTCACACCGCTGCTGTCCATGGCCGAACAGCTGTTGCTGGACGGGTCGGATTTCGACATCCACCTGTGCACCCGCTCACAGTCGCACACGCCCTTCGCGGCACGCTGGGCGGCCGAAGACATGGCGGGCAAGGTGCACTTCCACCACGACGGCGGCGATGCGGCGCGGCGTGTGGACCTCACGGCGCTGCTGGCCGGCACGCCGCGAAACTCGCTGATCTATGTTTGCGGCCCCGGCGGTTTTATCGATGCAACGCTCACCGCCGCGCGCGCCCAGGGTTTCAGCGATTCACAACTGCACCGCGAGTACTTTTCGGCCGCGCCGATTGCGCCGGCGCCGGGTGACGCAGCGTTCTCGGTGGTGCTGGAGAAATCCGGCCTGATGGTGGAGGTCGCGCCCGGCGTCACCATCGTCGAAGCCTTGCGGCAGCGCGGCATCGAGGTCGCGGTGTCGTGCGAACAAGGCGTGTGCGGCACCTGCCTGACCCGCGTCATCGCCGGCACACCGGATCACAGGGACATGTTCCTCACGGATGGAGAGCATGCGCTGAACGACCAGATGACGCTGTGTTGCTCGCGTTCGCACACGCCCATCCTCAGGCTGGACATCTAGCCCGCCTGACGGCCACCACGCGCAGAGACGTAAAGCATATTCAGCCGGCGAGCCCGAACGCCGCAGCCAGCCTCTCCTGCTCCCGGGGAGGGATATGCAGGCTGCCGGCGATTTTGGGCCACTGCGCCACCACGGCCCGGCTGCGCTCGATGATGTCGTCCGCAAGCTTCTTCGAGACCCGGAAAAAAGGCGCGACGGATCGCGCGAGATCGAGGTCCAGCGCGTTGTCCGCCTCGCTGACGTTGAGCTTCAGCCCATGCGACCCGGGTACGGGATTCACGTCGTAGGCCTCCGACAAGCGCCAGCCCTTGCCGGGCACAAGAATAAAGCCGTGGTTGCGCAGGTGGTCGTCGGTGTTGGAGACCAGCATGTTGAACACGATGCGCGACCACAGTTCACGCAGGTCGGCGTCGGTTTGTGCGCCTTGCTCGATCAGCACCCGGGCGATCTCCAGGTAGCTCGCACCGGTTGAAGCATCGTCTCCATCCAGGCGGCCGGTGAGCGTCATCGCCGAAGCGAAATGAAGCCGCCCCTCCAGGGTGCGGTCAAACCGCCTGACAAGAAAAGTGTGGTGGGGGCTTGCGAACTTTCGCGCCAGGCTTTCCGGCACAGCCAGTCCGCATCCCCTCGCAAGGGTTTGCACCACCAGTTCCCAGGCGCCCACGTCGTGTTCATCGCGCACGCTGGGGAACTTGGCAATCCACAACTGCCCCTGCGGATCGGCCACACTGGCCTTGGGACGCGCACCGCCGAGCGAGCCGCCGGGCGCGATCAGCATGCGCAGCCAGTCGTCACCCGCGGCCGAGGTGTTGTCTTCGTCCCGCTCCAGCGCCAGGCTGGCCGCTTCCAGTTCCCGCAGTTGTACGAATGGCGGCGCGGCCGTGCCACCCTGGTTGTCAAGAAGATCGCCGTCATCGTTGAGGCGCAAACGCAGGGCGCCGGAGCGGTAGGCGTCGTGCACACCCAGCAGGTAATCGGACTCGTGCAGGCGCGCGGCCTTGGCGACCTGGCCGGCCCGCTGCGCGCGCTCCAGCCGGCGACGCATCAGCAAACGGCCCCAACGATCGGGGCTCGCATCGGCGAACACACCGAAAGTTTCGTGCCCTTGCGGCGGATGTTGCCGGCCCCCAAAGAGGCCAAGCCGGGGATCCAGGTGAAGATTCCGGGTGGTGGGGTGCGCAAGCGCGGCGGCGTCAAACTCGAATTCGAAGACTTCCCGGCCCGCCCCACGCCTGGCGTGCAGCAATCCCAGGCGTAGCGGCTGCACGAGCCCGATCCAGTGTGCGTAGACGGCGATGGTTGCGGGCATGCGCTCAACGCACCTTCTTCTGCGGCGCCAAGGGATCAATCAGGCCGGCCAGCGCCTCAGAACTGGCGAAGTCACCTTTGCTGATCCAGTCACGCACATCTTCCGACGCCATCGGCGAGGCCAGGCCTTCCTTGGGCAGAGACTCCAACCCGTCATCCTTCTCACTCGCTGGGGAGGATGGCATTGCGGCAAGTGCCTTTTGCATTCGCTCACCGGGCAAGGAACTGAATAATTTGTGCAGTTGATCCACTGGCAGGTTTTCGATCGCACGGCGTAGCTCCGCTGTGAGCTCACCCTCCGGCATCGGCGCGCTGGCCGTCTTCGGCCGCATTGCCTTGCTGCGTGCGGGCAACTGCGCGTCCTGCAGTTCACGGCCAACGGCGTCCATCTGGCCGACCAGATTGAGATCCTTTTCAATACCGAGCACCTGCATCACGGCAAGGTAAGCACCCATGGTGACACCGGAACCACCGCGCTCCAGGCTACGCAAGGTCATGGGGGCCATGCCGGCGCGTTCCGCCACCTGTTTGGCCGGCAGCCGCCTGCGCAGCCGCGCCAGGCGCAAGCGATCACCGAGCTGATGCAACAGTTCGGCTGAGGTGGGGAGAAGAGGAGCAGTTTTTTTGGCCATAAGGTTGATATTTTATGTATTTTGCCAAATTAAGACCAAAATATTTACCCTTTAAAGATCACACAGCAAAAATCAACTGAAAAGTCAATATTTCATCCATATAAAAAGTTAATTGCCATAATTTTGGCACTATTCAATTAATGCAATGGCTTACATGCCTTACCGGCAACCACCTAAAGCCAAATGTCTTTACCCGGCAATTCCCGCTCCACCACCACCTTCCGAATCTCCGCAATCAAGGCCCGCGCTCCCGGCGACGCCAGCGCGCCGGCGCGCTGCGTCACGCACCTCCCCTGCCGCGGCATGGCCTGGCCCTGGCACTGAAGAACCCTCTATTCGGAGGACGCGAATTTACCAACACCCTCATAAACTTGGAAAACGAAACTCGCGGGACAGCGATACCTGTCAGGCGCTGCAAACTGTGCGTGAGGCTATGGCCGGAAGTGGAGAAAACAGTATGCAAAGCAATGCGCCGCCTCCCCCACCAGCGCCCTCCTCAAAGGCGCCTCCAACTTCGTCTTCGCCGGCCAACACGACCAGGCCCGTGCCACCATCTGACGGCAAACCGGCGGTCGGCACTGGATCACGGCAAGCCGGTAACACAGGCGCCAGGCACGAGGCGGCTGTAGAGGCACCTCTCGGCCCTGCCGGAGCTCCTTCCGTGAACAGCAATGCACCGGGCGCGTCAACCGGATACGGCGTACATCCAGACCCTGAATATCTTTACTCGAAAGGCATTGCGCAGGCAGAAGCCGAAGAATATGAAAAGGAACTCGCATCTTCACGAGGCCGGCCTGAAAGTAAGGAGAATCGCGCTAGTTCAAGCGGATCGACCTCCTCGCCAACCAAGAAGCGACGCGTGCGGAAAGCGGCGCCAGACGCCACCTTTGTCACTGTCGCGACGCCGCACAATGACGACCCATGGTCAGAAAATCTCGATGACGGCTTGGGCGTCACTGATGAAGCCAAAGCGTTTGCGCGCCTGGCCATCGCCAAGGAATTTACGCCTCCATTGGCAATCGGCGTCTTCGGCAACTGGGGGACCGGTAAATCGTTCTTCATGCGTTTGGTGCACACACATATAGAGCAACTATCGAAGGGGGATCCGTCTACAAAGGCGCCGGAAGCGAACCTCGGCGTGTTTCACAAGGAAGTTGTACAGATCCGGTTTAATGCCTGGCACTATGCCGAAACGAACTTGTGGGCAAGCCTTATTGACCACATGTTTACCGAGCTTGACGCCTGGCTGCGAGCACGCAATGGCTCAGACAAACCCAACGAGCTTCTGGAGAATCTTTCCACGGCGCGAACACTTACCCTGGAGTCGGTTGAGCAGTTGGTCATGCGAAGACGCGAGCAACGCGATGCAACAGATCGCCTGAGCAAAGCGGAATCGGCACTGAAGGAAAAGCAACAGGAAGCCGGCATTTCCGCCGGAGCTTACTGGGCGGCATTTCGGGCCGCGCTTGATGAGGCCAACACCGATCCCAAGATCGTCGATGCCGCCAAAAATTTCAGGGAGGCCACGAAGGAGTTGGGCATTGGCGAGCTCACGGAATCCACCATTCAGCTCCGAAGCGTTTCTGCCGCACTTTTAAACGAACAGCGGCGAATGAGTCTGCTTTCGGGCGGGCTGCTGAAACAGTTGCAGAAGAAGCGCTACCTGTTGCTGTTTTCCGGGATAGTTTTCCTGGCAGTTCCGGTCGCCGCATTGGCCTCCCACCTCTTGGGCCTGCTGCCGCCGTACTTTGAGAGTCTCAAGAAGGGATTCACGGCACTGAACATAGGCATTGTTGCCGGTACCGCTCTTGCGGCAAGGGTTCTGACCGTCGTTCGCTCCGCTTTGACAAAACTGGAGAAAGCAAAAACGGCAATGGACCTGGCAATCAGAGAGCAGAGTACCGAGACTGCCGATGATGTCGCGGAAAAGGCTGATGCACTGGTAAAAATCACTGCCGAGGTTGAAGAAGCCAAAGCACTGGTCAGCGAGGCGAGCAATCGGCTGGCCCGAGCAACCCTTGAACACGCCGGAAACTCCGGCGCGGATCGTCTGATTAAATTCATCCGCTCCAGGGCGGCAGATGGGCACTACGCCAAACACCTTGGCTTGATAGCCAGTATTCGCAAGGATTTTGAGGAACTGTCCTCCAATATATTGCCCGGGCGTTCCATGGAAAAAGAACTCCTGGACAAACAGCGGGAAACATTCAGGAAGCGCGTTGTCACCGTCGTCGATGCGAATCGTGACTTTCTCACGAAAGAGGAAATTGCAAAACTCAGTCAACCTGATCAAACGCAGGGGCCAAAGGACATTGGATTTGAGCGCATTGTTCTTTATATCGATGACCTCGATCGCTGCCCGCCCGACAAGGTTGTCGATGTTCTGCAGGCGGTTCACCTCTTACTGACATTTCCCATCTTCGTTGTGATGGTCGCTGTGGACGTCAGATGGGTGCAGCGCGCATTGGAAAAGCAATATTCCACATTGCTGGATGCTTCCGGCGGCAAGAACAGCGACACGGCAAGTCCGCTCGACTATCTGGAAAAGATTTTTCAGATTCCGTACTGGGTGCGGCCGATGGACCCGGCAAGCAGCAGCGCATTCATGGAGGCCCGGCTATCGCGATCGGCGGGAAAAGATCAACCCAATACCATTTACGCTGGCGCGCCGGATCATCCACAAATCGTCGGCGCCAACGTTGCCACGCTGGAGGTATCTGCCGAAGAGGCGCGATACCTTCAAAAGATGGCTCCTTTTGCCGGCGGCTCCCCGAGGCGTGCAGTGAGATTCGTCAACGTCTACCGGCTTATCAAGGCCGGACTGGCGGGGCGGCCCCTGAATGAACTCGTGGCCGGCGAATACAAGGCGCTGATCGCGCAGCTTGCGATCGCCACAAGTGCCCCGAAGATTATGGATGACTGGATTGAACTTCTTGGCTCTCTTCCTTTGGATGCAAACATCGAGAAAGTTCGCAACACTGTCCCGTCCCGGCAATGGCCGGAGCAGGCGGTGTTACTCATCAACGGAATTCTGATGGTCTACGAAGAAGAGTCCTCTGATTCGGGAACGCCGGAGAGGCAAATAGGCGCGCTGAAAAAGTATGTGCAAACGGCGAGGCGCTATTCTTTTTCTGAATAATTTTTTGCCAATCCGCTTCCGCCACGAAATTCGCAGCGGGACGGCGCTGAGGGAAGAGGGACACTGCGGCGGTGGCGAGCTTGCCGGGCGCTCAACTGAACACCCAGTTGCGCAAGTCCTGCGCGTTTTCGCCGGCGCTGAGCCGGCAGGCAAGGACTTCATGCAGGCCCAGCGGGGGTGCGCCACGCCTGAGCCCGCGCGAAGGCAAGCCCGGCGCTCCTGCGCCGGATGCATCAAGCCGCGGTCTTGCGCCTTTTCCAGATCACGCCGTCCACCAGGTAGTGATGGAAGTTCACGGTGAAATGCAGGATGAACACGGTGGGCAAGCCCAGCCAGAGCAGTTGCCGGCCGGCCACCGACAGCGCTTCATACATCACCGCGCCCAGCACCAGGCAAAGGGCGAGGTATTTGCCCGCGTTTTTGAATGGCTTCACGAGGCGGTGAAACTCCTGGGTGTCGAGGCGCCCTTGCGCATCACGGCGAACGTTTTGCAGCCAGACAAACTGCAGGTATTGCAGGTTGTGCCAGATATTGACCACCAGCCACCCCGAGGTGATGTCGGTGACCCAAAGATAGGCAACGGCAGTGACAAGCAGGTGCGATGCCACAAACAGGCTATGACCCGCGTTGAGCCTCCCGGCCAGCGCAAGGCGCAACTGCCGGTAGCCCCACCACGCGCACAGAAAGACGGCGACCATGCCTGTCGCGCCTGTGAGCGCGGCGTCAATCGGCGGGAGGTAAATCGGATAACCATAAAAAGATTCGGGCGCCGTGGTGCAGCGGTGCATCAAGCCCCACAGCGGAAAGAGGTAGATCAGGCTCTCCGACAGGCGGTCAGGCCCCGCTGCCTGCGGGCCGGCCCTTTGGTACGCCCGGGCAATGCCGAAGGACTGCCGGGTGACGTGGTAGGTCTGCGCGATGAAGTACAGGGTGAACAGGCCGCCCAGTTCATAGGCCAGCGCCACCATCGTGACCAGCACGAGCACGATGGGCGGCAAAGCAAAAATCAGGAACCAGTGTTTTTTGAGCTGGGCTTTGCCAGACCCGATCCGCGTATAGGTGGCGATGACGTGGGGGCTGGCAAACAGCCAGATGTCGACCAGCACCACCGCCACAAACATCGCCGGCGAGATCATCGCCAAAGCGCCCAGAACCAGCGCGATGCCGGCGGTGCCGAAGATGAACAGCCTGTCAAACCACGGCCCGTAGAGAAACGGGCCCTGAATCCGGGCGCCGGCCGGCAAGCGCAGGCTCATGTCACGACCATGGGGACTGGAGGCGGCCGCGGAGAGCCCGGCGGAGCTGATTTTGGCGGCCGGATGAACTGGGTTCGGGGCCGGAGATACCGTTCCGTGGCCGCCTTGGTCTGGTCGTAGGCGCTGCCCAGGCCGGCCTCAAACCGCGACGCCAGCGTCAGCCGGCCGGACATGGCGGACAAACCCGCGGGCGGCAATGCCTGGTAGGGGTCGTACACCGGCCTCGTCTCACAGGGGTAGCAAAGGCCGTCGGCGTCAAACTGGCTCGCGACTTGAATCGAATAAACCACCCCGGCGGGTTTATCAGCATCAACCGGAAATGAAAATGCCAGAACGGAATCGGCCGCATCCGCGGCGGGATTGCTGTCGCGCAGCAGGACGAACCCGGAATCGGTGAAGGCGCGCACCATCTCCCGCTTCAGGTCCGGCAGTTTGACCTTGACGTAGGAGTTGTCGTAACCGGGGCGATTGCGCTCGCCGCTCCATAGGGCCTTGTAATCAAAGCCGTGCTGGGGATCCAGGTAGTCACGCGATCTGGTTTTGATGGACGCATACGCCCGGTCGATGTCCTGGTAGAGCCTGCTGCTCAAGTCGTACCGGGCCATCCAAGGCAGTTTCGCCATCTCGCTCTCGTCCTGTATTTGCCCCCACCGCAAAAAACAGTTCATGCACTTGCCATTGGTAACGGTGCCATCGACCTTGAATGCAAAAACCAGGCTTCCCGATTTGCCGTTGTTCTCGATGGGATAGGAAAACTGGTAGGCCGTGGCGCCGTCCGCATCCTTTTTCGCGGCCAGCAGGGCAAAGTTCGATTCCCTGAATGAATCGATCAGCAGCCGGTTCAAATCCTGCACGCTGATGTTGCTGTAGATGGCGACAGGAAATGCGTGCAGCGTTCTTGTCCCTACCGCCGCCATGCGCTTTGCGGCCGGCTGGGCGTTTGAAATGGAAAGACATCCGAGTCCCAGGGACGGCGCCAGGACGAGAAAAGCCGCAATTCTGGACAACATGTTGAAGAGCCCCGGTGACATCAAAAATGGATTAAACATCACGGCCGGCTCTTGCCGGCAGGAATTTCGGTCCGGAGGGGCTGCCACATTGAACCCGATTCAACGGACGGCGGCCATTCCGGCCATGAAAAAAGCGCCTGAAGAGGCGCTTTTTTCATGGATGCGGCCCGGGGCCGCATCGGCAGCACGGCTCAACCCTGGTGAGGGCGCTTGCCTGGGTTCTTTTTGCTGCGGGTGTGCGAACCGCGCTCCAGGCTGATCTTCTGGCCGCGGCCGGTCGTGATGGTGTAGCCCTTGGGAGGGACTGGCTTTGGGGCGCAGATGTCGGCTTCGACTCTGATTTTCTTGGGCATGGAAGACTCCGGTTAAAAATGGCGTAACTTGGGATTTTAAGCCACTCCGGGCCTGGGGCCCGCCATGAGGGCCAATCAGGCATACAGGGCGGCCGGCGCCTGCTCCCAGGCGTCCTGCTTTTGGGCCGCGGTCAGCGCGCGCACCAGGGGCTCCCAGGTGCTGGCATAAGCCGGCAGCGCATCGGGCGCAAAAGTGGTGTGCGGCCAGTCGGAACCCCAGACCAGATGCCGGCCGAACAGCCCCCCCACCTTGTAAAGGGTCTCGTCCAGCGCCTGGTAGGGCTCCGTGGCGCCCAGGCGGTACCAGCCCGAGAGCTTCACCCAGGCGCCCTGCGCGGCGAGCTGTTCCAGCGCCTGCCAGGCCGGGTGGCCGGCCGGCACGCCGGCGTGCATGCCCGCAAGGTGGTCCAGCACCGCCGGCACCGGGCTGCCGGCATGCAGGGCCGCGATGGCGGGCAGGTCTTCGGGCGAGGCATACCACTGCACATGCCAGTCCAGCGCGCGCAGGCGAGGCGCCAGGGCCTTGAAACGGTCCAGCGCGCTTTGGCCCTCCCCAGCCTTCAGGCTGTCGCCGACGGGTGACACCAGGTTAAAGCGCACGCCGCGCACACCCAGCCCGTGCATGGCCTCCAGCGCCCTGTCGTCGACGGACGGCGGCAGCACCACCACGCCGCGGTGCCGGCCCTGGCCGGCGTCCAGGGCATCGAGCAGCACGCTGTTGTCGGTGCCGTACACGCTGGGCTGCACCAGCACCAGGTGGCCGAAGCCGTTGGCGCGGGCCAGTTTTTCGATGTCGGCGAGCGGCCTGTGCGCGGGCCGGTAATGGCCCTCGGCCACCGCCGCCTGGGCGTCGAACACGTGGACGTGGCTGTCCCAGCAGGGCGCCACCTGGTTGATCGCCGCATCCATGGCTTAGCCCGCGGTGATCTTGCGGTCCTTGACGATGCGGCCCCATTTGAGCTGCTGCGCCTTGAGGAACGCCTGGGTCAGCCCCTCCGGCCCCTCGGGGAAGGCCTCGCCGCTCAGGCTGCGGATGCGGCCCAGCACTTCGGGGTCGGCCATGGTCTTGCGGATGGCGGCGACCAGCGCGGCCTTTGATTTGGGGTCTATGCCGGCGGGCGCCAGCACCGGGTTCCATTCGAGCACCTCGTAGGCCGGCACGCCGGCCTCTTCCATGGTCGGCATGTCGGGCAGCGAGCGCGTGCGGCGCCGGCTGGTCACCGCCAGCGGGCGCAAGCGCCCCGACTGGATCTGCCCCAGCGACGAAGCCACGTTGGCGAAGAACAGCGGCACCTGGCCGGCCATCACGTCGTTCATGGCCGGGCCGCCGCCGCGGTAAGGCACGTGCACCAGCTTGACGCCGGCGAGGTCCTCGAACAGCGCGCCGGCCAGGTGCTGGGCCGAGCCGTTGCCTGAGGAGGCATAGGCGATCTGCCCCGGCCTGGCCTTGGCCATGCGGATCAGGTCCTTGACACTTTTGGCCTCAAAGCCCGGCGTGCACACCAGCACGTTGGGAAACTGCGCCAGTACGGCCAGCGGCGCGAAGGCCGTTTCGGTGTCATAGGGCAGCTTGGGGTAAAGCGCGGGATTGACGGCGAACGACGAGGCGTCGACCAGCAGCTGCGTGCCGTCGGGCACGGCGCGCGCCACCTGGGTCGCGGCGATCTGGCCGCCGGCGCCGGGTTTGTTGTCGACCAGCACGCTCTGGCCCAGAAACTCCGCCATGCGCGGCGCGATCATGCGCGCCATCAGGTCGGCGCCGCCGCCCGCGGCATAGGACACCACCAGCGTGATCGGCTTGCCGCCGGCGATCTGGCCCGCCGCGTGGGCGGCGAAGGCCCAGGGCGCGGCGACGGCCGCGCCCGTGGCCTGCAGCATGAGGCGGCGTGAGCGGTTCAGCGGCCGGACCGCGGCGGGAATGTTTTTGGCGTTGTGTTGCATGGTTTCCTCCGGTTTTTTGGTGATGTATCAGGTGATCGCGACGGTGTAGTGAAAGGCATGCGCATCGCCGCGCGTGTGGCGCACTTCGACGCAGTGGCCGGCCAGGTCGTAGGCGTAACGCGTGACCAGCGCGCAGGGGTGGTCGGCCGACAGGGCCAGGAATTTCGCCTGCGCCGCCGTCAGCGCGCCGAAGGCGATTTCATCGACCGCGCGGGCCACGTGCACCCCGCAGCGCTCGGCGAACATCGGGTAGAGCAGGTCACCCCAGCTTTCGGCATCGCCCTCGGCCAGGCCGGCGAACAGCGCCAGCGGCAGCCAGATCTCCTCATAAACACAGGGCTGGCCCGATAGCGAGCGCACACGCTGCAAGCGCAGCGCAGAGTCGCCGCGCGCCAGGCCGAGGCGGCGTGCCACCTCGGCGGGCGCCGCCAGCACCTCGCGCGAGACGATGCGCGACACAGGGATTTCGCCCGTGCCTTTGCCAAAACGGAAGAACCGCATCATGGTGGCGCCCGTCATGCCGGCGCGCACAAAGGTGCCGCGGCCGTGGATGCGTTCTATCAGCCCCTGGTCGGCCAGCAACTCCAGCGCGCGGCGCAAAGTGCCCAGCGCCACGCCGTGTTCGGCGGCCAGGGTCTGCTCGGCCGGCAGGGCGCTGCCGGGTGGCCATTCGCCCGCCACCACGCGTGCGCGCAGGGCGGCCGCAAGTGCGGCATAGCGGCTTTGGCCGGGCTCGGCGGGCACCACGGTCAGGGAGGGGGCAGGCGAAGTGGCGATGATTGATCTAGTCCTATAGATGACTTCATCATGGCATGGCACCACGCTTCGGGCACTCGGGGTTTTCACGGGCGTTGGCCAGCCACCCAGAAAAAAAGGCGGCGCCCGTCTGGGCGCCGCCTTGATGCGGAGAAAGCGTAAAGCGCTTATTCGATGGTCGCGCCGGAAGCCTGGACGATGCTCTTCCATTTGGTGTAGTCGGTCTTGAGCAGGCTGGAGAACTGGTCCGGCGTCATGTTCTGCACTTCAGCGCCCTGGGCATGGATGGCGGCCTTCATATCGGCCGTGGCCAGCAGCTTGTTGACCTCGGCATTGACCGTGGCCACGATGTCCTTGGGCGTGCCGGCCGGCATGAAGAGGCCGTACCAGGTGCTGACGTCAAAGTCCTTGTAGCCCAGTTCGGCCACGGTGGGCACGTCGGGCAGCGAGGTGCTGCGGCGGGCCGAGGTGACGGCCAGAGGGCGCAATTTGCCCGACTTGATCTGGGCAATGGCCGAAGGCAGCGAGGACACCATCAAGTCGACGTTGCCGGCGAGCACGTCCATCATGGCCGGGTTGGAGCCCTTGTAAGGCACGTGGCGCAGCTTGATGTTGGCGGCGCTGTTGAAGATTTCGCCGGCCAGGTGAATCGTCGTGCCGTTGCCGGGCGAGCCGTAGGTGATGCTGTCAGGCGCGGCCTTGGCGGCGGCCACCACGTCGGCCAGGGTCTTGAAGCGCGACTGCACGCCCGTGACGATGACGACGGGCGTGTAGGCCACGTGGGCGACGGCCACCAGGTCCTTGGTCGGGTCGTAGCTCAGGTTTTTGTACAGCCAGGGCGCGACGACCAGGTTGTCCTTCTGGCCCATGACCATGTCGTAGCCCGTGGGCGCGGCGCGTACGGCCTCGGTGATGCCGATGGTGCCGCCGGCGCCGCCGCGGTTGTCGGGAATCACCGTCCATTTGCTCACCTCGGTGAGCTTGTTGGCCACCAGGCGCGACAGGATGTCGGTGCCGCCGCCGGGCGGGAAAGGCACGATCAGGCGAATCGGTTTGGCCGGGTAGGTCTGGGCCTGCGCGGCGCAGAGCACCAGCGCGAGGGCGATGAAGGACAGAATCTTGCGAAGCATGGGGAAAAGTCTCCTTATGGGGCTTGCAAGCATAAGGCGTGAAGGAAAGACACGCCCGCCGCAGCCGGATTGACCCATGATTTTATTCCCCGGCCTGTCTGTACAAGACAGAGGCGCGGGTTATGCCGGGGCCGCGATCCGAGGTGAGCGGCTTCGCGGCCGGCGATGGGGCCGCCAACCAGGCTAGAGCATCTCAAGCGGCACAGGCCTCGCCGGCGGCCGGAAAATTTCGTCCAGCTCCGCCAGTTGCCCGGCGCTGAGTTCAATCTCCGCCGCCGCGACGTTCTCGCGCAGCCTGTCCGGATGGCCGGTTTTGGGAATCGCGATCACGCCCTCCTGCGCCAGCAGCCAGGCCAGCGCGGCATGGGCCGGCGGCATGCCGTGGCGCCTGGCGAAACCGGCCAGACCCGC
This sequence comes from Polaromonas sp. YR568, assembly GCF_943369675.1. GTDB lineage: Bacteria > Pseudomonadota > Gammaproteobacteria > Burkholderiales > Burkholderiaceae_C > Polaromonas. Next base: position 3,655 of record NZ_CALROB020000033.1, on the reverse strand, counting down.
ATGGCGCAGCAGGCGCGCCTGCTCGATCGGGGAATAGGCCATGACGGGCACGCGCCGCTCGCGCAGCCAGGGCAGCAAGTCCCACTCGATGCCGCGGCGCGTGAGGTTGTACAGCAGCTGATTCGTCTGCACGCCCTGCCCGCCGGGCTGGGCCCACAGCTCTTTCATGTCGGCGATGTCCAGGTTGCTGACGCCGTAGTGGCGGATCTTGCCGGCCTTTTGCAGCGCCACGAAAGCCTGCAGGGTTTCGGCCAGCGGCACCGAGCCGCGCCAGTGCAGCAAATACAGGTCGATACGGTCGGTGCGCAGCCGGCGCAGGCTGCGTTCGCAGGCGGCCGCCACGCCGGCCTTCGAGGCGTTGTGCGGATACACCTTGGTCACGACAAAAGCCTCGTCGCGCCGCCCTTGCAGCGCCTCGCCGACCAGTTCCTCGGACAGGCCCTCGCCATACATTTCCGCCGTGTCGACCAGCGTGCAGCCCAGGTTCAGGCCCAGCCGCAAGGTCGCGAGTTCGTCCGCGCGGCGTGCCGGCGAATCGCCCATGTTCCAGGTGCCCATGCCCAGGGCGGGAACGGCTTCGCCGCAGGGCAACAAGATGCTTTTCATGGGAGCCATGTTAGCGCCGCAGCGCCCGGGCAGCTTCATTTCAGTGATGCGCTTATGGAATCAATCCACGCCGAAGAATTCATGTCGGCGGCCGCCCCGCGACGTAGCATGGCGTGGCTTTCATTGCGCGACGCGCCCACCCGATGGAGACCGACATGAAGATCATTCGAAGCAAGGATTTCACTGCCGAACGCGCCTGGGGCGCGATGACGGTGGCGAATATGCAGGGCATCACCACCCGGCTGCACTGGACCGACAAGCCCTACAAGTGGCACATCAATGAGGGCGAAGAAGTGTTTGCCGTGCTCGACGGCCGCGTCGAGATGCGCTACCGCGACAACTGCGGCCAATGCTCGGTGATGCTGGAAACCGGCGACATCTTTTTCGCCAGCGCCGGCACCGAGCACGTCGCCTCGCCGGTGGGCGAAGCGCGTGTGCTGGTGGTGGAAGTGGAAGGCAGCGACTGAACACACAGGCGCACATTCACAGGCGCGCATTACATCCGGTTTCATCACCTCCGAAAATCACGCAATCTTTACCGCCTGTTAGCACTCCCTCCATCCTCCGGCACTTTCGGGTGGCTATGGTGGTCATAACGACATGAAGAGGGCGTGCACCATGACCAGCAACGGCATCCATCCACACAGCGATACCCCCGGCCCCGCGTTCCGGGGCTTTCGCCTTTCCGACCTGTACTGGTACCTCGCGCTGCTGGCGCTTGCCTTTGTGCTGGCGCTGCTGCAGCCCGTCGTCTGGGCGCAGTCCGCGCCACAAGGCGATGCGCCGGACCCGCCCGGCCGCGTGGCCCGGCTCAACCTGGCCGAAGGCAGCGTGAGTTTTGCACCGGGCGATGCCAGCGATGCCTGGTCGCTCGCGGAACCCAACCGGCCGCTGACCGCCGGCGACAGGCTATGGACCGGGCCCCTGGCCCGCGCCGAGGTCTATGCCGGCTCCACCGCCGTGCGCATGAACGCGCAGACCAGCCTGGACTTCATCGCGCTGGACGACAACAGCACCCAGTTTCGCCTGGCCCAGGGCACGCTCAAGCTGCGCGTGCGCACCCTGTTTGAAGGCCAGCGCCTCGAAGTCGACACACCCAACCTGGCGTTTGTGGTGTCGCAGCCCGGCGACTACCGCCTGGACGTGGACCCGGCCGGCAACACCACGCGCGTGGTCGCGCAGTCGGGCAGCGGCGTGATTTACGGCGACGGCCAGGCCTCCGTCAATCTGGCGGGCGGGCAGCAGGCCAACTTCACCGGCACGCAACTGGCGCCGGCCGGCCCCGGCGCCACACGGCAAGACGATTTCGACCTGTGGGCCGCCAACCGCGACCGGCTCGAGGACCAGTCGGTGTCGGCGCGCTACGTACCGCGCGAAACCGTCGGCTACCAGCAGCTCGACAGCTACGGCAACTGGAGCCAGGACCCGGCTTACGGCGCCGTCTGGATGCCGCATGCCGTGCCCGCCAACTGGGCGCCTTACCGCGTGGGCCACTGGGCTTGGGTCTCGCCCTGGGGCTGGACCTGGGTGGACGACGCGCCCTGGGGATTTGCGCCCTTTCACTACGGCCGCTGGGCGCAGATCGGCCCGCGCTGGGCCTGGGTGCCGGGCCGGCTCGCGCCACGCCCGGTGTACGCGCCCGCGCTGGTCGCCTTTGTAGGCGGCAGCGGCGGCATGAGCTGGAACATTTCGGTCGGCGGCGCCGCGCGCCCCGGCGTGGGCTGGTTCCCGCTGGCGCCCGGCGAAGCTTTCCGCCCCGCTTACCGCGTGAGCCCGCGCTACGTCACCCAGGTGAACCACAACATGGTGGTCCACAACACCATCAATGTCACCAACGTTTACCGCTACCAGCGCCAGCCCGGCGCCGTGACGGCCGTCAGCCGCGAAGACTTCGAGCGCGGCCGGCCGGTGCGCGGCAATCCGCACGCCCTGAGCAGCGCCGACCTGGGGCGCGCCCAGCTGGTGGCCGACCGCGCCGCCCTGCCGCAGCGCCCCAGCCCGGCCGAGCTGCGCGAATGGCAGCGTCCTGCGGCCGCCGGCGCCCTGCCGCCGCCCGCCGCGGTGCTGCGTCCGGCGGTCAGCAGCCGTGACGAGCGACGTGACGGCCAGCGCGCGCAGCGGGAACAGTTGCAAGCCCCCCAGCTGGAACAACAACGCCGCCAGGGTGAAGAATCCATAGGTACCCGCGCCCTGCGCGAACAGGCCCAACGCGACGCGCGCGCCCAGGCCGCGAGTGCCGATGCCCGCGCCAACGCCGACCGCCACGCCGCCGAACAGGCCCAGCGCAACCAGCAGCAAGCCCAACGCGAACAGCAACGCCAGGAAAGGACACGACAGGAGCAACTGCAAGCCCCCCAGCTGGAACAACAACGCCGCCAGGGCGAAGAATCCATAGGCACCCGCGCCCTGCGCGAACAGGCCCAGCGCGACGCGCGCGCCCAGGCCGCGAGTGCCGATGCCCGCGCCACCGCCAACCGCCACGCCGCCGAACAGGCCCAGCGCAACCAGCAGCAAGTCCAGCGCGACCAGCAACGCCAGCAGAGGGCGCAGCAGGAACAGCTGCAGGCCCCGCAGCTGGAACAGCAACGCCGCCAAGGCGAAGAATCCATAGGCACCCGCGCCCTGCGCGAGCAAGCCCAGCGCGACCAGCAAAACGCCCGCCAGCAGCAGCCACCCCGCGACGCCGCCAATCCCCGCAACCCCCGCGGCGACGGCAACCCAGGCCGCAACCGCGAACCGTCCCCGCCCTAGCCCGCGCAGCGAGGGCAAAGGGCATTCGCAAAAACCCGTCCGGCCAGGCGCGCTGCCGCAGCCCTCCCCGCAGCCCGCGAAGCAAGGGCTGCTCCCCCCTCCCCAAAGCCAGCAAAAAGCGCGGAGGCCGCTCTCCCAAAACGCCTCAGGGCTAGGCGCGCCGCCGCAGACAGTCCGCAGCCCGCGAAGGAAGGGCTGCTCCCCGCCCCCACCACAAGCAAAAAGCGCGGAGGGCGTTCGCAAAAGCCCGTCTGGCTAGGCGCGCTGCCGCAGACAGTGCACCAGCACGGCAAGGCAG
>NZ_CALROB020000032.1:0-60563 GCF_943369675.1 Polaromonas sp. YR568 | reverse complement strand
GACGTGCCCATCCACATGGACGACGGCACCGTCGCCCACTTCGAGGGCTACCGCGTGCAGCACAACGTCTCGCGCGGCCCCGGCAAGGGCGGCGTGCGCTTTCACCAGGATGTCACGCTGTCGGAAGTCATGGCGCTGTCGGCCTGGATGTCCGTGAAGAACGCGGCGGTGAACGTGCCCTACGGCGGCGCCAAGGGCGGCATCCGCGTCGACCCCAAGAAGCTCTCGCGCGGCGAACTCGAGCGCATGACGCGCCGCTACACCAGCGAGATCGGCATCATCATCGGCCCCAACAAGGACATCCCCGCCCCCGACGTCAATACCAACGACCAGATCATGGCGTGGATGATGGACACCTACTCGATGAACACCGGCTCCACCTCGACCGGTGTCGTCACCGGCAAGCCGGTGGACCTGGGCGGCTCCCTGGGCCGGCGTGAAGCCACGGGCCGCGGCGTGTACACCGTGGGCGCGGAAGCCGCCAAACACATCGGCCTGGATATCTCGACCGCGCGCGTCGCGGTGCAGGGCTTCGGCAACGTGGGCGGCGTGGCGGGCAAGCTGTTTGCCGAGGCCGGCGCGCGCGTGGTGGCGGTGCAGGACCACGGCGGCACGATTTACCGTGAAGCCGGCCTCGACGTGCCGGCATTGCTCAGGCACGTGGAAGCCAATGGCAGCGTGGCCGGTTTCGCCGAAGCCGAAGTCATCGCCAACGACACCTTCTGGGACGTGGAGTGCGACATCCTGATCCCGGCCGCGCTTGAGCAGCAGATCACCGAAGCCAATGCCGGCCGCATCAAGGCGCGCATGATCATCGAAGGCGCCAACGGCCCAACCACGCCGGCCGCCGACGACATCCTGCACGACCGCAACGTGCTGGTGCTGCCGGACGTGATCGCCAACGCCGGCGGCGTGACGGTCAGCTACTTTGAATGGGTGCAGGATTTCTCCAGCTTCTTCTGGGACGAGGAAGAAATCAACGCGCGCCTGGTCAAGATCATGAAAGACGCCTTCGCCGGCGTCTGGCACGTGGCGCAAGACCAGAAGGTCAGCCTGCGCACCGCGACCTTCATCGTGGCCTGCAAACGCATCCTGCATACGCGCGAACTGCGCGGCCTCTACCCCTGATGGACGGCGGCGCGCCGGCGGGCCTGCAAGGGCGGCATGGAATGGCCGCCTTGCGGCAGCCTGCGGCCGCGCTCTTTCTGGGGTGCCTGGTGGCGGCGCTTGCCGCCTTTCTGGGGCCTTTGCTGGATGCCCCGGCCATCGCGCGCTGGACCGTGCAAAGTTATGACGACGAGGGCTTGCGCGCGGCCTTCGCATTGGTCGGCGTGCGCCACCTGCCCATGTTCCTGCTTGCGGTGGCGGCCGGCAATGCCGTGTACAGGCTGCTCAAAAGCACTTCACTGGCCATGGTGGCGCTAAGCGTCATTCCCTGGCTTGTGTATGTGATCGTGACCGGCACGATGGAATCCATGGCCGTCGGCGAAAGCCCGTTCAGTTGGGTCGGCTACGAACCGTCCTACTTCATCTGGCCGCATTTTGTTGCCATACCCTTGGGGCTTTATATGGCCAGCCGCATGGTGCGGCAGCGCCAGGCAAGGTCCGCGCTCAGCTGAGCCCGCAGCGTTTACTGCAGCGTTTCCTTGATCGCCGCCGGCAACGGCAAAGGCATCACGTCTATGCCCTCCTCCATCAGCTCAACCGCCTCGCGCACGCTGGTCTGGCCGCGTATGCTGCGCGCTTCCTGCTCGCCGTAATGCATGCGGCGTGCCTCGTCGGCAAACCGGCTGCCCACGTCTTCAGTGTTGGTCACCACATGGCGCAGGGCCTGCAAAAACGCGGCCTGCTCCGCACGGCTGGCGCCGGCAGGCATTCCGGCGACGGCGGGTAAATTGCGCGACGCTGCGTTTTCTTCGGCGCCCACGCGCGATGGGGAAGCCTGGGAATTTTTGCCGGGCAGCTCGGGGCTTTGATGCGCACCCAGGTTCAGGCGCGGGGCGCTCGGGAGTTTCTGTACGCTTTTGTCGGCGCACATCGGGCATTCGACCAGCCCGCGCGACAGCTGGGTCTGGAAATCGTCCTCGGACGCAAACCAGCCTTCAAACGAATGCTGGTGCGAACATTGGAGATTGAGAACCTTCATGGGCGGATTATCGCCGCGTGACTACGAAGAGGCAGACTGCCAGTCCAATGCCCACGCTCCCGACAGCACGTTTTGCAGCCACAGCGCGCCGGTCAAGGTCTTCGCGTCAGTCACCTGGCCGCCGGCGCACCAGGCCAGCAGTTCGGCGGGCGTGGCGGTAAAGACGTCCAGGAACTCACCGGCGTCGAGCTTGCGCGTGCCCAGCGTCAGCCCGCGAGCGAACCAGATGTCGATAAATTCCGTCGAGTAGGAGATCACCGGGTGCAGCACGCCGGCGCGGGCCCATTCGCGTGCGGTGTAACCGGTCTCTTCCAGCAACTCGCGCTGCGCGCAGGCCAGCGAGTCTTCACCCGGGTCGAGCTTGCCCGCGGGAAACTCGACCATGACGGACTGCACGGGGTAACGGTACTGGCGCTCCAGCACCAGGCTGCCGTCGTCGCACTGCGCCACGATCATCACGGCGCCGGGATGGATCACGTATTCGCGCGTGGCCTGGGTGCCGTCTGGCAGGCCGACGGTGTCGCGCATAGCGTGGAGAAAGCGCCCTTTCAGGATCTCCACGGAAGCTATGCGGGTTTCCACAAGGTGCGCATCCGCCGGCTCGCCGGCTTCATGGTCGGCCGGTACGGGCTTCATGAACGGTGCTTGAACAGGTAGCGCCAGGTGAACCCGGGAAACGCGAAGGTGATGAAGAGCGCGCCGGTGATGGCGTAAAACTCCCAGCCCTGCGGCGCGATCTGGCCGGTGCGCTGCTCAAGGTAAAGGCCCAGGCCGCCGACCAGGAAGTACCAGACCACCATCTCCCCCAGGCGGACGGCAAGGTTCTTGGGCTGCTTGAGCGCGTAAACCGCGAACACGCGGTTGCTGATAAACGGCAGGTTGGCGACCAGCAGGGCCAGCAGCACGACCAGCCAGACCGAAGCGGTTTGCGTCATGAAGGGATCAGGTACCCAGGGACTTGACGATGCTGCTGATGGACTGGGAGCACAGCGTCATCAGGCCGCCGGGCAGCATGCCCAGGATCAGGATGAGCGCGCCGTTGATCGCGAGCACCACCTTGGCATCCGTCGGCCCGGAGACCGGCAACGCGTTGTGGGCGAGCGGTGCATCGAAGTACATGACCTTGACGATGCGCAGGTAGTAGAAGGCGCCCACCAGCGACATCATCACCGCAAAAACGGCCAGCACGATGTAGCTGGTTTGCTGCGATGAAATCAGCGCCTGCAGGACGGACAGCTTGGCGTAAAAACCAACCAGCGGCGGCAGGCCGGCCAACGAGAACATGCTGATGGCCATCACGCCCGCATACAAGGGGCTGCGCTGGTTCAGGCCGGCCAGGTCGACGATCTCCTCGGACTCGTGCCCGGCGCGCGCCAGCAGCATGATGATGCCGAAAGCGCCCAGTGTGGTGAGCACATAGGTCAGGGCGTAAAACATCGCCGCGCTGTAGGCGGATTCGGTGTTGAGCTGGTTGCCGTTGACCACACCGGCCAGCAGGCCGAGCAGCAGGAAGCCCATCTGCGAGATGGTGGAGAACGCCAGCATGCGCTTGAGGTTGGACTGGGCGACGGCGGCCAGGTTGCCGACCAGCAGCGAGCCTATGGCCATCAGGGCCAGCATCTGCTGCCAGTCGATCGCCAGCGGCAGCAGGCCTTCGACCAGCAGGCGGATGCAGATCGCGAAGGCCGCGAGCTGCGGCGCGCCGCCAATCAGCAGCGTCACCGCGGTGGGCGCGCCCTGGTAGACGTCGGGCAGCCACATGTGGAAAGGCACCGCCCCCAACTTGAAGGCCAGGCCGGCCACGATGAAGACCAGGCCGAAAATCAGGACCTGATGGCGGACCTGACGGCTGGCGATGGCGTTGAAGACTTCGTTGAGGTCCAGGGAACCGGTCGCGCCGTAGAGCATCGAGAGGCCGTAAAGCAGGAAGCCCGAGGCCAGCGCGCCCAGCACGAAATACTTCATGGCCGCTTCGGTGGCCGTGGCATTGTCGCGGCGCAAGGCCACCAGCGCGTAACTGGACAGCGTGAGCAATTCCAGGCCCATGTAGATGACCAGGAAGTTGTGGCCCGAGATCATCACGAACATTCCCAGCAACGCAAACAGGCTGAGGGTAAAGAATTCGCCGCCGCGCAGCATGTCGCGGTCCGCCGCGTAAGGGCGGCCGTAAACCAGCGTGATCATCACGGTGATGCAGGCAAAACACTTGAGCCAGCCGCCCATGGGGTCGCTGACGATCATGTTGCCGAAACCGTAGAAGGTCTGGCCGCCCACCGCGTAAGCAGCTTCCAGGGCGGCCACCACGGCCAGTGTCACCAGCGTGAGCACATAGGTCAACGTGCGCTGCGGCGTCTTCACGCCCAGGTCCACCAGCGCAATCACGCAGGCCATGGTCAGCAGGACGAGTTCGGGGTAAACCGCGATCCAGGAGAGTTTGTCAATCATCTGAATTCTTTGTAGTTTCAGTTCAGCTTGGAGACCGCGACGTGCTTGAGCAGGTCCGCCACTGAAGTGTTCATCACGTCCGTAAACGGCTTGGGATAGATACCCATGTACAGCACGGCAACGGCCAGCAGGGCCAGCATCAGGAACTCGCGGCTGTTGATGTCGGTGAGCGCCTTGACGTCTTCATTGACGACGGGGCCGAGGTAGACGCGCTTGTACATCCACAAGGTGTAGGCCGCACCGAAGATCAGCGCCGTCGCCGCCGCGCCGCCCATCCAGAAGTTGGCCTTGACGGCGCCCAGGATGACCATCCATTCGCCGACAAAGCCGGCCGTGCCCGGCAAGCCGCAATTGGCCATGGCGAACAGCAGCGCGAAGGCCGCGAACTTGGGCATGGTGTTGACCACACCGCCGTAGCTGGCGATTTCGCGCGAGTGGACACGGTCGTACAGCACGCCAATGCACAGGAACATCGCGCCTGACACAAAGCCGTGGGCGATCATCTGCACGAGGCCGCCGGAAACACCGAGGTCATTGAAGATGAAGAAACCCAGGGTGACGAAACCCATGTGCGCCACCGATGAATAAGCCACCAGCTTTTTCATGTCTTGCTGCACCAGGGCCACCACACCGACGTAGATGACGGCGATCAGCGACAGTGCGATCATGAGCCAGGCCCATTCGTGCGCGGCGTCCGGGGCGATGGGCATCGAGAAACGCAGGAAACCGTAGGCGCCCAGCTTCAGCATGATGGCCGCCAGCACGGCGGATCCGCCGGTGGGCGCTTCGACGTGCACGTCGGGTAGCCAGGTGTGGACCGGCCACATCGGCACCTTGACCGCAAAGGCCGCGAAGAAGGCGAAGAACAGCAGCGTCTGTATCGTGCTGCCCAGCGGCAGCTTGTGCCAGGTCAGGATGTCGAAGCTGCCGCCCGACTTGTTGTACAGGTAAATCAGGGCCACCAGCATCAGCAGCGAACCGAGCAAGGTATAGAGGAAGAACTTGAAGGCCGCGTAGATCTTGTTGGGGCCGCCCCAGATGCCGATGATGAGGTACATCGGAATCAGCGTGGCTTCGAAGAACACGTAGAACAAAATGCCGTCCAGCGCCGAGAACACACCGATCATGAGCCCGCTGAGGATCAGGAAGGAGGCCATGTACTGGTTCACGCGCGTGGTGATGGCTTCCCAGCTGGCGATGATGACCACCACGTTGATGAAGGCCGTCAGCAGCACAAACCACAGCGAGATGCCGTCGACACCCACGTGGTAGTTGACGTTGAAGCGCTGTATCCAGCTGCCCTTCTCCACAAACTGCATGGCCGAGGTGCCCAGCTGGAAGCCGTCGTACAGCGGCAGCGTCACCCCGAAACTGACGACCGCGCCTATCAGCGCGATCCAGCGAACGCTGTGCGCCTGCTCATCGCGGCCCAGCGCCAGCAGAACCACACCGAAAACAATCGGTGTCCAGATCGCAAGACTCAACAAACCCATTCTTGTTCTTCCTTGATTTTGTTGAACTGATCAGCGATTGAGCCAGACGAAATACGTCATCAACACAAACACGCCAATGATCATGCCGAAGGCATAGTGGTAGATGTAGCCGGACTGCAGCCGGCGCACGATACCGGATATCCAGCCGATCAGCTTCCAGGAGCCGTTGACCAGCGCGCCGTCGATCAGCTTCTGGTCGCCGCCCTTCCAGAGCGCGTTGCCGAGCGCACGCGTGCCCCGGGCCAGCACGTTTTCATTGAACCAGTCGAGGTAGTACTTGTTCTCGAGCAGCGTGAAAATCGGCATGAACATGCGTTTGATCGCGGCCGGCAGCGCCGGGTTGACCATGTACATGTACCAGGCCAGCACCGTGCCCGACAAGGCCAGCCAGAACGGCGCGGCCGTCAGGCCGTGCAAGGCCATCTGCGCCGGGCCGTGGAACAGCTGCTTGAGCTCTTCCATGGCGGGATGCTTTTCAAGGTTCACGAGGATGGAGTCCTTGAAGAACTCGCCGTACAGCATGGGCTCGATCGTCAGGAAGCCGATCACCACGGAGGGAATCGCCAGCAGGATCAGCGGCACCGTCACGACCCAGGGGGATTCGTGCGGTTCGTGGTGGTCGTCATGGTGGCCGTGGTCGTCGTGGCCATGGTGGTGCGCGTCGGGGTTCTGGTCGAAGCGCTCCTTGCCATGGAACACCAGGAAATACAGGCGGAACGAATAGAAGGCCGTGACGAAGACGCCCGCCAGCACGGCGAAATACGCGAAACCGGAGCCGGCCAGGTGGCTTTCGTGCACGGCTTCGATGATGCTGTCCTTTGAATAGAAACCCGCGAAGAGCGGCGTGCCGATCAGGGCCAGCGTGCCCAGCAGCGAGGTGATCCAGGTGATGGGCATGTACTTGCGCACGCCGCCCATCCAGCGGATGTCCTGGTTGTGGTGCATGCCGATGATGACCGATCCCGCGGCCAGGAACAGCAGTGCCTTGAAGAAAGCGTGCGTCATCAGGTGGAACACCGCGACCGAATAGGCAGAGGCGCCCAGCGCCACCGTCATGTAGCCCAGCTGGGACAGCGTGGAATACGCGACGACGCGCTTGATGTCGTTCTGGATGATGCCGAGAAAGCCCATGAACAAGGCCGTGATGGCGCCAATCACCATGATGAAGCTGAGCGCGGTATCGCTGAGCTCAAACAGCGGCGACATGCGCGCCACCATGAAGATGCCGGCGGTCACCATGGTCGCCGCGTGGATCAGCGCGGAGATGGGCGTCGGGCCTTCCATGGAATCAGGCAGCCAGACGTGCAGCGGAAATTGCGCCGACTTGCCCATGGCGCCGATGAAGAGGCAGATACAGACCACGGTCACCAGCATCCAGCCGGTTCCGGGGAACGTCAGTTTGGAGAGCTCGTCGGCCTTGGCAAAGGCCTCGGCGTAGTTCAGCGTGCCGGCGTAGGCGGCGATCAGGCCGATGCCGAGGATGAAACCGAAGTCACCCACGCGGTTGACCAGGAAGGCCTTCATGTTCGCAAAAATGGCGGTGGGCTTGTTGAACCAGAACCCGATCAGCAGGTAGGACACCAGACCCACGGCCTCCCATCCGAAGAACAGCTGCAGCATGTTGTTGCTCATCACCAGCATCAGCATGGAGAAGGTGAACAGCGAGATGTAGGCGAAGAAGCGGTTGTAGCCTTCGTCTTCTTCCATGTAGCCAATGGTGTAGATGTGCACCATGAGGGAGACGAAGGTCACCACGCACATCATCATGGCGGTGAGGCCGTCGACCAGGAAGCCGATTTCCATTTTCAGGCCGCCGACGTTCATCCAGGTGTAGAGCGTTTCGTTGAAACGCGCGCCGTCGACCGCGACACTCTTGAGCGTCATGGCCGAAATGATGAAGGCCACCAGCACACCGAGGATGGTGAGGGTGTGCGACAGGCGCCGGCCTATCCAGTTGCCGCCGAAGGAAGTGCCCAGGATACCGGCCGCCAGGGCGCCGGCCAGCGGCGCCAACGGGACGGCCAGCAGGGCCGATGCTGAGAGGGTTTGACTCATTGTATTTTTAGCCCTGGAGCGTATTGAGTTCGTCTACGTTGATGCTGGACTTGTTGCGGAACAGCAGCACCAGGATGGCCAGGCCGATGGCCGATTCGGCCGCCGCGACGGTCAGGATGAAGAACACGAACACCTGGCCGGCCATGTCGTTCAGGTAGTAGGAGAAGGCCACAAAATTCATGTTAACCGCCAGCAGCATGAGTTCGATGGCCATGAGCAGCACGATCAGGTTCTTGCGGTTCAGGAAGATGCCGATGACCGACAGCGCGAACAGCATCGCGCCCAGCGAAAGAAAATGTCCGAGGGTGAGCGTCATGGTTTCTTTTCCTCGGCAGGTGCTGCTGCGACGGCGACAACCGGTGCGGGCATCACGGATTTCATCTTGACCAGGCTCACGCGGTCGGCGCGCTTGACCCGGATCTGCTCGGACGGGTTCTGGTACTTGGAGTCCTTGCGCGCGCGCAAGGTCAGCGCGATGGCGGCAATGATGGCCACCAACAGAATCACCGCGGCGACTTCCAGCGGATAGAGGTATTCCGAGTACAGCAGCTTGCCGAGTTCTTTGGTGTTGGAGACCTGCGCGCCTATCTGGCCCGCCGCCGTCGCCACCTTGGGCGGCTCACGGAAGCCGCCCATCAGCACGTAAGACATTTCCAGCGCGATGATGGCGCCGACGGACCCGGCCAGCGGGAAGTGCTTCCAGAAGCCCTTGCGCACGCTGTCGATGTTGATGTCCAGCATCATCACGACGAACAGGAACAGCACCATCACGGCGCCCACGTAGACCAGCACCAGCGTGATGGCCAGGAACTCCGCCTTGAGCAGAATCCAGACGGCGGACGCCTGGAAAAATGCCAGCACGAGGTAGAGCGCCGCATGCACAGGATTGCGCGCGGTAATCACCTTGAATGCCGCAAACAGCAGCACCGCGGCGAAGACATAAAAAAGACCTGTTTTAGCGTCCATGTTCTTGTGGGTTCTTTCTTGAGCCAGCGGCCTGGGGTTCAGCGGTACTTGGCATCCGCCGCGCGGTTGGCGGCAATTTCGGACTCATAGCGGTCGCCCACGGCCAGCAGCATCTCTTTGGTGAAGTACAGGTCACCGCGTTTTTCGCCGTGGTATTCAAAGATGTGGGTCTCGACGATGGAATCGACCGGGCAGCTTTCTTCGCAGAAACCGCAGAAGATGCATTTGGTCAGGTCGATGTCGTAGCGCGAAGTGCGGCGGCTGCCGTCTTCCCGCACGTCGGATTCGATGGTGATGGCCATCGCCGGGCACACCGCTTCGCAAAGCTTGCAGGCAATGCAGCGCTCTTCGCCGTTTTCATAGCGGCGCAGCGCGTGCAGGCCGCGAAAGCGCGGGCTCAGCGGAGTTTTCTCTTCGGGAAACTGGACCGTGATCTTGCGGCTGAACATGTACTTGCCGGTCAGGGCCATGCCCTTGAACAGCTCGGTGAGCATGAAGCTCGACGCAAAGTCTTTGATGGAAGCTACGGTGGACATATCAATTTCCTGCGGGAGTGGAGCTTGCAGGCAGTGTGTTGATGCAAGCAGGGGCCGCGGGACTGGCTTTGCCAGACCGCAGGCGCAGCGGCCCCCTCGGGGGGCAGAGAGCTACACGAAGTGAGCGAACGTGGGGGTTCATAGTCACTTCCAGATGTTGTACGGGGTCTGCATCCAGGCCCCGACGACCACCAGCCAGACCAGGGTCACGGGAATGAAAATCTTCCAGCCCAAACGCATGATCTGGTCATAACGAAAGCGCGGGAAGGTGGCGCGCACCCACAGGAACATGGTGACCACGACAAAAGTCTTGGCCCCCAGCCAGATCCAGCCCGGGATGAAGCTCAGCGCTTCAACCGGTGGCAGCCAGCCACCCAGGAACAGCAGCACGGCCAGGATGGCGACCAGCCACATGTTCGCGTATTCGGCGAGGAAGAACATCGCGAAAGCCATGCCCGAGTACTCGACCATATGGCCGGCCACGATTTCGGACTCACCCTCAACGACGTCGAAGGGGTGGCGGTTGGTTTCGGCCAGGCCGGAGATGAAGTAGACGACAAAAATCGGCAACAGCGGCAACCAGTTCCAGGACAGGAAGGTCCAGCCATGGCTGGCCAGCGTGCCCTTGCCCTGGCTCATCACGATGTCGGTCATGTTGAGGCTGCCAGACACCATGAGCACCACCACCAGGCAGAAGCCCATGGCGATTTCGTAGCTGACCATCTGCGCCGAAGCGCGCATGGCGCCCAGGAAAGCGTATTTGGAGTTCGAGGCCCAGCCCGCGATGATCACGCCATAGACTTCCAGCGAAGTGATGGCCATGAGGAACAGCAGGCCGGCGTTGATGTTGGCCAGCGCGATCTCGGGCCCGAAGGGAATCACCGCCCACGCGGCCAGGGCCGGCATGATGGTCATGATGGGGCCGAGCACAAAGAGGCCCTTGCTGGCGGCCGTCGGGATGATGATTTCCTTGGTCAGCAGCTTGAGCGCATCGGCAATCGGCTGCAGCAGGCCGAAAGGCCCGACACGGTTGGGGCCGAGGCGAATCTGCGTGAAGCCGATAGCCTTGCGCTCCCACAAGGTGAGGTAGGCCACACAGCCCATCAGCGGCAACAGCACGCACACGATCTTGATAAGCGCCCACAACACGGGCCACACAGTGGCCGGCCAGATACCGCCCATCAAACCCTGGCCGAAGGTGTAAATCGCATCAATCATGCGGCCACTCCTTCGAGCTTCGCGTCAAGGCCTGCGGCCTGGCGGGCGTCCGCCGTCAGCTGCAGCGAGGTTGCGCGCCTGACCAACCCGTCGAGCTGGTAAATGCTGGCCACTGCGGGGGCCTGAGTGTGCGCTGCCGACAGCTGGATGCCGGCTTGCGTGGCATTGCCCAGTTTGTCCGCGGAAAGCTGGGCCGCCTCGGCGCCGGCAACCTGCTTGAGCACGTCTTGCGAAGATTCGAAATCAAAACCTGGCAGGTCCAGCAGGTTGGCAAGCACGCGCAAGACCTTCCAGGCCGGACGGGTGTCGCCCAGCGGTTTGACGACGGCATGGAAGCCCTGCACACGGCCTTCGGCATTCACGAAAGTGCCGGGCGTTTCGGTGAAAGGCGCGATAGGCAGCAGCACGTCGCTAAAGCCCATGTTGGCCTTGAAGGGGCTCAGGGTCACAACCATTTGCGCGGCGTTGAGCGAGGACTTGGCCCTGGCGCCCAAGGCGGAATCAAACTCAGGCTCATTGTTGAGCAGGATCACGGCCTTGAGCTGGCCGTCCAGCATCTGGCCTGCGTTGAGGCCCTTGCCGGCGGGCAAGGCGCCGGCCAGTTGGGCGCCCACGGTGTTGGCGGCTTCCGTCAGGTAACCCACAGTGGCGCCGGTCTGTGCGCCTATCCAGTTGGCAAGCGCCAGCAGGCTGGAAGCGTTGGCGTGGTGCGCCGCGGCGTTGCCCAGCAGGATGGCTTTGCGTTCGCCGCCCTGCAGGGACTTGGCGATGGCCTTGGCGGCATCGGTGGCCTGGCCGGAGGCCGGGGCCGTAACGCCCTTGTCGGCGGCAATCGCTGCGGCCACGTCGGCCAGCGACTGGGCCCAGGCTTCTGGCGCTGCCAGCAGCGTGTTGGCCACAGGCATCGCCCAGGCGTCGGCGTGTGCCAGCTCCGCAGTGGAATTGATGGTGCTGAGCGCCCCACCCTTACGCACGGCCTGGCGAATACGCTGCGCAAACAGCGGATGGTCCTTGCGCAGGTTGGAGCCGACCACGAGCACGCGCTGCAGTTGCGACAGCGAAGCAATCGAGGTGCCCAGCCAGCGGATGGCCGATGGCGTGGTGAACTCGGCGTTGCGCAGGCGGTAGTCGATGTTGTCGCTGCCCAGGCCGCGCATCAATGAGGCGGCGAGGTAGAGCTCTTCAAGCGTGCTGTGCGGGCTGGCCAGAGTGCCAATGCTGTTGGCGCCGTGGTCGGCCTTGATTTGTTTGAGGCCGTTGGCCACGTATTCGAGCGCGGTCTGCCAGTCGACGGTTTTCCACTCGCCACCCTGCTTGAGCATGGGGCTGGTCAGGCGTTCGTCGCCGTTGAGGGACTCGTACGAGAAGCGGTCACGGTCGGCGATCCAGCACTCGTTGACGTCTTCGTTCTCGAGCGGGACCACGCGCATGACCTTGTTGCTCTTGACCTGGACGATCAGGTTGGCGCCGGTCGAGTCGTGCGGGCTGACCGACTTGCGGCGCGACAGTTCCCAGGTGCGGGCGCTGTAGCGGAAAGGCTTGCTGGTCAGCGCGCCGACCGGGCAGATGTCAATCATGTTGCCGGACAGCTCGGAGTCCACCGACATGCCGACAAAGGTTTCGATCTCGGCGTGTTCGCCGCGATGCGACATGCCAAGCTCCATCACACCGGCCACTTCCTGGCCAAAGCGCACGCAGCGCGTGCAATGGATGCAGCGGCTCATTTCCTGCATGGAAATCAGCGGGCCGACGTCCTTGTGGAAGACGACGCGTTTTTCTTCTTCGTAGCGCGATTCGCTGCCGCCGTAACCGACGGCCAAGTCCTGCAGCTGGCACTCGCCGCCCTGGTCGCAGATCGGGCAGTCCAGCGGGTGGTTGATCAGCAGGAACTCCATCACGCCCTTCTGGGCCTTGATGGCTTTGTCGTTCTTGGTGCGAACGATCATGCCCTGCGTCACGGGCGTGGCGCAGGCCGGCATGGGCTTGGGCGCCTTCTCCACATCGACCAGGCACATGCGGCAGTTCGCGGCAATGCTGAGTTTCTTGTGATAGCAGAAGTGCGGAATGTAGGTGCCGGCTTTTTCGGCCGCATGCATCACCGTGCTGCCTTCCAGCACTTCCACCTTCTGGCCGTCGAGTTCTATTTCAACCATATTTTTTTCTTTCCGCGGCTTTAGGCTTGCGCAGCAGCCGGAGCCTGGGATGTGGGAGCCTGAGGGGCCGGCGTCTTGATCATGGCTTCAAACTCATGACGGAAATGCTTGATCATGGCGCGCACCGGCATGGCCGCGGCGTCGCCCAGCGCGCAGATGGTGCGGCCCTGGATGTTGTCGGCCACCGAATTGAGCAGGTCCATGTCGGTTTGTTTGCCATGGCCGTTGTGGATGCGGTCCACCACGCGCCAGAGCCAGCCCGTGCCTTCGCGGCAAGGCGTGCATTGGCCGCAGGACTCATGCATGTAGAAGTAGGACAGGCGCTTGAGCGACTCGACCATGCAACGGCTGTCGTCCATCACGATCACCGCGCCCGAGCCCAGCATGGAGCCGGCCTTGGCGATGGAGTCGTAGTCCATGGTGCAGTCCATCATGATGGATGCCGGGAGCACGGGCGCAGACGACCCGCCGGGGATCACGGCCTTGAGCGTTCGGCCCTTGCGCACGCCGCCGGCGAGTTCCAGCAGCTTGGAAAACGGCGTGCCCATGGGCACTTCATAGTTGCCGGGCAATTCGACGTCGCCCGAGACCGAATAGATCTTGGTGCCGCCGTTGTTGGGCTTGCCGCATTCGAGGTAGGCCTGGCCGCCGTTGCGGATGATCCAGGGCACGGCCGCGAAGGTCTCGGTGTTGTTGATGGTGGTGGGCTTGCCGTAGAGGCCGAAGCTGGCCGGAAACGGCGGCTTGAAGCGCGGCTGGCCTTTTTTGCCTTCGAGCGACTCGAGCAGCGCGGTTTCTTCGCCGCAGATGTAGGCGCCGAAGCCGTGCGAGGCATGGAGCTGGAAGCTGTAACCGCTGCCCAGGATGTTGTCGCCCAGCAGGCCGGCGGCGCGGGCTTCTTCCAGCGCCTCTTCAAAACGCTGGTAGGTCGCGAAGATTTCGCCGTGGATGTAGTTGTAGCCGACGCTGATGCCCATGGCGTAGGCGGCAATCGCCATGCCTTCGATCACGCTGTGCGGGTTGTACTGCATGATGTCGCGGTCTTTGCAGGTGCCCGGCTCGCCCTCGTCCGAATTGCAGACCAGGTATTTCTGGCCCGGAAACTGGCGCGGCATGAAGCTCCACTTGAGCCCGGTCGGGAAACCCGCGCCGCCGCGGCCGCGCAAGCTGCCGGCCTTGACTTCGGCAATGACCTGGTCGGGCGTCATGCCCTCGCCGCCGTCCTGCTTGAGGATCTTGCGCAGGGCCTGGTAGCCGCCGCGCGCTTCGTAGTCTTTAAGCCGCCAGTTGCTGCCGTTGAGGTCGGCCAGGATTTGCGGGTTGATGTGCCGGCCGTGGAAGCAGGTCTGCACGCCGGTGGCCGAGAACTGGGACAGCACGCTCTGCGCGGCTGCGCTGTGGGGAGTCAGGGGTGCGAGCGTCATGGTTGCTTTGCCTCGGCGGATTTGAGACCTTCGATGAGCTGGTCCAGCTTCTCGTTGCTCATGAAGCTGCACATGGTGAGGTCGTTGACGAGCATCACGGGCGAATCGGCGCAGGCGCCCAGGCATTCGGACTGCTGCAGCGTGAAGAGGCCATCGGCGCTGGTCTCGCCCATGGTGATGCCCAGTTTGTGCTCCAGGTGCTTGAGCGCCTTGGCGCCGTCGCGCAACTGGCAAGGCAGATTGGTGCAGACGTTGAGTTTGTACTTGCCAACGGGACGCTGGTTGTACATGTTGTAGAAGGTGGTGACTTCACGCACGGCGATGGGCGCCATGCCGAGGTATTCGGCCACGGCTTTTTCGCTTTCGGCGCTCACGTAGCCGTGCTCTTCCTGCAGGATGGTCAGGCAGGCCATGACGGCCGACTGCTTCTGGTCCGCGGGGTATTTGGCGACTTCGCGATCGAAGCGCGCTCGGGTTTGTTCAGAAATCATGGGGGAAACCATCCGGTTTAGCGATCAATCTCACCGAACACAATGTCCATGGTGCCGATCACGGCGACGGCATCGGCAATCATGTGGCCGCGCGACATTTCGTCCATGGCCGCGAGGTGCGGGAAACCCGGCGGGCGGATTTTCAGGCGATAGGGCTTGTTGGCGCCGTCGCTGACGATGTAGATGCCGAACTCGCCCTTGGGGTGCTCGACCGCTGCGTAGGCTTCGCCTTCGGGCACGTGAAAGCCTTCGGTGAAAAGCTTGAAGTGGTGGATCAGCTCTTCCATGTTGGACTTCATGGATTCGCGGTCAGGCGCGGCAACCTTGTGGTTGCTGGTGATCACGGGGCCGGGGTTCACGCGCAGCCAGTCAATGCACTGCTTGATGATGCGGTTGGACTGGCGCATCTCTTCGATGCGGACCAGGTAGCGGTCGTAGCAGTCGCCGGTCTTGCCGACCGGGATGTCGAAGTCCATCTTGTCGTAGACGTCGTAGGGCTGCTGCTTGCGCAGGTCCCAGGCGAAACCTGAACCGCGGAGCATGGGACCGGTGAAGCCGAGGTTGAGGGCGCGCTCGGGGGAGACGACGCCCACGCCGACAGTGCGCTGTTTCCAGATGCGGTTATCGGTCAGCAGGGTTTCGTATTCGTCGACGTAACCGGGGAACTTGTTGACGAAGTCCTCGATGAAGTCGAGCAGCGAGCCCTGGCGGTTTTCATTGAGCGCCGCGATGGCCTTGGCGTTCTTGACCTTGCTGACGCGGTACTGCGGCATGCTCTCGGGCAAGTCGCGGTAGACGCCGCCCGGGCGGAAGTAAGCCGCATGCATGCGCGCGCCGGAAACGGCCTCGTACATGTCGAACAGCGCTTCACGCTCGCGGAAGCAATAAATCAGGATGTTCATCGCGCCGCAATCGAAACCGTGCGCGCCCAGCCACAGCAGGTGGTTGAGCAGGCGCGTGATTTCGGCGTACATCACGCGGATGTACTGCGCGCGCACCGGCACGTCGACGCCGAGCAGCTTCTCGATGGCCAGGCAGTAGGCGTGCTCGTTGGACATCATCGAGACGTAGTCCAGGCGGTCCATGTAAGGCAGCGACTGGATGTAGGTCTTGCTTTCGGCGAGCTTCTCGGTCGCACGGTGCAGCAGGCCGATATGCGGGTCGGCGCGCTGGATCACTTCGCCGTCGAGCTCGAGCACCAGGCGCAGCACACCGTGCGCCGCGGGGTGCTGCGGTCCAAAGTTGAGCGTGTAGTTTTTGATTTCAGCCATGTGGGGTATCTCTTGCCGGTGCTGCCTACTGCAGCCCGCCGTAGTTGTCTTCACGGATCACGCGCGGCGTGATCTCACGCGGCTCGATGGTGACCGGCTGGTAAATCACGCGCTTTTGCTCGGGGTCGTAGCGCATTTCCACGTGGCCCGATGTCGGGAAGTCCTTGCGGAAAGGATGGCCGATGAAACCGTAGTCCGTCAGGATGCGGCGCAGGTCGTTGTGGCCTTCAAAGATGATGCCGTAGAGGTCGAAGGCTTCGCGCTCAAACCAGTTGGCCGAATTCCAGATGCCGTTAAGCGAATCCACCACCGGGAAATCGTCGTCGGGGCAGAACACCTTGAGGCGCACGCGCTGGTTGAGGCTGACCGACAGCAGGTGCGTCGCCACGCAGTAGCGAAGGCCGTCGTACTGGCCGTCGCGGTATTCGGAATAGTCGACACCGCAAAGGTCAATGAGCTGCTCGAAACGGCAGCCGGGCGCATCGCGCAGCAAGGTGGCGGCCGCGAGGTAGTCGGCGGCGGCAACCGTGAGGGTGATTTCACCGAGTGCGGTCTTCAGCGTTTTGACTTTGTCGCCGAGCACGGCCCGAATCGTTTCGGCGAGTTGCTCCACGGACACGGGAGAAGATGACAAGGAGGACATGCTATGCCCTCGCAATCGTGTTGGTGCGGCGGATTTTCTGTTGCAGCTGGATGATGCCGTACATCAGGGCTTCCGCCGTGGGCGGGCAACCCGGCACGTACACGTCCACCGGCACGATGCGGTCGCAGCCGCGGACCACGGAATAGCTGTAGTGGTAGTAGCCGCCGCCGTTGGCACACGAGCCCATGGACAGCACCCAGCGCGGCTCGGACATCTGGTCGTAGACCTTGCGCAGGGCCGGGCCCATCTTGTTGCACAGCGTGCCGGCCACGATCATGAGGTCGGACTGGCGCGGGCTGGGACGGAACAACATGCCGAAACGGTCCAGGTCGTAACGCGCCGCGCCCGCATGCATCATTTCGACGGCGCAGCAGGCCAGGCCGAACGTCATGGGCCAGAGCGAACCCGTCTTGGCCCAGTTCACCACGGAGTCGTAACTCGTGGTCATGAAGCCTTCGTTGAAAACACCTTCAAGTGACATACCCGTACCTTTGTGGCGAAACCCGCCCTAGACCCTGAAAAGCCCTCGGGATCTTCTTATCTTCTAACTTCTCATTCCCAGTCCAGGGCGCCCTTTTTCCACTCGTAGACGAAGCCCACGACCAGAATGCCCAGGAAAATCATGACCGACCAGAAACCGACGGGGCCGATTTCCTTGAGCGCCACGGCCCAGGGAAAAAGAAACGCGATTTCGAGGTCAAAAAGAATGAAGAGGATGGCGACCAGGTAGTAGCGCACATCGAATTTCATGCGGGCATCTTCGAAAGCTTCGAAGCCGCATTCGTAAGGGGAGTTTTTTTCGCTGTCGGGGCGCACGGGACCCAACAAACGCCCCAGGACCTGGGGCACCACGCCGACACCCACACCAACCAGAATAAACAGGAGAACAGGAAGGTATTGATCGAGGTTCATCGTGGATTCAACTTCTGAAAAGCCACCTGTGCGGTTTGTTTCAGCTTGCCGTTTGAGCCGACAGCATCGCCGGAGCGCTGCTGCCGATGCATGTCAATCTGGTGCGGACGGCGAGACTCGAACTCGCACACCTTTCGGCACTACCCCCTCAAGATAGCGTGTCTACCAATTTCACCACGTCCGCGGTATTTAACTGTCTGGATGGCATGAGGAACCTTGCGGTTTTGGCTTTCCAGACAGTCTCAGAGTTTACCCTGAAATGCCGCCTCCCTCGACGAGAGGCGGCAGCAAAATCACGTTATTTCGTCGGGATTTGCGCGGAGCCCGATGCGGCCACTGCAGGGGGCGCAGGAACTGTGGCGCTGGTGCTTGCGGGTGCTGTGGTTCCGGGGATTTGGCCGGCGCCGGAAGCCGCAGCGGCAGGAGCCGGTGCCGTTACCGCAGCGCCTTCCAGCACGCTGGAACTGTTGCGCGGAAGCGATGCGCCGCCGAAGTAAGCAAGCAGCAAGGTGCAGGCAAAAAACAACGCCGCGAGAACACCCGTGCTGCGCGACAAAAAGTTGGCACTGCCGCTGGCGCCGAACAGGCTGCCCGAGCCGCCGCTGCCGAATGCCGCGCCCATGTCGGCGCCCTTGCCGTGCTGCACCAGGATCAGGCCGATCATGCCGAGCGCCGACAGCATTTGCACGGCGAGGACAATGGTTAATACAACGTTCATATCTACTCCTAAATTAATAGCGTTCTGCGCTCGTCATTGACGGGCTGCAGCAATGATGGTCAAAAAATCGGGGGCTTTGAGCGAGGCGCCGCCAATCAGGCCGCCGTCGATGTCGGGCTGGGCCAGCAGCGTTGCCGCGTTGGCCGCGTTCATGCTGCCGCCATACAGGATTTTCACACGCGCAAACTGGTCCGTGGCCGCCTTCAACTGCGCACGCAATACCGCATGCACCGCCTGGGCTTCTTCGGGCGACGCCGTCTTGCCGGTGCCTATGGCCCACACGGGTTCATAGGCCACGACGATTTCGCTGATGCAGTGGCCATTCGTATGGATCACTGCAGCCAGTTGGCGCTTGACGACCTCCTCGGTGTGGCCCGCTTCGCGCTCGGCCAGCGTCTCGCCCACGCAGACGATGGGCGTGATGCCCGATGCCAGCGCGGCCTTGGCTTTGTCGGCCACCAGCTGATCGGTTTCGCCATGGTACTGGCGGCGTTCCGAATGGCCGACGATGGCGAAGCGGCAGGCAAAATCCTTGAGCATGGCGGCGCTCACCTCACCGGTGTAAGCACCCGAGGCATGCGCCGAGACGTCCTGCGCGCCCAGTTCCACAGCAGCCAGGCCGGCCTGCGCCGAACGCATTGCCTGCACCTGCGCGAGATAAGGCGCGGGAACACAAACAGCCACTTCGCACGCGGCAGGCGCGGAGGCCAGGCCTTGCGCCAGCGCGTCCAGCAGGGCCGCGTTGGCCGCCAGGCCGCCGTTCATCTTCCAGTTTCCCGCAATGAGTTTTTTCATCTTTGGCTCACCAGGTCAAAACAATTTTGCCGATGTGTGAATTCGACTCCATCAGCGCATGGGCCTTGGCCGCATCGGCCGCGGCGAAGGTGTTGTGAATCACGGGCTTGATCTTGCCGGCCGAAAGCAGCGGCCAGACTTTTTCCCTGAGCGCTTTCGCAATTGCCGCTTTGAACTCGATGGAACGCGGACGCAAGGTCGAGCCGGTGATGGTCAACCGCCTGCGTAACACCAGGCCTGCATTGATCTCAGCCTTGATGCCGCCCTGCACCGCGATGATGACGAGCCGGCCGTCTTCGGCCAGGCACTCGATTTCACGCGCCACATAGCTGCCGGCGACCATGTCCAAAATGACGTTGACGCCCTGCCCGCCGGTCAGTTTTTTCACCTCTTCGGCAAAGTCGCTGGCCTTGTAGTTGATGGCGTGGTCGGCACCGAGGGCCACACAGGCCGCGCATTTGTCGTCACTGCCGGCCGTGACCAGCACCGTGGCGCCCATGGCCCTGGCGATCTGGATGGCCGTGACGCCTATGCCGCTGGAGCCACCCTGGATCAGCAGGGTTTCACCCGGCTGCAAACGAGCCCGCTCGAACACATTGCTCCAGACCGTGAAGAAGGTCTCGGGCAGCGAAGCAGCTTCGATGTCGCTGAGACCCTCAGGCACCGGCAGGCACTGGCCCACGGGCGCGACGCACAGCTCGGCATAACCCCCGCCGGCCACCAGCGCACAGACGCGGTCACCGAGCTTGAGGCCGGCCGCGGCCATGGCCTTGGAATCACCCGAGACGATCACGCCGGCGACTTCCAGACCCGGAATGTCGGACGCACCCGGCGGCACAGGGTAGTTGCCCATGCGTTGCAACACGTCGGGGCGGTTCACGCCGCTGGCGCTCACGCGGATCACCACCTCGCCGGGTCCTTCGACGGGTGCCGGACGCGCGCCCAGACGCAACACCTCGGGCGCGCCGTAGGAGGTAATTTCAACAGCTTTCATGGCGTATGCAGTTCATTTGCGCCGCCGGCGCCCGATGCACGGGCGCCAGGCGGCTGCAAAATCCGTCGCAAGACGGATCAGCCGCGGTCCTGGTCCTGGGCCGGACGGTCCAGCAAGGCCTTCATCGACAGCTTGACGCGGCCTTTTTCGTCGGTCTCGAGAACCTTGACCTTGACGATCTGGCCTTCGCTCAGGTAGTCGGTAACTTTTTCGACGCGCTCGTGGGCGATCTGGCTGATGTGCAGCAGGCCGTCCTTGCCGGGCAGCAGGTTGATCAGCGCGCCGAAGTCCAGGATCTTGGTGACCGGGCCTTCGTAGACCTTGCCGATTTCGACTTCAGCGGTGATCTCGGCGATGCGGCGCTTCGCCTCGTCGGCCTTGGCGCTGTCGTTCGAGGCGATGGTGATGGTGCCGTCTTCCTCGATGTTGATCTGCGTGCCGGTTTCTTCGGTCAGCGCGCGGATGACGGCGCCGCCCTTGCCGATCACGTCGCGGATCTTCTCGGGGTTGATCTTCATGACGTAGAGGCGCGGTGCGAAGTCGGACACTTCGGCCTTGGCCTCGCCCATGGCTTCCTGCATCTTGCCCAGGATGTGCATGCGGGCTTCCTTGGCCTGGGCCAGCGCGACCTGCATGATTTCCTTGGTGATGCCCTGGATCTTGATGTCCATCTGCAGCGCGGTGATACCGAAGGTGGTACCGGCGACCTTGAAGTCCATGTCGCCCAGGTGATCTTCATCGCCCAGGATGTCGGTCAGCACGGCAAAGCGGTTGTCTTCCTTGATCAGGCCCATGGCGATGCCGGCCACGTGGGCTTTCATCGGCACGCCGGCGTCCATCAGCGACAGGCAGCCGCCGCAGACCGAAGCCATCGACGAGGAGCCGTTGGATTCGGTGATTTCGGACACCACGCGCATGGTGTACGGGAATTCTTCCTTGGAAGGCAGCACGGCGATCAGCGCGCGCTTGGCCAGGCGGCCGTGGCCGATTTCGCGGCGTTTCGGGCTGCCGACACGGCCGGTTTCGCCGGTGGCGAACGGAGGCATGTTGTAGTGCAGCATGAAGCGGTCTTCGTAGTCGCCGGACAGCGCGTCGATGCGCTGCGCGTCGCGCTCGGTGCCCAGCGTGGTCACGACCAGCGCCTGGGTTTCGCCGCGCGTGAACAGGGCCGAGCCGTGGGTGCGCGGCAGTACGCTGTTGCGGATTTCAATGGCGCGAACGGTGCGCGTGTCACGGCCGTCGATGCGGGGTTCGCCGGCCAGGATCTGGCTGCGGACGATCTTGGCTTCGATGTCGAACAGCATGCCGTCGACGGCCACGCTGTCGAATTCAACACCTTCGGCCTTCAGGCCCGTTTTGGTCCAGGTGGTCACTTCGCGCGTGGCGTGGGTACGGGCCTGCTTGTTGCGGATCTGGTAGGCAGCGCGCAGCTTTTCTTCGGCCAGCGCGCCGACCTTGGCGATCAGCACTTCGTCCTTGGGAGGAGCACGCCAGTCCCAGACCGGCTTGCCGGCGTCGCGCACGAGTTCGTGGATCGCGCTGATGGCGATGTTGCCCTGCTCATGGCCGAACACCACGGCGCCGAGCATGATTTCTTCGGACAGCTGCTGGGCTTCGGACTCGACCATCAGCACGGCGGCTTCGGTGCCGGCCACGACGAGGTCCATCTTCGATTCCTTGAGCTGGGTCTTGCCGGGGTTAAGCACGTACTGGCCGTCGATGTAGGCCACGCGCGCGGCTCCGATGGGGCCGTTGAACGGGATGCCGGAAATCGACAGCGCGGCGCTCGAAGCGATCAGCGCGGGAATGTCGCCTTCGACTTCAGGGTTCAGCGACAGCACGTGGATCACGACCTGCACTTCGTTGAAGAAGCCTTCGGGGAACAGCGGGCGGATCGGGCGGTCAATCAGGCGGGAGGTCAGCGTTTCGAATTCGCTGGGGCGGCCTTCGCGCTTGAAGAAGCTGCCGGGGATGCGGCCGGCGGCGTAGGTTTTTTCGAGGTAGTCGACGGTCAGGGGGAAGAAGTCCTGGCCGGGCTTGGCGTCGGTCTTGGCGACCACGGTGGCCAGCACCACGGTGCCGTCCATGTCAACGACGACGGCGCCGCCGGACTGGCGCGCGATTTCGCCGGTTTCCATCGTGACCTTGTGCTGGCCCCATTGGAATGATTTGGTGACTTTGTTGAAAATGCTCATGTTCTTATCTCCACTAAATTCACGCGCTTGAGGCAGCGCGGGAGGCCCGGAGCGGGGGCTGGCTGAACACGATGCCATTCCACAAAATGCCTGAAATCAGCGGGCTGACCAGGGGCTTTTCTTGTGGAATGACACAGCGCGTGTTCGTTTTGCCTTGCTCCGAAGTAAAAAGCGCCTGAGCTAGTGAACTAACTCAGGCGCTTTCAAATCGTTGTTACCGATTACTTGCGCAGGCCAAGCTTGGCGATCAGCGCGGTGTAACGTTCGGCATCTTTGGACTTCAGGTAGTCCAGCAGCTTGCGGCGGCGGCTCACCATGCGCAGCAGACCGCGGCGGCCGTGGTGATCCTTGGCGTTGGCTTTGAAATGGGGGGTCAGTTCGTTGATGCGGCCGGTCAGCAGCGCCACTTGAACTTCAGGGCTGCCGGTATCGCCGGCGGCGCGTGCGTTGGCCTGAACGATTTCGGCCTTGATCGATTTTGCAATCATGTTTTCTCTTTCTTGCACCGAGGTGCGCTTGCGAGCGAAGCAGCGCTCCCGACATGGGAGTGAATAAACCGCTTTCGTCGTGTTCCGGCAGGCAAAAGCCCCAAAAAAGGCCTCGACCTGCGCAGAGCCTTGGATTATAGCCCAAGCCAAGTCCTGAGGCGGCCCACCCCCTGCCCCAGCCGGTCAAGGTCCTGGCTGGCAAAACACCAGCGCAGCCAACCCTGGGCCTCCGGCCCCGGGTCGACCATGAAGGCGTTGCCGGGCGCCAGGCCCAGCCCGGCCTCCACGACCAGGCGTTTGGCCGTCTCCAGCGAGTCGCCGAAGCGCGCTTGGTCTTCCAGCCTGAAAAAGGCGTACATGCCGCCTTTGGCCGGCGCCAGTTGCACGCCCGGCACAGCCTGCAGCAGCGGAACCAGGGTGTCACGGCAGGTTTTGAGGTGGGCGACCACTCGGGGCGTGATGTCGGCCGTGCGCTCAATCGCCACCAACCCGGCCCGCTGCACGAACACCGGCGCGCAGGAAGTGTTGAATTCCACCAGCTTGCCCATGTGCGGCGTCATGCTGGCCGGCATCACCAGCCAGCCCAGGCGCCAGCCGGTCATCAAAAAGCTCTTGGAAAAGCTGTGAACCACCACCAGCCGGTCTTCCGGCGCCGCGATGTCCAGGAAACTCGGCGCGCAGCCGTTGGGCGTGGGCTCGTAATACAGCCGCTCGTAGACCTCGTCGGCCAGGATCCAGGTGCCGGTTTGGCGGCAATGCGCCAGGATGGCCTCCTGCTCAGCGCGCGCCAGGGTCCAGCCCGTGGGGTTGTTGGGCGCATTGACGATCAGCAGCTTGGTCGCCGGTGTGATGGCGGCCAGCAACTCGGCCACGTCGAGCCGCCACTCACCCGCCACCGGCTTGAGGCTGACGCACTTCACGTGCGCGCCCATGATGGCCGGCTGGGCCGTCAGGTTGGGCCAGACCGGCGTCACGGCCACGACTTCGTCGCCCGCATCGACCAGCGCCTGCACGGCCAGCATCAGCGCGTTGACGCCGCCCGAGGTCACCGCGATGCGTTCGGCCGTGATGGGCGCAGCGCCGGGGCAGCGCAGGCCCGTGGCGTAAGCGGCGATGGCTTCGCGCAACTCGGGCAGGCCCAGGTTGTGGGCATAAAAGGTCTCACCCTGTTGCAGGGAAGCAGCCGCCGCGTCGCGGACAAAAGCCGGCGTGACCTCGTCACTCTCGCCAAACCAGAACTTGAGCACGTCGCTGCGCCCCATGCCCGCATTCGCGACCTGGCGGATCATGGATTCTTCAAGGTTTAAAACGGCCTGTCTCATGGGAGTATGTCGATCTGCCTGCCGGCGTCAGTCAAAAAAAGGGGGAAGGAAAGCTCAGGGCCTGGCCATCTTGCAGCTGCTGGGCTGCTCGGCGCGTTCAGGCGAAATCGTCTTGATCACGCGAAAGCCGTAGCCCGAGCCTTCCACGTCGAACTTCACGCCCGGCGAGCCTTGCTTACCCATCAACGCCACCAGCAGCGGCTGCTGGAACTGGTGGTCGACCGCGCGCATCGTGCCTTGATGGCCCGCGAAGGTCACGGTGCTGCGCTCGAGCTGCGCCGCGACCGCGCCGGCCTCGGCGCTGCCTGCCTTGTCAATGCTTTGGGCCAGTGCCTCAACCATGAGCTGCATGCGCATGTGCACATAGTCGTCCTGCGGCTTGGGAAAGCGCTGGCGGAAGGACTGGTAAAACGCCTCTGACTGCGCGCCCGGCTCGTTGGGGAACCAGTCGGCCACCGCGACCACCTTGCCCACGCCGGCGTCGCCCAACGCGCCCGGCACGCCCAGCGCATTGCCGTAGAAGGTGTAGAACTTGCCCTCGTAGCCGACTTCCTTGGCCGCCTTGATCAGCAAGGTCAGGTCGTTGCCCCAGTTGCCCGTGAGTACCGCCTGCGCGCCGCTGGCCTTGATCTTCGCGGCGTAGGGAATGAAATCCTTGACGCGGCCCAGCGCGTGCAGTTCGTCGCCGACGATCTGCATGTCGGGGCGCTGCACGCCCAGCTGCCTGCGCGCCTCGCGCAGCACCGCCTGGCCGAAGCTGTAGTCCTGGCCGAACAGGTAAATGCTTTTGA
Organism: Polaromonas sp. YR568; assembly: GCF_943369675.1. GTDB lineage: Bacteria > Pseudomonadota > Gammaproteobacteria > Burkholderiales > Burkholderiaceae_C > Polaromonas. The sequence continues at coordinate 35,507 of NZ_CALROB020000032.1, read as the reverse complement.
GCGCCTTGTCGTCCTTGAGCACGTCCATCAGCGCGGCCATGCGCATATCGGCATGCGCGTCAAAACGGAAGTGCCAGTAGCTGCATTTTTCGTTGGTCAGGATGGGGTCGACCGCCGAGTAGTTCAGGAAGATCACGCGCTTGTTGGGCTCGCGCTCGTTGTGCTTGTTGATGGCGTCTATGAGCACTGCCGCGATCGCGGATGAATTGCCCTGCGCGACGATGGTCACGCCGTCGTCGATGGCCGAACGCAAGGCGGCCAGCGCTTCTTCGTTCTGGCCCTTGTTGTCATAGCGCTCGACGAGCAGCTTGCGCGCCCCGCCGGCGAGCGTCACACCGCCGCGCGCGTTGACACGCTCCGTCGCCCAGACGAGATTGCGGAACACCGCTTCACCGGTATTGGCGAAGGCGCCCGACAGGCTTTCGATCAGCGCGATGCGTACTGGCGGCGGGCTCGCGGTCTGCGCCGTGGCGGCCAGCGAGGCGCCAAGACATAGGGCCATGAACAGGCGTTTCAAGTGTTTTCGCATAAAAAAATAGACCCTTGCCTTTTGCTTGTTCTGGCTTGAATAAACCGGCTGCACACCTAACTGGTGAGCATGCGGCAATCACGGTGAGCGCCGCGCAGTGTAAGGGGAAAACGCCCCTTGTTAACCCATCAAGGAATCGACATGTTTTACTCTCTCGCCAACCGCCCCACCCGCGCTTTTCATCGCCACTATGCGCCCGTCGTGAGCAACGGCGCACTGGAAAAATTCCTCAACGACACCTTCTCTTCGCTCTCCGACACCGGCGCCGCCAAGGCCGCCAGCGTGGAAGACCTTGAAAAGGCCTACACCCTGCAACTCGACGTTCCGGGCCTGGCCCGCGAACAGCTGGACATCGGCATCGAAGGCGACGTGGTCCGCGTTTCCAGCAAGGAAGACGCAGCCCGCAAGGTCAAGGCCGCATGGCGCTTCCCGCTGGAAATCGACACGGCCAACAGCTCGGCCAAACTCGAAAACGGCGTGCTGACCCTGACGCTGGGTAAAAAATTCCCCGTCAGCAACGTGACGACTCTGAATATCCAGTAATCGAAGCACCCCGGGTTGCGGGCGGCACGGCTCAGGCCGGCTCCGCCTGCAACTCCGCCAGGTTCCAGCGCGGTTTCACGTCAAAGGTGTAGCCGCGCTGCGGCGTTTCCAGCCCCGCCTGTAGTCGCATCGCCGCAGCCAGGGCAATCATGGCCCCGTTGTCGGTGCATAAATGCAGCTCGGGGTAATGCACGCGGATGCCGCGCTGTTTGCACACCGCATTGAGCTGGGTGCGCAGCAAGGAATTCGCGCCCACGCCGCCGGCCACCACCAGGCGTTTGAGCCCGGTTTGCGCCATGGCGGCCAGTGATTTTTTCACCAGCACCTCGACAATCGCCGCCTGCGTGGACGCCGCCAGGTCGGCCTTGCGGCCGTCCAACTCAGCGCCCAGTTTTTTGGCCTGCGTGAGCACCGCGGTCTTGAGCCCGGCAAAGGAAAAATCCAGGTCGCCGCTGTGCAACAAGGGCCGCGGCAATTTGAAGGCGGCGCTGTCGCCCCCTTCCGCCAATTTCGACAAATGCGGGCCGCCTGGGTAAGGCAGGCCCATGAGCTTGGCCGACTTGTCAAAAGCCTCGCCGGCCGCATCGTCAATGGTTTCACCGAGCAGCTCGTAGCTGCCCACGCGGTCCACCCGCATCAGCTGTGTGTGGCCGCCGGATACCAGCAAGGCCACAAACGGAAATTCAGGCGGGTCGGCGCTCAGGAAGGGCGACAGCAGATGGCCCTCCAGATGGTGCACACCCATGGCCGGCTTGCCCAGCGCGGCGGCCAGCGAGCAGGCCACGCCCGCGCCCACCAGCAGCGCACCCGCCAGGCCGGGCCCGCGCGTGTAGGCCACCACGTCGACCTGCGCCAGGCTGCTGCTCGCCTCGGCCATCACCTGGTGCGTCAGCGGCAGCACGCGGCGGATGTGGTCGCGGCTGGCCAGTTCCGGCACCACGCCGCCATAGGCCTGGTGCATGTCGATCTGGCTGAACAGCGCATGCGACAGCAGGCGCGGCACGCCGCTGCCCTCGGCGCGCGCCAGCGCCACGCCCGTTTCATCGCAAGAAGACTCGATTCCCAATACCAGCATGCGGGCAAGTGTAAAGTGTCCCCGCGGGCCCAGCCCCTTGCGGGGTCTTGCAGGGTCTTGCGGCACGGATGTTGCTGCTCCTCCAAAAAACACCCCCCATGATGAAGTCCGGACTCAGTTTCCTCGTCGCCGCGCGCCAATGTGAAATCGGCGAACTTGAACAGCTTGCGCTCACCAGCGAGCTGGTCAATGCCATAGGCCGCCTGATCCATGCGCTGCAAAAAGAGCGCGGCATTTCCAACGTGTTTCTCGGCTCGCAGGGCACGCGCTTTGCCGAGCAGCGCCTGCAGCAAGTGGCCGAATGCGAACGCGTCCAGCAATTTGTGCGCGACCACTTCGACGCGCTGGACACCGCCCCCAGCCGCGTGCGCAACGGCGCCCGCCTCTTCAGCCGCATTGCCTTTGTGCTGCACGCGCTGGACGCCCTGCCCGCCCTGCGCCAGCGCGTAGCTGCCCAGGCGACCACGCCCGACGAGTCCACGACGGCCTTCGTACGGCTGATCGCAGGCCTGCTGGTGGTTGTTTTTGAAGCGGCCGACAGCGCCACCGACCCCGAGATTTCCCGCGCTCTGGTGGCCATGTTCAATTTCATGCAGGGCAAGGAGTTCGCGGGGCAGGAACGTGCCTGCGGCGCGGCCACCTTCGTATCCGGCCACACCGACGCAGCGCGCCAGCAGCAGTGGCTGCACCTGATCGAATCGCAGGAACGCTGCTTCGAGGTGTTCACCGAGTTCGCGGAGCCGGCCGTGCTGAATGCCTGGAACGTCGCCCAACTCGCCGAATCCATGGCCGAACTGGAACGCCTGCGCCGCACCGGTTGCGCCCCGAACGCCGGCGGCCGGCTGGACCCCAACCTGAGCCAGACCTGGTTTGACTGCTGCACGCAGCGCATAGACGCCATGAAAACGGTGGAGGACCTGCTGGCGGCCAACCTGCGCGGCCTGTGCGAACGCAAGATCGCCCAGGCGCATGCCGAGCTGCGCGACCAGAAAGCCATCCTGGACGAACTCTCGCGCCAGGCCGATGCCGGCCCGCACGCGCCCGCGCACTATGGCCCGCAGCTGGAGCGTTCCATCCTCGGCCTGGTGCAGGAACAGGCGCATCGCCTGCAGGTCATGAGCGATGAACTCGAAACCGCGCGCGCCGCGCTCAACGAGCGCAAGGTGGTGGAGCGCGCCAAAGGACTGCTGATGGCCACGCGCAAGCTCAGCGAAGACGACGCCTACAAGATGCTGCGGCAAACGGCGATGAGCCAGAACCGCCGGCTGCTGGACGTGGCCGAGTCCGTGCTGGCGATGGCCGACTATCTTTAACCCCCGCTTCGCGGCCCCGCGCCGCGCCCGCCAATCTGCTGCGCTGCACAAATCCCGTGCCTGGGGCCTTGCTGCGCACCACGATGGGCGCACTCCAACCCACCCTGCTCCACGCCCTCTTCGGCCCAGGTCCTTGTTTTTAAAGGGAAAACTCCGCAACAACCAACGCCAAAATCTGCTGGCACGCTTTCTGCTTGAAGCATTCCCAAGTTGAGCCAAAGACGGCTCGACAGCAAGCCTTTCGAGGCTTGTCCCGGACAACGGCGTCCATCTCTTACCCGCTTCGTGCAGGTGAAAGGTGGACGCCGTTTTTGTTTTTCCAGCGTGTTTTTCTTCTCTTCCTCTTTTTATTGCCACCAGGAGTTCAGCATGACGCAGCAGTCTTACGGCCCCTTCAAACCCGCCCGCCGCGATTTCATCAAAAAAGCCGGCGCTGCCGGCAGCGCCGCGCTGTTCACCGGCATGCTTCCCGGCGGGGCCTGGGCCGCGGGCTCGGATGCGCCGGAAAAGAAGGAAGTGAAGATTGGCTTCATTCCGCTGACTGATTGCGCTTCGGTTGTCATGGCCTCGGTGCTGGGTTTTGACAAAAAGTACGGCGTGAAAATCATCCCCAGCAAGGAAGCCAGCTGGGCCGGTGTGCGCGACAAGCTCGTCAATGGCGAACTCGACATGTCGCACGTGCTTTACGGCCTGGTCTACGGTGTGCACCTTGGCGTCGGCGGCCCTAAAAAAGACATGGCGGTGCTGATGGGCCTGAACCGCAACGGCCAGGCCATCACGCTGTCCAAGGCGCTTGCCGACAAGGGCGCCGTCGACGGACCCGCGCTGGCCAAAGTGATGGCCAAGGAAAAGCGCGAATACACCTTCGCCGGCACTTTCCCGACCAGCACCCACACGATGTGGCTCAATTATTGGCTGGCTGCTTCCGGCATCAGCCCGGTGAGCGATGCCAAGGTCATCGTGGTACCACCGCCGCAAATGGTCGCCAACATGCGCGTCGGCAACATGGATGGCTTCTGCGTCGGCGAGCCATGGGGCCACCGCGCCATCATGGACAAGATCGGCGTCACGGCGATCACCACCCAGGACATCTGGAAGGACCATCCGGAAAAAGTGCTTGGCACGCGGGCGGAGTTCGTCAAGGCCAACCCCAACACCTGCCGTGCCGTGATGATGGCGATCCTCGAAGCCAGCATGTGGATAGACGCGAGCCTCAACAACAAGCTCAAGATGGCCGAAACCGTCGCCGAAAAATCCTACATCAACACCAGCGTCGACGCGATCAACCAGCGCATCCTCGGTCGCTACGACAACGGCATGGGCAAGACGTGGGACGACAAGAACCACATGAAGTTCTTCGATGACGGCCAGGTCAACTTCCCTTTCCTGTCCGACGGCATGTGGTTCCTGACACAGCACAAACGCTGGGGCCTGATCAAAGACCATCCCGACTACCTCGGCGCGGCCAGACAAATCAATCAGATCGACCTCTACAGGGAAGTTGCGGGTGCGATGAAAGTCAGCGTTCCCAAGGACACGATGCGCAGCAGCAAGCTGTTTGACGGCACGGTCTGGGACGGCAAGGACCCGAAGAAGTATGCCGACAGCTTCAAGATCCGCGCCTAGGCCTGTTCCGGCCAGCCCCACCCCGTTCACCAAATTCTCCACCCCACGCAAAGAGGTCACGCCATGGTCAGTGCCGTCTTCCACAGCCCGCTTGAGGCCGCACCCGCGGCCCGCGGCGGCGACCAACTCAGGGCCCGGGAAGCCGGCAGCCTGCAAGCAGTCCTCCATCACGACATGACAAACTCCACCACCGTTTCACCTCCGGCGCAGGCAGCCGTCGCCCCGCCGGCTCGCGCGGCGTGGGACGTTTCGTTTCTCTGGCTGAACGTCTTGCCGCCGCTGCTGGGCCTGGGCCTGCTGGCGCTGGTGTGGGAACTGGTCTTCATGGGCACGGGCGGCAGCATCCCCTCGCCCAAAGACACCTTTGTGCAGGCGGTGCAGATCTTCAGCGACCCGTTTTACAGCAAGGGCCCCAACGACCAGGGCGTGGGCTGGAACGTGCTGTCCTCGCTCAAGCGCGTGGCCATGGGCTTCGGCCTGGCGGCGGTCGTCGGCATTCCGGTCGGCTTCCTGATAGGCCGCTTCAGCTTTTTGAGCCGCATGTTCAACCCGCTGATCAGCCTGCTGCGCCCGGTCTCGCCGCTGGCCTGGCTGCCCATCGGCCTGCTGGTCTTCAAGGGTGCCAACCCCGCCGCCATCTGGACCATCTTCATTTGCTCGATCTGGCCCATGATCATCAACACCGCCGTCGGCGTGCAGCGCGTGCCGCAGGACTACATGAACGTGGCGCGCGTGCTCAACCTCAGCGAGTGGAAGATCGTCACCAAGATCCTCTTCCCCGCCGTGCTGCCCTACATGCTGACCGGCGTGCGCCTGGCCGTCGGCACCGCCTGGCTGGTGATCGTGGCGGCCGAGATGCTGACCGGCGGCGTCGGCATCGGCTTCTGGGTCTGGGACGAGTGGAACAACCTCAACGTCAAGAACATCATCATCGCGATCTTCGTGATCGGCATCGTCGGCCTGCTGCTGGAGTTCGCCCTGATCAAGCTGGCCACGGCCTTCACCTTCGAAGAAGTCAAAAACTGAACACGGGGAAACAAGCCATGACATCCTTCACCACCAAGTACATCGAGATCCAGGGCGTCGAGCAGACCTTCAAGACCAAGAAGGGCCCGTTCTGCGCACTGAAGGACATCAACCTTACGGTCGCCCGGGGCGAGTTCGTCGCGCTGATCGGCCACTCGGGCTGTGGCAAGTCCACGCTGCTAAACCTGATCGCGGGCCTGACAACGCCCACCCAGGGCACGCTGCTATGCGCCAACCGCGAAATCAGCGGGCCCGGCCCCGAGCGCGCCGTGGTGTTCCAGAACCATTCGCTGCTGCCCTGGCTCACCTGCTTTGAAAACGTCTACCTGGCCGTCGAGCGTGTGTTCGCGGCGACCGAGAACAAGGCGCAACTCAAGGCCCGCACCGATGCGGCGCTGGCCATGGTCGGGCTGACCGCCGCGTCGCAAAAGCGCCCCGGCGAGATTTCGGGCGGCATGAAGCAGCGCGTCGGCATCGCCCGCGCGCTGTCCATGGAACCGAAAGTGCTGCTGCTCGACGAGCCCTTCGGCGCCCTGGACGCGCTGACCCGCGCCAAGCTGCAGGACGAGCTGCTGCAGATCGTCGCCACCACGCAAAGCACAGTAGTGATGGTGACGCACGACGTGGACGAGGCCGTGCTGCTGAGCGACCGCATCGTGATGATGACCAACGGCCCCTCGGCCACCATCGGCGAGGTGCTGGCCATCGAGTTGCCGCGGCCGCGCAGCCGGGTGGAATTGGCCGAAAGCACGCAGTACCTGCACTACCGCAAGGCGGTGATCGACTTCCTCTACACGCGCCAGGCGCATGTGGAAAAAGCCGCCTGATCCACCCATCAGGCACGGCACAGAGACAAACCAACGGAGACCGCCATGGACATGCGCGTCAAGGAAAAGCAAAAACTGGTGATGGTCGGCAACGGCATGGCCGGCGTGCGCACGCTCGAAGAGCTGCTCAAAATCGCGCCCGGCATGTACGACATCACCGTCTTCGGCGCCGAGCCGCATCCCAACTACAACCGCATCCTGCTGTCGCCGGTGCTGGCCGGTGAGCAGACGCTGGACGAGATCGTGCTGAACTCCTGGGACTGGTACACCGACAACCACATCACGCTGCACGCCGGCAAGAAGGTGGTGGAGGTCGACCGCATCAAACGCGTGGTGCGCGCCGAAGACGGCACCGAAGAGGCCTATGACCGCCTGCTGATGTGCACCGGCTCCAACCCTTTCATCCTGCCGGTGCCGGGCAAGGAGTTGCAGGGCGTGATCGCCTACCGCGACATCGCCGACACCAACGCGATGATCGAAGCCTCGGAGAAATACAAAAAGGCGGTCGTCATAGGCGGCGGCCTGCTGGGCCTGGAAGCGGCCAACGGCCTGATGCTGCGCGGCATGGAAGTCACTGTCGTGCACGTCATGCCCTGGCTGATGGAGCGCCAGCTCGACGACGTGGCGGGCAAGCTGCTGCAGAAGTCGCTGGAAGACCGCGGCCTGAAATTCATGATGGGCGCGCAGACGCAAGAACTCACCGGCAACGACGAAGGCCGCGTGACGTCCATCAAATTCAAGGACGGCACCGAGGTGGCCACCGACCTCGTGGTCATGGCCGTCGGCATACGCCCCAACACCCAGCTGGCCGAAGCCATGCGCCTGCACTGCAGCAAGGGCATCGTCGTCAACGACACCATGCAGACCGTCACCGACGCGCGCATCTACTCGGTCGGCGAATGCGCGGCGCACCGCGGCATCGCCTACGGCCTGGTCGCGCCGCTGTTCGAGCAGGCCAAGGTGGCGGCCAACCACCTGGCGCAGTACGGCATAGGCCGCTATTCGGGCTCGCTGACGTCCACCAAGCTCAAGGTGACGGGCATAGACCTTTTCAGCGCCGGCGAGTTCATGGGCGGCGACGGCACCGAGGAAATCGTGATGAGCGACCCCTTCGGCGGCGTCTACAAAAAGCTGGTCATCAAGGACGACAAGCTGGTCGGCGCCTGCCTCTACGGCGACACGGTGGACGGCAGCTATTACTTCAAGCTGCTGCGCGACGGCCGCAGCGTGGCCGACATACGCGACAAGCTGATGTTCGGTGAATCCAACATCGGCGATACCGGCCACGAGGGCCACAGCAAGGCCGCCTCCATGCCTGATGAAGCCGAAGTCTGCGGCTGCAACGGCGTCAACAAGGGCACCATCTGCAAGGCCATCAAGGAAAAAGGCCTGTTCACGCTGGACGAAGTGCGCAAGCACACCAAGGCCAGCGCGTCGTGCGGCTCCTGCACCGGCCTGGTCGAGCAGATCCTGATGTTCACCGCGGGCGGCGACTACTCGGCCACGCCCAAGCTCAAGGCCATGTGCGCCTGCACCGACCACGGCCACCAGGCGGTGCGCGACGCGATACGCGACAACAAGCTGCTCACGATCTCCGGCGTCTACAAATTCATGGAATGGAAGACGCCCAACGGCTGCGCCACCTGCCGCCCGGCCGTCAATTACTACGTCACCAGCAGTTGGCCCAAGGAGGCCAAAGACGACCCGCAAAGCCGCTTCATCAACGAACGCAGCCACGCCAACATCCAGAAAGACGGCACCTACAGCGTGATCCCGCGCATGTGGGGCGGCGAGACCACGGCCAGCGAGTTGCGCCGCATCGCCGACGCGGTCGACAAATACAAGATCCCGACCGTCAAGGTCACCGGCGGCCAGCGCATCGACTTGCTGGGCGTGAAGAAAGAGGACTTGCAGAACGTCTGGAACGACATCGGCATGCCTTCGGGCCACGCCTATGCCAAGGCCCTGCGCACGGTGAAGACCTGCGTGGGCAGCGAATGGTGCCGCATGGGCACGCAGGACAGCACGCAGATGGGCAAGGACCTGGAGCGCGCGATGTGGCGCATGTACGCGCCGCACAAGGTGAAGTTCGCCGTCAGCGGCTGCCCGCGCAACTGCGCCGAAGCCGGCATCAAGGATGTCGGCATCATCGGCGTCGACTCGGGCTGGGAGATGTACGTGGCCGGCAACGGCGGCATCAAGACCGAGGTCGCGCATTTCTTCACCAAGCTCAAGACCGCGGCCGAGGTGCTCGAATACACCGGTGCCTTCTGCGAACTCTACCGCCAGGAAGGCTGGTACCTGGAGCGCACGGTGCACTACGTGAACCGCGTGGGCCTGGACTACGTCAAGAAACGCATTCTGGAAGACCACGAAGGCCGCAAGGCGCTGTGGGAACGCCTGCAGTTCGCGCTCGACGGCGAGCCCGATCCGTGGTTCGACGTCAAGGAAGCCGCGGTCGACACCCGGCAGTTTGAAAAACTCGCCGTCCTCTGAAATTTCCTGAAGAAATCACCATGTCCGAATGGAAAAAAATCTGCCGGGTTGATGAAATTCCCGTCCTCGGCTCGCGCCGCGTCGCACGCGCGCAAGGCATGGACGTCGCGGTGTTCCGCAACGGCGAGGACCAGGTCTTCGCGGTGCTGGACCGCTGCCCGCACAAGGGCGGGCCGCTGAGCCAGGGCATCGTCTTCGGCACCAGCGTGGCCTGCCCGCTGCACAACTGGACCATAGAGCTCGAAGGCGGCTGCGCCCGCGCGCCCGACGAAGGCTGTGTGCAGAAATTCAGCGTGCGTGTGGAAAGCGGCGCGGTGCACCTGGACGCGGGTGAGCTTGCCACGCTTGCGACGGACCTGCCGCCCCCTGTCGCCGGCCCCGCACTGAAAGAACTGGCCCGCACATGATCTCTGACGGGACCCTGCGCGAGACACGGTCCACCTGCCCTTATTGCGGCGTCGGTTGTGGCGTGATCATCGAGTCGCAAGGCTCCCAGATCACGGGCGTCAAAGGCGACCCGGACCACCCCGCCAACTTCGGCCGGCTCTGCACCAAGGGCTCGACGCTGGCGCTGACCGCCTCGGCCGCCGTCACGCGGCAGACGCGCTTGCTGCAGCCCATGCGGCGCGAGCACCGGCATGAATCGCCCAAGCCCGTGTCATGGGACAGCGCCCTCGGCTTTGCCGCCGAAAGCTTTGCGCAGATCATCCGCGACCACGGCCCCGACGCGGTGGGTTTTTATATTTCGGGCCAGTTGCTGACCGAGGACTACTACGTCTTCAACAAGCTGGCCAAGGGCCTGATAGGCAGCAACAACGTCGACACCAATTCGCGCCTGTGCATGAGCAGCGCCGTGGCGGGCTACAAACAGACGCTGGGCGCGGACGCGCCGCCTTCGTGCTACGAGGACGTAGCCCATGCGCAGTGCATCTTCATCGTCGGCAGCAACACGGCGTATGCGCACCCCATCCTGTTCCGGCGCATCGAGGATGCGAAGGCCACCAACCCGGCGCTCAAGATCATTTTTTGCGACCCGCGCCGCACCGACACGGCCGAGATCGCCGACCTCTACCTGGGCATCCAACCCGGCACCGACGTGTCGCTCTTCAACGGCATGCTGCACATCATGCTGTGGGAAGGCTGGACCGACGCGGCCTACATCGCCGCACACACCACGGGCTTTGACGCGCTCAAGGCCACGGTGCGCGACTACACGCCCGACCTGGTCGCCGAGACCTGCGGCATCAAAAAAGAAGACCTGCTGGCCGCCGCAAAACTGTTCGCAACATCGGCCGCCACGCTGAGCCTGTATTGCCAGGGTCTGAACCAGTCGAGCAGCGGCACGGCCAAAAACGCGGCGCTCATCAACCTGCACCTGGCGACCGGCCACATCGGCAAAGCGGGCGCCGGGCCGTTCTCGCTGACGGGCCAACCCAACGCCATGGGCGGGCGCGAAGTGGGCGGCCTGGCGAATCTGCTGAGCGCACACCGCGACCTGGCCAACCCCGAACACCGCGCTGAAGTCGCCGCGCTGTGGGGCGTACCGGCCGTTCCCGAGAAACCAGGCAAAACGGCCGTCGAGATGTTCCAGGCCGCCGCCGACGGCGAGATCAAGGCGCTGTGGATTGCCTGCACCAACCCGGCCCAGTCCATGCCCGACCAGGCCACGGTGCGCCGCGCGCTGGAGCGCGCCGAACTGGTGATCGTGCAGGAAGCCTTTGCCACCACGTCGAGCTGCGACTACGCCGACCTCTTGCTGCCCGCCACCACCTGGGGCGAAAAAACCGGCACGGTGACCAACAGCGAGCGCCGCATCAGCCGCGTGCGGCCGGCCGTGGCCGCGCCTGGACAGGCGCGGCATGACTGGGCGATTGCGGTGGAGTTTGCGCAGCGGCTGGAGAAGCTCCTGCCCAGCCGCAGCGCATCCGGCACAAGCTTGCTCCCCTACTCCCTGGCCGCTGAAACACTAGGCGTGGAAACCATCTGGAACGAACACCGCGAATCCACGCGCGGCCGCGACCTGGACATCACGGGCCTGAGTTACGCATTGCTGGAAGAGGGCCCGCAGCAGTGGCCCTTCAAGCCCGGCGACAGCGCGGGCAAGATCCGGCTTTACGAAGACGGCATCTTCCCCACCGCCGACGGCAAGGCGCGCTTCGCCAACACCGTCTACAAACCGGTGGCCGAGCCCCGCGAGTCGCGCTACCCGTTCTCGCTGACCACCGGCCGGCTGCGCGACCAGTGGCACGGCATGAGCCGCACCGGCACGCTGGGGCGGCTGTTCGGCCACGTGGCCGAGCCCTCGGTGCAGATGAACGCGCAAGACATGGCGCGGCGGCTGCTGAAAGACGGCGACCTGGTGCACGTCACCTCCAAACGGGGCTCCATCGTGGTGCCGCTGCAGGCTTCGCCCGAAGTGGCGGTGAGCCAGGCTTTTATCGCCATGCACTGGGGCGAGGAATATTTGAGTGGGCGCTCCACCAGCGGCGAGACGCTGGCCGGCGTCAACGCGCTGACCACTTCGGCCTACTGCCCCAGCTCCAAACAGCCCGAACTCAAACACGCCGCGGTGAAAATCCTGAAGGCCGAAATGCCCTGGACGCTGCTGGCCATGGCCTGGCTGCCCGGCGACGCCGTGCTGGCCGCGCGCGAGCAGCTCAAGCCGCTGATGACGGCCTTCCCTTTCACCAGTTGCGTACCTTTTTCGAACAACACACCGCTGGCCGAGCAGGGCCGCGAACGCTCCGGCCTGCTGTTTCGCGCGGCCGGCCATGAAGCCCCGGCCGACGAGGTGCTGGCCGCACTCGAAGACATCCTCGGCCTGGGTGGCGTCGACGTGCTGCGTTATGCCGACCGCAAAAAAGGCCAGCGGCGCACAGTGCGGCTGGTAGGCAATGCGGAGAAGGCCGAACTCGCCGGCTTTGTGCTGGCCGGCGACACCAGCGCCCAAGCCTGGATCAGGACCCTGCTGCAAGACGAGTTGCCGGCCCAGGCCTACGGCCGCCTGCTGCTGCTGCCCGGCGCCAAACCGCCGGTGGCGGTGCAGTCGCGCGGCAAGCTGGTCTGCACTTGCCTCAACGTCAGCGACACGGCGATTGACGAACACCTCGAACTGCTGGCCGCCGGCGGCGGTGGCGCGGGCCACCTGCACACCGACGAGGAGCGGCTGGCGTCGCTGCAGGCGACGCTCCAATGCGGCACCAACTGCGGCTCCTGCGTGCCCGAACTCAAGCGCCGGGTACGCTCGGCGCGCATCGAAGTGCCAATCACCCCGCGCACCGTGATCCCGATCCGGCAGCTCGCTTAAGCTCATAACAGGAAGTTATCTGCATTCGCGGACAATCACGTTTATGGGTATTAGCCAGTACATCAAGGAAATCGGCCGCGGCAAGGACGGCGCACGCCCCCTGTCGCGCGAGCAGGCCGCCGACCTGCTGGGCCAGGTGCTGGACGGCACGGTGACCGACCTCGAAATCGGCGGCTTTTGCCTGGCCATGCGCATCAAGGGCGAAACACCCGCGGAAATGGCCGGCTTCCTCGACGCCGTGCACCAGCGCCTCGCGCACTTCCCCGCAACGGCAACCCCCACCGTGGTGCTGCCCAGCTACAACGGCGCGCGCAAGCTGCCGGTGCTCACTCCGCTGCTGGCGCTGCTGCTGGCGCGTGAAGGCGTGCCCGTTCTGGTGCACGGCACGCCCACCGAATCAAGCCGGGTGTTTGCCTCCGAGGTGCTGCAAGCCCTGGACATCCATGCGCTGCCGGCCGTGCGCAAGATCGCGGACGGCGAGGCCGTCTTCACCCCCACCGAAGTGCTGCTGCCCTCCCTCAAGCGCCTGCTCGACGTGCGCCGCGCCGTCGGCCTGCGCAACCCGGCGCACAGCCTGGTCAAGATCATGAGCCCCTGCCTGGGCAAAAGCCTGGTGGTGAGCAGCTACACACATCCTGAATACGCAATATCGATGGCGCAGACTTTCGAGCTGACCGGCGCCAACGCGATGCTGCTGCGCGGCACCGAGGGCGAAGGCGTGGCCGATGCGCGCCGCATGCCGCAGATGGAGGCGTTTATCGGCGGAAAGCGCTCACTTCTGCAGGAAACCCAGGCCGGCACGCTGGCCTCCCTGCCGGAGCTGCCCAAGACGGTGGACGCAGCCGGCACCGCAGCCTACATTCAGGCTGTGATGGCCGGCGACATACCGGTGCCGCCGTCGATTGCGCGGCAGGTGGAACATATCTTGCAGTTGTTGCCTCAAATCAAATAACGACCACCATGAACCACGGAAAAGTCACCCTCGTTGGCGCCGGCCCCGGCGACCCGGAACTGCTGACCCTCAAGGCCCTGAAGGCCATCCAGCGCGCGACCGTGCTGCTGGTGGACGACCTCGTGAGCGAAGAGATCGTGGCTTTCGCGCGGCCCGATGCGCGCATCGTCTACGTGGGCAAACGCGGCGGCTGCAAGTCCACGCCGCAGGCTTTTATTGAAAAACTCATGCTGATGGCCGCCCGCGAAGGCGAAGACGTGGTGCGCCTGAAGGGCGGCGACCCCTTTATCTTCGGGCGCGGCGGAGAAGAGGTCGAGCACCTGCGCGATGCCGGCATCGCGGTGGAAGTCGTCAACGGCATTACTTCGGGCCTGGCCGCCGTCACCTCGCTGGGTGTGCCGCTCACGCACCGCGAGCATGCGCACGGCGTGGTCTTCGTCACCGGCCATGCCAAGCCCGGCGACAGCGGCACCGACTGGCGGGCGCTGGCCGCCACCGCGCACAGCGCGCGCCTCACGCTGGTGATTTACATGGGCGTGAGCGGTGCCGAGCGCATCCAGGATGAACTGCTGACCGGCCTGCCGGCCAGCACGCCGGTTGCCGTGATCCAGAACGCCTCGCTGGCGACGCAGCGCCACATCACCACCACGCTGGGCACGCTGGCGGCATCCGTGCGCGAGGCCGGCATGGCCAGCCCGTCGGTGATCGTGGTGGGTGACGTGATCAGCGGCGTGGCGCTGGCCGCCGCGCACCCTGAAGCCGCACGCGCGGCCTGACTTCGCGCCAATCATTTTCTTTTCACCTGGGGTGCGCCGCTCCCGGGTTTGATCGCGTCCGGCGCTTGTCTTCGCAGATAATAGTCATTCTCATTTGAACGACGCACCGGCCTTCGGCCTTCAACAACACCCATGCTCAGCTCAAGCGCCATCAAGACCTGGTCCTGGCTCCACAAATGGACCAGCCTGGTTTGCACCCTCTTCATGCTGCTGCTGTGCCTGACCGGCCTGCCGCTGATCTTTCACCATGAAATAGGCCACCTGCTGGGCACCGAGGTGGAAGCGGCCGACATGCCGGCGGACGCGCCGCGCGTCAGCCTCGACAAGGTGATGGAAGTCGCCAAGGCCCGCCATCCGGGCCTTGGCGGCATGTTTGTCTCGCAGGAGCCGGACGACGACCGCGTCTGGTTCGTCACGCTGTCGCCTGAGCCCCTGTCGCAAAGCGGCCTCAAGCAGGTGGCCGTCGATGCGCGCACAGGCCAGGCGCTGGCCGAGCCGCAGCTGGACAGCGGCTTCATGTACATCATGTTCTCGCTGCACGTGGACCTGTTCGCCGGCCTGGCGGGCAAGCTCTTTCTCGGTTTCATGGGCTTGCTGCTGCTGGTGGCCATCGTCTCGGGCGTGGTGCTGTACGCGCCCTTCATGCGCAAGCTGCGCTTCGGCGAAGTCCGGCATGTGCGCTCGGGCCGCACCAGATGGCTGGACCTGCACAACCTGCTGGGCATCGTCACCCTGACCTGGCTGTTCGTGGTCGGCGCCACAGGCATGATCAACACCTGGGCCGACCTGCTGGTGCGCTACTGGCAGGTGGACCAGATGGCCGAGATGGTCGCGCCTTACAAGGGCCAGCCGCCGGTCACCGAGCTGGGCTCGCTGCAGCAGGCCGTCGTGGCGGCCAGGGCGCTGGAGCCGGGCATGAAGATGGGTTTTATCGCCTTTCCCGGCACGGCCTTCACCAGCCCGCACCACTACGGCGTTTTCATGCGCGGCACCGAGCCGCTGACGGCGCGCCTCTTCAAGCCGGTGCTGGTCGATGCGCAAACCAGCCAGGTCACCGACAGCCGCGAGCTGCCCTGGTATTTGCAGGGCCTGCTGCTGTCGCAGCCGCTGCACTTCGGCGACTACGGCGGCCTGCCGATGCAGATCCTCTGGACCGTGCTGGACATCATCACCATCATCGTGCTGGGCAGCGGGCTTTACCTCTGGTGGGTGCGCCGCGTGCCGGCGGGCAAGCGCGAGACGGCCGCCGGGCCGGAGATGGCAGGCGAGATGCCGGTTGCCGCAAGCGAGGCGGCGAAATGAGCGCGCGCAAGGCATCCGCTTTCTGGCCGCTCTGGGGGTGGCCCATCGCCCTGGGCTTGCTGAGCGCGCTGGGCCTGCTCTCGGCCCTGGTCGGGGACGACCTGTGGGACTGGGCCTCCTGGCTGGCGCTGGGCCTGCCGGTGGCGGTCTGCGGCTGGTTCGGCCTGCGCCGCGAGCGCGAACGCTGAAGCCACACGGCAACGCTACACTCCCGAAGTCAAAAACAACAACAGAGGGAATGGCGCGATGCTTGAAAAACTCAATGAACTGACGGAAAGCCACGGAGAACTCCGCCCCGGAAAAGGCATCATGAGCGGTGTGATCGCCCTCAGCCTGGGCATCCTGTGCTTTCTGGGCGTCCTCGCCTTTCACTTCCCCGAATACCTGACCACGCCCGAGCTGCGCAAGAGCTACAACGTCGACGTCATCCGCATGGTGATGTTTGCCTCGCTGGTGATCGCCGGCGGCATCTCGCTGGTCAACATCATCTTCAACCGCTCGCGCTGGCTGGCCGGCGCCGCCTTTTTGCTGGTGGTGGCCACCGCGCTGCTGGGCGGCCACAAGGTGCCGGTCAACGACTTCGCCGACAACACGCCCTACATCGGCCTGGACTGGTTCATCCTGGACCTGCTGGGCTCCTCGCTGATCTTCATCTTCATTGAAAAGCTGTTCGCGCTGCGCAAGGACCAGCCGGTGTTTCGCGCCGAGTGGCAGACCGACTTCCACCACTTCATCGTCAACCACATGATCGTGGGCTTTGTGCTGCTGGCCACCAACCTGCTGGTGCACAAGTTCTTCGGCTGGGCCGCCAACGACGGCATCCGCGGCTGGGTGCAGGGCCTGCCCTTCTGGGCCGGCGTGCTGCTGATCGTGCTGGTGGCCGACCTGGTGCAGTACTGGACGCACCGGGCCTACCACGAGGTGCCCGTGCTGTGGCGCCTGCACGCGGTGCACCACAGCGCCAAAAGCATGGACTGGCTGGCCGGCTCGCGCCAGCACATCCTGGAGCTGCTGATCACCCGCACGCTGATCCTGGCACCCATCTACGTGTTCGGTTTCTCCAAGGAAGTGATTGACGCCTACATCGTCATCGTCGGCTTCCAGGCGGTCTTCAACCATTCGAACGTCAGCGTGCGCCTGGGCCCACTGCGCTACATCATCGTCACGCCCAACTTCCACCACTGGCACCACAGCCAGGACCAGGAAGCGCTGGACCGCAATTACTCGGCGCACTACGCCTTCATCGACTACCTCTTCGGCACCGCCGTCAAAAGCACCCGGCTGTGGCCGGACCGCTATGGCGTACTGGGCGACTATGTGCCGAATGGCTTTTTGAAGCAGCTCAAGTTTCCTTTCACATGGAAACCTTGAGTTGGGTCCATCGGACCAGGGGCTGAGTTGACACATCACTTTGACGCCGTGGTGATAGGCGCGGGCGCCGCCGGCCTCTTCTGCGCGGCGCAGGCGGGCCAGCGCGGCCTCAAGGTGCTGCTGCTGGACCACAGCGAGAAGGTCGCGGAGAAAATCCGGATCTCGGGCGGCGGCCGCTGCAACTTCACCAACCGCGACGCCACGCCCGCGCAGTTCCTGAGCGAGAACCCGCACTTTTGCCGCTCGGCGCTGTCGCGCTACACGCCGCAGGATTTCATCGCCCTGCTGCAGCGCCACAACATCCCCTTCCACGAAAAGCACAAGGGCCAGCTGTTTTGCGACCGGTCGGCGGAAGACGTGATCAACATGCTGCTGGCCGAATGCGAGGCCGGCCAGGTCACGCGCTGGCAGCCTTGCGGCATCCAGGGTATCAAGACCCCCCAGGAGACGGGCGGGAATTACGAGCTTCTGAGCGACCGCGGCCTCATCACGGCGCCGCAGGTCGTCATCGCCACCGGCGGCCTGTCGATTCCCAAGATAGGCGCCACCGATTTCGGCTATCGCATCGCAAAACAGTTCGGCCTGCGCCTGGTGGAACCACGCGCCGCGCTGGTGCCGCTGACCTTCGACGGCGAAGGCTGGGCACCTTATGCCCAGCTGGCCGGCCTGGCGCTGCCGGTGCTGATCGAAACCAGCCCGGCCGACGCCACGCCCAAGCAACGCAAAAAAGCCGTGGTCTTTTCGGAAGACCTGCTGTTCACCCACCGCGGCCTGAGCGGCCCGGCCGTGCTGCAGATTTCCAGCTTCTGGCGCGAAGGCCAGCCCATCCGCATCAACCTCGCCCCCGGCGTGGACCTGCCCAAGCTGCTGCTGCGCGCCAAGGCCACGTCCAAAAAACTGATCGCCAACGAACTCGCCACCCTGGTGCCCAGCCGCCTGGCCGACGCCTGGGCCGGCCAGGACCCTGCCCTGCAGCGCCCCATCAGCGACGCCACCGACAAAGCCCTGTTGACCCTGGCCCAGCGCCTGGCCGACTGGGAACTCACCCCCAACGGCTCCGAAGGCTACAAAAAGGCCGAAGTCACGGTAGGCGGCGTGGACACCCGCGACCTGTCCTCCCAGACCCTGGAATCGAAGCAGCCCGGCCTCTATTTCATAGGCGAAGTCGTCGACGTCACCGGCTGGCTGGGCGGTTACAACTTCCAGTGGGCCTGGGCTTCGGCGCATGCCTGCGCCGAAGCTCTGGCGGCGCGGGCGACGGCCCCCTGAAGCGCGAAAAAACCCTCGAAACGTCGGAAAATACCAGGCCCAGCGAAGCGAAGGCGCGGCTGCTCTCCCTACCAGCAGGGGCCGCGGAACCGGCTTTGCCGGGCCGCAGGCGCAGCGCCCCCTCGGGGGGCAGCGCATTACACGGAGCCGAAGGCGAAGTGAAAAGCGTGGGGGCTGGTATATAATCCAAGGCTTTGCTAGCAAACCCGTGCCTGGCCTGATCCTGATCAGATCGATAAAGGCGCACCTTTTGGATCAACTGAACAATGACCACCATCCGTGTAAAAGACAACGAGCCCTTCGACGTGGCTCTGCGCCGCTTCAAGCGCACCATTGAAAAACTCGGCCTGCTGACCGACCTGCGCGCCCGCGAGTTTTACGAAAAGCCAACGGCAGAGCGCAAGCGCAAGAAGGCAGCCGCCGTCAAGCGCAACTACAAGCGCATCCGCTCGATGCAGTTGCCGAAAAAGCTGTACTAATCCTTTAGTACCGCCTCACGGCAACAAAAAGCCCGCACGAGGACGCTCTGCGGGCTTTTGTGCTTTTTGGCGCCTGCGTGCGCCAGCCCCTCCCCATATTCCCGCCCTCAGGAGCCCCGAATGTCAGCCCTCAAAGACCAGATCACCGAAGACATGAAGACCGCCATGCGCGCCAAGGACAGCGAGCGCCTGGGCACCATACGCCTGCTGCTGGCGGCCCTCAAGCAAAAAGAGGTCGATGAGCGCGTGGTGCTGGACGACGCGGCCGTGGTCGCCATCGTCGACAAACTGATCAAGCAGCGCAAGGACTCGCTGGAAGCCTTCCAGAAGGCCGAACGCAAGGACCTGGCCGACAAGGAAGCCGCCGAACTGGTGGTGCTGCAGGCCTACCTGCCGGCGCGCCTGAGCGCCGATGAAGTCACCGCCGCCGTCAAGGCCATCGTGGCCGAGCTGGGCGCTACGGGCCCCGGCGACATGGGCAAGGTCATGGGCGCGGTCAAGGCCAAACTGGCCGGCAAGGCCGACATGGGCCAGGTCTCGGCGGCAGTGAAGGCGGCGCTGGCTGGCTGATTACAAACAGACTTCCTACCGCGCCTTTCCTATTCGTCAGAAGTGGCCGGAAACAAGAACTTCACGATGGCCGCAAAAGCAAGTCCGGCTTGCACCACAGTTGCTCCAATCAAGGCCATAAGCGTATTTCCGTCAACGATTCGGTAGTTTGAAAAATGCCCGGCAATCCAGGCGAGAAGAACTAGCAGATAAACACCTCCGTTGAGCCAAGTGAACACACGGATGACGGCGTTAATAAGGGTATCGCGCTGGGTGCTCAATCGCTCCCATTTTTGATGCGTGAATTGCCCGTCCTGGACTGACTTATCCTCGGACAGGGCTTTGACAGCAAGCTTGGGCGCAGCAGTAGCGGCCGCGGCCTCAATTCCCTGACGGACGGCCGCCTCCGCCACCCCATCACTCATTGCGCACCGATCAGCAATTCGCGAATTTCCCCGTTGATGTCTCGAACAAAAATGCGTTCGCCTTTGGCACTCAACTCGGTCACCGTATCAGCAATTGCCAAGCTTCTTCGCATTGCCTCCGATGAAGTGGACGCATCAAAGCGGTTCTTTAGCCGCTGCAACGCAACATCAGTACTCGAACCCACATCGAATTTAAGAACACGTACATCAGCCATTGAATTCTCCTGTTGGGAATTAAAGAATCAATGTAGTACCAAAAAGGTGAAAATACAAGACCAAAAATGCACCTAAAAGCCTCCGATTTCAACTCCCCGCCACCTTCATGCGGTTGACCAGGATTGACCCCACGGTTTTGGCGCCGTAGTTATAGGCGTCGGCGCCCACGGCCTCAATGCCCATGAGCATGTCCTTGAGGTTGCCGGCAATCGTGATTTCCTCGACCGGAAAGGCAATGCGGCCGTTTTCGACCCAGAAACCCGAAGCGCCGCGCGAGTAGTCGCCCGTCACGTAGTTCACGCCCTGGCCCATCAGCTCGGTCACGAAAAGGCCGCGGCCCAGCTTGCGCAGCATGGCGTCCAGATCGTCGCCTGGGCGGGTCAGGCGGCTGGTCATGACAAGGTTGTGCGAACCGCCGGCATTGCCGGTGGTGCGCATGCCCAGCTTGCGGGCCGAATAGGTGCTCAGGAAGTAGCCCTCAACGCGGCCGCCGGCCACCACCTGGCGCGCCTTGGTCTTCACGCCTTCTTCGTCGAAGGGCGCGCTGCCCTTGCCTTTGCGCAGGTGCGGGTCTTCGGCGACGTCGATGTGTTTCGGGAAGGCCGCCTTGCCCAGGCTGTCGGCCAGGAAGGTGCTTTTGCGGTACAGCGCGCCGCCGCTCACGGCCTGCACAAAGCCGCCCAGGAGGCCCGCGGCCAGCGGCGACTCGAACAGCACCGGGCATTGCGTGGTCGGGATCTTGCGGCTTTTCAGGCGTGCCAGCGCGCGCTCGGCGGCGTAGCGGCCCACGGCCTCGGGGGCGGCCAGCTCAGCCGCGTCGCGCATGGAGCTGTACCAGGCATCGCGCTGCATCTGGTTGCCCTTGCCGGCAATCGGCGCCACCGAAATGCTGTGGCGCGAACTGGCATAACCGCCGCGAAAGCCCTTGGTGTGGGCGCTGAAAAAGTGGCTTTGCTGGGCCGACACGCCGGCGCCTTCGCTGTTGGTGATGAGGCGGCTGGTGCCCAGCGCGGCGGCCTCGCACAGCAGGGCCAGGCGCGCGGCTTCTTCGGAATCGATGGACCAGGGGTGGAACAGGTCGAGTTCGGGGTGCTTGCGCGCGATGTCGCGCTCGTCGGGCAGGCCCGAGGTTTCGTCTTCGGCCGTGAAGCGCGCGATGTCGTAGGCCGCTTTCACGGTCTGCTGGATGGCCGCCTTGGAGAAATCGCTGGTGGCGGCATTGCCGCGCTTTTTGCCGATGTAGACGGTGATGCCCAGCGACTTGTCGCGGTTGCGCTCGACGTTTTCCAGCTCGCCCTTGCGCACGCTGACCGACAGGCCGCAGCCTTCGGAAGCCTCGGCCGCGGCATCCGTAGCGCCCAGTTTTTTGGCGTGACCCAGTGCGGTGTCGACGAGGTCTTCGAAAAAATCGCGGTGGTAGCTGAAGCCGGATTCGGGCTGCGAGGAGGGGCGGGAAGGACTGGAAGCGGCGCGCTTTGCGGCGCCGGAACGAGAGGAAGCTTTTTGGGTCATATGGGTAGCTATGATACTGACTGCCATGAACAACAAGACTCCCAAGGCCATCAAGGGCTACTGGTCCAACGGACGCTTCGTCAAACCCGAGGAAATCGCACTCGAGGAAGTCGGCCCGCCCAGCAAAACCCAACTCAAGGCCGAGGCCGACGAAAAACAGGCTCTCGGTGAAGCGCTGCTGACCCTGCGCGCCGATTTGATGGCGCGCCTGGACCTGCCCGACAAGCTGCGCGACGCGATCGCCGACGCCAAAAAAATCACCAACTTCGAGGGCAAACGCCGCCAGATGCAGTTCATCGGCAAGCTGATGCGCCCGCTGGACCCGGAACCGATACGCGAGGCCATCAACGAACAGCTCAACGGCTCGGCCGACCTGACGCTGGCGCTGCACCTGGCCGAACAGTGGCGCGACAAGCTGATCGCCGACGACGCCGCGCTGGGCGACTGGCTCGGAGAATATCCCGGCACCGATTCGCAACAGCTGCGCGCGCTGGTCCGCCAGGCCCGCAAGGACGCCAAGCCCGAAAAACCCGGTGAAGCACCGCGCCACGGCAAGTCCTACCGCGAAATCTTCCAGCTGGTGCGGCAAACCATGGCCCAAGGCCCTGGGGAACCCGAGGAGTCCGAGGAGCCCCAGGCGTGAGCCAGGCCTTCGACGCGGTCAAGGTCGGCATCGTCTCGGTCAGCGACCGCGCCTCGGCCGGCGTCTACGTCGACAAAGGCCTGCCGGCGCTGAAAGACTGGCTTACACGCGCATTGCGCAACCCCATCACCTTTGAAGAACGCCTGATTCCCGACGAGCAGGCTGGTATCAGCGCCGCGCTGATCGCGCTGGTCGACGCCGGCTGCTCGCTGGTATTGACCACCGGCGGCACCGGCCCCGCGCCGCGCGACGTGACGCCCGAGGCCACGCTGGCCGTCGCCCACAAGGAAATGCCCGGTTTCGGCGAGCAGATGCGGCAGATCAGCCTCAAATTTGTGCCCACGGCCATCCTGTCGCGCCAGTGCGCGGTGATACGCGATAGAAGCCTGATCCTCAACCTGCCCGGCCAGCCCAAGTCCATCCAGGAAACCCTCGAGGGCCTCAAAAACGAGGCCGGCGAGTCGGTGGTGCCCGGCATCTTTGCCGCCGTGCCCTATTGCATAGACCTGATAGGCGGCCCTTACCTCGAAACCGACCCGGCCGTCTGCAAGGCCTTCCGGCCCAAGTCGGCCATCCGTACGCCAGGTACGTCAAGCACGCCGGCCGCATGAAGCCGCAAGCGCCGTCCGCCATCGAGACGGCCGCCCGGCTGGCTGCCGGCACGCTGGACGCGGCCGGCCTGCTCAAGGAAACCTTTGCACGGCTGGACGCCACAGACCCCACCCTGCGCGCCTTCACGGCCCGCCTGGACCTGCCCACGGCCCTCGCCCAGCTCCCGGTCCTCACAGGCCCGTTGCAGGGCTTGCCGGTGGCCGTCAAGGACATCTTCGACACCCGCGGCTTCTCGACGCGCTACGGCTCGGCGCTCTACCCGGCTGAACCGGCGCGCGCCGATGCGGCCATGGTCGGCGTGATCCGCCGCGCCGGCGGGCTGGTGATAGGCAAGTCCAGCACCACCGAATTCGCTTTCCTGCATCCGACCGTCACACTGAACCCGAACGCGCCGGGCCGCACGCCGGGCGGCTCCTCGGCCGGCTCGGCGGCGGCCGTCGCGGCCGGCTTGGTGCCTTTTGCCATCGGCACACAAACCGGCGGTTCGGTCATCCGCCCGGCATCCTATTGCGGCGTCACGGGTTTCAAGCCCAGCTTCGGCCTGCTGCCGACAGCCGGCCTCAAATGTTTTTCCTGGTCGCTGGACACGGTCGGCCTGTTCGCCGCCAGCGTGGCCGACGCAGCCTGGTTTGCCCAAGCTGTAACCGGCCGCGCGCTGGCGCTCGATGCTGCGCCGGCCCCAAAAACATGGGTCGTGGGTGTGCCCGACACCTATCCCTGGGCCGAGCTGTCCCCCAGCGCCCGGCAAGCGATCGAAGCCGGCAGCCAGGCGCTGAAGGCCGCAGGCGCCGACGTGAAACGCATCACCCTGCCCGCCTGGATCAAGGACATATTCGACGCCCAGGACATCATCCAGGGCTACGAGGTCTGGCGCAGCCTGGCCTGGGAGGTGGACCACCATCCCGAGGCGCTGTCGGACATCCTGCGCAACTACCTGCTAGCCGCCCGCAACATCACGCCGGCCACCTACGAAGCCGCGCAACGCACCGCCTCAGAAGGCCGCAAAGCCTGCGCGGAATGGTTTGAGGGATTCGACGTGCTGATGACGCCCAGCGCACCCGACGAAGCGCCGGCGGGCTACGGCAGCACCGGCGCGGCGATCTTTAACCGCGCCTGGACGCTGCTCGGCGTACCCTGTGTGAACGTGGCCGGCGCGGAGGGGGTGAACGGTTTCCCTATGGGCCTGCAAATCATTGGCGCGCCGTATGCCGACCGCGCCTGCCTGCAGGCCGCCGCTTTCCTCGAACGCGCGCTGAAGCCGGCCTGAAACCGGCGGCTTACTTGCCGACCAGCTGATTGAGCTTCTCGGCTTCAAACGTCTCGGTGAGCGCCGCGTCCTTGGGCACGCAGTCCTTGCTCATGGCCGTTTGCGGGCCGGAGAGTTTTTCAATCGCCTGCCAGAGCAGGGCGATCTGGTGCTCCTGGGACGACGCGTTGTCGATCAGCCCTTTCATGGCCTGCCCGATCGGGTCGTCGTCCAGGGTGATACCGTAGGCGGAAAACTTGGGCGAGGTCGTGACGTCCGCGCTTTCGCCCACTTTGGACGGGATGATGCGCGCGGGAATTCCCACCGCCGTGGCCCCTGCCGGCACGGGCTTGATCACCACCGCATTGCTGCCGATCTTGGCGCCGTCACCGACCACAAAACCGCCCAGCACCTTGGCACCGGCGCTGACCACCACGTCGCGGCCCAGCGTCGGATGCCGTTTGGCGCCCTTGTAGAGCGAGGTGCCGCCCAGAGTGACACCCTGGTAAATCGTGCAGCCGTCGCCGATCTCGGCGGTTTCACCGACCACCACGCCCATGGCATGGTCGAAGAACACCCGCTCGCCGATTTTGGCGCCGGGGTGGATTTCAATGCCGGTCATCCAGCGCGAAACATGCGAGATAAACCGGCCCAGCCATTTGAAGCCGTGGTTCCAGCACCAGTGCGCGCGGCGATGCAGCACCAGGGCATGCAGGCCCGGGTAGCAGGTCAGCGCTTCCCAGGCCGTGCGGGCGGCGGGGTCGCGGTCGAGGATGCACTGGATGTCGGAGCGGAGTCGGGAAAACATGGGGGGAGTTTAGTGGCCGTCCGCCGACCCTGCTGGCGTGCTGTCTTTAGACGGCAACTGGGCGGCTTTCTGCAGCATGGCCTTGGCCACGCCCCGCAGGATGTGGATTTCCTCGGGGCTCAGTTGCGCCCGGTTAAAGAGCTGGTTGAGCCGCGGCATCAGCTTTTTGGGCGAGGCCGGGTCCAGGAAGCCTATGCCGGCCAGCGCTTCTTCCCAGTGTTTGAGCATGCCGGCCACCGCCGCCGCATCGGCCAGCGTGGGCTCGGCCGTCGCGGCCTGCACGCTGAAGCCGCCCAGCGCCTGGCGCCAGTCGTAAGCAATCAGCTGCACGGCCGCGCCCAGGTTCAGCGAGCCGAACTTCGGATCGGTCGGGATGCTGAGCGCCACGTGGCAGCGGTAGACGTCCTCGTTCTGCATGCCGAAGCGCTCGGAGCCGAACAGAAAGGCCACCGATTCGGGCGCGGCTGGCAGCGCTCCGGAGGGCGCGTCCTGCCCCAGCAAGCCCGCAAAGTGCTCACGCGGCGCGCGCGTGGGCGGGCCGAAGTCGCGCGGCGTCATGGCGGTGGCGCACAGGTGGGCCATGCCGTCCAGCGCCTCGTCCAGCGTGGCGACGATGCGGGCGTTCTTGAGCACGTCGAGCGCGCCGCTGGCCCGCTGTATGGTTTCTTCGCGGTTCAGCACATTGGCCCAGCGCGGCGCGACCAGCACCAGGTCGTCGAAACCCATGGTTTTCATGGCGCGGGCGGTGGCGCCTACATTGCCGGCGTGGCTGGTGTTGATCAGGATGAATCGGGTGTGCATGGGGCTGGATTGTCCTGGAAACCTGCTTCGGGGCCGCCAGCCGGCCCGAAACCGGGGCGAATCCCATTTATGGGAAAATACCGCCATTGCCCGCCGCCCGCATCGCCGGCGCCGGTTTTTCCCGTTCTTCCCTACAAGTTATGTCCAGCAACCTCCACCCCATGCTCAACGTGGCCATCAAGGCTGCGCGCGCTGCCGGCGCCATCATCAACCGCGCGGCGCTTGACGTTGAATCGGTCCGCATTTCGGTCAAGCAGACCAACGACTTCGTCACCGAGATCGACCAGGCCGCCGAGGCCGCGATCATCGAAACCCTGCTGACCGCCTACCCCGGCCACGGCATCCTGGCCGAGGAATCGGGCAGCGAGCATGGCGCCAAGGACTCCGACTTCGTCTGGATCATCGATCCGCTGGACGGCACCACCAACTTCATCCACGGCTTCCCGGTCTATTGCGTCAGCATTGCGCTGGCCGTCAAGGGCAAGGTCGAGCAGGCCGTGGTCTACGACCCCACCCGCAACGACATCTTCTGCGCCACCAAGGGCCGCGGCGCCTACATGAACGACCGCCGCATCCGCGTGGCCAAGCGCACCCGCCTGCAGGAATGCCTGATCTCCACCGGTTTCCCCTACCGCCCCGGCGACAAGCTCAAGACCTACCTCAACATGCTGGGCGAAGTGATGAGCCAGTGCGCCGGCGTGCGCCGCCCCGGCGCCGCCGCGCTGGACCTGGCCTATGTGGCCGCCGGTTTCAGCGACGGCTTTTTTGAATCCAACCTCAAGCCCTGGGACGTGGCGGCCGGCTCGCTGCTGGTGACCGAAGCCGGCGGCCTGATCGGCAACTTCACGGGCGAGGCCGACTTCATGGACCACGGCGAATGCGTCGCCGGCAACCCGCGCATTTACGGCCAGCTGGTCACCACCCTGGGCAAGTACAGCAAATTCGCCGGCGCCGGCGACAAGGCCGCCGTGCGCAAGGCCCTCAAGGACACGTCCGACGCGCAAGAGCCTGAGGAAAGCGCCGAAGACGCGGCAACGGCAGCGCCAGCTCCCGCGCCGGCCGAAAAGCCCACTCTCAAAGCCAAGCGCATCAAGGCCGGGGACCACCCGGCCAACAAGGCGCCTGACGCCCCTTTCTAAGCAAAACAAAAAAGCCCGCCTCGCGGGCTTTTTTCATGCCTCATGCGTTTCGGTAAAGTGTGCCCAGGCACACCATGAACCCGCCCGACACCGCCTCATCCCCCACGCCGGCAAGCCTGCGGTACCAGGCGCAAGGCTGGTTGCAAAAAAGCCTGCACGTGCTGCTGAGCCAGTACGTCGCCAACGGGCTCACCGTCTCGCTGGGCCTGGTGCTCATCATGCTGGCCATCTTCGAGGCCGCCGGCCTGGCCGCCGCCTCCACCGCCGCCGTCGGCGTGATGATCACCAGCCTGCCCGACGTGCCGGCGCCGCGCAAACGCAAGATCATGCAGATGCTGCCCGCGCCGCTGCTGGGCGCGCCGCTCTTCATGCTGGTGCAGCTGGTGCATCACGACGAACTGCTGCTGGGCATCGTGGTCACGGCCGCCACCTTCCTGGCCGTGATGATGATGGCCTGGGGCAAGCGCGGCGGGCCCATCTGTTTTTCGCTGCTGTTCTCCACCTTGTTTTCGATGGCCGCGCCGCCGGTCGGCACGCTCGAGCAGATCGCGCTGCACGGCGCCTGGTTCCTGGCCGGCGCCGGGCTGTACCTGCTGTGGGCGGTGCTGACCACGCATTTGCTGAACGCCCGCTTTCGCGCGCAGCTGCTGGCCGAATGCCTGCACAGCTTCGCGCAGATCCTGCGCACGCAGGCCCGGCGCTTCGGCCCGCAACCCGACCATTCCGCGCTGCTGGCGAGCGTGCTGCAGCAGCAGGCCACGCTGGCCGACCATTTGCAGAACACGCGCGACGTGGTGCTGGAGTCGCCCACCACGCCCGGGCGCCAGCGCCTGGCCGCACTGCTGCTGAGCCTGCTGGAGGCGCGCGACCACCAACTGGCCTGCGACCTGGACCTGGATTTCCTGCTGGAGCACAGCGCCAGCGTGGCCGCGCTGCCCGCCCTGCAGCTGGCGCTGGACGGCACCGCCGCGCAGCTCGAAGCCCTGGGCATGGACTTGCTGCTGAGCCGGCGCGGCGCGGCGATCAGCCCCATCACCGACCTGCGCCCGCAACTGGCCGGTGCGCTGCCGCCGCGCACCCAGCCCGCCGACCCGCTGGCGCCCGACCCGCTGCGCATCGACACCACGGACCCGCTGGCGCTGCTGCACAACATGGCCGACCGCATAGGCCACATCAACGACGAGGCCGTGAAGATGGCGGCGCTGGCGCGCGGCGACCTGGCGCCCGTGCTGACGGCCGTGCGCACGCAGTGGCAGCTCTTCGTCAGCGCCACGCGCTGGTCCTGGAAGCCGCTGCTGGGCCAGTTGACCTGGAGCGCGCCCACACTGCGCTACGCCCTGCGCTGCACGCTGGCCGTGGCCGCCGGTTATGGGGTGTCGCTGCACCTGCCCTGGGTGGCGCATGAGTACTGGATTTTGCTGACCATCGTGGTGGTGATGCGCGGCAACCTGGCGCAAACCGTGCAGCGCCGCAACGCCCGCGTCGCCGGCACGCTGCTGGGCTGCGCGCTGGTCATGGCCGTGCTGGCCGCGCACCCCGGCGCCCGCACCCTCTTCGGCGTGGTGGCGCTCGCCATGGGCCTGGCGCATGCGTTTGCGCTCAGGCGCTACCTCTACACCTCGATCGCCGCCACCGTGGCCGGCCTGCTGCAGGCGCATCTGTTGCTGGTGGGCATACAGCCCAGCTTCGCCATGGCCGAGCGCCTGGGCGACACCCTGCTGGGCGCGCTGATCGCCTGGCTGTTCAGCTATGTGCTGCCGGCCTGGGAGCGCAACCAGATCCCGGCGCTGGTGCGGCGCAGCGTGCAGGCGCAGCTCAAGCATGCGCAGCTGGCGCTGGCGCTGCTGGACGATAGCAAGACCTCCGACCTGCCCTGGCGGCTGGCGCGGCGCGAGGCCTACAACAGCCTGTCGGACCTCACACTGGCCACCCAGCGCAGCCTGGCCGAACCGCAAAAGGTGCGCCCGCCGCTGGAGCCGCTGGAAGCCCTGCAGGCACGCAGCTACCAGTTGCTGGCCCAGCTCACGGCGGTGAAATCATTGCTGTTGCTGCACCGCGCCCAGCTGGACATGGCGGTGGCCCAGCCGGCGCTGGCGCAATCCGCCCGCTGCATAGCCGCCGAGCTGGCGGGCACAGACACCGCCGGGCAGGCCATCCCCGAAGCCGGCCCGCCCGTTGCCGGCCAGCCCTTCCAGCCCCGCCCCGACCCGCTGCTGGCCGCCGACCTCACGCCCTGGCTGCTGCGGCGGCTGACGCTGGCCTGCGCGATGGCCAGCGAACTGCGGCAGGCCCAGGCCCGCGCGCTGGCGGAACCTGCTGAGCCGACCGCGGCGCGAAATGGAGATGATCACCATCCCCTGTAAGAAAACGCCTCACGAAACGACAAAATAAATATTGACGCCGTCGCGAACTTTTTTGACGCCTCACCGCCTCTTGGTACATGACAAACCGCCACAGTGGAGCTCGAAAGGACCTGCAGCGTTGGCGGCTTATGTCCGGACTCAACGAAATTCTGCCAAGCCTTCCTCAACCTCAACCCCCAGGAGATATCCCCATGACACTCACGAAAACCGCCCTTTTGTTTGCCTTGACGGCGATGACCTCTCTGGCGATGGCAGGAGATATCAAGCCATTTGACCAAAAAGACTTCGACAAACTGGCGAGCGAAGGCAAACCGGTTGTGCTGGACATCAGCGCAACCTGGTGCCCTACCTGCAAGCAGCAAAAACCTATCGTCGACAGCCTGATGCAGCAGCCTGCCTACAAGGATGTGACCTTGATGACTATCGATTTCGACACCAGTAAACCCACGCTCAAGAAATACAAGGTCACCATGCAAAGCACGCTTGTGGCCTTCAAGGGCGCAAAGGAAGTCGGCCGTTCAGTCGGCGACACCAGCCCGGGCGGCATTGAAGGGCTGATCAAGAAGACGGTCAACTGATGGAGTTCGGGCCTGGCTCATACGGGTTCGGCTTTCTTGCGGGGCTTCTCTCGACGCTTTCACCCTGCGTACTGCCCATCATCCCGATCCTTCTGGGTTCGGCCACCAACGCCCATCCGCAGGCACCCCTGGTTCTGGCCGGAGGACTTGCCCTTTCCTACGCCTTGATAGGGACAGCCCTGGCATGGGCGGGGTCGACCCTCGGCCTGGACACCGCCCTCTTTCGCGATGTCGGCGCGGTGATGCTGGGCCTGATCGGGCTCGTGCTGGTGTCGGGCAGTTTGCAACAACGCTTCGCATCAGCCACTTCAGGCCTTGGAGACGCCGGCAACAACCTCATCGCCCGCATGCAGCTGGACGGCCTTTGGGGCCAGTTCGCCATTGGCCTTGTTTTGGGCGTCGTATGGAGCCCCTGCGTTGGGCCAACCCTGGGAGCCGCTGTCCTGCTGGCCAGCCAGGGCTCAAAACTGCCGCAGGTCGCCTTGCTGATGGGCATCTTCGGCGTGGGGGCAGCCCTGCCTGTCGTTGCCCTGGCTTATGTTTCGCGCGGCGCAATGATGAAGATGCGCAACAGGCTGATGGAGGCCGGCAAAACCGGCAAGGTCGTGCTTGGCATCATCATGATTGCCCTGGCGGCCACGGTTCTTACCGGCGCCGACAAACCGGTTGAGGCATGGCTGGTAGATCGATCACCCGCATGGTTGACACAATTGACGACGCGCTTTTAACCGTTGTACCGGGGAAAACCCACCCTTGTCGCCGCATTGGAGTCGCTGCCCGCGCATTACCTTGAAGTGGTGCTCCTTCGCGATTTCGAGGAGCTCACCATCGCCGAAATCGCCGGACGGCTTGGCGAGAAGGACGGCGCGATCAAAAGCCGGCGGCACCGGGCGCGCGAGCTGGTGCGCGAATACATGACAGGTCCCCTCGGTTTGGCCTGCCCCCCCCGGCGAACGTCCTGATAGCACGATCTGCACTTGAGCCCGCTTACCCGGCCACAGGGGAGTTCCCATATGCAAGATAATGGTTCTGGTCTCACAAACCAGGCCCGACAATCCTGGATATCGACGCCGCCAAAAACAGTTTGGCCGATATTGGGCCAGCCTTTCCGGCGATGAATTGGTGGACTTTTCTGAAATTCGATGCAGCAGAGGGGAACAGAGATTGAGAGAAAAGGTCGTGCCAAGTTGATAAAAAGCGAGCAAAAAATCAAGCTGCGGGGGGAGGACGGGCTAGCACCTTCCCACACGCCCATGATGCAGCAGTACCTCGGCATCAAGGCCGAGTACCCCGACACGCTGGTGTTCTACCGCATGGGCGACTTCTATGAGGTGTTTTTCGCCGATGCCGAAAAAGCCGCGCGCCTGCTCGACATCACGCTGACGCGGCGCGGCCAGTCGGCCGGCGAACCTGTGGTCATGGCCGGTGTGCCCTTTCATTCGCTCGAAGGCTACCTGGCAAAGCTGATCAAGCTCGGCGAGTCGGTGGCGATTTGTGAGCAGGTCGGCGACGTCGCGACCAGCAAGGGCCCGGTCGAGCGCAAGGTGGTGCGTGTGGTCACGCCCGGCACGCTGACCGACACCGAACTGCTGAACGACAAGACCGAATCGATTTTGCTGGCCGTGCACCAGGGCGCGCGCAACACCTGCGGCCTGGCCTGGCTCAGCGTGACGCAGGGCGAAATCCACCTGGCGCACTGCGCGAACGACGAGCTCGAAGCCTGGCTGGCCCGCGTGGCCCCCAGCGAGCTGCTCTACAACGTCGACGTGACGCCGGCTTTCGAGCAGCGCCTGAAGGGCCAGCGCTGCGCCGCCACCGCCCGCCCGGCCTGGCAATTCGACGCCGCCTTGGGCGCGCGCCGCCTGCTGGACCAGCTCAAGGTCGCCTCGCTCGCCTCCTGGAACGCCGAGGCCTTGAACGAAGCGCACGCCGCCGCCTCCGCGCTGCTCGGGTATGCCGAACACACGCAGGGCCGCGCGCTGTCGCATGTGCAGGGTTTGCAGGTGGTGCGTTCCGGCGAGCTGATCGAGCTGCCGCAAACCACGCGCCGCAACCTGGAACTCACGCAAACCTTGCGCGGCGAGGATTCGCCCACGCTGTTCTCCCTGCTGGACACCTGCACCACCGGCATGGGCAGCCGCGCGCTCAAGAGCTGGCTGCTCACGCCGCGCCGCGACCGCGCGCAGGCCGCGGCGCGCCTCGAAGCCATCACGCATTTGCGCGGCGGCTCGCAGCAAACCCTGCGCGCCAGGCTCAAGGGCTGCAGCGACGTGGAACGCATCACCGCCCGCATCGCGCTGCGCCAGGTGCGGCCGCGCGAGCTGGTGGCGCTCAAAGACACGCTGCAAAAGGCCGAACTCGCCGCGCCCGCGGGCAGCGACTTCCCGGAATTGCTGACGCGCATCTTTGAAGACCTGCAGCCGCCGGCCGGCTGTGCCGCGCTGCTGGGCCGCTATGTGCTGGACGAGCCCGCCGCGCTGATACGCGACGGCGGCGTCATCAACCATGGCTGCGACGCCGATCTGGACGAGCTGCGCGCCATCCAGACCAATTGCGACGATTTCCTGCTGGACCTCGAAGGCCGCGAAAAAGCCCGCACCGGCATCGCCAACCTGCGCGTGCAGTTCAACAAGGTGCACGGCTTCTACATCGAAGTCACGCAGGGCCAGCTCGACAAGGTGCCCGACGACTACCGCCGCCGCCAGACCCTGAAAAACGCCGAACGCTACATCACGCCCGAACTGAAAGCCTTTGAAGACAAGGCCCTGTCGGCGCAGGAGCGCGCCCTGGCACGCGAAAAATGGCTGTACGAACAGCTGCTGGACCAGCTGCAGGACTTCATCCCCGCGCTGAGCCGCCTGGCGCGCGCCCTGGCCTCGCTGGACGCGCTGTGCGCGCTGGCCGAACGCTCCCTCACGCTGAACTGGGCGGCGCCGGTGTTTGTGCGCGAGCCCTGCATAGACATCGTGCAAGGCCGGCACCCGGTGGTGGAGGCGCGCCTGGCCGAAACCGGCGGCGGCTCATTCATCGCCAACGATTCCAGCATGAGCGGCAAGCACCGCATGCAGGTCATCACCGGCCCCAACATGGGCGGCAAGTCGACCTATATGCGCCAGGTGGCGCTCATCGTGCTGCTGGCCGGTGTGGGCTCTTATGTGCCCGCCGCCAGTTGCCGGCTCGGGCCCATAGACGCCATCCACACCCGCATAGGCGCGGCCGACGACGTGGCCAACGCGCAGTCGACCTTCATGCTGGAAATGACCGAGGCCGCGCAGATCCTGCACGCCGCCACGCCGCACTCGCTGGTGCTGATGGACGAAATCGGCCGCGGCACCTCCACCTTCGACGGCCTGGCGCTGGCCGGCGGCATCGCCGCCTACCTGCACAACAAGACGCAAGCCTTCACGCTGTTCGCCACGCATTACTTCGAACTCACCGAATTCCCGGCGCAGCACCACGGCGCGATCAACGTGCATGTGAGCGCGGTCGAGTCCGGCGCCGACATCGTGTTCCTGCACCACATCGAGCCCGGCCCCGCCAGCAAGAGCTACGGGATTGCCGTGGCCAAGCTGGCCGGCGTGCCCGCCGCCGTCGTCAACCATGCCCGCCACGCGCTCAATGCGCTCGAGGCCCACCAGACCGAAGCCCGCGCCCAGGTCGACCTGTTCGCCGCGCCTCCCGAAGCCTTCGCGCCCGAGCAAAGCGCCGTCGACAAGGCATTGGGTACCATAGACCCCGATGCATTGACGCCGCGCGAAGCGCTGGACGCCCTGTACCGCCTGAAAAAGATTTCCGCCTCGCCGTGACCCAGCGCAACCCGACCTCCCCCACATCCCCCACACTTCCAGAGCACCTCATGACCTACTGCGTCGCCGCCAAACTCAACGCCGGGCTGGTGTTTTTGTCAGACTCCCGCACCAACGCGGGCCTGGACCACATCAGCACCTTCCGCAAGATGATTGTTTATGAGAAGGCTGGCGACCGCTTCATGGTGCTGCTGTCGGCCGGCAACCTGTCGATCTCGCAGTCCATCCGCGAAATCCTGCAGGTCGAGCAGCTCAAGGACCACGAAGGCGGCGAAGCCATCACCATCTGGAACGCCAAAAGCATGTTCGACGCCGCCCGCGTGCTGGGCTCGGCGATTCGCCGCGTCTACGACCGCGACGCGGAAGCGCTGAAAAACGCCGACGTGGACTTCAACGTCTCGCTGGTCTTCGGCGGGCAGATCCGCGGCGAGAACATGCGCCTGTTCCAGATGTATTCGGCCGGCAACTTCATCGAGGCCACCGACGAAACGCCTTACTTCCAGGTCGGCGAATCCAAGTACGGCAAACCCGTGCTGGACCGCGTGCTGACCCCCGCCACGCCGCTGGCCGAGGCCGCCAAATGCGTGCTGGTGTCCATGGACTCGACCATGAAGTCCAACCTCTCGGTGGGCCTGCCGCTGGACCTGGTGGTCTATGAAGCCGACACCTACAAGAGCGACAAGATTGTCTGCATCGACAACGACAACCCCTACTACCGCATGATGCACAGCAGCTGGGGCCAGAAGCTGCGCGAGGTTTTCGACAGCATCGAGGACCCGGTCTGGGACGACGCGCACACCGACATCCCGCTGAAGATGCCGGCCACACGCCACGAGCCCCTCAAGAAAATCAGCACGCCCGACGAGAAACTCATTTAAACCGTGCCCTCTTCGTCAAAACCGCTGGTCATTTTTTCGCACGGCAACAGCTTCCCGGCCGGCACTTACAGCGTGTTGTTCCAGAGCCTGAAAGCCCGCGGCTTCCAGGTCAAGGCCATCGACAAATTCGGCCACGACCCGCGCTACCCCGTCACCAGCAACTGGCCCCACCTGGTGCAGCAGCTCGCCGACTTCACGGCCCGCGAGGTTGAAAAGTGCGGCCAGCCGGCTTTCCTCGTCGGCCATTCGCTGGGCGGATTTTTAAGCCTGATGTGCGCCGCGCGCAACCCGCAACTGGGCGGCCAACCCGTCAAAGGCGTGGTGCTGGTCGACTCGCCCATCCTGGGCGGCTGGCGCGCCCGCGCCTTGAGCGTCGCCAAACGCGCGCAACTGGTCGGATCCATCTCGCCCGGCGCCATCAGCCGCAAACGCAAGAACCAGTGGCTGGGCAAAGAAGAAGTGTTTGAGCACTTCCGAAGCAAAAAAGCCTTTGCCGCCTGGGACGAGCAGGTGCTGCGCGACTACATAGAACACGGCACCTATGCGGGCACCGGAGACGACGAAGGCAAGCAACTCCTCAGCTTCGACCGCGACGTGGAAACCGCGATCTACAACACCCTGCCCGACAACCTCGAAGGCCTGCTCAAGCGCCATCCGCTCAAATGCCCCGTGACGTTCATAGGCGGGCGGGAGTCGGTCGAGATGAAACAGGTCGGGATGGCGATGACCGAGAAGGTGACAAAGGGGCGGATCATGATGCTCGATGGGAGCCACCTGTTTCCGATGGAGAAGCCGCTGGCGACGGCAGCGGCCGTCGAAGCTGCTTTGAGGAATTTCCTCGAGTAGTTCTTTCTTGCTCCGGCGGTGTGCTCGCTGCTGGGTCCTGCTGGCCGGGAGTGGCCCGGCGGCCAGTAACTTTGGCGAAACCCGCAAAGCGGGTTTTCTTTTGTTCGCCAAAAGGCGCGCTGCGCGCGCGGGGTTCGCTCACTTCGCGCAGCGAAGTTACGCGAACACCAAAGTCACCAAAGAAAAGGCGACCC
>NZ_CALROB020000031.1:0-64381 GCF_943369675.1 Polaromonas sp. YR568 | reverse complement strand
GCCACCGTCCTGCTGATCGGTGCCTGCAGTTGCTTGATCGCCCACTGCTTTTGCTCTGCCGAATATCTTTTGTGTTTCATCTCTTTGCCTCTATTGCCGCCCCAATTTTCTATCGAATGAGGAGACGACAACTATCCTGACATGGAGGGGGCGAAGCAAAAAAAGTGAGTCGCATGCCGGGCGACCCCGGCCAGCCACCCTCAGCAGAGGGCAAGGGCGCTCAAGCCGGAGCAAGACCCGGCTTAACGCAACCCTCGATGCGCCCAACCGGTTGTATGCCTCTCCACATAACTAAAAAGCTCATACATCACCATAGCCATCCCACCTATCACCACCAACCCGGCAAACGCCAACGCCAGCCGTTGCTGCGAAGCGGCGCTTTGCATCAGGTAGCCGATGCCGGAATCGCCGGCCGTCATCTCGGCCAGCACGGTGCCGACGAAAGCCAGGGTGATGGAGACCTTGAGCGAGGCGAAAAAGTAAGGCATGGAGCGCGGCAGGCCGACCTTGACGAGAACGTCCCAACGTTTGGCGCCGAGCACGCGCAGCACGTCTTCGAGTTCGGGCTCCAGTGTGGCCAGGCCCGTGGCCATGTTGACGGTGATGGGGAAAAACGAGATCAGGAAGGCCGTCAGGATGCCCGGCCCGACGCCTATGCCGAACCAGACGATGAGGATGGGGACGATGGCGGCCTTGGGGACGGCGTTGAAGGCGACCAGCAGCGGATAGACCGCCGCATAAGCCAGTCGCGATGAGCCGACCAGGAAACCCAGCAGCACGCCGACGATGATGGACAGGCCAAAGCCCACCATGGTGACCCAGAAGGTTTTCCACGCGGCTTCGGCAATTGGCCCCGCGAACTCGGCCATGGCCTGGGCGATGGTGAGTGGCGCGGGGAAGATGAACTCAGGTATCGAGAAACCGCTGCAGACGGCCTGCCACAGCGCGATCACGGCCGCGAGCAGAATCCATGGCGCCCAGCGTTCGAGTTGTTTGCTATTCATGTTCATGGCGCAACTCCGCCGCGCACCGCGCCTATGTGGCCGCGCAGCTCATGCACGATGTCGCTGAACTCGCGGGTGTAGGTCACCTCGAGGTCGCGCGGGCGCGGCAGGTCGATTTCGCGCTTGACGACAAAGCGGCCCGGGCTTTTGCTCATCACATACACCGTGTCGGCCAGGAAGACCGACTCGCGCAGGTCGTGCGTGACCAGGATGACGTTGAAGCGCTGCTCGGTCCAGAGGTCGCGCAGGATGCACCAGAGTTCTTCGCGCGTGAAGGCGTCGAGCGCGCCGAAGGGCTCGTCGAGCAGCAGCATCTTGGGCTCGTGGATCAGCGCGCGGCAAATGCTGGCGCGCTGCTGCATGCCGCCCGAGAGCTGCCAGGGAAACTTGTCTTCATAGCCGGCCAGGCCCACCTTTTGCAGCAGGCGGCGCGCGCGTTCTTCGAACTCCTTGCGCTTGGCCTTGAACTGGCTGCGGTAGGGCTCGACGATTTCGAGCGGCAGCAGCACATTGCCGACGGTGGTGCGCCAGGGCAGCAGCGAAGGCGCCTGGAAGGCCATGCCCGAAATCTTCAGCGGGCCGGTCACGGGCTGGCCGTCAATCAGGATGCGGCCGGCCGAAGGCATCTTCAGGCCGGTGGCCAGCTTCATGAAGGTGGACTTGCCGCAGCCCGAGGGCCCGACGATGGCG
Source organism: Polaromonas sp. YR568 (assembly GCF_943369675.1). Classification (GTDB taxonomy): domain Bacteria; phylum Pseudomonadota; class Gammaproteobacteria; order Burkholderiales; family Burkholderiaceae_C; genus Polaromonas. Next base: position 62,687 of record NZ_CALROB020000031.1, on the reverse strand, counting down.
ATGAACTCGCCCTGCCGGACCTGCAGGTCAATCGCCTCGACGGAAAACTGTTTGCGCGCGAGCAGCTCGTCGTTGTAGGCGAGCCAGACGTCCCTGAAGTCGACGAACGAATGGGTGTCGGCGGTGGCCAGGGTCATGCTTATTTCTTGGGAACGGGCAGCACGTTGAGTTCGGTCGCCGTCGGCAGGAAGCTGCCATTCCACACCACGTCCGGGTTCACGCGGGTCTTGGTGCCGAAGGCGTCGGAGACCTGCGAGGCCATCAGCGTGAGGCGGGGCATCTTCACCTGGCCGAAGCCCTCGGCGCGCGCGTCGGGGCTGTTGATGACGGTGTCTATCGCAAGGCGCAGGCGGCGCACTTCCAGCGGCACGTTGATGATGCCGTCGCGCGCCTTGACGAATTCAATCGCGGCGGCCGGGTCGGTCACCACGTCTTTCACGCCGTGGGTAAAGGCCTGCAGGAAGGCCTTGACGGCGGCCGGGTTCTCCTTGATGAGCTTGGGCGAGGCGATCACGACGTTGCCGTAGTGCTTCACGCCGAATTCGGCATAGGGCAGCACCACCACATCCTCGGCCTTGACGCCGCGCGCTTCGAGGTTGAGCAGCGAGGTGAAGGTGAAGCCGGTGATGGCGTCCACGTCGCCGCGCGCCAGCATGGTTTCGCGCAGCGGCGGGTCCATGGTGACCCACTGGAAGCCGGTGATCTTGTTGGCCTTGGCAAAAATCGGGAAGGCGCGGCGGCCGGCGTCGAACACCGGGGCGCCCATTTTTTTGCCGTTGAGGTCGGCGGGCGTCTTGATGCCCGACTTCTTGAGCGCCATGACCGAGGCCGGCGTGTTGTTGTAGACCATCATCACGGCGACGGGCTTGTTGGGCGCGTCGGGGTTGTTGGCATGGAACTCCATGACCGAAGCCAGGTCGGCAAAGCCCATGTCGTAGGTGCCCGAGGCCACGCGCGTGACTGCGCCGCCCGAGCCGTTGCCGGCATCCACCGTCACGTCGAGCTTGTTGGCCTTGAAGTAGCCCTTGGCCACCGGCGTCAGGAAGAGGGCGGCGGGGCCTTCAAAGCGCCAGTCGAGCTGGAACTTGATGGGCGTGTTCTGGGCCTGGGCGACGCTGAAAGCCGCGGTGGCGGCGAGCAGGCCGGCGGTTTTGGCGAGCTGTGCGGCAAACGGGGATGGCAGGCGGTGTGTCATGGGGTGTCCTGGAGTCCTGGTGTACTGGAATTGGGGGCAAAAGCATGTCGCCCGCTGGTCGGCGGTGAGGGCATGCGGTCTGGCAGGGGATTAGCAAAAACAGTGCCGCGCCTGGTGTTGGTGCTTCTTGTGGCGTCGGCGTCGGCTTATTTTCGGCGAAGTCGCGCCGCGTTCCCCGGTTTTTGCCGGTTTTTTGCGTCCGTGCTTACCCAGGGACCGAGAAATCGGCCTCAGGCCAGCAGGTCGCGCAGCGTGCGCGCAATCACCTTGGTGGCGCGGCGCAGGTCCTCAAGCTCCAGGCGCTCGTCGGCGCGCTTGGCGTGCGATTCGAGCACGGTGCGCGGGCCGGCGCCGTAGATGACGCCGGGAATGCCGGCTTCAGCGTATAGGCGCACGTCGGTGTACAGCGGCGTGCCCATGGCCGGGATCTTCTGGCCGAACAGCGCCTCGCCGTGCTTCTGGATCGCCTCGACCAGCGGCTTGTTGCCGGGCAAGGGGCGCATGGAATTGGCCAGCAGCAGGCGCTTGATGTCGACGCTGATGCCTTTGCGTTCGGCGGCGGCACCGGCAATCACCTGGCGGATATTGGCTTCGACTTCGGCCGGGTTCTCTTCGGGGATCATGCGGCGATCCAGCTTGAACATGACCTTCCCGGGCACCACGTTGGTATTGGTGCCGCCTTCGATGCGGCCCACGTTGAGGTAGGGGTGCTTGATGCCCTCGACCTTGGACGTGACCTGCTGGTAGAGCGCGTTCTGCGCATAGAGCGCGTTGAGGATGTGCACCGCGCCCTGCAGCGCGTCGACGCCGGTGTCGGGAATCGCGGCATGCGCCATCTTGCCGTGCACCGTGACTTCCATCTGCAGGCAGCCGTTGTGGGCGGTCACGACTTCGTAGGAGAAACCGGCCGCGATCAGCAGGTCGGGTTTGGTCAGGCCCTGTTTGAGCAGCCAGCCCGGGCCCATCTCGCCGCCGAATTCCTCGTCGTAGGTGAAGTGCAGCTCGACCGCGCCCTTGAGCGGTGCGCCCAGCGCTTCGAGCGCGCGCAGCGCGAAGGTGAAGCTGGCGAAATCGCATTTGCTGACGGCGGAGGCGCGGCCGTAAATTTTGCCGTCGACGATCTCGCCGCCGTAGGGGTCGTGGGTCCAGCCTTCGCCGGGCGGCACCACGTCGCCGTGGGCGTTGAGGGCGATGGTTTTGCCTTCACCCTGGTTGCCATACCGGCGGCGCACGATCAGGTTGGTGATGGATTCCATGCCATAGGCGCGCACCTCGGCCTCGGGTACAGGATGCTTTTCAGCTTCGAAGCCGAAGGCCTTGATGAGTTCGGCGGTGCGTTCGGCATGCGGTGCGTTGTTGCCCGGCGGCGTGTCGGTGGGCACGCGTATGAGCTGCTGCAGGAAAACGGTTTCTTCGTCGAAGTGGGCGTCTATCCAGCTGTCCAGCCGGGCGTAATCAGTGGGGAAGGTCATTGTGGTGGTCAGGGGGCGAGATGGGTGAGCAGGTGCGTGAAGGCCTGGATCGCAAGCTGGATGTCGTCGCTGGTGCTGCTTTCCAGCGGGTTGTGGCTGATGCCGGAATTCTGGCCGCGCACGAAAAGCATGGCCTGCGGCATCACCTTGTGCAGTTTCATGGCGTCGTGGCCGGCGCCGCTGGGCATGGCATGCAGCGGCACGCCCAGCGAATCGACCGCGCGCTCCCAGCGCTGCTGCCAGGCCGGCGCGCTGGGCGCGGCGGCGGCGCGCTCGGTCAGTTCGGTCGTATAGTGCACGCCGCGGCGTTCACAAATGGCCTTGAGTTCGGCCAGCACGTCGGCCACCAGCGCATCGCGCTGCGCATCGACGGGCGCGCGCAGGTCCAGCGAGAACAGGCAGCGCCCCGGCACCACGTTGATGGAGCCGTTGGGCACCTGCAGCATGCCCACGGTGCCGACGGAGTCGCCGTCCTGCGCGGCGCGGCGCTCGACGTAGAGCAGCAGCTCGGCCGCCGCGGCAGCCGCGTCGCGCCGGCGGTTCATCGGCGTGGTGCCGGCGTGGCTGGCCATGCCGGTGATCTCGCAGAGGTAGCGCACGTTGCCGTTGATGGAGGTCACGATGCCCAGCGGCAAATCGAGCTCGTTGAGCACCGGGCCCTGTTCGATGTGCACTTCGACAAAACCGAGGTAGTCGTCGGCATTGCGTTTGATGCCGGTGATGTCTTCAGGCTTCAGGCCGGCCTTCAGCATGGCCTCGCGCATGGTGATGCCGTCGGCGTCTTTCTGCTCCAGCCACTCGGGCTTGAAGTCGCCTATCAGCGCGCCCGAACCCAAAAAGGTGGCCTTGTAGCGCTGGCCTTCTTCTTCGGCAAAGCCGACGACTTCAATGTTGAAGGGCAGGCGCTTGCCCTGGCGGTGCAGCTCGCGCACGCAGGCCATGGGCGCGAAGATGCCGAGCCGGCCGTCGTACTTGCCGCCGTTGCGCACGGTGTCGTAGTGCGAACCCGTCAGGAGTGTCTTGGGTTGAACCGTTCGGGCTGAGCCTGTCGAAGCCGGCCCTTCGACAGGCTCAGGGCGAACGGAACTGGCACGGTAGACGCCCACCACATTGCCGACGGCGTCGATGCTCACCTCGTCAAAGCCGCAATTCCGCATGGTGGCGCTGATATAGGCCGCGCAGGCGCGGTGCGCGTCGGTCAGGTAAGTCACCGTGAGCTGGCCTTTTTCAAGGTAGCCCGGGTCGCTGTACTGCGACATGGCCTCATGCCAGTCCCAGACGTCGTTGCCCAGCGCGGGCGCGGCGGCGAACTTGTCGTTGAGCCGCAGTTCGACCACGCGGTGGATGTTGCGCAGGTTTTCCTGCAGCTCGAAATCCGGGTGGTTCTGCAGGCGGCGCGCGAAGGTGTCGATGATCTGCCGCCGGCTGAGGCCGGTGCCGCGCGGCCCGCGCACCGCGAGGATGAAGGGGAAGCCGAACTTCGCGTTGTAGTCGGTGTTGAGCTTTTGCAGTGTGGCGAATTCTTCGGGCGTGCAATCCGTGAGGCCGGCTTTGCCTTGTTCGTTGGTGGATTCGGCCGTGAGGCTTTTGCTGACCATGGCCTTGCCGGCCAGTTCGGGGTGGGCCTGGATGAGCTTGACCTGCGCGTCCCTGCCGGCGTCGCGCAGCACCTGGGCCATCGCGTGTTTCAGGTGCGCGAGCGAGCGGAAGGGGCGGGCGTCCAGCGCTTTTTCAGCGACCCAGGGGGAATGCTCGTAGAGCCCGTCCAGCAGTTGCAGCGCCTGGTCGCGCGGCGCGGTGTTGACCTGTTCAAGGGTGATGGCCATGTTCAGCCTTCCTGCCGGGGCGTGTAGGGGTGGGTGGCCTGCCAGTGGCGGGCGATGTCGATGCGGCGGCAGACCCAGACGCGGTCATGCTTTTGCACATGGTCGAGGAAACGCTGCAGCGCCACGATGCGGCCGGGCCGGCCCAGCAGGCGGCAGTGCATGCCTATGCTGAGCATCTTGGGCGACTCGTCGCCTTCGGCATACAGCGCGTCAAAGCTGTCGCGCAGGTAGATGAAAAAATCCTCGGCCTGCGCAAAGCCTTGCGGCAGGGAAAAGCGCATGTCGTTGGTGTCCAGCGTGTAGGGCACGACCAGGCGCGGCACCACGGCGCCGTCCGTACGCGCCACTTCAGTCCAGAAGGGCAGTTCGTCGCCGTAGTAGTCGCTGTCGTATTCGAGCCGGCCGTCGTCGGCTACCAGCCGGCGTGTGTTGGGGCTGTCGCGGCCGGTGTACCAGCCCAGCGGGCGCGTGCCGGTGAGTTGTTCGATCGCGTCCAGGCCCAGGCGCATGTGTTCGCGCTCGGTGGCTTCGTCGACCTGCTGGTAGTTGATCCAGCGCCAGCCATGGCAGGCGATTTCGTGGCCGAGTTCGGTGAAGGCGGCAGCCACCTCAGGGTGGCGCTGCAGGGCCATGCCCACGCCGAAGACGGTCAGCGGCAGCCCGCGCTTTTCAAACTCGCGCAGGATGCGCCACACGCCCACGCGTGAGCCGTATTCGTAAATGCCTTCCATGCTCAGGTGGCGGTCGGCAAAGCTGGGCGGGTTGGCCATCTCGGACAGAAACTGTTCGGAGCCCGCGTCGCCGTGCAGCACCGAGTTCTCGCCGCCTTCTTCGTAATTCAGCACGAACTGCACGGCGATGCGGGCCTTGCCGGGCCAGTTGGCTTGCGGCGGGTTGCGGCCGTAGCCTATCAAATCTCTTGGATAGCTTGAGTTCATGACAGCGCCATTGAAATATCGTTGGTCGGCACCTTGCGGTCGAAGGCCAGGTTTTCCTCGACGTGCAGCAGGTGCTCGTTCATCAGGCGCACGGCCAGGGCTTCGTCCTTGGCGGCCAGGGCCTTGACGATTTCGGCGTGCTCGTCGTTGGAATGTTCGGCGGCGCTGGCGGTCTGGTACATCAGGGTGATGAGGGCGCAGCGCGAGATCAGCTCGCCCAGCATCTGCGCCAGCACCTCATTGCCCATCAGTTCGGCCATGCGCACATGGAAGTCGCCCAGCAGCTCGGTGCGGCCGGACACGTCGCCGGTGTCGAGCGCGGCTTTTTCCTGGGCCACGTGTTCTTTCAGCGCCTTGATTTTCGCGGGGGTGACCTCGCGCACAAAGGCGCGCGTCATCTCGGCTTCCAGCATGCGGCGCACGGCGAACACCTGGCGCGCCTCCATCACCGAGGGCGCGGCCACAAAGGCGCCGCGCGCCGGCTCCAGCCGTATCAGCCGGTTTTGCGAGAGCTGGAACAGCGCCTGGCGCACCAGCGTGCGTGAGACGCCGAAATGGTCGGCGAGTTTTTGCTCGGCGAGTTTGGTGCCCGGGTGCAGCCTGTGCTCCACAATGGCCTTGGTCAAGGCCTCGACGATGGCGTGGGTGGTCGATGATTCCATCGGGGCATGATAGCCGTAAAGCCCAAAACTGTATACACTTTTGGTAAACCGAAATCAAAGGAATCCCATGGGCTTGAGCACACATGTACTGGATACGATGCATGGCTTGCCGGCTGGCGGCATGAAGGTTTCGCTGTATACCACGCAGGCGGGCCAAGCCACGCTGGTGAAATCCTTCACCCTCAACGACGACGGGCGCAGCCCCGACGGGCCGCTGTACGACAGCAGCAATTTGAAAGCGGGCACTTACCGCCTGGTGTTTGACGTCGCGGGCTATTTCAAGGCGCGTGGCGTGGCCTTGCCCGAGCCAGCCTTCCTGGACCAGGTCAGCCTGGACTTCGGCGTGGCCGACATCAGCGCGCACTACCACGTGCCCTTGCTGGTGAGCCCCTGGAGCTACTCCACCTACCGCGGAAGCTGAACAGCCCGTGACCCCTGTGTCACGCGAACGTCATGTGATGCGGGAACAATCAGTCCTTTTTACTACTGAGTCTGTTCCCCCATGAATGTCAAGCCGATGGGCGCGTTGAGCCGCCGCCAAGCCCTGTTGTTGTCCGCAGGCACTGCCGCCACACTGCTCGCTTCCGCCGCGCTGGCGCAAGGCCCTTCCAATCCCGCCGCTTACCCTGAACGCGCCGTCAAGATCATCGTGCCCTTCGCGCCCGGCGCCGGCACCGACGCGATGGGGCGTCTGATCGCGCAAAAGCTCGGTGAAGTCCTGGGCGGCACCTTTGTGGTCGACAACCGCGCCGGCGCTTCGGGCGCCATCGGCACGCAGGCTGTGGCGCAGGCGCCGGCAGACGGCTACACGCTGCTGCTGGTGGCATCGCCCTTCACCACGGTGGCGGCCTCGCTGCCCAGCGCCAACTACGACCCGCTGCGCCAGTTCGCGCCGGTCGGCATGATCGCTACCGGCCCGCTGGTCTGGGCGGCCAACACCAAACTGCCGGCCAACAACATGAAAGAGCTGATCGCGCTGGCCAAGCAGAAACCCGGCGCGCTCAACTACGGCTCCGCCGGTGCCGGCGGTGTCAACCACCTTGTGCTGGAATCGCTGAAGGCCCGCACCGGCACTTACATCACCCACATCCCCTACCGCGGCGTGGCGCCCGCCACCATGGACATGATTGGCGGGCAGATCCAGCTCGTCACCGGAACTATTCCCGCGCTGCTGCCCTTCATCAAGAACGGCAGCGTCAAGGCCCTGGCCGTCACCAGCGCCAAACGCTCCAGCGCCTTGCCCGACGTGCCCAGCATGAGCGAGTCCGGCCTGAACGGCTTTGACGTGCTCAACTACTTCGCGATCTCCGCACCCGCCGGCACGCCGCCGGCCATCGTCAACACCCTGAACGCCGCCATCAACAAGATCGTCACCATGCCCGACGTGCTGGCCCGGTTCAAGGTTGATGCCGTGGATGCGGCGCCTGGAACGCCTGCGCAGCTTGGTCAGTTCATTGAAGCGGATTACCGGGCTTGGGTGAATGTTGTCAAGACGCAGAATCTCAAGATAGATTAAGGCCCCCACGGTCGCTCACTTCGTGTAGCTCCCTGCCCCCCGAGGGGGCCGCCCGCCTGCGGCCCGGCAAAGCCGGTTCCGCGGCTCATGCTGGCCTTCGGTCGGCTCGCTTCGCATCGCCTTGCGCTGCTACCTCTTCCAGGGCTCTAGTCCTGTCCTTCGGTGAGGGTATCGAGCTGGAATTTCCCGCTCTTGTGCCACAGCCAGGTGTCGGTGTAGACCACCTTGCCCATGCGCGTGGGCGCCGGGAACGGTGAGGCCTGGCGTATGGTGCGTTCGATCTCGGCGACCACTTCGGGCGCATGGCGCGGCGCGCGCATCCAATCCAGTTTTGTCACGCGGCCCGTGCGGTCTATCTCCACGTTCATCACGCCCACCGCATACAGCAGCGGCGGCATGCGGCCTTTGTAAATGCGTTCGGCATTGAGGCCGTAGAGATGGGTGGCGCCGTCCTGGCGGTAGGCGCGCGGCGTGCTGGCGCCTGAGCTGCGGGCCGAGCCTTGTGAGCCCGAGATCGGGCCTATCACCGGCGAGGCGTCCGGGGTCGGTGCAGGTGTGGGGGCAGAATCCGGCGCGCTCTTGCAGGCGCTCACGATGGCGGCCACGGCCCCGGAAATCAGGGCGGCCAGCCAGAAACGGCGCGCTGTGGAGGAAGACGCATCAGTGGAAGAAGGCATCTCGTGTTTTGTCATGGTTTGCCTCAGGGCCTCTGGGGGGGCGGTTCATGGGATTTTGCGTATACCCGCCATCGTGCCCGGAAACTGCGGGCCGCCTGGGTGGTGCTAAGGTGGCGTTTCCCCATTTTGCCCACTATTCAGTCCCCTTACGGTTTCCAACACGTCACCAATGGTTTTCCGCAACACCGGCCCGCTCCTTGAGACCCTGCTCGCCCGCCTGGCTTACGCGCCGGCGGTGCTGGTGCAGGTGGACCAGACGCAGGGCTCGGTCCCGCGCGAGGCGGGGACGTGGATGGCGGTGTTTGCCGATGCGCTGGTGGGCACCATAGGGGGCGGCCACCTTGAATTCGATGCGATCGCCAGGGCCCGCGCGTCGCTGGAAAAAAACGAGGTTACGGAGCCGCCGCTGCGCGTGGCGCTGGGCCCTTCGCTGGGCCAGTGCTGCGGCGGTGTGGTGCAGTTGCGCTTTGAGCGGGTGGGCGCGGCCGACGCGGAAGCGCTGGCCTTGCGGCTGGGCGCGCGCCAACTCGCACCCGTCGCGCTGTTCGGCGGCGGCCACGTCGGCCATGCGCTCGCGCAGGTGCTCGCGCCCTTGCCGTTTGCCGTGAGCTGGATAGACAGCCGCGACGGCGTGTTCCCGGCCAGCGTGCCGCCGCGCGTGGTGTGCGAGCATTCCGAACCGGTGCAGGCGGCCGTGCCGGGCCTGGCGCCGCAGTCGCGTGTGCTGATCATGAGCTTCAGCCATGCCGAAGACCTGGACGTGCTGGCCGCCTGCCTCAAGCGCCAGCGCGAGCGGGGTGATTTGCCCTACATAGGCCTGATCGGCAGCAAGACCAAATGGGCGACCTTCCGGCACCGGCTGGAGGCCAGGGGCTTTACGGCGGACGAACTCGCGCATGTGACTTGCCCTATCGGCGTGCCGGGCATCAGCGGCAAGGAGCCCGAGGTCATCGCCGTGGCCGTCGCGGCGCAGTTGCTGCAGAGCATCGATGTAGGCTGAGCCCGTGCCGTCCGGCTTTGCGCCCGGCGGCAAAGGCTATAAACTTACTTCACCAGGTCGCAGCGGAGCCGGGAAGCAGGGCATCCAGCACGGAGCCCCGCTTCTTTTGTTCGTGACCACGTTTTCTGCTTACAGCGCCCGCAGTGGTGAGCAGCCTTGCACAAGTTGAGCGCTATGGAAAACTACCTTCTCGACTGGGCCAACCTGCTGCTGCGCTGGGTCCACGTCATCACTGCCATCGCCTGGGTCGGCTCCTCGTTTTATTTCGTCTTCCTCGACAGCAGCCTCACGCCGCCCGTCGATGAAGACCTGAAAAAGCAGGGTGTCAGCGGCGAACTCTGGGCCGTGCATGGCGGCGGGTTTTACCACCCGGTCAAATTCGCCGTCAAGCCGCCGCAGCTGCCGGCCCACCTGCACTGGTTTTACTGGGAAAGCTACAGCACCTGGCTGTCGGGCTTTGCGCTGTTCACGGTGTCCTACCTCTGGCATGCCGGCACCTACCTGGTCGACAAATCGCTGATGAACTGGTCGCCCGGCGCGGCGGCCGCCGTGGCGTTGTCTTTCTTTGTGGTGTTCTGGATGCTGTACGACGGCATCTGCCAGCTGTTCGGCAAAGGCAAAAACGGCGACGCCATCGTCGGTGCGCTGGTCGCGGTGCTGGTCTGTATCGCGTCCTGGCTGGCCTGCCACTGGTTTGCCGGGCGCGCGGCCTTTTTGCTGGTGGGCGCCATGATGGCGACGGCCATGAGCGCCAACGTCTTTTTCTGGATCATCCCCGGCCAGCGCAAGGTGGTGGCCGCCATCAAGGCCGGCGAACCGGTGGACCCGGTGCACGGCCAGCGCGGCAAGCAGCGCAGCGTGCACAACACCTACTTCACGTTGCCGGTGTTGTTCGCCATGCTGAGCAACCACTACAGCTTCACCTGGAGCCATCCGCAAAACTGGCTGGTGCTGATCCTCATGATGCTGGCCGGCGCGGCGATACGCCAGTTCTTTGTGCTGCGCCACGGCTACAAGCTGGGCCGCAACCGGCACCCGCTGGCTTATGCGCTGGCGGGTGCGGCCGTGATCATCGGGGTGATCGTCTGGATGAAACCGGCGCCTACCGCTACGGCCATACCGGCCGCCGTTTCACAGGGCACCGGCTACGAGAAAGTGCAAACCATCCTGGCCCAGCGCTGCTACCAATGCCACGGCGAGCAGCTGCAGATGAAAAACGTGCGCCTTGATTCGCCCGCAGCCCTCAAGCTCCACGCAACGCAGGTTTACCAGCAGGCCGTGGTGACGCGCCTGATGCCCATGAACAACGCGACAGGCATCACCGAGGCGGAGCGGCAGGCGATCAAGTGGTGGTTCGACGCGGGGGCCAGGACGGAGTAGGCTTATACGAAATGCCCACCCGATGTCCCTGGCAATCGCGGCCGGCTGGGCCTGGGCGGCAATGAACGCTACCGGGGCCTCAATGCATGGTGGAGTTGGAAAACAGATTCAGCACCACCACGCCCGCAATGATCAGCCCCATGCCCACCATGCCCCAGAGGTCAATCTTCTGGTGGTGAAAAAAGAAGCTCGTGATGCTGATCAGCACAATGCCCAGGCCGGACCAGATCGCGTAGGTCACGCCGGTGGGAATCGACTTCATGGTCACCGTGAGCAGGTACAGCGCCGTGCCGTAGCCGGCGATGCTGATCAGCGAAGGCACCAGCTTGGTGAAGCTGTCGCTGGACTTGAGCGCCGTGGTGGCGATGACTTCCGCAATGATGGCGATGCCGAGTGCCAGGTAGCCGTTCATGGTGTCTCTTTCTTCTTCGGGGTGTTCTTTGGGGTGATGAGGCATTCTAGGGAAGGCTTGCCTGCCGAAAGCCCAAGCCCTCCCACGGCGTCGGGTTACTGGCCGGTTACCACGGCACAATCCGGGGTGGAGACATTTCAATGACCGACGCCAAGACACCCAGCCCCATCACGCCCATCCCCGACGCAGCCACCCAGCCGCGCGAGTTCCTCGAGCACCTGTACCGCGCTGCCGTGGCGCGCGCGCTGCCGCTGGAGAACACCGCCCGCTACCTGCCCAAGCCGCCCACGCCCGAAAGCGGCGGCCGCACCATCGTGATTGGCGCGGGCAAGGCCGGCGGCTCCATGGCGCAGGCGGTCGAGGCCTTGTGGCCGGCCGACGCGCCGCTCGAAGGCCTGGTCGTCACGCGCTACCACCACATTCCGCCGCGGCCCGAAGGCCTGAAAAAACGCATCGAGCTGGTTGAAGCCTCGCATCCGGTGCCCGACGCCGCTGGCCTCGAAGCCGCACAGCGCATCCTGGCCATGGTGCAGGGCCTCACTGAAAACGACCTGGTGCTGTGCCTGATCTCCGGCGGCGGCTCGGCCCTGCTGACATTGCCCGCTGAAGGCCTGACGCTGGAAGACAAGCAGCGCATCAACAAGGCGCTGCTCAACAGCGGCGCGAATATTTCCGAAATGAACTGCGTGCGCAAGCACCTCTCGCGCATCAAGGGCGGGCGCCTGGCCGCGGCCTGCGCGCCGGCGCGCGTGGTGACGCTGACCATCAGCGACGTGCCGGGCGACGACCCGTCCATCATCGCCAGCGGCCCCACCGTGCCCGACGCCACCAGCTGCGCCGAGGCGGTGGCGATTTTGCAGCGCTACGGCATCGAAGTGCCCGGCGCCATCATGAGCCTGCTGGAGCAGGGCGCGCTCGAAACCCCCAAGCCCGGCGACGCCGTCTTCAAGGGCCACGAGGTGCACATGATCGCCACGCCCCAGCAGTCACTCGAGGCCGCCGCCGCCGTGGCGCGCGCAGCCGGCCTGCAGGCATACATCCTGAGCGACGAGATGGAAGGTGAATCGCGCGAAGTCGGCAAGGTGCATGCGGCGCTGGCCCGCGCCGTGGCGCTCAAGGGCCAGCCTTTCAGCAAGCCCTGCGTGATTTTGAGCGGCGGTGAAACCACCGTCACGATCCGGAAACAGCCTGAAGGCACGCCGAAAGGCCGTGGCGGCCGCGCCGGCGAATTTTGCCTGGGCCTGGCGCTCGCGCTGCAAGGCCAGAGCGGCGTCTACGCGCTGGCCGCCGACACCGACGGCATAGACGGCGTGGAAGACAATGCCGGCGCTTTTGTGGCGCCCGACACCTTGCAGCGCGCACTCGCGCAGGGCATGAAAGTCGACCAGTACCTGGACCGCAACGACGCCTACGGCTACTTCGAGCCGCTGGGCGGACTGGTCGTCACCGGGCCCACGCACACCAACGTCAATGATTTCCGGGCGCTGCTGATCCTGTAGCGCCGCGCTCCAGGCATTGCAAACACTTCAAGGAGGACTTCGGCCATGCCTTACCTTCAACTCGACGTGAACGGGCGCCACCCCGTCGAAGACAAAAAACGCCTGGCCGCCAAACTGTGCGAGACCTACGCCAGGCTCATGAGCGTGGACATCCGCCGCATCAGCATCGCCATCCGCGAATGCGGCGAGGGCAGCGTCTGGCGCACCGTGGACGGTGTGCCCGAGCCGGTGTCCGTGCTGATGTGCGATATACGCAGCGGCCGCTCCGCCGACCTGCGCATGGAAGTGGCCAAGGCGCTGTGCAAGGACTGCATCGACATCCTCGGCCTGCGCGAAGACCGCCTGAACGTCGAGTTCACGCAGCACGCGGGCGACGAGATGTACCACCCTACTTTGGGCGGCTACAGCCCGGAATGGTCCGAGGGCGAGGACTGAGAGCCGCACACCAGGGTCAACAACTTCCGCGCGCTGCCGATTCTGCGGGCGCGGCTCAGACCGCAGTCAAACCGCCCGCACCCTGGCCCGCCGCTATTTCGGGCGGATGCGTGACGATGGACTTGAGTTCCGGCCTGGCCGTCTGCAATGCCTTGAAGTCGGGCACCGGCCGGCGCAGCGTCTCAATGGCCTCGAACACCTGCTCCAGTGCCTGGCCCGCGGCCAGCAGCTGCGCATCGGCATGCAGCCGTCCTATGACCTGCAGGCCGAAGGGCATGCCGTGTTCGTCCTTGCCGCAGGGCAGGGCCAGCGCCGGGTTGGTGGCCAGCGTCACCACATAGGTCAGGCCCAGCCAGTGGTAGTAGTTGCGCATGGCCTGGCCGTCAATGTTGCCGGCGAACAGCTCCGTCCAGGGAAAAGGCGTGACCGGCGTGACCGGCGCGAGGATGAGGTCGTATTGCTCGAAGGCTTTGGCAAAGCGGCGCGAAATGCGCGTTTGCTCCAGGTGCGCCCAGGCGCGGTCCGCCAGCGTGATGGCGGCGGCGATTTCCATGTTGGCGCGCACATTGGGCCCCAGCGTTTGCGGCGCGTCGCGGTAGGTGTCGGCAAAGGCGGCGACAAAGCTTTCGGCGCGCAGCGTGTCGAAGGCGCGGTCGGCGTCGCCCAATTGCAGGTCCACGGGTTCGCAGCTGGCCACCAGCGGCCGAACGGCCTCCACGCGGGCGCGGAACACGCGGCGTATCTCCGGGTCCACGATGCACATGCCGAAGTCTTCCGTCGTGCCGACGCGCAGCGTGGACAGATCCACCGGCTTGAGCGGCCAGAAGCCGGCGCCGTCCACCGGATAGGACAGCGGGTCGCGCGCGTCGGCCCCCACGCTGGCGGACAGCAGCAGCGCCGTATCGGCCACATTGCGCCCCATGGGTCCCAGCACGGAAATGACCGACCAGCCCAGCGGCCGCGCATCGTTGGCCACCAGGCCGGGCGAGGGCCGCAGGCCGACCACGCCGCACAGCGAAGCCGGAATGCGCAGCGAACCGCCGGTGTCGGAGCCCGTGCAGATCGGCAGCATGCCGGCCGCCAGCGCTGCGGCCGAGCCGCCCGAGGAACCGCCCGCGTTGAGCGCGGGATTGAAGGGATTGCCCGTCGCGCCCCACACCGGGTTGCGGGAGTTGGCGCCGGCACCCATGTCGGGCACATTGGTCTTGGCCGTGACGATGGCGCCGGCCGCGCGCAGCTTTGCCACCAGTGCGTTGTCCTTGGCCGGCACGTTGCCGCGCAGCCCGACGTTGCCGTAGGTGGTGAGCAGGCCCGCGGTGTCCTGCAGGTCCTTCACGCCCAGCGGCAGCCCATGCAGCGGGCCCAGCGGGCCGCCGCGCATCACCTGCGCCTCGGCCAGACGCGCGGCCTCACGCGCCCGCGTGAAGTCGGTCGCGCATATCGCGTTGATGGCCGGGTTGAGGTTTTCGATGCGGCCTATGCAGGCGTCCATCAGTTCCACCGGCGAGACCCGGCGGCTGCCGATCAGGCGGCGGAGTTCGACGGCGGAAATGTCTGGCAGGGTGGATGGCATATCAATGTCTTGTTCAGTCTGTCTTGATCTGGGAGCGTTCGGCAAGGGCCTTCATGCGCGCGATCTCGGCCGTCACCATGCCCGACCAGTCGGGGATGGCCGCATAGCCGGGTTCAAAGCCGGCGGCCTTGAGCTTGTCCACGATGTCGGGGTTGGCCATCAGCGTTGCCAGGGCTTTTTCCAGCCGCGCCTTGACGGGCGCCGGCAAGCCCCTTGGCGCGACCACGGCCAGCCAGGCGTTCATGTCGACGGCGGGGTAACCGGCCTCGGCCATGGTCGGCACATTCGGCAGCAGGGACGAGCGCTTGTTCATGGCAACGGCCAGCACCCGGACCTTGCCGGTCTTGAGCTGCGGCGACGCGGCGACCACGGTGTCGAAAGACACCGGTATCTGCCCGCCCATCAGGTCGGTCATCAAGGGGCCGGAGCCTTTGTAGGGTACGTGCGTCATCTTCAGGCCCGTGGCCGCATTGAACATCGCGCCGGCGAAATTGGAACTGGTGCCGTTGCCGAAACTGCCGTAGACGTATTTGTCCGGATTGGCCTTGGCGGCGGCCACGAACTGGTGCACGTCGGCGGCGGTGACCGACGGGTTCACCAGCATCGCCAGCGCCACAGAGCCGACCATGCCTATCGCATCAAAACCCTTGGCCGGGTCATACGCCAGCTTGGGTTGCAGCGCCGGATTCAGCGTGAAGGTGGAGTTTGAACTGACGAGCAGCGTGTAGCCATCGGGCTTGGCGTTGGCCACCGCGGCCGCGCCTATGGCGGTGCCGGCGCCCGGCTTGTTTTCGACCACCACGGGCTGGCCCAGCTGGTCGCCCAGGGCCTTGCCCAGGATGCGCGCCAGCACGTCGGCCGCGCCGCCGGCCGGGAAAGGCGCGACCAGGGTGACGGGCCGCTCGGGGAAATCCGCCGCGCGGGCGGGCCCGCCCACGGCTGCAAGTCCGCAGAAGAAGACACCGCTGGCAATCAGCGTCCGGCGCATTGCATTGAATGACATGTGTTGCATGGTAGGCCTCATTGAAGTTTCGCTCGATCAGGGGGATGGGAGTGGATGCAGCGTCATCGCAAGCGGGCCGGTGACAGGGCGCGTGCGTCTATGCCTTGTTGCCGCAGCTCGTCAGGCAGCGCGGCCTGCCGCAGCAGCGCATCGGCCAGCGCGCTGGCGCCTGCCGCGCTCTGGATGCCGTAGCCGCCTTGCGCCGCGAGCCAGAAGAAGCCGGGGCAGGCGTCGTCCTGGCCTATCACCATTTCGCCGTCAGGCACAAAGGAGCGCAGGCCCGCCCAGGTGCTGGCGGGCCGGCGTATGGTGAGGGTCGAGACGCTTTCAATCTGGTGGATGCCCATGGCGATGTCCAGTTCCTCGGGCACCACGTCGTGCGGCAGCGTGGCGTCCGCATTGGCGGGCGAGCCCAGCAACTGGCCCGCGTCGGGCTTGAAGTAATAACTTTCATCCACGCCCACGACGGCCGGCCAGGGCGAAGGGTCCACGCCTTCGGGTGCCTTGAAGGTGAAGGCGCTGCGCCGGTGCGGCACGAGGCCTATGGGCCGGGCGCCGAACACGGCGGCCAGTTCGTCGGCCCAGGCCCCCGCGGCGTTGACGATGGTGCGGGCGCGCAGGGTCTGGCCGTCGTCCAGTTCCACCGTCCAGCAGCGGCCATCGTGCGTGGCCCGGGTCACGCCAGCGCTGGTGTGCAGTTCGCCATCCCCCTCCGCCTTGCGGCGAAAGCCGCGCAGAAAACCCTGGTGCAGGGCGTGCACGTCCATGTCCTGCGCACCGGCGTCGTACAGCGCGCCGTGCACCACCTCGGGCCGCAGGCAGGGCACGTGGGCCAGCGTGGTGCCGGCGTCCAGGGTCGCCAGGCCGGGGCAGCTTGGCGACAGTTCCTTGCGGGTGTGGGCCAGTTCTTTTTCCTGGCCGTGCGTGGCGAGGTAGAGCACGCCGCGCGGCTGCATCAGGTCCGGGGCGAAGCCCTCGGGCGGCCGCTCGTAAAAGGCACGGCTGGCGCGCGTGAGCGCCCGCACCATGGGCGGGCCGTAGCTTTCCATGAACATGGCGGCCGAACGGCCCGTGGCGTGGTAGCCCGGCTGGTCCTCGCGTTCGAGCAGCGCGACGCTGCGCTGCCCGGCCAGGCGCCAGGCCAGGGAAGCGCCCGCAATGCCGGCGCCGACGATCAGGATGTCAAATTCTCGCATTTGAGAATTCTCACATGCGAGAATCGTGCCTGTCCAGCCGATTTACCGGGTTTCCGCCTGATTTGCGCCAAACAAGGGAAAACACCATGCCCCCACGTCCCGCCCGCCCGCCCGCCGCAGCTCCCGAAGCGGACCGGGTGCAACTGGGCCTGAGCCTGCGCGCGCACCGCAAGGCACGGCGGCTGACGCTCAAGGATTTGTCCGGCCATTCCGGCGTGGCGCTGTCCACGCTGTCCAAGATGGAACTGGGCCAGATTTCGGTCAGCTATGAAAAGCTGGCCGCCGTGGCCCGGGCGCTGGCGCTGGACGTGGGGCAGTTGCTGGACGCGCGTGCCGCGGCGCCTCAGCCCGGCGCCGCAAAGCCCGTGGTGGTCTGGTCCGAAGCCGGCGGTGCGCCGGCCTACAGCTCTGGCAATTACGACTACCGCGCGCTGGCCGCCGCGTTCCCCGGCAAGCGCATGACGCCGCTGCACGGCCGCATCGTGGCGCGCGACCGCGGCCAGTTCCCGGACTTCATCCGCCACGCCGGCCAGGAGTTCGTCACCGTGCTGTCGGGCCGGGTGCGCATCGAGTTCGAAACCGGTGAAACCGTCGAGGTGGGCCGCCATGAGTCGGCTTACTTCGACAGCGGCGTCGGCCACATCTACCTCTCGCTGGGGCGCACGGATGCGCAGGTGCTGGTGGTGATGAGCGAGTAGCCGCGGCATCCGCGCATCGGCTATCGGCCGGCGCGATGCCGGACAACTGCGCTGCCGCCCTCGGCCAGGTCCCAGAAAACGCCCGCCATGAGCTGCAGGCCTTCACGCGCCACGCTGCCCAGGAGATGCTCATTGGGGGCGTGCTGGCTGCAGGCCGGGTAGGAGTGAGGAAACCACAGCGTCGGCATTCCCAGCAGTTCGGCGAAGACATCGTTGGGCAGCGAGCCGCCGAAGTTCGGCAACAGGGAAGGGGCTTTGCCGGTGCTGCGCCGGATCGAATCCAGGCCCCAACGCACCCAGGCGTCATCGGGGTCCAGCCGGGTGGCGGCCATGGGCTCGCCTTCGGGCTGCACGTCGACGTCGTCGAAACCATGGGCCCGAAGGTGTTCCCGGATATGCGCCACAAAATTGGCGCTGTCGCTGCCGACGACGAAGCGTATCTGGCACAGCGCGAAAGCGTGGCCGGGAATGGCGCCGACGGGTGCGTCGGGGTTGCCGGTTTTGTAAGCCAGGACTTCCACGGTGTTCCATCCGTAAACACGTTCGGTGGGCGTGAGCCCGGGTTCACCCCAGTCGGTGTCGATGGCGGGGTCGCCCGGGTCGCCCCCGACGCTGATGGTCTGCAGGGCATCCCTGACATTGGCCGGCAGCGAGTCGGGCAGCAACCCTTTGACCAGCACGCGTCCTTTGGCGTCCACCAGGCTGGCGATGGCGTGTGCCAGCCGTGTGCCCGCGTTGCGCAGCAGGCCACCCCAGTTGCCGGAATGGTGGCCGCCGTCCCGCAGGTGGGCCCGCAGGCTGAAGTTGAAAAAACCGCGCGAACCCAGGAACAGGGTGGGGCTGCAGGCGGCCACACGCGGGCCGTCGGACGCGATGAACACATCGGCCGCCAGCGCCTCGCGATGCAGGGTGCAGAACTCGCGCAGGCCGGGCGAGCCGGTCTCTTCACCGGTCTCCAGGACGATCTTGACGTTGTAGCCCAGCTTTCCCCCGCGTACCGCCAGCACCTGCGCCAGCGCCGCGAGGTTGATGCTGTGCTGCCCCTTGTTGTCCGCGGTGCCGCGGCCGTACCAGCGGTCCCCTTCCACGGTCACGCGCCAGGGATCCAGGCCCTCGCGCCACAGCCCTTCCTGGCCGCGCACCACGTCGCCGTGCCCGTAGGTCAGCACGCTGAAGGCCGCGCCGGCTTCGATGCGCGTGGCCAGCAGGAAGGGCCCGCCCCCGGCATGCGGGTTGTCAAGGATGCGGTGCGTGAAACCGAGTTGCGCGAGTTGGGGCGCGATGTGCTCCGCCAGGTAGGCGTGAAGCTGCGGCCCGCCCGCCGGGTTCTGGCTTTCGCTGCGCACGGCGACGCGGCTCGACAGCGTTTCGAGGAAACGTCCGTCGTCGAAAAAGGCGGCCGCCCTGGCCAGTGCATCGTCTCTGCTCATGATGGTGAGGAGGTGAGGAGGTGAGGAGGTGAGGAGGGTGTGGGGGACCGGCGTTTTCAGTCCGAACGGATATTGGCGCGCTGCGCGGTGGCGCGCATGAGGGGCAGGTCGTGGTCTATCAAGGCCGCGACGGCGGCGGCCGGGGCGTAAGCGGGCTCCAGGCCGTTGGCCAGCAGCTTGTCCCTGACCTCCGGGTCGGCCATCGTGTTGGCCAGCGCCATCTCCAGGCGCACCCTCACCTCGCGCGGAATGCCCCGCGGCGCCACGATGGCCAGCCAGGAGTCCGCGTCGAAGCCCGGGTAGCCGGCCTCCGCGACAGTCGGCACGTTCGGCAGCAAGGTGGAGCGCCTGGCCGCGGTCACGGCAATCGGCTTGATCTTCCCGGACTTGATGTGCTGCAGCGTGGCCGCCACGGTGTCCAGGGAGAACGGGATCTGCCCGCCGATCAGGTCCGTGATGGCGGGGGCGCTGCCTTTGTAGGGCACGTGCTCCATCTTCAGTCCCGTGGCGTTCAGGATGAGTTCACCCGCGAAGTGACCCGTGGTGCCGGTGCCGAAGGAGCCGTACATGTACTTTCCCGGCGATGCCTGCACGGCCGTGATGAGCTGCTTGATGCTGCCGACGGGCACCTGCGGATTGGCGACGAGGATCAAGGGCACACGCGCGGTCAGCGCGATGGGCTCAAAGCTCTTGACGGGGTCGTAGGGAAGGCGGGAGTTGATGGCCGGGTTGACGGTGAACGTTGACCCCGAACTGATGAGCAGGGTGTAGCCGTCCGGGGCGGCCTTGGCCACGTAGCTGGCGCCCACGATGGTGCCGCCGCCGGCGCGGTTTTCAATGACGACGGGCTGGCCCAGCCGGTCGCCGAGTTTCTGCCCCACCAGCCGGCCCACGATGTCGGTCGCTCCGCCTGCGGGAAATGGCACGACCAGCTGGATAGGCCTGACCGGATAGGTCTGCGCCTGGGCGCCCGTTGCCGCCAGCATGGCCAGCAGCAGTACGGAAAGGATGCGAACGAACTTGGGGGCTGGCTTCATGGCTTGCTTTCATCAATAAAAATCAATGGCGAACGATCGCGGGTAACGGGCGTGGGAGGGCGGGAGGCGCGGGCGTTGAACCTTCGCTGCGGGTTTTCAACCGTTGCGAAAGAGGAAGCTGTAGGCATTGAGCGCCGGGACGCCACCGAGGTGGGCATAAAGCACCTTTGAGCCCGCCGGAAATTCGCCCAGCCGGGTCTTCTCGATCATTCCGTGCATGGACTTGCCTTCGTAGACCGGGTCCGTCAGCATGCCTTCCATGCGGGCGCACAGGCGAATGGCCTCCAGCGTTCCTTCGTTCGGCAGGCCGTATTCCGGGCCGCCGAAGCGGTCGTCCAGCACCACGTCCCTGGCCGTGATGTCGCGGCCCAGTTCGACCAGTTCGGCCGTGCCCTTCGCGATGCGCAGGATCTGGTCAAAGGTCTGCTTGGGCTTGGCCGAGGCGTCGATGCCGATGACCTTGTCGGCCCGGCCATCCGCCGCGAAACCCACCACCATGCCGGCCTGCGTGCTGCCGGTGACCGAGCAGGTCACGATGTAGTCGAACTTGAAGCCCAGCTCGGCCTCCTGCTGGCGCACTTCTTCGGCGAAGTTGACGAATCCCAGTCCGCCGCGCGGGTGTTCCGAACAGCCAGCAGGGATCGGGAAGGGCTTGCCGCCGGCCTTGCGCACGTCGTCCATGGCCTGCTCCCAGCTGGGGCGTATGCCGATGTCGAAGCCGGCGGCGTCCAGCCGCACGTCGGCGCCCAGGATGCGCGACATCTCGATGTTGCCCACACGGTCGTACACCGCGTCGGAATAGTTGACCCAGTTCTCCTGGACCAGCACGCACTTCATGCCCAGGTGCGCAGCAACGGCAGCCACCTGGCGCGTCTGGTTGGACTGGATGCCGCCTATGGACACCAGCGTGTCGTAACCGCCTTCCAGGGCTTCGGGAATCAGGTACTCGAGCTTGCGTGTCTTGTTGCCGCCGAAAGCCAGCCCGCTGTTGCAGTCCTCACGTTTCGCGAAAAGCTCGACCTTGCCGCCGAGATGGGCGCTGAGCCGTTTGAGCGGCTGGATCGGCGTGGGGCCGAAAGTCAGCGAATGCCGGGGGAATTTCTTGAGGTTCATGCGAATGGTTCCTGGGGTTAAGACGGGTCTCCAGGCATCAAGACTTGCGAATAAAGACGGCATACCCACCCGTTCTGCAATTGCTGTATTGATGCTCCGATGAAGCCAATACTAAAAACAAATGACAAAATGGTGGTTGCAAAGTTTTCCAAAAATTCAAAACAAATTTGTCAAGGGTTTCTATTTTTATAACTTTTATTTTGTATAAATTGATATGAGCACAACAAAATTACGCGAAAAAATCAGCAAACCGGTTTCCCTCAGAGAGGCGCTGGACCGCACGGACCGGGCGATCCTCAAGGCGCTCCAGCGCGATGCCTCGGTGTCCAACGTGGCGCTGGCGGCCAAGGTGAACCTGAGCGCGCCCGCATGCCTGAGGCGCGTGGAGCGGCTTAAAGAGCTTGGCTTGATCAAAGGGGTGGTGGCGCTGCTCAATCCGCATCTGCTGGACGTCGGCATGCTGGTCATGATCGGCGTCGTGCTGGACCGGTCGACACCCGAGTCCTTCGCCAATTTCGAAAAGGCTGCGCAGACGGTGTCGGGCTGCATGGAGTGCCACGTCGTGACCGGCGAGTTCGATTACTTCATGCTGGTGCGAACCCGGGACAACGACAGCTTCAATCGCCTCCATGCGGAGCAGTTGCTGTACTTGCCGGGCGTGCGGCAAGTCCGTACCTTCATGGTGCTCAAGCAGGTGCTCTCCACCACCCAATTGCCGATCTAGGCCTCCAGGCCTGCCGGCGCGTGGCTGGTTTCAAGCCGACAGCTTTTCCCAGCTCAAGCCAAACTTCATCAGGTATTTGCGCAGCCGGTCCGCGTCGTTCACCACGCTGCGCTGGGTGCGGGAGACGTTGAACAACTCGCGGCCGGCATCGCACCCGCACGAACGCCCGGGCCATTGAGGCCTTTCCGCCCGTGAAGTTCTCTTTCGAAACGTTGCAGGGGGGACACGGTGATTTCGAGGGTGGCTTGAGTACGGATGTCTCGTTTTCAATCTGCGTAAATCTGCGTCATCTGTGGATGAATTCTTTATCCGCAGATTACGCAGATTTACGCAGATAAGAAAAACCCGCAGAGCTTGCGGCGCGTCGCCGGTGGTGCAGGATGTCAGCGTGCCACGGGTTTTACCGCATCGTCTGCGGATATGGATGAGTCCCTCTGCATCAGGTTGCGCACCAGCCACGCGAACCACACCACTGCAATCGCCGCCGCAACCCACACCAGCATCCGCCCAAGCCGTTCCTGGTCGTCCAGCAGGTAGGCATTGCAGATGCGCATCGGCGACGTCTCGTACAGGTTGCCGGCCACCACCATCATGGGCAGCACATTGCCCAGGAAGAAGCCCTGCACCAGCAGGCCCGCCGCCTGCCATGACAGGCGAATGGCGGCGCCGCAGGCCAGCAGGGCCAGGTATTTGAAGATTTCAATGCGGCCGTCGACCAGCGCCAGGTCCAGCACACGGGGGATCATCAGGATTGCGAGCATCAACGCGGTGGCGAGCAGGCCGCTGATGCCGTGGGCGTTCCACCGGTCCAGGCGCGTAAGCCAGCGGCTGGGCAGCGCCGCGGCGAGCAGCCAGCCGGCGAGCATCAGCAAAGGGTATTGCACCAGCATGTGGCGCGTCATGCTGGCTTCCAGCGCCTGCCGCACAGCGGGCCAGGCCAGCAGGCACAGCAGGGCGGCGGCCATGACGGCCTGTACGCCGCGTGAAGGACGGGCAGGCATCTTCATGGCGATGTCGCTGGCAATGGCGCGGCGGCACCCGACAGGTGCTGCGCATAGTCGAGCGCGAGCTGCTGCTCCGCGTAATCAAAGATGCGGACCAGCCGGCCTTTCTGGTCGATGACGAGAAAGGCCGCGTTGTGCTGAAAATCGCCAAGGCCGTCGGGCACCACCACGACCTGGAAATCGGCCAGCAGGCGCTGGGTTTCCCGCTGATCCTGCACGCGCACAAAGCGCCACAGGGCGGGGTCCGCACTCAGTTTCGACGCATAGGGCTGCAGCACGCCGGGTGTGTCGTGGCTGCCGTCAAAGCTGATCGACAACAGCTTCACCTTGCCGGCCCGCTGCTGCAACACCTGCTGCATTTGCTGGAAGCTGCTGCCCATCGAAAGGCAGACGCTCTGGCAACGTGTGTAGACAAAATCCACCAGGGTGACGGACTGCCCGTCGGCCAGATGTTGCGACAGTACCTGCGGGGCGATGCCGGGCCCGTCGATGCCGACGGCCGGTGCCGGCACCGGTTGCAGCGCGACTTCAAGCCGGCGCGCGCCCTCGGCGGTCCAGACCTGGAAGCCGTGCGTCAGCCACGCGGCGGCGGCATAGCCCGCCAGGGCCAGCATGATGCTCAGCGAGGCGGTGCGAAACATCAGGACGCTTTGGCCGTCAGCGCCTTGAGATCGGCGCCGCCGTTAAAGGGCGCGGTGCGCGTGCCGGCCTTGCGTTCGGCTTCGAACAGCTCGGGCTTGATGGCGCCGGCCTTGTTGGACCATTCGGCGCGGATGTAGCTCGCCACCGCGGCCAGTTCGGCATCGCTGAGTTGCGGGAAGGCCGGCATCGCGCCCTTGAAGGTGTTGCCCATCACCGTGATCTCGCCGGTGATGCCGTGCAGCAGGATGTTGGCCACGGTGCGCTCGTCGCCGGCCACCCACTCGGAGCCGTCCAGCGGCGGGAACACGCCGGGCAGCCCTTTGCCTGTGGCCTGGTGGCAGGCGGCGCAGTTGGCGGTGAAGATCTGCTTGCCGTTGGCGGAGGCGCCCGCGGCCGGGGCCGCCGGGCCGGACAGGTCCGCCAGCGTGCGTCTGTCGCCGAGGTCGGCGCGGCCGAAGGAGCCGGAGAGCACGATGTAGCCGGCGCCCCACAGCACCAGGGCCGCCGCCCCGACCAGGAAGAGCAGGGGGATGGGCTGGCCCTTCTCGGAAGGCTCGGCCTGTTCGCGCTCCTGGGCCCGGCTTTCGGATGTCTTGTCGTTGTTGTTCAACATGGGATCACCTTGTGGCTCAGGGCTTGGGGGCGGGCGGCAGCACCGGGTAGGTGTGGTTCAGGCCCTGCAGGTATTTGACGAGGTCCAGTGCCTGGGGCGTGGGCACCACCACCTGGCCCACGTTGGGCCCATAGGCGGGCGGCAGGGCCAGCGGCGTTTCACCCTCGCTTTCGGCATCCTTCGCGTCCTTGACGACGAAGAGATAAGGGTAGGACGGCATGATGGAGCCGGGCACATAGGCGCGCGGCTGGTAGAGGTGGCCCAGGTGCCAGTCCTTGCTGGGCTGGCGCACGCCGATGTTGAACAGGTCGGGCCCGGTGCGCATGCTGCCCAGCAGGTGCGGCTTGTCGTAGAAATAATCGCCCGGCACCGAGGCCCGGCCCCAGCCGCGTTCCGCATCGGGGCCGAAGTTGCGGTCGCGCGGCTGCTGGCTGTGGCAGTAGACGCAGCCGTTGGCGATGTAGACCTCGCGTCCGCGCAGCTGCGCGCTGGTGTAGCTTTTGAGCTGCGGCGGCGGCTTGATGTCGCGCACCTGCATATAGGGCATGACCACCAGGGCCGCCGTGGCGACGCCCAGCGCCACCATGGCGCCCGATGCGAGCTTGACTTCATTTTCCATGCTGGGCTCCCAGTTCCGCGCTGCGCACGTCGCTTTGCCAGAAGAGGGCGGCGCCCGCGCGGCCCGGCCCGAAACGCAGCGCCATGGCCAGGAAATGGCCGACGAACACCAGGTGGCTGAGCACCATCAGGCTGCCGCCTATGGACCGCCATTTGAGGTAGGGCAATGTGACCTCAACCGAAGCCATGAAGGGCTGCGCGGCGTCCAGCATGGCCAGGCCCTGCAGCCAGCCGCCTATGGTGAGCCCGACAAAATAAATCATCACCCCGACGGCCGCCAGCCAGAAATGCAGGGTGATGAGTTTCGGGTAGGGCCACTCCCAGTTCAGCACCCGCGGCATCATGAAATAGATGGCGCCGAACAGCACCATGGTGACGAAGGCATAGGCCCCCAGGTGCGCGTGGGCCACCGTGAAATGCGTGAAGTGGGTGACCTGGTTGACGTTGCGCAGCGCCTCCAGCGAGCCCTGCAGCGAGGACGCCAGGTACATCAGCCCGCCGAACATCATGAAGCGCAGCGTGGGTGAATACAGTGCCAGGTGCATGCGCCCCTTCAGCGTGGCGGCCATGTTGATGGTGAAGGCGACCACGGGAATCACCATCATGATGCTCTGCACGATGGACAGCGTGACCAGCCAGCCCGGCACCGGCCCGCCTATGAGGTGGTGGCCGCCGACCTGGCCGTAGAAAAACGCCAGCGTCCAGAAGCCCAGCAGCGAAAGGTTGTAGGAGCGTATCGGCCGGCCTATGACCTTGGGCAGGAAGTAATAGATGGCGCCCACGCTGACCGGCGTGAACCACAGGCCCAGCACATTGTGGCCGTACCACCAGTTGGTGGTGGCCTGCTGCACGCCGGTGTGCACGCCCGGCATTTTGCCGACCAGGAAGAGCAGGGCGATCCACAGCAGCGCGGCCGTCATGTACCAGACGCTGACGTAGAGGTGCGAGACCTTGCGGTTGACCAGCGTGTACAGCACCGGCAGGATCACCAGCGCGAAGCCGGCGAACATGAAGATCGCGATCTGCCACGGGATCTCCAGGTACTCCATGCCGTCGTTCCAGCCGGTGGCGATGGCGCCTATGCCGCCGGCGATGCCCATGTTGATCAGTGCGCCGCCCAGCATGACCCAGATGGCGCCGTACAGCCGCGTGCGCAGCAGGCGCGGCAGCAACCACACCACCATGCCCAGCGCGGCGTTGGTGATCCAGCCGTAGAGCACACCGGTCAGGTGCACCGTGCGGATACGGCCGAAGGTCAGCCAGGCATAGTCGGTGAGCCAGTCGGGTTCATGCAGCTTGATGGACGAGATCAGGCCGGCCGCCGAGCCCACCACCAGCCACATGCAGGCAAAGGTGATGAACATGAAGACCGGAAACGCGGTGGAGCGGTCGGAGCTGATGCGGTCCAGCAGCTCGGCGGCGTCGGCCACGTGCGTCTGGATGCCGCCCTCCTTGACCGCCTGCTGCATGGAGGCCTGCGCGGCGTCCGGCAGGGCCGGGTCGTCGACCTGGCCGACTTCGCCGTGCGCGAAGATCACCGAGGCGGCCGCCGGGTTCTCGACCAGCAGGCCCTTGCGCAGCGACCAGATGAAAACGAACAGGCCGATGATGGACAGCAGGAAAGCGCCCAGCAGGCTGATGACGGCGCTGTCCATCATGCGGCTCCTTCAGGCGGCGCCGTGCGCTGCCCGCTCGTGGGGGTTGCAACAGTCATGAATCACTCCTCCGGTATTGAAGGGAAGTCCCCGCCTGCGCGAAGCTTCCTCTGGGCCCGAGCCGCGGCGGGCGTGGGCGCCTGCCGCTGAGCGTTGATCCTACGCCTTTGGCCTCTTTCCGGCCAGTCCAGGGGCGGTGAATGTGCGGCCTGCTATGAATTCTGTAGCTTTTCAGGCTTGCCGGCGCGGGCATGCAAGCCTGCCTGAAGTATTTGTACGCTTTAAGTTTGACATCATCCCGCCGTGTTAGCCTCGCGCCCATGTTGAACCGCATCCCCTCCTTCCTGCGCCATGTCGGCCCAGGCGTTGTCACCGGCGCCGCCGATGACGACCCCTCCGGCATCGCCACCTACACCCAGGCGGGGGCGCAGTTCGGCACCGGGCTGCTGTGGACGGTGTTTTTGTCGCTGCCTTTCATGATCGCCATCCAGCTCGTCAGCGCGCGCATAGGGCGCGTCACCGGCAAGGGCGTGGCGGCCAACCTGCGCGAGCACACGCCGCGCGCCTTCCTGATGGCCATGGTGTTCCTGCTGGTCATCGCCAACACCATCAACATTGCGGCCGACATCGCCGCCATGGGCGAAGCGCTGCAGCTGGTGGTGGGCGGCGGCAACCATTTCCATGCGGTGGCCTTCGGCGTCATCACCGTGCTGCTGCAGGTCTTTGTGCCCTACCGCAAGCTGGCGCCCATCCTCAAGTGGCTGACGCTCTTCCTGTTTGCCTACGTGATCGCCGTTTTCCTGGTGCAGGTGCAGTGGGCCCAGGTGCTGCACGACCTGGTGATCCCCAAGCTGCAGTGGACCTCCGGCTACTGGATGATGATCGTCGCCCTGCTGGGCACCACGATTTCACCCTACCTGTTTTTCTGGCAGGCCTCGCAGGAGGTGGAAGAGCTGCGCCTGAAGGGCGGCGTGCTGGGCGCCGAAAAGAAGATCCGCCGCGACCTGCGCCGCGTCAAGCGCGACACCTACATCGGCATGTTTTTCTCCAACACCATCGCCTTCTTCATCATGGTGCTGGGCGGTGCCGTGCTGTACACCGCCGGCATCCACGACGTGACCTCGGCCGCGCAGGCGGCACAGGCCCTGCGGCCGCTGGCCGGTGACTTTGCCTTTGCGCTGTTTGCCGGCGGCATCATCGCCACCGGCCTGCTGGCCGTGCCGGTGCTGGCCTCGTCGGCCGCCTATGCCGTGGCCGAAGCCTTCGGCTGGCCCGAGGGCCTGGAGCGCCACTGGTACGAGGCCAAGCGCTTTTACGCCATCATCGTCATCGCCACCGTGGTCGGCACCGGCATGGACTTCACCAGCATTGACCCGATGAAGGCGCTTTACTGGAGCGCCGTGATCAACGGCGTGGTGGCGGTGCCCATCATGGCCGGCCTGATGCTGCTGGCCAGCCGCAAGTCGGTGATGGGCAATTTCACCTCGGGCTTCAAGACCACCTGGTTCGGCTGGGGCGGGGTGGTGGTGATGGGCTTTGCGGTGTTGATGATGCTGCTGGATCTGTTCAGGCCGTTTGTTCAGGGCGGGTGACACGAGTCATCCTCTTTATCCCCTTCCCCGATTTATCCCCTCTCCCTCTGGGAGAGGGGAAAGACAAATGGAGAGGGAGAAACCGCTTCAGGCCTTGCCGCCGAAACGCTGCCGCAACTGCGTGGTGGCCTTGGCCAGCAGGCCCACGTCCACCCCCACGGCCGTAAACGTGGTGCCCAGCGCGATGCAGCGCTGCGCAAAGGCCTCGTCGCCCGTCAGGATGCCGGCGGGTTTGCCGCAGGCGGCGATGCGTTGGATGGCGTCTTCAATCTTTGCGACGACGGCGGGGTTGCCCGGCTCGCCGAGGAAGCCCATATTGGCCGCCAGGTCGCCGGGGCCGATGAAGATGCCGTCCACACCGTCGACCGCTGCGATGGCTTCCAGGTTGTCCAGCGCTTCCTGGGTTTCAATCTGCACCAGCAGGCAGAGTTCGTCGCCGCAAGCCTTGGCGTAGTTGGGGATGCGGCCAAAGCGCGAAGCCCGCGTCAGCGCCGAGACGCCGCGCATGCCGCCGCTGGGGTAGCGAATGCTCTGCACGGCCTGCCGCGCCTCTTCGGCGTTCTGCACATACGGAATCAGCAGGGTTTGCGCGCCTATGTCGAGGTAGCGCTTGATCAGCACCGGGTCGTTCCAGGCCGGCCGCACCACGGCGGAGACGGGGTAGGGCGCGACGGCCTGCAGCTGGGCCAGCACGTTGAGCACGTCGCTGGGCGAATGTTCGGTGTCCAGCAGCAGCCAGTCAAAACCCGAGCCGGCCAGCAGCTCGACGCCGTAGGGGCTCGATAGCGTGCACCACAGCCCTATCTGTTGCTGGCCGGCGCGCAGCGACTTCTTGAATTGGTTGAGGGGCAAGTCCATGGTTCCGCCTTGTTGTGGGATGGGTGCGCGCCTTGTTGCGCGCGTTGTACGACTGGGGCAGCGAAGAATTCCGCGTATCAAATGCTAGTTTAGAGCCGCTCACAAAACCCAGCGAAGCGGTCCTGCCTAGGCGCGACGCCGCAGACAGTGCTGAAGGCACGGCAAGGCGGCTGCAACAACGCCAGGAGGGTTTTTGAGTGGCTCCAGGCGCTTAGCTGAAGGAAACGCCAATGGAGCCCAGCGGCCCGAAGTCCGCATGGATGGTGTCACCCGCCGCGACCGCCGTGGGCCGCGTGAACGAACCGGCCAGCAGGATATGGCCGGGCTGCAT
This sequence comes from Polaromonas sp. YR568, assembly GCF_943369675.1. GTDB lineage: Bacteria > Pseudomonadota > Gammaproteobacteria > Burkholderiales > Burkholderiaceae_C > Polaromonas. Next base: position 33,588 of record NZ_CALROB020000031.1, on the reverse strand, counting down.
GGTGATGCCGTGCAGTGCCAGCTTGTTGGCCAGCCAGACGATGCCCATGGCCGGGTGGCCCATGATGGCGGCGGACACGCCTGACTCTTCAATCACGCCGTTCTTGGACAGTGTCGCGGCGACCCAGCGCAGGTCTATGTCCATGGGCCTGACGACGCGCCCGCCCGTCACCATGGCGGCGGCCGCCGCGTTGTCGGCGATGGTGTCAACGATGGCGCGCGGCACCTCGGTGCGGTAGTCGATGATTTCCAGCGCGGGCGTCACGTAGGCGGTGGCGTCCAGCACGTCATAAATGGTCACGTGCTTGCCGCCCAGCGGCTTGCCCAGCACAAAGGCCAGTTCCACTTCCAGGCGCGGCGCGTGGAAGCCGGCGGCCGGGATGCGCGCGCCGTCGGTGAACAGCATGTCGTCCATCAGCATGCCGTAGTCGGGCTCGGTCATCTTCGAGGCCATCTGCATGGCGCGCGAGGTCAGGCCTATCTTGTGGCCGACGATGCGCGCACCCTGGGCGACCTTGCTGTCGGCCCAGAGTTTTTGCACGGCGTAGGCGTCTTCGATGTCCATCGCGGGCCAGGTCTGGCTGACCTGGCGTATCGGCTGGCGGGTGCGGCCGGCTTCCAGCAGGGCATCGGCGGCCTGCCGGCGTTCAGTCTCGGTGATCATGGTGGGTGTTCCTGTCGAGGGTGTTGCGGTGTCAAGCCGCAAAGCGCTGGATAAAAGGCGTTTCCTGCACGCCGTGCTCGTTGACCCAGTTCGCCAGCTCGTCGTGCCGCGGCACCCAGACCTCGTCGTGGGCCAGCATGTAGGTCAGCAGCTTGTCGAGCTGCGCCGACATCAGCGGCCGGCCGCCGAAGTTGCCGTGCATGGTGATGTTGATCAGCGAGCCCGGCTCCTGGCGGTACAGGTAGTCGAACATGTCCTTGTAGCAGTGGTACCAATCGTCCGGTGCGCCGCGCAGCACGCGGTTGTCGGCATAGTCGCTGTGCGGGATCGCGACGATGCGGCCCGAACGCGTGGCCACCTGGTGCGGCTGGTCGATGTCGTTGTAATCGCCGTGCCAGAGCAGCTTTTCCTCGCTCAGCAGGTCGGCCGTGCGCTCGGTGGTGGCGATGGTGGAGCTGAGCCAGCCCGTGGGGCGCACGCCAGAGATCTCTTGCAGGATGCGCAGGCTCTTCTGGATCAGCGCGCGTTCGTCGGTCTCGTTGAGGCCGGACAGCACTTCGTCTTGCGCATAGTTGTGGCCGCCGAGTTCAAAGCCCGACTTCACGATGTGTTTCACCGTCTCGGGGAACAGCTCGGCCGAGCGCGCGTTCACGCAGACCGTGCCGGATACGCCGTGGCGGTCGGCCACGCGCATCAGCCTGGCGATGCCGGAGCGCCCGCCGTAGTTGGCCCAGAGGATGCCGGCGCGGTCGATCTCGCCGGGCTTGGGCGGGCTGGTCATGGGCGAGTAGGGCGGCGCCTTGCCGACGGACCAGTTCTCCATCAGGAAGGTCAGCACGACGGTCATGCGGGGAAAGGCGGCGCCGGGCTTGCGCTTGGCGATGGTGGCTTGGCTGTTCATTTTTTGATGGGCTTTCAGGGGGAAATCATTCAGGCTTGATGCCGGCTTTTTCGACGATGGATTTGTAGACCTGGGTGCTGTCGGCCAGCAGTTTGCTGAACTCTTCGGGCGTGGATTCGACGGCGTCATAACCGGCCTGTTGAAGCTGCGCCCTGACCTCCGGGGTCTTCAGCACCTTCTGCACTTCGGCATTGATGCGCTGCACGATGGGCGCGGGCAGGCCGGCCGGGCCCATCAGGCCCACCCAGGTGTCGGGCACCGAGAAACCCGTGAGGCCGCCTTCGGCCAGCGTCGGGATGGTGGGGGCCGATTTGGAGCGGTGGCTTTCCACCACGCCCAGCGCGCGCAGCTTGCCCGACTGGATGTAGGGGAGCGTGTTCGACAGCACCAGCAGGCCCGAGTCGATCTGCGCGCCGACCACGTCGGTCAGGGCCGGCGCGCCGCCGCGGTAGCCCACATGTGTGAGCGACAGCTTTTGCGAACTCGCCAGCAACAGGCCGGCCAGGTGCTGCGAGGTACCCGCGCCCGAAGTGGCGTAGGACAGGCCTTTGGGCGAGGCCTTGGCCGCCGCCACAAAATCCGCCACCGTCTTGATCGGCGAGGAGGCCGGCACCACGAGGGTTTGCGGCGCGGTCGCTACGTGCGAAATCGCGGTGAAGTCCTTGACCGGGTCGTACTTCACGCCCTTGGTGAAGAACTGCACGGTCTGGTGCGGCGGGCCCAGGTTCATCAGCAGGGTGTAGCCGTCGGCCGGGGCGGCAGCCACGAAGGCGGAGCCGATGGCGCCGCTCGCGCCGGCGCGGTTTTCAATGATGATGGGCTGGCCCAGCAGTTCGGTCAGCTTGGGCGTCAGGATGCGGGCCACCGTGTCGGCCGCGCCGCCCGCGGCAAAGGGGGCAATCAGCTTGATGGGTTTGGACGGGTAGGCCTGGGCCGCCGCGGGCTGGGCCCAGGCGGCCGACAGGGCCAGCGCCAGGGCGCCGAATTTCAGGCTGTGGGAAAGCAGGCGGCGCCTGCCGGCGGCGGGAAGGGGAAAGGTCATGTTGTCTCCAGAAACAGTCGTTATGGGTCAAATCCTAGGTCCCACTGCTAATGCTGTCCAATGCATAATGAAGTCATCAGCTATACCTGCAAGGTATTCAAGGTACTTAAGGTATTCAAGGGGTTTTATGGATTTGCGCCAACTGTCTTACTTTGTGGCCGTGGCCGAAGAGCTGAGCTTCAGCCGCGCCGCGGTGCGCGTGCACATCTCGCAGCCGCCGCTGAGCCGGCAGATCGCCAGGCTTGAACAGGAGCTGGGCGCGCAGTTGCTGGTGCGCTCTTCGCACGAGGTGGTGCTGACGCAGGCGGGCCAGGCGCTGCTGGAGGAAGCGCGCCGCCTGCTGGCGCTGTCGGCCGGCATTCCCGACGTCGTGGGCCGCGCCGCCCGCGGCGAAACCGGCTCGCTGCGCATAGGCTTTGTCGGCTCGACCATCTATACCTCGGTGCCGGCGCTGCTGGGCCAGTACCGGCGGCTGTACCCGCACGTGGCAGTGTCGGTGCAGCAGCTCACGGTGGCGCGGCAGACCGTGATGCTCAAGAACAGCGAGATCGACGTCGGCATCATCCGCCAGTCCGTCACCGAACCCTGGCTGGCCACGCGCAGCCTGTTCAAGGAAGCCTTTATGGCCGCGTTGCCGGCGCATCACCGGCTGGCGGGGCAGGACAAGGTCATGCTGCAGTCGCTGGCCGAGGACGATTTCGTCTTCTTCAGCCGCAGCGAGGCGCCGGCCATCCACGAGCAACTGCGCAAGATGTGCGAGGCCGCGGGTTTTTCACCGCGCATCGCGCAGGAGGCCTACCCGATGTCGACCGTGGTGGGCCTGGTCGCGGCCGGCGTGGGCATCGCTATCGTGCCCGAGTCCATGCACAGCCTGCAGATGCAGAACGTGGTGTATCGCGACCTGCGCGGCACCAAGGCCAAGACCGAGTTCTTTTTGGCCTGGCATGTCGATAACAGCTCGCAGACGCTTAAGGGCTTCCTGGACATGAAGCCAGCGCTTGCCGCCCCCTGACACAAAAAAAGCGACCCGAGGGCCGCTTTTCGCTTTTTGGTTTTATGGGCTTACCAGGGCAAAGCATCACCCATATGGAAGAAGCCGCCGCTGGGGCCTTCCGCCGGCAAGGTGGCCAGCCGCACACTGGTCTTGGCGCCGTCTTCCACATTCATGGGCGCCGAAGCGCCGCCCATCTCCGTGTGCACCCAGCCCGGGTGGGCCGAGTTGACTTTCACGCTGCTGCCCTTGAGTTCAAAGGCCAGTTGCACGGTGAACGCGTTCAGCGCGGTCTTCGAGGTGTCGTAGGCGGCCGACTTCATTTCATAAATCGGCGAGGTCGGGTCGGAATGCAGGGTCAGCGAACCCAGGATGCTGGCCAGGTTGACGATGCGGCCGGCCGGGGCTTTTTTCAGCAGCGGCAGCAGCGCCTGCGTCAGCGCCACCGGGGCGAAAAAGTTCGTCTCCATGGTGTCGCGCAGCACCTTCTCGGGCAGTGTCGACGCGGTGTAGGGGCGGCTCACGCCGGGCTCGCCTTCCAGGTAAACGCCCGCATTGTTCACCAGGATGTCCAGCCGGCCGGCCCGTGCCTGGAAAAAGTCCACGGCCCTGGCACGGTCGGCCGGCTTGGTCGCGTCGAACACGATGGACTCGGCCGTCACGCCGTCGGCCTTCAATTTGGCGACGGCATCAAGGCCCGCCTGCTCGCTGCGCGCGCCTATCACCGGCAGGATGCCGAGCTTGCCGAGTTGCCGGGCCGTTTCCAGGCCCAGGCCGCGGTTGCCGCCGGTGATAAAGGCGATTTGGGTGTTCAAGGGTGTGCTCATGGTGTTCTCAATGCTTTCAGGATTGTTGGGGGGAGGTCCACTCGGCGCCGGAACGCGTTCAAAAGAAAGAAGCACGGCCGGCTTGCCGTGCATGGCAGCTGGGGCCGGGCCTCGGCTTCATAAGGGCGTGGTTTTTGAATTCACTGTTGCGGGTGGGCCAACAATGACGATGTATGGACTTCGTGATTTGTTCCCTCTCCCCCTGGGAGAGGGTTAGGGTGAGGGCCAGCGGCCTCAAGCAAGCCAGCAGACTATCCATTGCCGCCGGCCCTCATCCCTGCCTTCTCCCAGAGGGAGAAGGAGAAAAACCGGAATCACCAGCGTCGTTCTCCGCATGATTTCTTCTCCAGAGGGAGAGGGAGGAGTCACCGCTGGGAGAGCGTTAGCGCCTCAAGCACATGCTCCGGCGTAGCCGGCGCCTCCAACACCACAGCCCGCCCCGGCCGCGCGAAAGCGATCGCATCGCGCAAGGCCTCATAGACGCTGATCGCCAGCATCAGCGGCGGCTCGCCCACGGCCTTGCTGCCGAAGACGTTGTCTTCGCGGTTCGGTTCGGGCCAGAAATCGACCTTGAAGTGCTCGGGCACGTCGCCGGTCGCGGGGATTTTGTAGGTGCTGGGCGCGTGGGTGCTCAAGAGGCCCTTGTCGTTCCACACCAGCTGCTCGGTCGTGAGCCAGCCCATGCCCTGGATAAAGCCTCCCTCGACCTGGCCGACGTCGATGGCCGGGTTGATGCTGGTGCCCACGTCGTGCAGGATGTCGACTTTCAGCACGCGGCTCTCGCCGGTCAAAGTGTCTATGGCGACCTCGGTGCAGGCCGCGCCGTAGGCGAAGTAATAAAACGGCCGGCCGGTCAGCGTGGCCTTGTCGTAGTGGATTTTCGGCGTGCGGTAAAAACCGTCGCTCCACAGCTGGATGCGGTTGGCATAGGCCAGCTTCACGACTTCGGTGAAAGGCCGCGCGCCGGCGGGCGTGATGACCTCGCCGCCTTCAAACTGCACGGCGCCGGCTCCGCAGCGGTCCAGGCCGGCGACAAACTGCGCGAGGTTGTCGCGCACGTTGCGGGCCGCGTACTGCGCCGCGCGCGCGTTGAGGTCGGTGCCGGCCGATGCGGCGGTGGCCGAGGCATTCGGGATCTTGCTGGTGTCGCTGGCGGTGGCCAGCACGTTGGCCAGCGGCACACCGAGTTCGTCGGCCACGATCTGCGCGACTTTGGTGTTCAGGCCCTGGCCCATCTCGGTGCCGCCGTGGTTCACCTGCACGCTGCCGTCGGTGTAGACATGCACCAGCGCGCCGGCCTGGTTGAACAGCGTGGCGGTGAAGGAGATGCCGAACTTGACGGGGGTGATCGCGATGCCGCGCTGGATGACCGGGCTGGTTTTGTTCCAGGCGGCGATGGTGTTGCGCCGCTGGCGGTAGTGCGACGACTGTTCCAGCTTTGCCAGCAGTGGTTCAAGGATGTTGTCCTCGACCTTCATCTGGTAGTGCGTGACGTCGCGCTCGCCGATGCCGTAGAGGTTGCGTCTGCGCACGTCCAGCGCATCAAGCCCCAGGGTGCGCGCAATGTCGCCCATGATGGCCTCGATCACGATCATGCCCTGCGGCCCGCCGAAGCCGCGGAAGGCGGTGTTGCTCTGCGTGTTGGTTTTGCAGCGGTAGGACGCAATCTCCACGTCTTCGAGGAAGTAGGCGTTGTCGGCGTGGAAGACCGCGCGGTCGGCCACCGGGCCAGACAGGTCGGCGCTGAAACCGCAGTTCACCGCCATCGTGAGCTTGAGGCCGGCCAGGCGGCCGGTGGCGTCAAAGCCCACGTCGTATTCGTAGGCGAATGGATGGCGCTTGCCGGTCACCAGGAAGTCGTCGTCGCGGTCCAGCCGCAGCTTGACGGGGCCGTTTAGCTTGTGGGCGGCAATCGCGGCCCAGACGGCCATCTGGCCCGACTGTGTCTCTTTGCCGCCGAAGCCGCCGCCCATGCGCCGGCACTCCACACGCACCGCATGGTTGGCAATGCCCAGCGCGTGCGAGACCCAGTGCTGGATCTCGCCGGGGTGCTGGGTGCTGGAGTAGACCAGCCACTGTTGCTGCTCCTGCGGCACGACGTAGGCGACCTGGCCTTCGAGGTAAAAATGTTCCTGGCCGCCGACTTCGAGTGTGCCGTGCAGTGTGTGCGCTGCTTTTTTGAGCGCGCCCGCCGCGTCGCCGCGTTTGACGAAGACCGGCGGCAGAACATAACTTTCGGCCTTGAGCGCGTCCTGCACCTTGAGAAGGGCGGGCAGGGGCTGGATATCGCAAACCACCTTGCGCGCGGCGCGGCGCGCCTGCATCACGGTATCGGCCACCACCACGCCTATCACCTGGCCGATGTGCTGCACGGTGTCCCGCGCGAACACCGGCTCGTCATGCGAAAAATTGCCGAGCACCGGGTCGCCCGGGATGTCGCGCGCCAGGATCACGTCGCGCACGCCTGGCATGGCCATCGCGGCGGTGGTGTCAACGCCCAGCAGCTTGCCGTGCGCCACGGTGGACAGAATGGGCGCGGCATGCAGCGTGCCGCGCACTTCGGGAATGTCGTCGACATAGGTGGCCGCGCCGGCGACTTGCGCGCGGGCGCTTTCATGCGGCGTGGAGCGGCCGGCCGCGCGTGTGCTGGCGGGCTGGCGGGTCAGCGATGTTTTTTCAGCCGGGTCGGCGGGCGGCGCGTTGTCGGCGCGCGCATTGGCATTGCGGACTTCGGGGTCGGCCACGGCGTCGCGGCTCACGGAAATGTCCTTGGCGGCGTTCATGCGGCCTCCTCCAGCCGGAAGGACGCCAGGTTGATCTGTTGCAGGCCCTGGCTTTCCAGCCAGTAGCGCTGCAGCAGGTTGCCCAGCACCTCGCTGCGGTAGGCGGCCGAAGCGCGCATGTCGGAAATCGGCGAGAACTCGGCGCGCAAGGTGGCGATGGCCTGCTGGATGGTGGTCTGGGTCCAGGGCTGGCCTGTGAGCGCCGCTTCGGTCTGGACGGCGCGCACCGGCGTGGCGGCGACGCCGCCTGCGCCTATTGAGGCGCTGGTGACTTTGCCGTTTTCAACTTGCAGGTTGATCGCCAGGCAGACGGCGGAGATGTCGTCGTCGTAGCGTTTGGAGATTTTGTAGACCCGCAGCCGTTCCGGCCCCTCACCCCAGCCCTCTCCCCAGAGGGGCGAGGGAGCCATACCACTTTCCCTCTTCCGGCTGTTTGCTCCTTCCCCCGCTGGGGGAAGGCTGGGATGGGGGCTCTGCGGCCTCGGCACCTTCACCCAAGCCAGCACCTCATCCGCCGCCATCACATTCGTGCGATAGCCGGTGTAGAGCTTCTCCAGCGGCATCTCTCTATGCCCCCGAACGCTCATGAGCACCACATTCGCGCCCAGCGCAATCAGCAGCGGCATCGAATCCCCAATCGGTGACCCATTCGCGACATTGCCGCCCAGGGTGCCCGAGTTGCGCACCGGCAGGCCGGCAAAACGCGCCGCGAAGTTGTGCAACTGCGGCCGGTCCTTGACCAGCGCGGCATAGGCGTCGGCCAGCGTGACGGCCGCGCCTATCGCGATGTGCTGCGGGTAGTGCTCGATGCGCCGCAGTTCTTCCACCTGGGTGACGTCCAGCACCTGGCCGAACTCCCTATGCATCTTGGTGACCCAGAGGCCCACGTCGGTGCACCCAGCAACCAACTGGGCTTGGGGGTGGGTGGCGCGGACTTGCAGCAGGCCGGCCAGCGTGCGCGGGGCCAGGTATTCGGCTTCGGTCACACCCGGCTCGGAGCGTACCGATTCGAGCCGGTGCAACAGGGCGGTTTCGTCGACCTTCACGGGCGGCAGCGCGGCCATGGCCTGCGCGGCATCCAGGATGGGCCGGTAGCCGGTGCAGCGGCACAGGTTGCCCGAGAGTTCTTCCTGCGCCAGCTCGCGGGTGATGGGCTCGCCCTTGCACACATGGTTCTGGTAGATGCCGAACAGGCTCATGACAAAACCCGGGGTGCAGAAGCCGCATTGGGAGCCGTGCTGGTCGACCATGGCCTGCTGCGCGGGATGCAAACCTTCCAAGCAAACGGGGGGCGTTGTTGCGCGGTGCTCGAAATCCTCATGGACCTTCGTGTCCATTCCGGTTTCTGCGCTCCGTGCGCCTAGCCCGCCGTTCGCTGCGGAAGGTTTGATCAGCGGATCATGCGCCAGGTCTTCGACGGTCCATAAAGCCATGCCGTCAATCGAATGCGCCAGCCGTATACAGCTGTTGATGGCGCGGTACTTGACGTTCCCGCCGTCCGCCTCGCCCAGCACCACGGTGCAGGCGCCGCAGTCGCCTTCGCCGCAGCCTTCCTTGGTGCCGGTGCAGGCCAGGTCCTCGCGCAGCAGCTCCAGCAGGGTGCGGCTGGGTGGTACATTGCTGACGGAAACAACTTCGCCCCGCCTGATGAAGCGGATGGGTCTGGATAAAGGTGGGACAGCAGCCATGCTTCAGGTTAAACAGTCGCGCCGCGGCCAGCATACAAAAGCCCGTATTGGCCGCATGGGTGAAAAGGTATGAAAGACCAGGCGCTTTTCGACAAGATAGACCTCCATCTCATCAGGGTCTTGAACACCGTGCTTACTGAACGCAGCGTATCACGCGCCGCCATCCGCCTGGGTATGTACCAGCCCGCCGTCAGCGCGGCGCTCAAGCGCCTGCGCGCGCTGGCCGGAGACCCCATCCTGGTGCGTTCGGGCGCGGGCATGGTGCCCACCGATGCCGGGCTGCGCATGATTGAGCCCTCGGCCAGCATCCTGCGCGCGGCCGGCATGCTGTTCAGCGACGCGCGGGGTTTTGACCCGGCCACGGCCGACGTCACCTTTCGCCTCGCTGCCAGCGACTACCTCGATCCCCTGTTCCTGCCGCAGCTGGTGGCGCAGATCAAGGCCCAGGCGCCGCGCTGCCGCATCGACATCCACCCGCTGTCGGCCGACTCCGACTACCGCGCGCAGCTGGCGCAGGGCGAGGCCGACATCGTGATCGGCAACTGGGCCGCGCCGCCCGACGACCTGCACATGGCGCGCCTGTTCGGCGACGAGGTGGTCTGCCTGGTCGCCAGGGACCACCCGGCCGCGCGCCGCGGCTGGGACACCGCTACCTGGCTGGAGGCCGAGCACATCGCGCCCTCGGCCCTGCACCCGGGCGCCAAGGGCGTGATCGACGAGCACCTGGACACGCTGGGCCTGGTGCGCAACATCACGGTGCGCTGCCCGCATTTCGGCCTGATGCCGTCCATGGTGGCATCGAGCTTGCTGGTGATGACCACCGGCCGCCAGTACTGCGAGCGTTTTGCGGGCATATTGCCCGTCAAAATACTGCCCAGCCCGGTCGCCTTTCCCCGCATGATGTATTACCAGCTCTGGCATGAACGCACGCACGCCTCGAATGCCGCGAAATGGCTGCGCGAGCGGGTCAAGTCCGTGGCTTCCATGCTGCGCAAGGAATAGCGGGTGGCGATGGCAGTCCGGCCCGCGTGAGCCATAAGACAATAGAGAACACAGAACAACAGAAGACGAAAAACGGGATACCACGAGACAATGACCGCAACACCGCCATCGACAGCCAGCCCTTCCGGGCCGCCCCCGCGGCTGCGGCTTGCGGGCATTACCAAAAGCTATCCGGGCGTGGTGGCCAACAGCGGCGTCTCGCTGACGGTGCAGCCGGGTGAAATCCATGCCGTGCTCGGCGAAAACGGGGCCGGCAAATCCACCCTGATGAAAATCATCTACGGCTCCGTGCGGCCCGACGCGGGCAGCGTGGCGGTGGACGGCAAGCCGGTGACGGTGCGCAACCCGCACGAGGCGCGGGCGCTGGGCATCAGCATGGTGTTCCAGCATTTCAGCCTGTTCGACACCCTCACCGTGGCCGAAAACGTCTGGCTCGGGCTGGACAAACATTTAAGCCTGGCCGAGGTCTCCAAACGCATCACCGAGACCACCCAGGCCTACGGCCTGCAGCTGGACCCGACGCGGCCGGTGCACACGCTCAGCGTGGGCGAGCGCCAGCGCGTGGAGATCGTGCGCGCGCTGCTCACGCATCCCAAGCTGCTGATCCTGGACGAACCCACCTCGGTGCTGACACCGCAGGCGGTCGAAAACCTGTTTGTCACCCTGCGCCAGCTGGCGGCGCAGGGCTGCAGCATCCTCTACATCAGCCACAAGCTGCATGAAATCCGCGCACTGTGCACCGCCTGCACAGTGCTGCGCGGCGGCAAGGTGTCGGGCGAATGCGACCCGCGCCAGGAGTCGAACGCGTCGCTTAGCCGCCTGATGATTGGCGCCGAGCCGCCCGCGCTGGAGCACCGCGAGGTGCGCGCCGGCGCCGTGGTGCTGGACGTCAGACAGCTCGACCTGCCCAAGGAAGAACAGTTCGGCGTCGACCTGCAGCAGATTGCCTTGCAGGTGCGCGCCGGCGAGGTCGTCGGCATTGCCGGTGTCTCGGGCAATGGGCAGAAGGAATTGCTCTACGCGCTGTCGGGTGAAGACACACGCGCCGCCGGCGATGCCATCGCGGTCAAGGGCCAAGCCGTCGGCAAGCTCGGGCCGAACCACCGCCGTGCGCTGGGCCTGCATTTTGTGCCGGAAGAACGCCTGGGCCGCGGCGCCGTGCCTTCGCTTTCGCTGGCGCGCAACCTGCTGCTCACGCGCAAGGAGGCCGTCGCCGGCAACGGCTGGCTGAACCGCGGCGCGCTGCAGGCGCAGGCGGCGCGCATCATCGCCGACTACAAGGTCAAGTCGGGCGGCCCGCAGGCGGTGGCCAAGTCGCTGTCGGGCGGCAACCTGCAGAAGTTCATCATGGGCCGTGAAATCGACGCCAAGCCCGCGCTGCTCATCGTCTCGCAACCCACCTGGGGCGTGGACGTGGGCGCGGCCACGCAGATACGCGGCGAGCTGCTCAAGCTGCGCGACGCCGGCTGCGCCGTGCTGGTGGTCAGCGAGGAGCTTGAAGAATTGTTCGACATCTGCGACCGGCTCTACGTGATGGCCAAGGGCCAGCTCTCGCCCTCGCTGCCGCGCGCCGACGCCACGGTGGAACGGGTGGGGCAGTGGATGAGCGGGCTGTGGTCGCAGACGGAGGTGGCCCATGGCGCAGCTTGAAATCCGTCCGCAGCCATCCTCCTTCTGGAGCTACGCCTCGCCGGTGCTGGCGCTGCTGATCACCGTGCTGATAGGCGTGGCGCTGTTCGTGGCGCTCGGCAAGGACCCGGTCAAGGGCCTGCAGGTGTTTTTCTGGGAACCGATCAAGTCGCCGTACGCCATCGGCGAGCTGCTGGTCAAGGCCACGCCGCTGCTCATCATCGCGCTGGGGCTGGCCGTGTGCTTTCGCTCCAATGTCTGGAACATTGGCGCCGAAGGCCAGTTCGTCATGGGTGCGGTCGCGGCCGGCGGCATTGCGCTGCTGGCGCAAAAAACCACCGGCCCCTGGATCATCCCGGCCATCCTCCTCGCCGGCGTCATGGGCGGCATGCTGTGGGCCGGCATCACGGCCCTGCTGCGCGACCGCTTCAATGCGAATGAAATCCTGGTCAGCCTGATGCTGGTCTACGTGGCCGACATGGTGCTCAACTTCCTGGTCTTCGGCCCCTGGAAGGACCCCAATGGCTACAACTTCCCGCAAACCAAGACCTTTGAGGCGGTCACGCAGATTCCGCGCCTCATGCAGGGCTCGCGCGTGAACATCGGCATCATCCTGGCGCTGCTGGGCGTGGCGGGTCTGTGGCTGTTTTTGTTCCGCACCTATGCGGGCTTCCGGCATGAGGTCAGCGGCCTGGCGCCGGCGGCCGCGCGTTATGCTGGCTTCTCGTCGCGCCGCGCGCTGTGGCTGGCGCTGCTCACGTCCGGCGGCGCGGCCGGCCTGGCCGGCGCGCTGGAAGTGGCCGGCCCCATAGGCCAGCTCACACCCTATGTGCCGGCGGGCTACGGCTTTGCCGCCATCATCGTGGCCTTTGTCGGGCGGCTGCATCCGGTGGGCGTGGTGTTCTCGGCCATTTTGATGAGCATGTTCTACATAGGCGGCGAGCTTGCGCAGTCGCGCCTGGGCCTGCCCAAGTCCATCACCGGCGTGTTCCAGGGCCTGCTGCTGTTCAGCCTGCTGGCCTGCGACACCCTGATCGCATATCGCTTGCGGCTGGCCAAACCCATCACCATCCCGGTGGCCACACCGCCGTCTTCCGACGTCCTGAAAGGAGCCGAGTGATGGAGTCGACCGCACTGCTGATCGCCGCGACGCTGAGCGCCGGCACCGTGCTGGCCATCGCGGCCCTGGGCCTGCTGATCAATGAAAAAGCCGGCATTGTCAACCTGGGCGCCGAGGGCATGATGCTGTGCGCCGCAATCGCCGGCTTTGCCACCGTGGTGCACACCGGCAACAGCTGGCTGGGCTTTGCGGCCGGCATGGCGGCGGGGGCATTCCTGGCGGCCATTTTTGGCGTGCTGGTGATCTGGCTCAACACCAACCAGTACGCCACAGGCCTGGCGCTCAGCCTCTTCGGCGCGGGCTTTTCGGCCTTTGCCGGCATCAAGTACGTGCAGGAGAAACTGCCTGAGCAGTCGCAATACCCGATCCCCTTCCTGGCCGACGTGCCGCTGCTGGGCCCGGCGCTGTTCCGCCAGCACCCCATGGTCTACATCGCGATGGCGCTGACGGCCGGGCTCATCTGGTTTTTGTACCGCACGCGCGCCGGCCTGGTGCTGCGCTCGGTCGGCGAAAGCCCTGAATCGGCCCATGCGCTGGGCTACCCGGTGCGGCGCATACGGCTGGCGGCCGTGGTGGCCGGCGGCGCGCTGTGCGGCCTGGCCGGCGCCTATGTGTCGGTGGTCTATACGCCGCTGTGGGTCGAGGGCATGATCGCCGGCAAGGGCTGGATCGCCCTGGCCCTCACCACCTTTGCCACCTGGCGCCCGGCACGGGTGTTGCTTGGTGCCTACCTGTTCGGTGGCGTGACCATGCTGCAGTTCCACCTGCAAAGCCTGGGCGTGAACGTGCCCACGCAGTTTTTGACCATGCTGCCCTACCTGGCCACCATCGTGGTGCTGGTGCTGATCTCGCGCAACCCGCTGTGGATTCGCGTCAACATGCCCAGTTCCATCGGCAAGCCGTTTTACCCCGGCGCCTGAAGTTTCCGCCGCATAATTGCATTTTTTCGCCCCCTTCCTTTCATGAAAGCGAGATGACATGACCGACCTGCACAAACGTTCCCTGCTCAAGCTGGCAGCCCTGTCCGCCGTGGCCGCGGCAGCCCTGGCCGGTTGCGGCAAAAAGGAAGAGGCGGCGCCTGCCGCTCCGGCCGCCGCGCCTGCGGCTTCAGCCCCCGCCGCCAAGGCCGAGCCCCTGAAAATTGCGTTCGCCTACGTCGGCCCCGTGGGCGACGGCGGCTGGACCTATGCGCACGACAACGGCCGCAAGGCCGTGCAGAAAGAGTTCGGCGACCGGGTCGTCACCAGCTTCGTCGAAAAAGTGCCTGAGTCGGCCGACGCCGAGCGCGTGATCCGCGACATGGCGGCCCAGGGCAACAAGCTGATCTTCGGCACCACCTTCGGCTACATGGAGCCCATGCTCAAGGTCGCAGGCGACACCAAGGACGTGAAGTTCGAGCACGCCACCGGCTACAAGCAGGCCGACAACATGCGCACCTACGACAGCCGCACCTACGAAGGCGCCTACATGGCCGGCGTGATCGCCGGCAAGATGAGCAAGACCGGCACGCTGGGTGTGGTCGGCTCGGTGCCGATTCCCGAAGTGGTGCGCAACATCAACAGCTTCACGCTGGGCGCGCAGTCGGTCAACCCCAAGGTCAAGACCAAGGTGGTGTGGGTCAATGAATGGTTCAACCCGCCCAAGGAAACCGAAGCCGCTACCGCCCTGATCAACGGCGGCGCCGACGTGCTGTTCCAGAACACCGACTCCTCCGCCGTGCTGCAGACCGCCGAAAAAATGGGCAAGCGCGCCTTCGGCTGGGATTCGGACATGACCGCCTACGGCCCCAAGGCCCACCTGGCATCGGCCGTGATCAACTGGGGCCCTTACTACATCAAGGCCGTGGGTGAGGCGCTGGACGGCAAATGGACCGGCAACACCGCCTCCTGGTGGGGCGTCAAGGAAGGCGCGATCGACATCGTGTCGATTGCCGCCGACGTGCCCGACGACACCAAAAAACGCATCGACGAAGTCAAGGCCGGCCTGAAGGACGGCAGCTTCTCCATCTGGAAGGGCCCGATCACCGACAACACCGGCAAGGAACTGCTGGCCAAGGACGTGGTGGCTGACGACAAATTCCTGGGTGGGCTGAAGACTTACGTCAAGGGCGTTGAAGGCAAGGTTCCGGGTAACTGAACTCTTGCCTTCCTTTGGGAGGGCAGGGGCATTACTCCCTCTCCCTCTGGGAGAGGGCAGGGGTGAGGGCCAGCGGCCTGCCTTGTAGCGCGGCGTCGTTTCGTCAGCCGCTGGCCCTCACCCTAACCCTCTCCCAGAGGGAGAGGGGATAAATCCCGGTTCGGCTGCCTTCGGGCAGCTTTTTGTTTTTAGGGAGCCATATGACTTTCGCCGTCAAACCCGTGGCCGCCGACCGCCTTCCCGCGCTGCTGGCCAGCATGCCCAAGGCCGAGCTGCACATGCACATCGAGGGCTCGCTGGAGCCCGAGCTGATCTTCGCGCTGGCCGGCCGCAACAAGGTGCAGATCCCCTACGCCAGCGTCGAAGAACTGCGCAGCGCCTACGCCTTCACCAACCTGCAGAGCTTTCTCGACATCTATTACGCCGGCGCCAGCGTGCTGATCACCGGGCAGGATTTTTACGACATGGCGCAGGCCTACCTGCGCAAGGCCGCGGCCGACAACGTCGTGCACACCGAGATGTTCTTCGACCCGCAGACGCATACCGCGCGCGGCGTCGGCATGGAGACCGTCATCACCGGCCTGCACCGCGCCTGTGTGGACGCGCAGGCCGAACTCGGCGTCAGCGCTTCGCTGATCCTGTGCTTTCTGCGCCATCTCAGCGAGGAAGAAGCGTTCGAGACGCTGGAGCAGGCCTTGCCGTTTCGCGACAAGTTCATCGGCATAGGCCTGGATTCCGGCGAGGTCGGCAACCCGCCCGAGAAGTTCGCGCGTGTGTTCGCGCGCTGCCGTGAGCTGGGCTTTCACCTGGTCGCCCATGCCGGCGAAGAAGGCCCGCCCGAATACGTCTGGACGGCGCTCGACGTTTTGAAGGTCGAGCGTGTGGACCACGGCGTGCGTTCCAGTCGCGACGCAGCGCTGATGCGACGCCTGGCCCAAGACCGCATTCCACTCACCGTGTGCCCGCTGTCCAACCTCAAGCTCTGCGTGTTTCCCGACCTGGCCAGCCACAACCTGCGCGAGTTGCTGGATGCCGGCCTGGCCGCCACCGTCAACTCGGACGACCCGGCTTATTTCGGCGGCTACATGAACGACAACTTCCTGCAGACCTTCGCGGCCACCGGCATGGACGCCCGCCATGCCTACACGCTGGCGCGCAACAGCTTTGAAGCCAGCTTTATCGATGCCTCGGCCAAGGCGCGTTATGTTGATCGCCTCGACGAGAGCTTTGAGCGCTTCAATTAAGCGCGGCGGGGGTATTCAGGCGATTGCCAGCTTGGCCGGCGGCTCAAACGTATGATCCGGGTAGAACCCTGAAGCAAGCAAGGATCCCGGGCATGGCATCGACACCGCAAGCACAACAAGCGCCATCCGCCGCATCGCACGGCGCCTGGCCTATCGCCCTGGCCGGTCTGGTCGCACTGGCCGTCGCCATGGGCATAGGCCGTTTTGCCTTCACGCCGCTCCTGCCCATGATGTTGAGCGACGGCGTGGTCGACCTGCCGACCGCCAGCTGGCTGGCCAGCGCCAACTACTTCGGCTACATGCTGGGTGCGATTCTCTGCACGCTGCAGCCTTGGCTCTGGGCGCGTTTCAAGGGCTTGCCCTCGCTGGCCTATTCCTCGCTGGTGCGCGGCGGGCTGATTGCCACGGCCGTCCTCACGCTGGCCATGGGCTGGCACTTTCCCGCTATCTGGCCCCTGCTGCGATTCGCGGCGGGCGTGGTCAGCGCGGTGGTGTTTGTGTTCACTTCAGGCTGGTGCCTGTCGCAGCTGGCCAAACGCGGTGTGCCCGCGATGGGCGGCATCATCTACGTCGGCCCGGGCGCCGGCATCCTGGTCAGCGGCCTGTTCGCCACCGGCATGGTGGCCTGGCACTGGACGGCGGCCACGGGCTGGATGCTTTTCGGCGCGCTGTCGTTTGTGCTGGCCGCCTCGGTGTGGCACATCCTGCGCGGCGGCGACGAGCGCCTGATCGCGCTGGCGCCGCGCGCCGCCCCCTTGCCCGGCGCGGCGCCCCAGCACCACGGCCATGCCGAAATGACGCTGCTGACGCTGGCCTACGGCCTGGCCGGTTTCGGCTACATCATCACCGCGACTTTTTTGCCGGTGATCGCGCGCGCGGCCTTGCCGGGCTCGGCCTGGCTGGACATGTTCTGGCCCATCTTCGGGCTGGGCGTGATGATAGGCGCGCTGCTGGCCACGCGGCTGCCGCCCGGCAAGGACTTCCGTTTGCTGCTGGCCGGCTGCTACGTCCTGCAGGCGCTGGGCATTGCCGCCAGCCTCTGGAGCCCCAGCCTCGCGGGTTTTGCCATCGGCAGCCTGATGCTGGGCATCCCGTTTACCGCCATCACCTTTTTTGCGATGCAGGAAGTGCGCCGCCTCAAACCCGCCACGGCCGCCAGTTTCATGGGCCTGCTGACGGCCACCTACGGCATAGGCCAGATCCTCGGCCCCCCGCTGGTCGCCGTGCTGCTGCGCCACACGCCCAACGCGGGCGCGGGCTTCACGATCTCGCTGGAAATCGCCGCCGCCACGCTGGTGGTGGGCGCGGCGCTCTACATCTGGATGGCCAAGGCTTACCCGGTGCTGCGTGCGCTGCCGGCCAGCCATGCCGCGGCCGGCAAATAAGCCAGGCGCTTTCTTTTCAGCCCGGGCCGGGCTGCTGCACCAGGGCCATGGCGAACTTGCCGCCGCCCACCGACCAGTCCGAGTAGTCGTTCTCGTGCATGAAGATGAAGACGTCATCAGGCGCCACACCGGCATTGGCCTTCAGGTTGCGGGCAATGGCGGCGTAGAGGGCGCGTTTCATCGCATCGCTGCGGCCGCGCCGCAGCGTGATCTCGACGACGACGGGTTTGTCCGAGCGCGCCATGCCGTTGAAGGTCCGGTTGAAGAAAAACTGCTGCGCGTCGTAATCGCTCACCATGTTGAAAAGCTCGTCTTCAGGCATGCCAATGCTTTTGACCAGGGCCTGGTGTATGCCGTCGGCGATGCCTTGCCGATGTTCCTGGCTGGTGCTCTGGTGGACGTTGGTGCGGATAAAAGGCATGTGATTTTTCCTCAATTGAAATAAGCGGCACAGTGAAGCCTTTGCCGGCATTTCGGGAATTTTGTCAATCAACGGCCTTCAAGGAAAACGATTTCTTCGCGCCTCCTATGTGTCATAAACTCACATGATGACGCGCCGCCTCCCACCCCTGAACGCCTTGCGCGCGTTTGAAGCCGCCGCCCGCCTGGGCCGCATGACGGCCGCCGCGGAAGAACTCTCGGTCACGCCCGGCGCCATCAGCCGGCAGGTGCGGCAACTCGAACAGGCGCTGGGCGCAACGCTGTTCGAGGGCGCCAAAAACAAGCCGCAACTGACGGCCGCCGGCGCCTCGCTGTGGCCGGCGCTATCGGCCGCGCTGGACCAGATGGAAACGGCCGTGCGTGAAGTGCGCAGCGGCGAGGCCGGTACGCTGGACGTGTCCTGCTTCAGCACCTTCACCGTCAAATGGCTGATTCCGCGTCTTTACGAATTCAATGCCTTGCACCCGGATACCGAAATCCGCCTCAGCGCGACCGGGGATGCGGTGGACCTGGACCGCGGCCGTTACGACCTCGTCATCACGGTCGCCGAACGCGGCAGCCCCGCCTCGGCCACCTTGCTGCCGCTGTTTGTAGAGCGCCTGGGGCCGGTCATGGCGCCCGCGCTGGCGGCCAGGGTGGATGTGCGCACCCCCCAGGACCTGGCCCGCCTGCCGCTGCTGCACACCAAAACCCGGCCCGAGGCGTGGCAGGCCTGGTGCGATTCCCGGGGCGCCGGTTTCCCGGTTCAGGGCGGCCCGGCGTTCGAGCACTACTACTTCACGCTGGAGGCCGCGGTGGGCGGGTTGGGCGTCTGTATCGCGCCCTGGCACCTGGTCATGGACGACCTGCGGGCCGGCCGCCTGGTGGCGCCGCTGGGCTTTGCGGAAAGTGACTACCAGTACGTGGCCATGCGCAGGGCCGGGCCGCATGCACGGCTGGACAGCTTCTGCGGCTGGCTGCAACAGCAGGCACGCGAGATGCCCGTGCCTTGAGGCCCGAATCCGCCCCAAAACCCCTGAAATCCCGCCATTCGGCCCGAGCCGCTAAAATCAAGGCCTTCAGCGTGCCGCCCCGGCGCGCCAGCATCCTGTTTCTTCCGGGGCCATGTAGAGGACTACCATGTATAAAAACCTCGCGACCCCCGGTCTTTCGGCTTGTGTGGGCGCCTGTTTTATTTCTCCCGTTTCATCCCTTGTTTCGCACCGGCCATTGCCTGGGGCGGGCTGCGGCCGTGGCCGCGCGAAGGCCGCGCCATGAGCTACCAGGTCAAGGAAATCTTCTACACACTGCAGGGCGAAGGCGCCAATGCCGGGCGACCTGCGGTGTTTTGCCGCTTCGCCGGCTGCAACCTGTGGTCCGGCCGCGAACAGGACCGCGCCACCGCCGTCTGCCAGTTCTGCGACACCGACTTTGTCGGCACCAACGGCACGCTGGGCGGCAAATTCGCCGATGCGGATGCGCTGGCTGCCCGCATTGCCGCGCAATGGCCGGCCGGCGACAGAGCGCACCGCTTTGTCGTGATGACGGGTGGCGAGCCGCTGCTACAGGTGGACGCGGAACTGATCGCGGCCCTGCACGCGCGCGGTTTCCAGATCGCCGTTGAAACCAACGGCACCATTGCCGCGCCCGAGGGCATTGACTGGATCTGCGTGAGCCCCAAGGCCGGCGCCCCCTGGGTGCAGCGCGCGGGCCAGGAACTCAAGGTGGTCTGGCCCCAGCCGAGTTTTGACCTGGCCGAACTGGAGGCCGCCGACTTCACGCACCGCTACCTGCAGCCCATGGACAACCCGCAGCGCCAGCGCAACACCGAAACCTGCATACAGCTGTGCATGGAGCGCCCGGCCTGGCGCCTGAGCCTGCAGACCCACAAGATCACGGGCATCCGATGAAAAAGCTTCCCAAGCCAGAACCCATGCGCTGCGAGATCAGCCAGACTTTTTACTTTGACGCGGCCCACACGCTCAAGCGCGCCATCGAGGCCGAGAGCAGCAAGCGCGTGCACGGCCACACCTACAACGCCGAGGTTTTCCTGGCCGGTACGCCCGACGCGGCCACCGGCATGGTGATGGACCTGGGCCTGGTGCGGCGCGAAATCGCCGTGCTGCGCGAGGAACTGGACCACCACCTGCTCGACGACGTGAAAGACCTGGGCCCGCCCACGCTGGAAAACCTCTGCCAGTTCATCTTCCGCAAGCTTGACGCGCGGCTGCCTGGCTTGACTTCGGTGCGCGTGTGGCGCGCCTCGCTGGGTGATGGTTGCCGCGTGAGCCGCTGAAAAACCTCACCTAACTCTCTGCTACGGGGCAGAGGGATAAAGTTTTGCTCCCTCTCCCTCTGGGAGAGGGCAGGGGTGAGGGCTGGCGGCTTGGCAATGGCGCGGCGGTGTTTCGTGCGCCGCAGGCCCTCACCCTAACCCTCTCCCAGGGGGAGAGGGGATGAACCGGGGAGAGGGCGGGGGCGGCGCACGATAGCCCTTATCGGTTTTTACATATCGCCGCGTGCGGCAGCTGCGGTAACCTAGCCCCCATGAAAGCCTACCGCGCCGCCCTTCTGTATTTCACCGGCACCGCCCAGGCCGCCTACGAGGCTGATGGCCTGCTCGTGGTGGGCCCCGATGCGCAAGGCCGCCAGGTGGTTCAGGCCGTAGGCAGCTACCAGGCACTGGGCGCGCGCTTTGCCGAAGTCCCCACCGAACATCTGCCGGGCCGCATCATCGCGCCGGGTTTTGTGGACATGCACATCCACTACCCGCAGCTCGACGTGATCGGCTCCCCGGCTGACGGCTTGCTGCCCTGGCTGGAGAACTACACCTTTCCCGAGGAAAGCCGCTTCTCCGGCGCCGGGCACAGTGCGGAGGTCGCGGATTTTTTCCTTGCCGAACTGCTGCGCAACGGCGTGACCACCGCGCTGGTCTTTGCGACCTCGCACACCGGATCCGTCAACGCCTTGTTCACCGCCGCGCAAAAAGCCGGCCTGCGCCTGATGACCGGCAAATGCCTGATGGACCAGAACTCGCCCGAGGGCGTGCGCGACGACACGGTACAAAGCCTGGCGGACACCGAAGCCTTGATCCAGCGCTGGCACGGCGTGGACCGGCTGGGTTACGCGATCACGCCGCGTTTTGTGCCCAGCTGCAGCGAGGCGCAGCTGCGCGGCGCCGGCGAGCTGGCCGCCAAATACCCGGATGTGTGGATACAGTCCCACGTCGCCGAGAACAAGGATGAAATCGCCTGGGTGCACAAGCTCTACCCCGAGGCGCGCAGCTACCTGGGCGTCTATGAACAGTTCGGCCTGCTGCGCCCGCGCGCCGTGTATGCCCACTGCATCCACATCGACGACGAAGACCGCGCGCTGATGCGCAGCACCGGCACGGCGGCGGCGGTCAGCCCGACCAGCAACCTGTTCCTGGGCAGCGGCTTTTTTGACTACGAGGGTGCCGAGCGCATCGGCTTTCCCTATGGTCTCGCCAGCGACGTGGGCGGCGGCACTTCCTTCAGCCCTTTCCACACCATGCTCGCGGCCTATTACGTGGGGCGCGAAGGGCAGACCAAGCCCGGCCTGTCGCTCTCGCCGCAGCAGCTGTGGTGGCAGCACACGGCGGGCGCTGCGCGCGCGCTGGGGCTGGACGGCGTGGTGGGTAACCTGCAGCCGGGCTGCGAGGCCGATTTTGTGATCCTCAACCCGAAAGCCACGCCGCTGCTGGCGCGCAAGACCGCGCTGGCCGGCAAGCTCGATGAGCTGCTGTTTGCGCTGATCGTGCTGGGGGATGACCGGGTGATTGAGCGGACGGTGATTTCGCAGGCCACCGGCGGCTGAACCATCTTGCTCCCTCTCCCTCTGGGAGAGGGCAGGGGTGAGGGCTGGCGGCCTGGGTGTGGCGCGGCGGTGTTTCGTGCGCCGCTGGCCCTCACCCTAACCCTCTCCCAGGGGGAGAGGGGATAAGAGGAGGGAGAGGGGAAGCAGGAAGAGAGGCTGAACTGGCTCAAGCCACCACGCTGCTCTGGTTCGGAAGCCCCTCCATGGGCGCTTCATCCGTGCCAATCGTCGTCCGCGTGAACGACTCCACCTGCTGGCGCGCGGCCTCGGGGTCGCGCAGCCAGTCGGCGTAAAAGGTGAACGGGCAGGTCGGTGTTCCCTTGTCGCCGTCGCCCGAGTTGATCATGCCGGTGTAGCCGCGGTGCAGCAGCTTGAACAAATGGTTTTCCGACTGGCCGTTGCGGCGGAAGTCGCGGATCAGGCTCTTGGACAGTGCCGCGTACTGCACACCCATTTCCTCCTCGCCGCATTCGCCCAGCGTGCGGCCGTCAAAGCCTATCAGCGCCGAGTGGCCGAAATAGGAATACACGCCGTCAAAACCCGAGGCATTGGCCACCGCCACATAGGTGTTGTTGGCAAAGGCCATGGCCTTGGAGATCAGGATCTGCTGCTCCTTGGCCGGGTACATATACCCCTGGCAGCGGACGATGAGCTCGGCGCCCTTCATCGCGCAGTCGCGCCAGATCTCGGGGTAGTTGCCGTCGTCGCAGATGATCAGGCTGATCTTCATGCCCTTGGGCCCGTCGCTCACATAGGTGCGGTCGCCGGGGTACCAGCCTTCGATCGGCACCCAGGGCATGATCTTGCGGTACTTCTGCACGATCTCGCCCTGGTCGTTCATCAGGATCAGTGTGTTGTAGGGCGCCTTGCGCGGGTGCTCCTCGTGCCGCTCGCCGGTCAGCGAGAACACGCCCCAGACCTTGGCGCGCCGGCAGGCGGCCGCGAAGATCTCGGTCTCAAATCCCGGCACCGTGGCGGCGTTCTCATGCATCTCCTTGCTGTCGTACATGATGCCGTGGGTGCTGTACTCGGGGAAGATCACCAGGTCCAGGCCCGGCAGGCCCTTCTTCATGCCTTCGAGCATGCGCGCGATGTTGTTCGCGTTCTCGACCACCTCGGCTTTGGTGTGAAGCCGCGGCATCTTGTAATTGACCACCGCCACGCCGACGGTGTCCTTGCTGCTTGAAATATCGCCGTGAATCATGTCGTGCTCCTTCTGCAGTTGGGTAACTCATTTCGCCAATCGCACCCCGCAACCATCCGCGTGGTTCCTGCCAGGAACAGCGCGGAACTGGCTTTGCCAGGCCGCAGGTGTTGCCCCCTGAGGGGGAAGCGCCGCAGGCGCCTCGGGGGGGAGCCCATTTCTAGTGGCTGATCATCCAGGGGCGCTTGCTCGGAAAGGCCTTGTTGCCGTTGGGTGCCGTCAGCGTGGCGCCGCGCTTGCCGCTTGAGCAGCAACCGCAGCCGGCCGGGTGCTTGAGCCGCGCGTAGTCGCCCGATCGCTTGGGCTCATGCCGCGCGCGCTCGTTGGTGTCCATCGCGCGGCGCGCGCCGTCCTCCATCAGTGCCAGCGAGGGCGCGACGGAGAGGATGCGCGCCGCGGGGCCGCCACAGGCCGGGCAGGCGGCCGCCTGGTTGCGCATGGAGACCGAGCGCAGCGCGTCGAAGCTGCCGCATTGCGGGCAGTCGTAGTCATAGGTGGGCATGGTGCGCGCCTTCCGTGTCAGGGCAGGTCGTGCGACAGCGGCATGCTGATCTTGCCGTCGATGTGCTTGATCGGCCCCGACGCGTTCGGGTTGATGTCGAAGTCGAAGATGCCGGTCGGCAGCCACAGCGTGGCGCAGGAATTCGGCACGTCGACCACGCCGCTGATGTGGCCCTGCACCGGCGCCGTGCCCAGGATGGAATAGGCCTGTGCGCCCGAGTAGCCGAACTTCTTCAGGTACTCGATGGCGTTCAGGCAGGCCTGGCGGTAGGCGACGTTGACGTCCAGGTAGTACTGCTTGCCGGCCTCGTCGACCGAGATGCCTTCGAAGATCAAATAGTCGTCGTAGCGCGGCGTGATCACGCTGGGCTTGAAGATGGGGTTCTTGATGCCGTACTTGGCCATGCCGCCCTTGATCAGCGTGACCTTCATGTGCACCCAGCCGGCCATCTCGATGGCGCCGCAGAAGGTGATTTCGCCGTCGCCCTGGCTGAAGTGCAGGTCGCCCACCGACAGGCCCGCGCCGTCAACGTAGACCGGGAAAAAGACCTTGGAGCCGCGCGACAAATCCTTGATGTCGCAGTTGCCGCCGTGCTCGCGCGGCGGCACGGTGCGCGCGCCCTCGGCCGCGGCCTTGTCGCGCGCCGCGCCCGTCATCTTGCCCATGTGGGCCGTGCCGGCCGAAGGCGGGTTGGCCAGGCCCGTGCGCGTCGGGTCGCTGTCGATCAGCGCCTGCTCGCGCGTGTTCCAGGTCTCCAGCATGGCCTTGTCGGGCAGGCAGCCTATCAGGCCGGGGTGGATCAGGCCGGCGAAGTTCACGCCCGGAATGTGGCGCGAGCTCGTGAACATGCCCTTGAAGTCCCAGATCGATTTTTGCGCTTCGGGGAAATGGTCGGTCAGGAAGCCGCCGCCGTTCTTCTTGCTGAAGAAACCGTTGAAGCCCCAGAGGCTGTCCTGCTTGGCGCCTATGTCCAGCAGGTCCACCACCAGCAGGTCGCCGGGTTCCGCGCCCTTGACGCCGACGGGGCCCGAGAGGTAGTGCACGGTGCTCAGGTCGATGTCGCGCACGTCGTCGGCGCTGTCGTTGTTCTTGATGAAGCCGCCGGTCCAGTCGAAGGTTTCCAGGATGAAGTCATCGCCCGGGTTGACCCAGCAGGCCATGGGGATGTCCGGGTGCCAGCGGTTGTGGATGTTTTCATTGAGGGTGGGCGACTTCGTCAGGTCAACCTTGATCAGCGTGTCGGTCATGCCATATCTCCTGTGGTGGTGAATAAAGAAAAAGGAAAAAAGAAAGGAAAGCGAAAGATCAGACGGAAAGAAACTGCTTGATGCGCGCCGTGTCGGTGCCGGCGCGGGTGCTTTCATGCACCAGTTGCCCGCCCTCGATGACGAAGAGCCGGTCGGCCACGTCCATCGCGAAGCTCAGCACCTGCTCCGACACCACGATGGTGATTTCGCGCATCTTGCGGATTTCGTTCAGGGCCTTGGCGATGTCCTTGATGATGGAAGGCTGTATGCCCTCGGTCGGTTCGTCCAGCAGCAGCACCTTGGGGTTGGTCACCAGCGCGCGGGCAATCGCCAGCTGCTGCTGCTGGCCGCCCGAGAGGTTGCCGCCCTTGCGGCTGCGCATGTCGAAGAGCACCGGGAACAGCGCGTAAATTTCTTCCGGAATCTGCTTGTGTTTGGCGTTTTCCAGGCCGGTCAGGATGTTCTCCTGCACCGTCAGCGTCGGGAAAATCATGCGGCCCTGCGGGACGTAGGCCACGCCCTTGGCCACGCGCTGGTAGCTCTCGTCCTTGGAGATGTCCAGGCCGTCGACTTCAATCGTCCCGGACTTGAGCGGCAGGATGCCGATCAGCGACTTGAACAGCGTGGTCTTGCCCATGCCGTTGCGGCCCATGATGGCCACGGTTTCGTTCTTCTTGGCGCTGAAGGTGATGCCGTGCAGCGCCTCGCTCTGGCCGTAGCTGACGTGGAGGTTGTTGACGTTGAGCATGGTTTTCTCCTTAGTGGCCCAGGTACACGTCGATCACGCGCGGGTCGGCCTGCACTTTCTCCATCGATCCTTCGGCCAGGATCTTTCCCTGGTGCATGACGGTCACCTTGTCGGCGATGCGCTTGACGAACTCCATGTCGTGCTCGATGACGATCATGGCGCGGCCCTTGCAGATGCGTTTGAGCAGTTCGGCCGTCAGCTCGCGCTCGCGCACGCTCATGCCGGCAATCGGTTCGTCCAGCATCAGCAATTCCGGGTCCTGCATCAGCAGCATGCCGATCTCCAGCCACTGCTTCTGCCCGTGCGAGAGCAGTCCGGCTTCGGTGTCCACCTGGCCGTCCAGGCCGATCTCGGCTGCCACGGCCTGCACACGGGCCTTGACTTCCTCGGTGCGCTTGAAGAACAGCGCGCCGAACACGCCGCGCCCGCGCGGGAAGGACACTTCCAGGTTCTGGAAGACGCTGAGGTTCTCGTAGATGGACGGCGTCTGGAACTTGCGGCCTATGCCTGAGCGCACGATCTGGTACTCGGGCAGCCTGGTCATCTCCGTGTTCTTGAACTTGATGCGGCCGTGACTGGCGCGTGTCTTGCCGCAGATCAGGTCCAGCAGCGTGGTCTTGCCCGCGCCGTTGGGGCCGATGATCACGCGCAGCTCGTTCTGGTCGACGTAGAGGTTCAGGCTGTCGATGGCCTTGAAGCCGTCGAAGGACACCGTCAGGTCTTCGACCGACAGCACAAAGTCATTGGGGCTCATGGCGGGGGCGATCATGGTGGCGTGTCCTTTGTGTTCAGGTCTGCTGGCTGCTCAGGCCGGCGGGCAGCGTGGGCGTTTCATGCGTCGTCGCGGCCGGGGGCGCCGTGGGTGGCGCGGCAGGCGGTACGGCCTTCTCGCGGCGCGCAAACCGTTTGGCCAGCCAGGGCTTGACGCGCTGCGTGTAGACACCGGCCAGGCCGTCGGGGAAGGCCAGCACCACGCCCAGGAACATGCCAGCCATCAGGAACAGCCAGAGGTCGGGAAAGCTCTCGGAGAAATAGGTCTTGCCGAAGTTCACCAGCAGCGCGCCGTAGACCGCGCCCACCAGCGACATGCGCCCGCCCACGGCGGCGAAGATCACCATCTCGATGGAGGGCACGATGCCGACCAGCGAGGGCGACATAAAGCCGACCTGCAAGGTGAACATCGCGCCGCCCACGGCCGACAGCATGGCCGCGAGGCAGAAGGCGAAGACCCGGAACATGGCCACGTCGTAGCCCGAAAAACGCACGCGGTCTTCCTTGTCGCGCATGGCCAGCAGCAGCGTGCCCAGCTTGCTTTTCTGGATCCAGGTGCACAGCATGATGGCGCCCAGCAGCAGGCCCACGGTGAGGAAGTAGAGGATGTACTTGGCGCTGTCGGTGCGCGTGTCCCAGCCCAGGATGGTCTTGAGGTCGGTCATGCCGTTGACGCCGCCGGTGTAGCCCTGCTGGCCGATGATGAGCACCGTGAGGATGAGCGCCACGGCCTGCGTGATGATGGCGAAGTACACACCGCCCACACGCCGCTTGAACATGGCGTAGCCGATGATGAAGGCCAGCAGCGTGGGCACCACCAGGATCAGCAGCAGCGTCAGCGGGAAGGACTGGAAGGGCTTCCACCAGATCGGCAGCGCGGTGATCTGGTTCCAGTCCATGAAGTCGGGAATGCCGGGGGTGGACTGGATCTTGGTGGTGATGGGGTCGCTGGCTTCGAGCTTCAAAAACATCGCCATGCCGTAGCCGCCCAGGCCGAAGAACACGCCCTGGCCCAGGCTCAGCACGCCGCCGTAGCCCCACAGCATCACCAGGCCCAGCGCGACGAAGGAATAACTGAGGTATTTGCCCACGAGGTTGAGGCGGAACAAATCCAGCGCGAGGGGAAAGGCCACCAGCAGCACCAGGGCCAGCAGGGCGACGTTGCCCAGGCCGTTGCGCACTATCCATTGCTTGAGGCTGTTCATGAAAAACTCCGGTTGTCTAGATGGAAATCAGGTGAAAGCTCAGCGCCGAACCTTGGAGGCGAACAGGCCTTGCGGGCGCAGCATCAGGATGGTCACGATGGTCATCAGCGTCAGCACCTTGGCCATGGAGCCGGTCATGAAGAACTCGGCGATGGACTGGGTCTGTGCGATGCCGAAGGCCGAGACCACGGTGCCCAGCAGGCTGGCGGCGCCGCCGAAGGTGACGACCAGGAAGGCGTCGACGATGTAGAGCGAGCCGCTGGTCGGGCCGGTGGAGCCTATGGTGGTGAAGGCCGCGCCGGCCACGCCGGCGATGCCGCAGCCGATGGCGAAGGTCAGGCGGTCGGTCTTTTTGGTGTTGATGCCGGTGGCGTTGGCCATCACGCGGTTGGCGACGGTGGCGCGCACGCGCAGGCCCCAGCGCGACTTGTGCAGCGCGATCAGCACGCCGCAGGTCACCACCAGGGTCAGCGCCATCACGAACATGCCGTTGATGGGAATGTCCAGGCCTTCAGCCGGGGCCCAGGAACCCATCAGCCACTCGGGCAGCGTGGGGCTGACTTCCTTGGCGCCGAAGGTGGTGCGAAAGATCTGCTGCATGCCCAGCGACAGGCCCCAGGTGGCCAGCAGGGTGTCCAGCGGGCGCTTGTAGAGGTGGCGTATGAAGGCCCATTCGGCCAGCCAGCCGACGGCGAAGGCAAAGATGAAGGCCGCGACGATGGCAAACGGGAAGTAAGCCTGCACAAAGCCGGGTGCGTAGGTTTCCGACAGGTGCGAAAACAGGTAAATCGTGTAGGCGCCTATGGTCATGAACTCGCCATGCGCCATGTTGATGACGCCCATCTGGCCGAAGATGATGGCCAGTCCCAGGCCCATGAGCAGCAGTACGGAAAACAGGCTGAGCCCGGCAAAGCCTTGCATCAGGCCGATGTTGAGCATTTCGGAAAGATTCATGGTGGGGCTCCGGTGCGGCGGGTCAATCAAAAAACAATGCGTCAGTCAAGAAAGCCCCTGCCGGCTCACCCCGCCACACGGCGGAATGAACCGGTAGGGGCCAGCGCGCTCGCTTACTGGTAGCCCTTGGGGAAGGGGTTGGGTTCGATCAGGGCCGGGGATTCGGCGACCACCTTGAACTGGCCGTCCGCCTGCGCCTGGCCGATGCGGGCCTTGCTCCACAGGTGGTGGTTTTCATGCAGCTTCACGTAGCCTTCGGGTGCGGTCTTGAGTTCGATGCCGGCGGAAGCCGCGGCGATCTTGTCCACGTCGAAGCTGCCGGCTTTCTCGACCGTTGCTTTCCACAGCCAGGGGCCGAGGTAGCCGGCCTGCGTCACGTCGCCGATCACCGCATCCTTGCCGTACTTGGCCTTGAAGGCCGTCACGAAAGCCTTGTTGTTGGGGTTGTCCAGCGACTGGAAGTACTTCATGGAGGCGTAGAAGCCGTTCATGTTTTCACCGCCAATGCCCAGCACTTCGTCTTCCGTCACCGAGATGGTCAGCAGGAACTGCTTGGCGGCGGTGACGCCGGCGGCTTTGAGCTGCTTGTAGAAGGCCACGTTGGAGCCGCCGACCACCGCGATGAAGATGCAGTCGGGTTTGGCGACCTTGATCTTGTTGATCAGCGAGTTGAAGTTGGTGTGGCCCAGCGGGTAGTACTCTTCGCCGACGACCTTGCTGCCGGTCAGGTGGGCTTCAATGTGCTTGCGGCCGATCTTCATCGAGGTGCGCGGCCAGATGTAGTCGGAGCCGACCAGGAAGAAGGTCTTGGCTTTCTTTTCTTTCGACGCCCAGTCCAGGCCGTAAAGGATTTGCTGCGTGGCTTCCTGGCCGGTGTAGATCACGTTCTTGCTCTGCTCCAGGCCTTCGTAAAAGGTCGGGTAGTAGAGCATGCCGTTTTCTTTTTCGAAGATGGGCAGCACGGCCTTGCGCGAGGCCGAGGTCCAGCAGCCGAACACGGCGGCGACCTTGTCGTTGACCAGCAGCTTCTTGGATTTTTCGGCGAAGGTCGGCCAGTCGGAGGCGCCGTCTTCCTTGATGACCTTGATCTTGCGGCCGAGCACGCCGCCCATGGCGTTGATCTGGTCGATGGCGAGTTGCTCGGCCTGGATGGAACCCGTCTCGGAAATCGCCATGGTGCCGGTGGCCGAGTGCAGCTGGCCTACGGTCACTTCGGTGTCGGTGACGGCCAGCTTGGTGGTGTTGACCTTGGCCGTGGGGAATTGCTGGGCTTGTGCCCAGCCGGGCAGGCCGGCCAGCGGCAGGGCCGCGGCGACGCCCTGCATGAGGCGGCGGCGGTTGATGAAGGAAGATGGGTCGCGATCGTCGTTGGACATGCTGGGCTCCTGCGGTTGATGAAAAGTGAAAACGTGAAAAGGTGAAAGAAAAAACTGACGCAATAAAAAGAGGAAGGCTTACGGTTGGGTCAGGTGAATCATGTTCACAAGGGCTGCGCATCCCTATACGTCAATCAACGTAGCCCCCCTTGCTGGTGCGCTGCACCAGATGCGGGCACACTTCTTGCGGGACGTTGGGGAGTGAGTTGCCGCAGCCCTACGGCCGATTGACGGAGACCGCCTTGACCATCGCCACCCAGAAAATTTTCCGTATTCGACGCGAGTACAACGCGTGGGTGGCCGACGAATCCATCGAGGACTACGCGCTGCGCTACACGCCGCGCGGCTTTCGCAAGTGGTCGGAGTGGCGCGTGGGCAACACGGCCTTCGGCGCCATGTCCTTCCTGGCGCTGGAGGCCATAGGCGGCGCCATCGCGCTCAACTACGGCTTCACCAACGCGCTGTGGGCCATCCTGGTGGTGGGGCTGATCACCTTCTTCACGGGCCTGCCCATTAGTTACTACGCGGCGCGCTACGGCGTGGACATGGACTTGCTGACGCGCGGCGCCGGCTTCGGCTACCTGGGCTCGACCATCACCTCGCTGATCTACGCGAGCTTCACTTTCATCTTCTTCGCGCTGGAGGCGGCCATCATGGCGCTGGCGCTGCAGATGTACCTGGACATCCCGATCGCCTGGTGTTATGTGATCAGCGCCGTGGTCATCGTGCCCATGGTGGTCCGCGGCATCACGCTGATCTCGCGCCTGCAGATGTGGACGCAGCCGCTGTGGGGCGTGCTGCTGCTCTTGCCTTACCTGGCGGTGCTGTGGAAGAACCCGCAGGCGTTTTCGGACTTCACGGGCCTCACCGGCCGCACCTCGGGCAGCAGCGAGTTCGACCCGCTCATGTTTGGTGCGGCGGCCACCGTGGCGTTCTCGCTTGTGGTGCAGATCGGCGAGCAGGTCGACTTCTTGCGCTTCCTGCCTGAAAAGACGCACGCCAACCGCCGGCGCTGGTGGGCCGCGGTGCTGATGGCCGGGCCGGGCTGGATTGTGCTGGGCATGCTGAAGATGCTGGGCGGCGCCTTCCTGGCCTTCCTGGTGCTGCAGCATGAGCTGCCGGCCTCCAAGGCGGTGGAGCCCACGCAGATGTATTTGGCGGGCTTCGCCTACGTCTTCAGCGACCCGGCCTGGATCCTCGCCGCGACCGTGGTCTTCGTCGTGGTGTCGCAGCTCAAGATCAACCTGACCAATGCCTACGCCGGCTCGCTCGCATGGTCGAACTTCTTCGCGCGCCTGACTCACAGCCACCCGGGCCGTGTGGTGTGGCTGGTGTTCAACGTGGCCATTGCGCTGCTGCTGATGACGCTCGACGTCTTTTCCGCGCTCGAAAAAGTGCTGGGCCTTTACAGCAACGTGGCGATTGCGTGGGTGGGCGCGCTGGTGGCCGACCTTGTCATTAACAAGCCCCTGGGCCTAAGCCCGCCGGGCATCGAGTTCAAGCGCGCGCACCTGTACGACATCAACCCGGTGGGCCTGGGCTCCATGCTGCTGGCGACGGTGGTGTCGGTGTTCGCCTATACCGGTGCCATGGGCCCCAAGGCCGAGGCCTTTTCGCCTTTCATCGCGCTGGGCATGGCGCTGGTGCTGTCGCCGCTGCTGGCCTGGTTGACCAAGGGGCGCTACTACGTCGCGCGCAAGCCGCAGGCCATGGGCGTGCCGGGCCAGAGGGTGCGCTGCCACGTCTGCGAAAACGCTTTCGAGGCCGAAGACATGGCCAGCTGCCCGGCCTACGGCGCGCCCATCTGCTCGCTGTGCTGCACGCTGGAGTCGCGCTGCCACGACCGCTGCAAGACGCGCTCGCGCGCCGCCGAGCAGGCCGAGGAATTTTTAAGCAAGCTGCTGCCCAGCGCGTTGTCCAGCCGCGTGAACTTCCGCGTCGGTCACTACATGGTGGTGATGCTGTCGCTGTGCGCTTTGCTGGCCACGGTGATGGGCATGGTCTACATGCAGGAGACGACCTTCCCGCCCTCGGGCGATCTCCCGGGCCTGCTGCGTTCTGCTTTTGTGAAAGTCTTCGCCATGCTGTTGCTGATCGTCGCGGTCTGCAGCTGGTGGGTGGTGCTGGGCAGCGAAAGCCGGCGCATGGCGCAGGACGAATCGAACCGGCAGAACCAGTTGCTGTCGCGCGAGATCGAGGCGCACCAGCGCACCGATGCCGCGCTGCAGACCGCCAAGGAAGTGGCCGAGTCGGCCAACCAGGCCAAGACGCGCTACGTGGCCGGCATGACGCACGAGTTGCGCACGCCGCTCAACAGCATCCTGGGCTATTCGCAGATTCTGCTGAAAAGCGAGGCGCTAGCCAGCACCCCGCGCGTCGCCGTGCA
This sequence comes from Polaromonas sp. YR568, assembly GCF_943369675.1. GTDB lineage: Bacteria > Pseudomonadota > Gammaproteobacteria > Burkholderiales > Burkholderiaceae_C > Polaromonas. Next base: position 1,527 of record NZ_CALROB020000031.1, on the reverse strand, counting down.
GACCATACAGCGCAGCGGCGAGCACCTGCTGCAACTCGTCGACGGCCTGCTGGACCTGGCGCGCATCGAGGCCGGCCGCTTGCGGCTGGAGCCGATTCCCGTGCCGCTGCCCGACTTCCTCGAAGGGCTGGTCAGCATGGTGAGGCCGCAGGCAGAAGCCAAGGGCGTGGATTTTTTCTACACCCACAGCGGCCGCATGCCGGCCTGGGTGCAGGCCGACGCCAAGCGGCTGCGCCAGATCATCATCAACCTGCTGAGCAATGCGGTGATGTTTACCGACACGGGCAGCGTGAAGCTGCATGTGGACTGCCGGCGCGAGGTGATCCGCTTCGACGTGGTGGACACCGGCATAGGCATCGCGCCGCAGGACCAGCAGCGCATCTTTTTGCCCTTTGAGCGCGGCGCCGCGGGCCGCCGCCGCGGCGAGCCCGGCACCGGCCTGGGCCTGACCATCACCGGCCTCCTGACCGCGCTGATGGGCGGCGACCTGACCCTGCAAAGCGAGCCTGACAAGGGCAGCACCTTCAGCGTGCGCCTGTATTTGCGCGAGATCGACGACCCCGGCCCGCTGGCCGACCCGCCGCACCAGATCGCCGGCTTCTTCGGCAAGCGCAGGACGCTGCTGGTGGTGGACGACCAGCCGGTGCAGCGCCAGATGCTGGCCGGCATGCTCACGCCGCTGGGCTTTGACGTGAAAGAGGCGGCCAGCGGCCTGGAGTGCATAGACAGCCTCAAGGACGGTGTGCCCGACGCCATCCTGCTGGACATCAGCATGGACGACATGGATGGCTGGGAAACCGCGCTGCAGATACGCCACAGGGGCTATGACAGCGTGCCCATCATCGTGGTGTCGGCCAATGTGTTTGAGAACCAGGCCTCGCGCCTCAAGGCGTCGGGCTGCCAGGCTTTTGTCGGCAAGCCGGTGCTCGAATCGGAATTGATGGACGCCTTGCAGCGCCACCTGGGGCTCGAGTGGGTGACCTCCGTGGTCTCGCCGTCGCCGCTGGCCGCCGGCGGGGCCGGGGAAAGCACGCTGGGCCTGCCCGAGGAGGCGCGCGCCGGGCTGATACGCCTGGTGAAGCTGGGCCATGTGCACGGCCTGCACCGCCTGCTGGACCGCGTCACGGCCGAAGACCCGGCGCTGGCCGCCAGTTGCGCCCGCTTGCGTGGCTTTGTGAGTCGCTGCGAACTGGAGCTGCTGCTGGATCATTTGACGGAGGACGTTGATGCTTGAGGCCACGGAAGAGCAACGCCCGGTGGTGCTGGTGGTGGACGACGCCCCCAGCAGCCTGGGCAAGCTGTGCGACACGCTGGAAGGCGAGGGCTACACCGTGCTGGTGGCGCGCGACGGCGATTCGGCGCTGCAGCGCCTGGAGCGGGTCGCGCCCGACGCCATCCTGCTGGACGCCGTCATGCCCGGCCTCTCGGGCTTTGACACCTGCCGGCAGATCAAGGCCAACCCCGTGATGGCGCACATCCCGGTGATCTTCATGACGGGCCTGTCGGAGACGCCGCACGTGCTCGAAG